>DASXOQ010000063.1:0-114125 GCA_036494165.1 Steroidobacteraceae bacterium
AACTCCGGTTATCGAAGCGCTGAGCTGGCTCGCTGGCTGCACGGCTACAACTGGCATCGTCCTCACGCAGGTCTTGCCCTGCAACCTCCAACCTCTAGACTCGGCCTCACGAGGAACAATGTCTTGAGACTCCACAGCTAGTCCTCGTCGACTTTACATACGCGACAACCCACGTCACGCCGTCGCGAAAAGCCGGCTAGTTCGAGTTCGGCACGCGAACTCGAACTAAGATCCAGGAAGGCCAAATGAGAACGATGAAATAGGGCTTTCGCAGCGATTTTTCGCATCAAAAGCGTAGCATGGGGGTAACTCTAATAGGACACTTGGAGTTACCCCCAAAGTTACCCCCAAAATGTCCGGCTACCCCCGATCTTTGCCGATCGTTAGCGATCATCATTTGTAGGCCAATTCGAGTCCGGTATCCCTATTTTTCCAGGGATTTCCGCTCAATCCCGTCCCTCTCCGATCGTCCCCGATCGTTACCGAACTTCGCGAATTAGTGGGCCCGCTCGGACTCGAACCGAGGACCAAGGGATTCACTTTGCCCCGCCGTTTCCGGTGGGAGTGGACTATCTCTTCACCCCGGTGGGGTGCGGGACGCTCTAGCCTGTTATTAAGCGCAATCCAAAAGCGCTCAGGTAGTCTCTGCACCTTCCGGCGGTGCACCGCCGGCTTGGCTCAGGATTGCCGTGGGTCGCATGACCTTTAGGTTTCCCTGAATTCATCCCGTCCACTTCGCAACTTGCGCTGCGAAGGCACCAATTTGATGAGTCCCCTGCTCTAACCGACTGAGCTACAGGCCCGACCTGCGAATTTTAGCACGCATCGGTGAGCAGCCTTTTAAGTTATCTTTGAGGCACCTCGTGAACGCGTTCGCCCTGCCCGACTTACCCATTTTGGAAGCGCTGCCGGCGCTCAAAGACGCGCTTGACACGCACTGCAACGTGATCCTGCACGCGCCTCCCGGGGCGGGAAAAAGCACCGTGGTGCCGCTGGCGCTTCTCGAGGCGGCGTGGCTCTCCGGCAAGATTCTCATGCTGGAGCCCCGGCGTCTGGCGGCCCGCGCGGTGGCCACCCGCATGGCCTCGATGCTCGGCGAACCGGTGGGAAAGCGGGTGGGATTTCGCACCCGGCTGGAGACCCGGGTCAGCGCGTCTACCCGCCTCGAAGTGGTCACCGAGGGCATCCTGACCCGCATGCTGCAGTCGGATGCCTCGCTTCAAGGTATTGGCTGCGTGATTTTCGATGAGTTCCACGAGCGCAGTCTCAATGCCGATCTGGGGCTCGCGCTCACCTTGGAGTGCCAGCAGGGCTTGCGCGAAGACCTCCGCATTCTGGTGATGTCGGCCACCCTCGACGCCAAGGCCATCGGCAAAGTCCTCACTGATGCGCCGTTGGTGAGCGCGGCCGGCAAGAGTTTCAAGGTGCACACCCACCACCTCGCGAAGCGGCCGGCGCTCTCCGACGAGCTGCACATGGCGAACGTGGTGCGTATGGCGCTCAAGAATCATGGGGGAGACATCCTTTGCTTTCTGCCGGGGGCCGCGGAGATCCGCCGCGTACAGCGCGCCTTGGAAAGCGGCGGTTTGGAGGGCGCGCGCGTGCTGCCTTTGTACGGCGAACTCGACCCGGCAGCGCAGGACGCCGCGTTAAATCCCCTGCGCGGCGGGCAGCGCAAGGTGGTGCTCGCGACCAGCATTGCCGAGACCAGCCTTACCATCGAAGGCATCCGCGTGGTCGTCGACTCTGGGCTCCGGCGTTACAGCGAATTCGATCCCACCACCGGCATGAGCCGCCTGGTCACGGGCAAGGTGTCGCAGGCCGCGGCCGATCAGCGTCGCGGCCGCGCCGGACGCTTGAGCGAAGGCGATTGCTATCGGCTTTGGTCCGAGGGTACGCAGGCGACGCTCGAGGCTCACTCGCCCCCGGAGATACTGCACGCTGACCTCTCGCCCCTGGCGTTGGAACTCGCCTGCTGGGGAAGTGAGGCCAAGAACCTTGCCTGGATCGATCCACCGCCGCCGGCACCGCTCGCCCAGGCCACCGATCTTCTCAAGGGCTTGGGTGCCATCGATGCGGTCGGTCGCATCAGCGAACATGGCAAAAAGCTTGCACCGCTCGGCATGCATCCGCGGCTTTCGCACATGCTGCTTGCGGCACGCGCCCTGTCGGCAGAACGGCTGGCGTGCGATCTGGCCGCGGTGCTTTCCGAACGCGATGTCTTGAGGGCCGCACCTGGGGCCCGTGATGCCGATGTACGGCTGCGCGCCGCGGTCATGCGCGGCGACAAGCGCGACCTGCATCCGGGCTTGAGCGTGGACGAGCGCGCACTGAGCCGGGCCAAACGCACCGCGCAGCTTTGGCAGAGGGACTTCGTGCATGCATCGCGCGATGCAGCCGATCCCGACAAGGCCGCGGGCATCCTCCTGGCACTCGCCTATCCCGATCGCATCGGCCGCTCGCGCGGGCGCGATGGCCGCTATCTGCTCGCCAACGGGCGGGGCGCCCACTTCGCCGAACCGCAGGCGCTTGCGAAATCGGAATTCATCATCGCCGCCGAGCTCGACGGCACGGAGCGCGAAGCACGCATCTTTCTCGCCGCCCCGATCGGTCTCGAGGATCTCGAGCGGCATTTCGCCCCGCTTATCGTCGAACATGCCGAGATCCGCTGGGACGAGCGCGAGGGAGCGATCCGAGCGCGCAGGGAGCGGCGCCTGGGAGCGGTTGTGCTCGCCAGCGGCGAGCTTGCCGCGCCCGATCCCGATGCCATGCTGCGCGAGGCCTTGTCCGGTCTGAGGAGCGCCGGCATCGCGGCGCTGCCTTGGACGCGCGATCTGCGGCAATGGCAGGCGCGAG
Organism: Steroidobacteraceae bacterium; assembly: GCA_036494165.1. Lineage (GTDB taxonomy): Bacteria > Pseudomonadota > Gammaproteobacteria > Steroidobacterales > Steroidobacteraceae > Bog-1198. Next base: position 2,857 of record DASXOQ010000063.1, read on the forward strand.
TCGAACTCCTGCGGCGGCTGGAGGTGCCCTCGCCCGCCCCCTGGCCCGACCTCAGCGATGCAGGCCTGCTGGCGCGCCTCGAGGAATGGGCGGCCGCCTGGATGGAGGGCATCAGGCGGCGCGATCACTTCGCGAAATTCAATCTCGCGGAGGCTCTCAAAGCGCAATTGAATCACGCCCAATCCGTGATCTTGCGCGATGAGGCACCCACGCACTTCGTGGTGCCGAGCGGCTCGTCGATCGCCATCGACTATCTGGACGAGAACCCCAGCGTCTCGGTTCGGCTGCAGGAACTGTTCGGCCTTAAAACGACACCGGCGGTGGCCAAGGGCAGGATGTCGCTGCTCCTGAAAATGCTTTCCCCCGCCGGACGGCCGGTGCAGATCACGCGCGACCTCGTCAGCTTCTGGGACCGCGGCTACCACGAGGTGAAGAAGGATCTGAAGGGCCGCTACCCCAAACACTACTGGCCGGACGATCCGCACACCGCGCAGCCGACGCGCCGCGCGCGCCCGCGCTGAAGCTCATTGAGCGGTGCCGTGCCGGGTTGCATACTAACCTCATGCTAAAACTCCTCCCGCTGCTCATGATGCTGCCTTTCCTGGCCCAGGGCTTAAGCGCCGCGCCGGCAACCACCCCTGCCGCCACCCCTGGCAAACCCAGCTTCGATGCCGCCGCCTCGGAGCGTTTCGCGAAGCTCGCCTTAAAATGCCTGCACGACGAATATCCCAACCATGTGAGCTTGAGCTTAGACGACGACAGCGACGCCAAGCCACCGCGCGTTTTGACTCCGGCTTTCTTCGGCTGTTATGACTGGCACTCCGATGTGCATGGCCATTGGCTGCTGGTCCGGTTGCTGCGCCGGTTTCCGGACGCAGCGTTCGCCGCCGCGGCGCGCGCCGAACTCGCCAAGAGCTTCACGCCGGAGAACATCGCCGGGGAGATCGCCTACCTTCGGCATCCGGGCCGGGCCTCCTTCGAACGGCCCTACGGCCTCGCATGGCTCCTGAAGCTCTCCGCGGAATTGCGCCAGTGGCAGGACCCGGACGGGCAGCGCTGGGCCGGGGTGCTCCGGCCGCTCGAAGGCGAGGTGGTCACGCGGATCAAATCATGGCTGCCCAAGCTGCGCTACCCGATCCGCGTGGGCGAACACGATCAGACGGCTTTTTCGTTCGGCCTCATCTGGGACTGGGCGGGGGTGACCTCCGACACCGAAATGCGCTCGCTCCTCACCGATGCCGCGCACCGCTTCTATGCCGATGACGTTCGCTGCCCCATCGCCTACGAACCGTCGGGCGAGGATTTCTTGTCGCCGTGCCTGGGGGAAGCCGATTTCATGCGCCGGGTGCTCGATCACGAAGAATTCTCGCAGTGGCTCGCGAAGTTCCTCCCGCAGATTCCGCAGGACGGAAGCGCCGCCTGGCTCATTCCCGCCGTCGTCACCGATCGCGCGGACCCGAAACTTGCGCATTTGGACGGCCTGAACTTAAGCCGCAGCTGGATGCTCGAGGGCATCGCCAGAGGCTTGGGTGCCAAGGACAAGCGCGTGGCTGCGTTGCTCGCGGCCGCCGATGCGCACCGCGATGCCGCCTTGCCCAACGTGACAGGCGAGCATTACGAAGGCGGCCACTGGCTCGGCACTTTTGCGATCTACCTCACCAGCGAGGCGGGTCTGCGCTAGCGCTATAATCGCGTCACGCTATTTGGAGAGTTGCCATGACCGATCAATCTTTGGAACCGCGCGCCGCCTTCACGGCGATGTCGGAAAGCACGCAGGCGGATTGGAAGATCATCGAGGACGCCGCGGTCGAGTTCAACGTGCATCTCGCCGACCGCGTGCTCGATCACTTGAAGATGCTGAAAGGGGACTGCGGCGGCTTTTCGGTGGATCGGCTCGAGCATTCGTTGCAGTCGGCCACGCTCGCGTATCGCGACCGCATGGACGAGGAATACGTGGTGTGCGCGCTGCTGCACGACATGGGCGACATCCTCGCCTCCACTAACCACGCGGAACTCGCCGCCACCGTATTGAAGCCCTTCGTGTCCGAGGAGAACTGGTGGCTGCTGCAGCATCACGGGATATTCCAGGGATACTATTTCTTTCATCACCTGGGGCTCGATCGCAACATGCGCGAGAAGTTTCGCAGTCATCCGTACTTCGAACGCACCGCGCGCTTCTGCGAGCGCCATGACCAGAACGCCTTCAACCCGGCCTTCGACACCATGCCGCTCGAGGCCTTCGTGCCCATGGTGCGGCGGGTGATGGCGAGGCCCAAGCGTTCGATTTACCTGCGGGACGATCAGCAGGAACGCAGCAAGATTCTCGCCCCGGCCTGAGAAAGACCCGACGGTCCGTCGCGCGGAGGTTGCCTTAGGCGCCGTGCTGCGCGTTGATTGATGCCTCTTCCAGCGCATCGATTTCCGGCGTGCGCCAGCCGCTTTTCACGCCCCAGAAATAGAACGCGAGCGAGGCGATCGCGACGGTGAGCTGATCGTAACCGTAGTGAATGTAGTCGCGGCCGCCGAACTGCTTGCTGCCGACCAGCGAAAGCACCGTGATGGAACCCAAATACGCGAGCAGCCACCACGAAGCCTTGAGCTGCCGCCCGAAATCGCGCCAGTTTCCCTGGGCTTGATAATAGAAATACACGGGCAGTGGCAGGACAAGGAGCAGCATGATCTCGCCGGTCTGCGGCCAGCGAGCCCAGAAGAGCAGCAACGTTGCGAGCACGAAAGCGATGGGCGCGAGAATCGGCAATCCGGGGATGCGCAGCGGCCGATGCAGCTTGGGCGCGGTGCGCCGCAGGGCCATGACGCTGATGGGCACGACCAGGTAGGTGATGATGGTCGCGACGGAAATGACCGCCGCCAAGGAACTCCAGCCGCGGAAGAAGAAGAGAAAAATGAACGACACCGCGAGGTTGAACCACATGGCCGGACGCGGAATACCGTACTTCGGATGCACGAACCCCAAAACCCTCGGCAGCGTGCGGGAACGCTCCATGGCGTAGATCATGCGCGCCGTGGTCGCGGTGTAGGTGGAACCGGTGCCGCTCGGACTCACGAACGCGTCGGCATACAAGAGCAGCGCCAGCCAGTTGAGATTGAGTGCGAGCGCCAGCTGCGCGAAGGGGGAGCTGTACTTCAGAGCGGCCCAGCCCTCGTGCACGTGCTCGGGTGCGACCGCGCCCAAGAATGCCACCTGCAGCAGGATGTACACCACGGTGCTCAAGAAAATGGAGCCGAAAATCGCAAACGGCACGCTCTTGCCCGGATTACGCGCTTCGCCGGCCAGATTGACCGGACTCTGGAAGCCGTTGTAGCTGAAGACGATGCCGCTGGTGGCTACCGCCGTGAGAATGGCGGCGACATCGTAGACATGTTGTCCGCCATGGATACCGATCTTGAAGTTCTCCGGATGAAAGCTCGTGGCCATCAGCGCGATGGCGGTTCCCGCAGGCACCACCAGCTTGAAGAAGGTGATGGCGCTGTTGGTGTCCGCGAAAACCTTGACGCTCCAAAAATTCACCAGGAAGTACACGACCACCAGCCCCGCGGAGATCGCCAGCCCCGCCGGCGTCAGGAGCTGCGCATCCTTGATGTAGAGCGCCTGCGCCCATTCCCATGGCCAGGAACTCATGTACTGCACGGAAGCCTCGGCCTCGACCGGGATCACCGAGACGATGGCGATCCAGGCGGCCCATCCGGCGATGAAACCCACCAGCGTGCCGTGGGAATAAAATCCGTAGCGCACCGCGCCGCCGGACTCCGGAAACATGGCGCCCTGCTCCGCATATGTGAGCGCCACGAAGGTGATCACCACGGCGCCGATGATCCAGGCGTAGATCGCCCCGGGCCCCGCCAGCTGTGCCGCGCGCCAGGCGCCGAACAACCAACCCGACCCGATGATCGATCCTAAGCCCGTGAACATCAGCGCGATCGCGCCTACGTCCCGACGAATCGCACTTTCATTGGACATTATGGTTCTCCTGGCCGGGACTCTAGCTGTTAATAATCCATCCGGCTACGTGCATCCGATGCGCCACTTGGCGCGAATAGTTTGAAAGGAGCCTTAAGATGTCCTCAAAAATCGTCCTCATCGCCCTGTTTGGCTGCATATTCGTAGGCCTTTCAGCCTACAACCTGCATGCTTCGACCTTGCAGGCGGTGTGGCAATGGGGCGGACTGACCAGCGGTCCGGACCGCTACTGGACGCGCGCGACTTTCGTGGACGCTTACTGCGGCTTCCTCACCTTCTATGTGTTCGTCTATTACAAGGAGCGCATCGTCGGACGCATCGTCTGGTTTGTCGCCATCATGCTGTTGGGCAACGTCGCCATGTCGTTTTACATGCTGCTGTGCCTGAAGCGATTGAAGCCCGGTCAGCCTGTGTCCGGCATACTGGCGCGTCAGCAGTGAGGCGCCCCATTGAAGGCCTGGTTCCACCGCAACATCGTAGCTCCGCTGCTCGCCTTCTTGCGGCAGGGTACATCGCCTGCGCGCCTGGCGCTCTGCGTGGCCTTGGGCGTGGTCATCGGCAACATCCCCATATTGGGCGTGTCGAGCATCATCTGCGCGCTGATCGCCTTGATGTTTCGCTTGAATCTTCCCGCCATCCAGCTGGTGCAGGCCGCCATGGCGCCGAGCCAGGTGCTGCTCATCATTCCGTTCGTGCGCCTCGGGGAGAAGCTGCTCGGCGTGCCGCCGCAACCGATTTCCATCGGCGCGGCGCTCGCGCTCATGAGGCAGGGCGTGCTGCCCGCCGTGCGTGGCCTGTGGGACGCCATCCTGCACGCCGGATTTGCCTGGCTGCTCATGGCGCCGATTCTAATCTTCGCGTTGACGCGGCTCCTCACCCGCGTGTTTGAACGCGCCTCCCGCATGCAAGCCGCCGGAGCCTCCTCATGACGAGCACCGCGCTTCCGCTGCCTTTGAGCCTGTCGCTGTCGCTCCTCGAGCGCGGCCTCTTGCCGGATTCGATGCTGCGTTTCGGGATTCGTAGGCTGCTCGGAGCGCGCCTCCGGGAACAGGCCGCCGGCGGTATCGAGGCACAGCAGCGGCGGCAGTTGGACTTCGTCGAGAAGCTCAGACAAAGCCCCATCGCCATTCACACAGCCGATGCGAACGCGCAGCACTATGAATTGCCGAGTGCCTTCTTCGAGCGCGTGCTGGGCCCGCACCTCAAGTATTCGTCCTGCCATTTCAGCAACGAGGGCGACTCGCTCGAACAGGCCGAAGCGAACATGCTTCAACTCACCTGCGAACGCGCAGAGATCTGCAACGGCGAGCGCGTCCTCGAACTCGGCTGTGGCTGGGGATCGCTGTCCTTGTGGATGGCGGAGCATTATCCCGACGCCGCAATCACCGCGGTGTCGAACTCGCACTCGCAGCGCCGCTTCATCGAGGCGCGCGCCAAGGAACGCAACGTCTCGAATCTTGAAGTCCTCACCTGCGATGTGAACCAGCTGGCCTTGGACCCAGGATGCTTCCATCGGGTGGTCTCGGTGGAGATGTTCGAACACATGAGAAACTACGAGCTGCTCATGAGGCGCATCGCGGAGTGGCTGAAGCCGAGAGGATCGCTGTTCGTGCACATCTTTTCGCACCTGCGCTATGCCTATCCCTTCGAGGTGCGCGATCCGAGCGATTGGATGGCGAAGTACTTCTTCACCGGCGGACTCATGCCAAGCGATGACTTGCTGCTGTATTTCCAGCGCGATCTGAGCGTCGAAAACCATTGGCGCGTGAATGGCGCGCACTATGCGCGCACCAGCGAGTGCTGGCTCGCGAATCTCGACGCGAGGCGCTCGGAAATCGAGCCGATTCTCGCGGCCGCGTACGGCCCCGATGAGGTCTCACGTTGGTGGAATTACTGGCGGGTGTTCTTTTTATCCTGCGCGGAGCTCTTCGGCTACAACGGCGGCGAGGAGTGGCTGGTGTCGCATTATCTCTTCAGGAAGACTGCCAGGTCCTAGTCGTCCTCGCAGCCGTGCTCGCAGCGGTCCCGCTCGATCTGCAAGGTGGCATGCGAGATCTTGAAGCGCTGCTTGAGATTCGGGGTCAGCGTGCTGAGCAGCGCGTCCTCGACACCGCGCTCCGGCACCACCAGATGCGCGGTGAGCGCGACGTTGGTGGTGGAAAGCGCCCAGATGTGCAGATCGTGCACGTCGGTCACGCCGTTTTGGCCTGACAGGAATTTCAATACCGCGGAAGAATTGACGCTCTCCGGTACGCCATCGAGCGACAAATGCACCGATTCGCGCAGCAGCCGCCAGGTTCCGACGAGGATGACCGCCACGATGGCAAGACTCACCAGAGGGTCGATCAGACTCCAGCCGGTTTCGGCGATGGCTATGCCTGACACCAGCACACCCAGCGACACGGCGGCATCCGCCACCATGTGAAGATAGGCGCTGCGGCGATTGAGATCGCCGTGGCTGCCGGCATGCAGGAGCCACGCGCTCAGGCCGTTGATGGCAATGCCGACGGCCGCCACCATCATGACCGTCATTCCCTCCACCGGCGGGGGCGCGCGCAACCGCACCGCGGCCTCCCAGGCGATGGCGCCGCAGGCAAGCAGCAGGAGCACTGCGTTCACCAATGCGGCGAGCACGCTCGAGCGGCCGAGGCCGTAGGTGAATTTTTCGCCCGGCGGTCGCCGGCCGAGATACATGGCTCCCCAGGCGCAGACCAAACCCAGAACGTCGCTCAAGTTGTGGCCCGCGTCGGCGATCAGGGCGACGGAGTTGGAGACGAAACCAAAGCCGCCCTCCACCACCACGAAAACGAGGTTGAGCACCACCGCAAATCCCATGCGCAGGTTGATCCCGTCTGCGGGCAGGTGGACGTGGTGGTGGCCGTGATGTCCATGGTCGTGATCACCGTGATCATGACCGTGATCCTCGTGCTCATGATCATGGTCGTGATCGTGCTCGTGGTGCGAATCAGCTTGCATCGGACTTCATATGCCTCAGTTGCTCGAAGGTTTGCAGCCGCCAGAGACTCTTGAACAGCACCCCGGCCCACAGACCGGCCACCGTCAATGTTAGCGCGCCGCCCACCACAATAGCGGGAACCAGTCCCCACCAGGCCGCCGTGGTGCCGGATTCGAACTCGCCGAGTTCGTTGGAAGCGCCGATGAACACCGAATTGACGGCGCTCACCCGTCCGCGGATGACATCGGGCGTTTCCAGCTGCACCAGGAGCGAGCGCACGAACACACTGATCATGTCGCCGATCCCGAGCACCACGAGCGCTATCATCGCCACCCAAAAATGATGGGTCAAACCCAGCACTATGGTGGCGAGTCCGAAGGAGGCAACCCCGAGGAACATCTTGACGCCAACCTGACGAGAAATGGGGCGAAACGCGAGAAACAGGGCCGTGGCCGCGGCCCCAATGCCCGGCCCGGCGCGAAGGTACCCGAAGACCTCGGGCCCGGCGTGCAGCACCTCGGTGGTATAGGCGGGCAGCAGCGCCGAAGCGCCGCCAAAGAGCACTGCGAAAAGGTCGAGCGAAATCGCCCCGAGCACCGTTTTGCGGTGCCATATGAAACTCAAGCCCTGCAGGATGTAGCTCCAGGAGAGAGCGGACCGCGTCGCCGCCGGCGGCCGGCGGGCGATGCACGCCGTCATCAGGGCACCGATGAGCATCAGAGCGCACGAGAGTCCGTACACCAGGGCCGCGGCATGGCCGATCCTGGTTTCCGCCAGCGCATACACTACGCCGCCGACGCTCGGCCCGGTGATGACCGCGACCTGATTGGTGGTGGTGCTCAACGCGAGCGCGCGGCTCAACTGTCCCACCGGCACGATACGCGGCACGAAGGACTGCGATGCCGGCAGATGGAACGCGCGCGTGATGCCGTAGATGCCGATGACCGAAAAGATCGGCAGCGTGCTGCCGATGCCGTGAAGCGCGAAGCTCAAGAGAAGCGCGGCGCAGAGCGCATAGGAAATCTGGCACCCCAAAAGCACCGCACGCCGGTCGAAGTGATCCGCCACGTGCCCGGTGAGAATCACCAGCGCGAGGAACGGCAGGAATTGCGACAGGCCGACCAGGCCTAAGTCCAGCACCTTGCCGGTGATGTGATAAATCTGCCAGCCCACCGCCATGATGAGCATCTGCGTGGCGATGGTGCCGAAAAAGCGCGATCCTAGGTACAGCGCGTAGTCGCGGTTCTTTAGGATCGACAGGATACCTACGTGGCCGGTGGTCAACCCCTCACAGTCCCAGATCGCTCAGCGAGGGGTGATCATCGGGGCGGCGTCCCAAAGGCCATTTGTACATACGCTCGCTTTCCTTGATCGGCAGGTCGTTGATGCTCGCATGACGCACGCGCATCAACCCGTGTTCATCGAACTCCCAATTCTCGTTGCCGTAGCTTCTGAACCAGCTGTTGCTGTCGTCGTGCCATTCGTAGGCGAACCGCACGGCGATGCGGTTGTCGTGAAACGCCCAGACCTGCTTGATCAACCGATAATCGAGTTCCCGGGCCCATTTTCGCGCGAGGAATTGCTGGATGGCCTCGCGTCCGGAAATGAATTCGGCGCGATTGCGCCAGCGGCTGTCCTCGGTATAGGCCAGTGAAACGCGCACCGGATCGTGGGTGTTCCACGCATCTTCGGCCATGCGAGCCTTTTGTGCGGCGGTTTCGGCGCTGAACGGGGGCAGGGGAGGACGGTCCATGGTTCGCTCTTGGGTTGGGTTAGGTCTGCATGAGCGCTCGCTTGACGCTCACGTCCTTGGAGAATGATACATTGAGCAACAGCCCTTCCCGGTGCTGCAATCGGTCGAGGCTCTCCGTCAGCACAACATGCGTGCCGGTGAACACGAATCTCGCAGGGGTCGCTGCGAATTAGACAGCCAGCGGACCGACGGTCACCGGTATTCACCGCGGCTCAAAAGCTGCCGCGCAATTTGCGGGACAGGCGCTTGCGAAACGGGTTCTTCACTAGAAGTGTTTCGAAATGTAGAAAACCACGCTCTGGACTTTGTAGAAACTCTCCGGCCGCACGCCCTGAATGTCGGAGGCCAGCACGTGATCGCGGGCCAGGTTCTGCACGTACTTGAAGTCGGCGTCGAGGTCCCAGCCCGGCAGCACGTTTCGCCACGCGGCCCCGAGGCCGGCATACATCGAGGTGGCGGGGGTCACGAGATTGTAGCGCGCCGCCCCGGCGAAAAGGCTCAAGGCGAGCGGCGAGTCGAAGCGATAACGATAGTCGATGGGACGGAACTGGATCAGAGAGTGGCCGTCGATCTGGTCGAACTCCACGCGGGCTCCCAGATCGTTGTGCTCGGACACGGCGCGGCGGGCGCCCAAGGCGAAGTGCGGACCGAAGTTGCTGTTGGTGGTGGTGACCGGCAGTTCCTTGGCGAGGTCGATCTTGACGCGATTGGCGTTGCCGCCGGCATCCACGAACACCTCCGTGCCCGAAGGCGTATCCGGCGTGACCTGATCGTCCTCATCGGAGAATCCCGAGTCTCGGGTCTTCGCATCGCCGCCGTAACGCACGAAGGCTGAAAGGCGCGTGAAGGCCTTGCCGTCGAAATCGCGGCCACCGAAGGCCTCGCCGCCGAGCGTCATTCCGTTCCACGGATACGAATAGCGGATAGTGAAGTCGTAATAGTGATGATACGGGAATGCCGGCAGGGTCGCGTTGTAGGCGCGCTGATCGCCGCCGTAATAGGTTTGGTTCGCCACCATGCGCACCCGCTCTTCCAGATAGCCGCCGAACGGCGGCAGCCAGCCGACCCTGAGCATCTGGCTGCGTGCGCCCACGCCGTCGTTGAAATTGCGCTCATCGGCGCCCCAGTTGCCGAGCACCAGCTTGTCGTTCGACATGCCGTACAGAAAGATGTTGTGGACGTACCAGATGTTCGACCACTCGGAGATTTCGTAAGTGAAATCGAAGTAGCGCGCCACGCGCGGGATATCGATGCCGCCCGACATCATGGGACTGCCGAGCAGGTAGCTGCCGCCGTCCGAGTTGTCCTCGCCCGCATACTGGAAGTACATGGCGAACGGCACCTTGGTGGGCGCGATGTAGCGGCTCACATAGGATGCTTGCTGATTGCCCTGCGTCTGGGACAAGCCGCTCGGCTTGAAGAAATCACGCGCAAGGAAGCGCGGGTTGGAAGGCAAACCCGCCGCCCCGCCGAATTCCAGCTGCCGATTCACCCCGAAGGACCAGCCGCTGAAAGGCTCGATCGACAGCTGCAGGCCGAACAGGCGCGGATCGCCGCTCTCCAGCATGCCGTTGTAGAAAATCGGCTGATCGGAGAGCTTGGTGAGGTACATCTCGTACTGGAAGCCCAAGCGCGTCATAGGCTCGTAGTTGGAGAGGGTCACCGAGGGCGTGGTGGGCGATTCGGTCGAGATCAGCGCGCTCGAGTCGGTCATGGGCGAGAGCCAGTGATCGCGATAGCCGATGTCGAGCTGCATGTAGCTGCCGCCCAGACTCAGCATCGATCCCTCCGGCACCGTGCGACCCTGGTAGGAAATCGCCCCGACGCTCGCGAGCACATAGTCGTTCGGCTCGACGAAGCCGATGATGGATAGCTCATCGTGGCTGTCGACGGGCAGGCCGTGCTGATTCGGGACCACGCCGGGATCGTTGCCGTGGGAGTAGGAACCGGTGATGCTCGCGTGCGTGACGGCGTAGTCGCGCGAGTAACGCTCGAGATAGCGCTTCACCTTCTCGCACAAAACCTTGTCGCGCTGGCAGGCCTGCGGCAGCGCCAGCTTCACCAGCTCCACCGCAAACGGGCGCTTTAAAATAGGCTCGTCGGCGAGTATCAGAACGCGTTCGATCTGCCGTTCGATCTCCGGTTCGAGATTGAGCGGCAGATAGGCCGAGACCCCGCCCGCCCTCGCCGCACCGGTTCCAAGCAATGAAGCGAAGGCGATGGCAACTGAGATTCGATGAGCTTGCATGGGGTTTATGGTCAGCGAACCGGCGGAATGATGAGAGTTCCTGCCTTGCATGCTTCCTTCAACGCATCGACCGAGCAGGCGCGGGCTTTGAGCTCCTTGTCGAAACAAACGTGTACCTCGCGCAGCCGCGGCGTCGACTGGCCGCTGCAACTGGCGACGACGGCGTCTTTGGGAAATTGCGGATTGGCATGCGCGAACGCCGTAACCACCGCCTGGGGAGATTGAGAGATGGGCTGATCAGGATCCTTGAAATCGCCCGGGATGTTCACCGCCGAATAGGCCCGGCGCACCAGTGCGAAGAAGTCTGCGGGAGCAAGGCCGCTGCAGGTGCCGTGCGCCGACCACTCGTGGTAGATGAGGCCGCGGGCGGGCATCAAATCGATGATCGAATCGACCACCGCATCCGGCACTGCCACGTGCACGTCGCAATGTTCGGGCCAGCCGCGTTCGTTCTGCGGCCAGAGGCCGTGAACGATGAAGGCGTAGCGGCGCGGGCCGCCACACTCGGGAGAATCCGGTTTGGACAGGCAAAACGCCGGCGACCATGACAGCGACAGAAGGTAATAGTCGAACTCGCCCGGCGCGCTCGCTGTGGCGTGAGCGTGATGCCGCGCCGACACGCCACCGGAGGCGCTCAAGCAAGCGATGAACAGTGCCGCCGCCAGCCAGCGGCATTTCGATCCGAACATGCTCAACCTCCGGCGCGGAGCGAATCCGAATCGAATCCGTGCATCCCGTTCACCCACGTGTCCTTGTCGCGGATGATGGCCTGGGGCGGCAGCGCCGGCGTCTGCACGCTGAACCCGCTCTGCTGGCGGAGCGCCGTTCCCACGGCGAAGATCTCCACCAAACTCGGTCCCAACTCAACGATGTAGGTTTTGATGCCCACCACTTCTTCGGCGTTAAGCTGCGCCGCCTCCCGCTGAATCCGGTCGAACACCTGCTCACGCGCCTCGTATATGAGTTTGGTCAGATCCGATAGTTCGCCGCGCACCAAACCGGCGAAGGCGGCCTTCAGGCCCCCGACCGCGCCCAACGAGTACACCGAGGTCGAAATCAGCAGCTTGACGGGCGCATAGCCCAACTGCGTCATGCCCCAGAGCTCCTCGCCGGTCAGATCCGAAGTCACCGGGCCCGCGGCTGATGAGCTGAGCGAGGCGTGGTAAGCCGCCGTACCCGTCATGTACATCTCGTGAAAGCCCGCGAAATGCAGCACCGTGGTACGAACGCCCACCACCGCATTCGCGCCGCTGTCGCGGGCGTGCCGGGTCAGCCGGTCGAGCGCATGGTGGCGGGTCTCATTGAAGACGTCGCTGAACTCGCGAATCTCGCCGCGCACCAGCGTCTTCAAGGTGCCGGCCAGGCCGCCGATGGCGCCCACGGAATAGGCGATGTTGCCGAACACGAACTCCTTGGGGTCGTAGCCGGCATCCATGTGGCAGTAAAGTTCCTGCGCATCGCCGGCGCTCGAGAAGGACGCGGTGCCGGTCCCGCCGCTCACGCCCGATCCCACGAACAGAAATTCCGAGTTGCCGCCGAGGCTGCGCAGTTCCGAAGTGACTCCGACCACGCCGTGCACGCCCTCGCGGTCGGCCTCGGCGCGCATGCGTTTGAACGCCGCGGCCCGTCCTTCGTGGATCATCTGCGTGACATCGGGGATCTCGCCGCCGACGATGCCGCGGAAGGCCGAGCGCACGCCGCCCAGGAACCCCATCGATTGGATGCTGTTGCCGACCAGTACGCCGCTCGGTGTCAGTCCCTTGAGGCGCATGCAGTAGATTTCGTTGCCGGATAAACCGGTGAGCTTGGGCTTCGATACCATGGGTGAGAATCGTAGGCTATGAGCCCCCGGCTGTCGAACCAGAGCGCACTTCAGCGCGGCGGCTGCTCTTCGTCCAACGGGGCGGACTTGAAGTCGGGATCGGTCAGCCAGCGGCGGAGCCTGCGGCGGCGGCGCCGGTAGCGTTCGAGCTTGGGCGCGAGGCTCGCCCACTCGGCAAGCAACCAGAGTGGAGTGACGGTGTCCTCGTCGAGGAGATTGCCGGCGCCCGCGACCGCCTGTTTGACCGCTTCCACCGCCGCGGCCGGCACCTCTTTCCACGAAGCGACCAGATCGAGCGCACGCAGCGTGCCGGTCTGCCGGGCAGAGTCCAGGGACGGTACCGCCCGGCTGAAGGCGGCGAGGTCCTGCGGATCTTGAAGATAGGCGGGCAGCACGCTCTCGAGGAGGCTCAGCACCGCTGCCTGTGGATTCTCGGGGCGCGCCCCCGATTCCGGCGGACTCTCCGCGCCCATCGAGAGGAGCGCGGCGTCGAGTTCTGCACGCACCTCGCTGATGAGAATCTGTAACGCGCCCGTCACATCGAGCGGGCGGATGTCGGCACGGTCCGCGGCGGCAATCGGAACGGGACTGCCCGGCGATGCGCGTTGTTCGGTTCTTGTCGGGACGGCCTGCGCCGTCTGCCCCGCAACGGAGGCCGGTTTGGCGGCATCCGGCGGCGAAACCATGCCTTAAGGCGGCAGGTGGCGATCGAGGAGCGGGGCGAGTTGATCGAGAGAGCTATGCAGCACGTCCGCACCCAATTCCGGCAGATCGAGGTAGGTGGTGAAGGCGCCGAGCATCGGCTCGGCGCGCCGCGTCTGCTCGATGATCTCATCGTGCGGGGCGAAAACCACCAGCGGCACCTTCAACTGCCCGAGCTTCTCATCGACCGGGTAGGCGCAGGCGGCGCGGAATGCGGCGCCCGGATGCGCCGCGAGCACCAGTTCGACGAAGCGCCGCTGCGCGTCGGCAAGGTCGTAGGGCGGCTCACGGTTGCCGAAGCAGCCGCGCCACGCGCCCATGAGGTGCCCGCCTTCGGTTGCCGGCTTCAACGGTTGCTCCGTGTATTTCTCCATGTGCCGCAGCTGCTCTTCCGTGGTGAAGAGGGGCAGGCCGATGACGCCCACGCGTCGCACCTGGGAACCGAGCTGCGTGGCCATTTCAATGGCTTCGAGCGAGCCCGCGTGGATGCCGAGGACGTCGACCTGCCCCTGCATGCCCGCGGCGAGCAGGCCGTCGACGGTGGCCTGGGCGTATTGCTCGATGGTGAGCGCCCAGGGCGGTGCATCGGAAAATCCGTATCCCAGGCGATCAGGGGCGTGCGTCGGCCGCTCGATCCTCGCCTGCAGCCCTTCCCACACAGCGCCCGAGCGCGGCGAGCCGTGCAGCAGAATGAGCGGCACACCTTTTCCTTCGTTGCTGCGCAGGTGCAGTTGGCCAAAACGCGTGGGATAGATGCGACGAATCATTCAGTGCGCGTCCAAAAAAGCCTCGATCAGCGGCGCCACCGCCGCAGGTCGTTCGATGTGCAGCATGTGTCCGGCCTCGGGCACTGACTTTATCTCAACTCCGGGATAAGTGGTGCGTAACGCGTCGTCCGTCCCATCCGCGCCGAGGCGCGGCAGGAACTCGGACTTCTGTCCGAGCAGCAACAGAAGCGGCGCCTTGATCTCGCGCCACGTCGCCTCCGCGTCCTCGCGCTTGTAGATGATCGGATTGACCCAGTGATGACGCGGGTCCGACGATTGACGGACGCGGCCATCCGCTTCCTGCTTTCCCCACACGCGCGCAACGAAACGCGTCACTTGCGGGGCGAAGCGCGGGTAGCGGTGCTGGATCACCATTTCGAACTGCTCGAAGGAGTCGTAACTCTTTTCGATTGCGGGCGACTTGATCTGATCCAGCCACTTGCGCATGCGCTTCGGCGATTCGCTGCTGGGGACACGCGGCAGCCCCAAGCCTTCCAGATTGACGACCGAGCGTACCCGTTCGGGACGCAGCCCCGCATACAGATTGGCAATGTTGCCGCCCATGCTGTGCCCGACCAGCGGCACCGGCACACCGGGCGCGATCTGGTCGAGGAGCGCCTCGAGATCGCCCAGATAGTCGGGAAAGACATAGCCTTCCTGCGGCCACTCGCTGCGGCCGAATCCGCGCCAGTCCGGCGCGACCACGGGCCACTCCTTCGCCAAATTGTCGACCACGAACTGGAAGGTATCGCTGGCGTCGAGCCAGCCGTGCAGCATGAAAATCGGCGGCCGCGCCTTGCTCGGTGCCGGACCCCAGCGCGTCACATGCAGATTCAAACCGCGCACGCGCAGCCTCTCGTGCCGGGGCGTGCGCAGCGGCGAATAGGAGGCGTTGTTATTCAACTAGCGGTGCAGAAAGCAGCAAATACACGCGCCGATGAGACCACCGATGAGTCCGCCAATGAATCCGCCCGTGCTCGCGGCGCGCAGCAGCCTCTTCGGTTGGGGTGGCTCGACATCCGAAGCCGGTTGGACAACGCCGCTGCCGCCGCCGCCGGGCTTGGTGCCGCCGCCGCTGCCACCGCCCCCGCTGCCTCCTTGTCCGCCGCTACCCGGCGTGGGATTGGAGCCAGGCTTGGTGGGGTCGTTTCCGTTTCCCATGGTTCATCTCCCGTTCAAATCCAAAAAATCGCAGCTCTTCATACACTTTTTCAGTGTAAAGGAACAAGGCCCTGAACGGTTTGCGGTTTTCTCATGCACGGGCGCATGCTTTCGCACATGGATCAGGATCGGATAGGGCCGTACCGCATCCTCCGCACCTTGGGTGCCGGGGGCATGGGCGAGGTCTATCTCGCCGAAAGAGCCGACGCCCAATTCGACCAGCAGGTTGCAATCAAATTGGTGCACGGCGGTGCCCTGGCTCGCGGCATGCTCTCGCGCTTCAAAGTCGAGCGCCAGATCCTGGCCCAACTCGATCATCCGAACATCGCACGGCTCCTCGACGGCGGTTCGCTGCCCGACGGCAGCGCCTACCTCATCATGGAGTACATCAACGGGCTCTCCATCGACCTCTACTGCGACGAGCATTGTCTGGACTTGAGCGCCCGTCTAAGGCTGTTCCAGACCGTCTGCGCTGCAGTGCATTACGCGCATCAGAACCTGATCGTGCACCGGGACCTCAAACCTTCGAACATCCTTGTTACGAGCGACGGTGCACCCAAACTTTTGGATTTCGGCATCGCCAAGCTCCTGGATGAGCGCCACGCCGTGCAACACACGGTGACGGTGACCCATGCGGACATCCGCATAATGACGCCCGATCACGCCAGTCCCGAACAGGTACGCGGTTTGCCCATCACCACCTCGAGCGACGTGTACGTGCTCGGTGTGCTGCTGTACCGGCTGCTCTGCGGATCCGGCCCATTCGTCATTCAGTCCATGCGGCTTTCCGAGATCGAGCGTGCCATCTGCGAAAAAGTGCCGCCGCTGCCCTCCGCCACCATCGGCGAGGACGGATCTGCGGAGGCACAAGCCTTCGCGCTCGCCCGCGGCTTAAGTCCGAACCGCCTGCGCCGCGCGCTGCGCGGCGATCTGGACAACATCGTCGCCATGGCGATGCGCAAGGAGCCTGAACGGCGTTACGGATCGGCGCAGCAACTTGCCGGCGACATCCAGCGCTATCTCGAAGGCAAACCGGTGATGGCACGGCGCGACACCTTCTCCTATCGCAGTGCCAAATTCGTGCGCCGTCATTGGCTGCCGGTGTCCACCGCCGCGGCCGTGGTGTTCCTCATCATGGCCTTCGCCGTAACAACTTATGAACAGGCCCTGCGGATTGCCGCCGAGCGCGACCGGGTCGCCGAGCAGCGCGAGCTTGCGGACCGCGAACGGATTCGCGCCGAGGAAGTGTCGGGCTTCTTGGTCAACCTCTTCAAGTTGTCCGACCCCGAGGAGAACCGCGGCAATCAGGTCACGGCACGCGAGCTGTTGGATTCGGCCGCGCAGCGTCTGCGCAGTGCGCTGGGCGATCAGCCGGCCACGAAGGCCGCATTGCTCGAGACTGTGGGCGCGGTGTACGACAGCCTTGGGCAGTATCAAGCCGCCGTGCCCATTTTGAATGACTCGTTGAGCCTGCTGCCGGGCAGCGAGGACAAACCCCGCATCGACACCCTGCTGGAACTTGGCAACGCTCATTTCGGGGCGGGGGATCTGCAGGCGGCCGAATCTCCGCTCCAGGAGGCCTTGCGGCTGGCGCAAAAGCAGGCCGGCGCCAACAGTTCGGAGGTGGCGCATGCACTGTGGGAACTGGGGCGTCTGCGGCAACTGCAAGGGCGGCTGCCCGAGGCGAACGATCTGCTGCAGCGGGGCCTCTCCATGCTGGAGAGCTCCAATGCGCCGGCCACCGACATCTCCGCATTGCTCGACGATCTGGCTGCAGTCTATGTTTGGGAGCAACGTTGGCCACTCGCCAAGGAAACCTACGAACGGGCGCTCGAGGTCGACCGACGGGTGCTGGGCGACGATCATCCGAGGATCGCCATGCATCTGCAGAATCTCGCCTTCACCTCGCAAAGTCTTGGCGAACTGAAACGTGCCGATGAGCTGTATCGCGAGGCCATCGAGCGCAAGGAAAAGGCGTACGGCAAGGGCAGTCCGCAAACCGCCGCCGCCAAGCTCAACTACGGTTCGCTGCTGGAGAGAATGGGGCAGCTGGACGATGCGGAAACGGAGATCCGCAATGCGCTTGAGATCCGCCTCACCGAATTCGGACCCAACAATTACCGCGTGGGCTATGCGCGCGTAAGTCTTGCTCTGGTGCTGCAAGACAAGGGTGATCTCGCAACCGCGGAAAACGAGTATCGCCAGGCCCTCGCCGTGTACGACCTGACATTGCCGCGCACTCACCAGTATCGGGCATCGCTCCTGACGAATTTCGCGCGGCTGCTGGTCGATCGCAACAAGGCCCCTGAAGCGCTGGCCATGAGCGCGGAATCGATTCAGATCTGGAGCGCGACACCAGCGGCGGCGGCCTCCAATGCGCACGCGCATGCCGTGCACGCGTATGCGCTCGAACACTTGAAGCGTCTACCCGAGGCTGCGGCCGAGCTCGGCGACGCGGTGCCCATCATGATCAAGACCCGCGGCCCCGACGATCCTGCAGTGCGCCGCGCGCAGTCCTGGCTCAAGACTGCGCAGCCGGCCAGTCCGCAGACCGCGAGCATCAGCGGCGCCGCCGTGCACTAACCGCCGAGGAAAATCCGGTAGGCGGGATTCTCGGTTTCTTCAGTGTACGCGTACTGCAATTCATCCACATGCAGCAGGAAGTCGGTACGGGTTTCCGGCGCGACTTGGATGCCGGCGAGCACGCGCCCGTAATCCGAGCCGTGATTGCGGTAGTGAAACAGGCTCACATTCCATTTCGTGCCGATGGCACGCAGGAACTTGAGCAAGGCACCGGGGCGCTCGGGGAATTCGAAGCGATACAAATGCTCGTCCTTCAATTCCCGCGCATGCCCGCCCACCATGTAGCGCACATGCAGTTTCGCCATCTCGTTGTCCGACATGTCCTGGACGGTGAACCCGGCCGCGGCGATGCCGGCGCGCAGTTCGTCGCGCTCCGCACGCCCCTTGCTCAAGGCGAGGCTCACGAACACTTGCGCCGCCTTGGTATCGGCGTAGCGATAGTTGAATTCGGTGACGCTGCGATCGCCCAAGAGCTCGCAGAAGCGCAGGAATGATCCCGGGCTCTCCGGCATCTGCACGGCGAACAAGGCTTCGCGCTGCGCACCGATGTCGGCGCGCTCGGAGACGTAGCGCAAGCGGTCGAAGTTCATGTTTGCGCCGCTGTTGACCGCCACGAAAGTCCGCCCGCTGCAGTTCTCGCGGTTCACGTACTTCTTCACGCCCGCCACCGCGAGCGCGCCTGCCGGCTCGGCGATCGCGCGGGTATCCTGAAAGATATCGGCAATGGCGGCGCAGATCTGGTCGGTGCTCACCAGCACGATCTCATCGACATACTCGCGGGTGAGCCTGAAGGGCTCCTCGCCGACGCGCCGCACCGCCACGCCGTCCGCGAACATCCCGACACGCTCCAGCGTCACGCGCTTCTGCGCCCGCAGCGACTCGTACATGGCCGCCGCATCCTCGGGCTCCACGCCGATCACCTTGATGCGCGGATACAGGGATTTCACATAGGAGGCCACGCCGGAGATGAGGCCGCCGCCGCCCACCGGCAAGAAGACGGCGTCGATTTCATCGCCGTGCTGCTGCCGCAAGATCTCCATGCCGATGGTGCCCTGACCGGCGATCACATCGGGATCGTCGAACGGGTGCACGAAGCAGAGCTGGCGCTGACGGGTGAGTTCGGTGGCGTGCTCGTAAGCCTGGTCGTAATCGTCACCATGCAGCACGATCTCGCCACCCAAATCCGCCACCGCCTGGACCTTGATCTCAGGCGTCGTCACCGGCATGACGATGACGGCGGAAATGCCGCGGGTCTTAGCGGCGAGCGCCACGCCCTGCGCGTGGTTGCCGGCCGAGGCGCAAATCACGCCGCGTTTGGCGGCGGTCTCGGAGAGCTGGGCGATCTTGTTGTAGGCGCCGCGGATTTTGAACGAAAACACCGGCTGCAGGTCTTCTCGTTTGAACAGCACCTGATTTGCGAGGCGCCGCGACAGTCGCGGTGCGGCGTCCAACGGCGTCTCGACGGCGACGTCGTAGACCTTGGACTTCAAGATTCGATCGACGTAGTTTTCTTGTAGCGGTGGCATGGCGGATTGAACCCTACACCATCTTTGGGCGTCCACGCAGCGGTATCGAAGGCCTACACTGTGAGGCACTCCACAGGCCGCGCGGCCCTTTAAGGCCGATGTTGCGATTTCTGGCTAAAATATGGCAATGCGCGCGCTACTCTCCCTGCTCCTGACCCTCGTGATGTCGTCGGGCGCCCTCGCCCTGTCCGGCAACACCGTCTCCACCGATAACGTCAAAGCCCGTCTGGTGAGCGAAGCGTCCAGCATCGCGCCGGGCGAGAAGGTCTGGGTGGCGCTCGAGCTGGACATCCGCGACGGCTGGCACACCTATTGGCGCAACCCCGGCGATTCGGGCGAACCGACCAAACTGACCTGGCAGCTGCCGCCGGGTTTTTCGGCCGGCGACATCGTGTGGACCACACCGCACCGCTTCGATGTGCCGCCGCTGGTGAACTACGGATATGCCAAGCACGCGGTGCACTTGGTGCAGATCACCGCGCCGAAGGATTTGAAGGTGGGCGCACCGGTCACACTCGCCGCCAAGGCAAGCTGGCTGGTGTGTTCGGACGTATGCATCCCGGAAGATGCGCAGCTGAGCGTAGGCTTGCCGACCGCCGCGCAAGGAGCGCTCGATCCGAAGGCCGCGGCACTCTTTACCGAGGCGCGCAGCGAATTGCCGAGCGCGGCGCCCGCCGCGGTCAACGCCAAGGTGGAGAACGGCCAGCTCAAAATCTCCCTCGGAAAGGATTGGGGCGCGACGCTCTCGCAGGTGAAGTCGCTCGCCTTCTTCCCGTATGACGAAGGCGGGATCGAATATCCGGCGCCGCAGGTGCTTTCGAAGAACGCCGACGGCATTACGCTCGCCATGAAGGTGGGCTATCAGCCGCCGACCCAAGGCCCGATACGCGGTGTGCTCATCGCCACCGAACAGAACGGCGCCGACACCCAGACGGTGCCCATCGAGATCGCGGCGGCGTTTTCGGGAACCTCGGGTGGGGTCAAGGCCGCGCCGCGCTTCGCCAAGGCCAGTGGCGAGGTTGCCGAGGAACATTCCCTCCCCACGCTCCTGATGTTCGCGCTCTTGGGCGGTCTCATCCTGAACCTCATGCCCTGCGTATTCCCGGTGCTCTCGATCAAGGCGTTGAGCGTGATGGAGCAGGCAAAAACGCATCCGGCGGCGGTACGCGCCAAGGGTCTGGTGTTCGCCGGCGGCGTCATCGCCTCCATGCTGGTCCTTGCCGGGGTGCTGCTTGCTCTTCGCTCCGGCGGCGAACAGTTGGGCTGGGGCTTCCAGCTGCAATCGCCGCTGTTCGTCACCTTGCTGGTCTACCTGCTGCTGGCGGTGGGCCTGAATCTCTCCGGCGTGTTCGAAGTGGGCGGCGGGCTGGCCGGCGTCGGCGACACCCTGACGCAGGGCGACAGCTACAGCTCCTCGTTCTTCACCGGTGTGCTGGCGACGCTGGTGGCGACGCCTTGCTCGGCGCCCTTCATGGCTCCGGCCATCGGCGCCGCCCTCACGCAGTCCTCGTTCAGTGCGCTGCTCATTTTTGCCTTCCTGGGGATCGGCATCTCGCTGCCCTTCGTCATCCTGTCGTTTGCTCCCTGGATGCGGCGCGTTCTGCCGAAACCGGGCGCCTGGATGGACACGCTGAAACAAGTGTTCGCATTCCCGGTGTATGCCACGGCAGCCTGGCTCCTCTGGGTGGTGGCGCAGGAGACCTCGCCTTTTGGCTTGGGCGCGGCGCTCGCCGGCACCATTCTCATCGGCCTGGCCGCATGGTCGTTCCAAAAATCGCGCGCCGCCAGCGGCGGCGGCAGGGCCACGGTTCTCGCCACCGCCGTGATCGCCCTGCTGCTCGCACTTTTCCTGCCGGTGCATTTCGCGGACCTCGCCGCGGCGCCTTCCGGTCAGCCGAAGACCGCCCAGGCGGGCGATGAGGACTGGCAGCCCTACGATGCGAAGAAGCTTGCCGAGATCACCGCCACCGGCAAGCCGTTGCTGGTCAATTTCACCGCCAGCTGGTGTCTTACCTGCATGGTGAACGAACGCAATGCCTTCGCGGACGGCGCGGTGCAGGCCATCTTCAAGAACAAGAACGTCACCCTGATGAAAGGCGACTGGACCAACCGCGATCCGGCCATCACCAAGGCATTGGCCGACTTTGGCCGGGCCGGCGTTCCGCTGTACGTGGTGTACAACGGCAAGCCGGGCGCCGAGCCCAAAGTGCTGCCGCAGATTCTCACCGCGAGTGTTGTAGAAAGTGCATTCGACACGGGCGACAGGTAGGCTCTTCCGATACTCAACGGATCGCTAATAGCGCATGCTTCGCGCTCATCATGTCGGATCATTCCAACACACTTCCTGTCATCGATTTTCGTCGCACCAGCATGGTGCTCAACTGGCACACCCTGGGGGGAACCTGGACGGCCTGCGACAATCCGCCGGCCCTGGTCCACGGCATCGCCCTGATCCGGGCCGCGCAACCCAATATCTGCCTATTCGGCCAGGGCGGCCTGCTGAAACTGCAGGTGGGGGCGCAGCAGTTCGCCCTCGCCGACAACACACCGCGCATCAGCTGCACGCGCGGTGTCGCGAGCTTCGGCCTGCGTCGCCGCTTCGCCGTGCACTCGGCCGAAGGACGCACGCTGTTCAGCCACAGCTACTGGACGGGTCAGGGCAGGGATTTCTTCCGCTGGCTTGCCGACCACGCCGAGGATCCGGATTGGCGCGCGGCATCGGGGCAGCAATGGTCCGAAGGCCTTTCCTCGACCTCGCTTCGCGAGGACTAGGCGCGCGGCAGCAGTCCTTCGAGTTCCTGGGGCGTGAGATAGCGCCACTTGCCCAGCGGCAGATCCCCCAGCTTCACGTTCATGATGCGCACGCGTTTCAAGCGCTTGGTCCTATAGCCCAAGGCGGAGCACATGCGGCGGATCTGCCGGTTCAGACCCTGGGTGAGGACGATGCGAAAACTGCACGCATCGATGCGCTTTACCTTCGCCGGCTTGGTGATCACGCCCATGATTTTGACGCCCTCGGCCAGCATCTTTAAGGAAAGATCCGTCACCGTGTGATCCACCGTCACCACGTATTCCTTTTCGTGGTTGTTCTCGGACCGCAGTATCACGTTGACGATGTCGCCGTCATTGGTGAGTAGGATGAGCCCTTCCGAATCCTTGTCGAGCCGGCCGATGGGGAAAATGCGCTCCCGGTGGCCGACGTGCGCGATGATGTTGCCGTCGATGTGCTCTTCGGTGGTGCAGATCACGCCCACCGGCTTGTTGAGCGCGATGTAGAGAGCCTGTTTTTTCTTGCCGACCGGCGCGCCATCGACGCACACCGCATCGCCATCGTTGACCTGCGTGCCGAGCGTCGCGGGTGCGCCGTTGACCGACACCCGGCCGGCCTCGATCCAGGCATCGGCCTCGCGCCTCGAGCACACGCCGGTTTCGGCGATGTACTTGTTGAGACGCACGAAGCTACCTAGGTTCGCGCGAGAAACGCGCCGATTTCCTTGGCGAGCGTGTGCGGAGCCGCTTCGAACAGGTCATCCGCGTATTCGGAAACCTCCACGATCTTGGCCTGTGGCAGCGCCGCCTTGAGGCGCGGCAGGCCTTCGGGTCCGTCATGTCGCGTGCGCAAGATGAGCGCCGGTTGGCGCAGCGCCGGCAGCTTGTCGGCCGTGGGCGTGCTGATGAGAACCAAGCGGCGCACCAGCTCGGCGTGCGCGGCGGCGAGTTCCATGGCCACCGTCGCGCCGCTTTGAAATCCGAGCAGGTCGATTTGTTTCAAGCGCAGGTCGCGCGCCAGATCGAAAATCGCGGTCGCGGCTTCGACGCTCGTGCTTTGCGGCGAGGGATCCGATTCCCCGCAGCCGGGCAGATCCGGCGCGTAAACCGATCGCAGGTCGGCGATTTCCGGCAGGAAGCGTCCGAAGGTGCGGCTCGAGCCGTGCGCGGCATGCAGGCAGAAGAGCGTCACCAACTCGTCGAATCCGCCGGTGCCGGGAAAGGCGGTGCGCACGTGCAGCTGTCCGAAGCTGCAGTCGAAATAAGCGCGCCGCATGCGCACCGTCAGGGGCGTTGGGGCGGTTTTGGATGGCTTGGCCACGGGCTTTTGGGTCTCCAACCAGAATTGTTAAGCGCTGCAAGGATACTTGAAGTTCGAAGCCGCGATGCGGGGCCCCGAACGAGCCGCTGTTGCTTTCGTACTACATTAATTTTCACAGTTCTTTGCAATTTCGCTGGCATCCGGGCTTTCGCAACGCTACAGTGTTGCTCGCACGCAATAGGATCTTAGGGAAGTAAAGAAGACCAATCGATCGTCAGAGCGCGACAAACAGCGCCGCGAAAGGCATGGGGACTTAAAAGCCGGGCTACTTAGCCCGGCTTTTTTATTGGCTGACCCTGTCCCAAACGCGCGACAACGTATAGCCGTTGGACCGCCCGCCCAGAAAAACGATCGTTTCGACCAGGCGTTGGCGGTCCGCCGACAGATCGTAGTGTTCCTCGTAGCCGCCGCCCCGGCCCTCGTCGGGCAGCCCGCCGTGCACCACCAGGGTCGCGTCCGTCCAGCCGCAGAATGTCAGCATCTCGTGCGCCGCGGGGGCACTGCGATCGCGGGGATCGGGCTTTTTGGCGGCTTTGCGGTCGGAATCCGGCTGGCACACGCGATTCTGCTGGTCCGAGGTGAAGGCCACGACGCCCGCCACCTGCTTCACCTCGAGTTCCTTCCCGGGCCAGCGCAACGGGCCGCTCATGGCGCTCAAGGGCGGCGCCTGAGGACCGGGCGCGCCGTAGGCGCCGTTCGGCCCCATGCCCCGGCCGCGGCGGCCGCGCGGCTGCGGGGAATCGCCGCCCGGATTGCTGGGATCCTGCTGCTTGTCGGCGTTTTGCGCCTTGAAAAGCTGCATGGGGTCGTCGCTTTCGGCCTGATTCAACTTCCACTTGCCGGTGAAGTCGATGCCGGCAGGAGGATTGACGCTCAAGCGCTCGCTGGCGCAGCCGGTCAACAGAAGTACTGCCCCGATCAAGGCAACGCGCATGACCCTTCCCCTTATCAATGAGGGGATATTACAATGAAGCCCGCTGAGGGTTCCTTCGATCGTTGGGGCCCACCATCCAAATGCGTCCTTCGAACGGTTGGAAACACACCCGCACGCTTTCCGTGCGCCGGATGGTCTGCGTGCCGCAGGTGATCTTGCCGTCGGCGAGGTCCGCCTGAATGAGATCGACCAGCGAGGCGGTGGGTTCGCTGTCGTCGGTGGGAGGCAGGGCGTGGGCGAGAATCCTGGCATGCACCTCGTCGCGCTTGGGCGAATTGCCCAACACCGCGCGCTTGAACCGGTCGAGCACCACGAGCACGGAACTCAAGGTGTTGTCGGTGACATCGCTAGGCCGGCCGGTGCCGCCCATGAAACGTAAGTGCAACAATCCACCCACGCCGCGGCTTTCATCGTGCAGGCACAGCGCGAGCGCGCCGTTCAGTTCGGCGGTCAATAGCATGGGTTCGGGCGAGACATGGTAGGTGTCCGGCGCTACTGCCACTTCGGTAAGCTCTTTTACCACCGTTCGAAAAACCCTTATGTAACCTCCCCAATGCTCGCCTGAAGCGGGAAAAGGGGCTGCCGAGCCAATCACGGTTTTCCGACCGAACGAGCGGTCATAAGCTCATGACGTGCGGTAATTGGCAATTTTGAGGTGAGCGGCGCTAGGGTGTTCGTGCTATGTACCGGTACGACGCTGTAGACAAAACCATGGTGCGCGAGCGCGTCGCGCAGTTTCGCGACCAGACGCAACGCTTCCTCGCGGGCAGCCTGAGCGAAGACGAGTTTCGGCACTTAAGGCTGCGCAACGGCCTTTACATCCAGCGCCATGCGCCCATGCTGCGCATCGCCATTCCCTACGGCCTGTTGGCCACGCGTCAGCTTCGCGCGCTCGCCTCCATCGCCCGCGACTACGATCACGGCTACGCTCATTTCACCACGCGCCAGAATCTGCAGTTCAACTGGCCCAAGCTCGAACAGGTGCCGGACATCCTCGCCGAACTTGCCGAGGTCGAGATGCATTCCATCCAGACCAGCGGCAACTGCGTGCGCAACACCACCTCGGATCACCTGGCCGGCGTCACGCCGGACGAGCTCGAGGATCCCCGCCCCTGGTGCGAGATCATCCGCCAGTGGTCGACGTTCCACCCCGAATTCACCTACCTGCCGCGCAAATTCAAGATCGCCGTCACGGGCGCCCCGCAGGATCGCGCCGCCACCCAGATCCACGACATCGGCGTGCACATCGTCAGGGGCGCGGACGGCGAGCCGGGGTTCGAAATCCTCGCCGGCGGGGGTCTCGGCCGCACGCCCATCTTGGGGCAGGTGGTGAGGAGCTTCCTGCCGCGCGAGCACCTGCTTTCGTACATCGAAGCCATCCTGCGGGTCTACAACCTGGAAGGACGCCGCGACAACATCCACAAGGCGCGCATCAAGATCCTGGTGCGAAGCTTAGGGATAGAGGAATTCCGGCGCCGCGTCGAGGCGGAATTCGCCCTCATCAAAGACAAGGGCCCCAAGGTCGACGAAGGGCAGATCGCGCGCATGCGCGAGTTCTTCACGCCGCCGCTCTACCTGAACCTTGAAGATTCGGACCCCGCGGCGGGCCGCGAGACCGAGTTTCGAGCCTGGTACAAGTACAACACCGTGGCGCACAAGGTGCCGGGCTACCGCGCCGTGTTCGTGTCGTTGAAGCATCCCGCCATCGCGACGGGCGATGTCACTCATGCGCAGATGGACCTGATCGCCGATCTTGCCGACCGCTACAGCTTCGGCGAGGTCAGGGTCACCCATACCCAGAACCTTCTGCTCGCCGACATCGAGCAGCGCAAGGCATACGAAGTGTGGCAGGTGCTTCGCGCCGCGGGTCTCGCCACACCCAATATCGGCACGCTCACCGACATGATCAGCTGCCCGGGCCTGGACTTCTGCTCGCTGGCCAATGCCGGTTCCATCGAGGTCACCAAGCTCATCAATCAGCGTTTCGACGACTACGACTTTCTCTACGATCTCGGCGAACTCGAGATCAAGATGTCGGGCTGCATGAATGCCTGCGGGCATCACCATGTCGGTCACATCGGGATCCTGGGGGTCGATAAGAGCGGCGAGGAGTGGTACCAGATCACCATCGGCGGCGCGGCCGGCAACGATGCGGCTTTGGGATCCGTGATCGGTCCCTCGGTGCCCAAGCACCAGGTGGCCGACACCATCGCGCGGCTCCTCGATGTCTACCTCGAGGAGCGCGAGGGCGAGGAGCGGTTCTTGGACACGGTGCGCCGCGTGGGCGTGAAGCCGTTCAAGGAGAGGGTGTATGCCGCGCCGCTTGCTGCGTAATCACGCCCTGGAGAGCGACGAGTGGCGCTACGTGGGCGAGGCGGCATCCGCCGTGCTCGATGCAAAGATTCCCGTCATCGTCGAATTCCTCGAGTGGCAGAACGAACGCGGCGCGTGGCTTTCCCGCGGCGGACGCCTAGGCGTGGTCTTGAGCGGCGAGAGCAAGCTGGAACTGATCGCCAACGATCTGCCGCAGCTTTCCCTCATCGCCTGCCGCTTCTCCGGCCCGAGCGACGGGCGCGGCTACACGCAGGGGCGCGTGCTTCGCGAGCGCTACGGCTTTGCCGGCGAGCTGCGCGCGGTGGGGTATGTGCGCACCGACCAGCTCTTCTTCCTGGCGCGCATGGGTTTCGACAGCTTCGAGATGGCCGACGCGGACCTCGAGCCCGGCCTTGCCTCCTTTGCCACCTTCTCGCATGCCTATCAGCGCTCGAACGACAAAGGGCTGCCCCAGACCTTAAGTCGCGGCGCCTAGGGCGGCGTAGGAATTCTGGTCGGCGACGAGTCGGTCGCCACGGGTTCTCGTGGCTCTGCCGGACCATTCAGGCCGCGGAACTCCGAGAGTTCTCGTCCCGGCGCGCGCTGCGGCTGCAACCGGAAAATGAGGCACGCGCCGAGCGCCAGCAATACGGCGACGCCCGCCGCACTCAACAGGACCTGAAGAGGCCGCGACATCAGGGCCTCCCCGCCAATGGTTTCTCTTGCTTGAAGTAAGGCATTCCCTCGCCCCTCTCGATCGTCGCACCTTGCCGTGCTCGAGCCTCGAGTATAAGGGACTCGGGCTTAATTGCGCCCCTAGGCCACCTTCTCTTGGGGATAGACCTGCCAGCGGCGGAAGCGCACGCCCACTTTCTCGCCCACCTTGAAGCGCTCCGCCTCGAAGCGCTCGCGGCTGATTTCCGCCTCGATGGGGGTGTGGCGCGACTGGCCCTCGACGCACACCTCGAGCCGCACGATGGGACCGATGACCCTCACCGCGTTCAAGGTGCCATGCCAGTTGGCGTTGGCGGGACCCACTTCCACCTCGTGCGGGCGCACCAGGGCAATGTGGGCGCCGCCGGCGGGCACCACCTCGGCGGCGGGGCCGATCTGCAACGGGCCGAGATAAGCTTGCGCGCCCTTCACCGTCACCGGAATTTCATTGCCGTCGCCCAAGAAGCGGTGCACGAAGGCCGTTCGCGGCACATCGTAGATCTCGCCGGGCACGCCGGTCTGTTCAATGCGGCCGCGATTCAAGACCACCACGCTGTCGGCGATTTCGATGGCCTCCTGCTGATCGTGGGTGACGATGATGCTGGTGAAGTGCAGTTCATCGTGCAGGCGCCTGAGCCAGCGCCGAAGTTCATGGCGCACCTTGGCATCGAGCGCACCGAAAGGTTCGTCGAGCAGCAGCACCTTGGGGTCCACCGCCATGGCGCGCGCCAGGGCGATGCGCTGGCGCTGGCCGCCCGACAGCTGCGCGGGATAGCGCTCCGCGGCCCATTCCAGCTGCACCAGTTCCAGCAGCGCCTGCACCTTGGCACGGATCATGGCGCCGTTCGGCCGCTCGCGCCGCCGCTTGACCTTCAAGCCGAAGGAGACGTTCTCGAACACCGTCATGTGCCTGAACAGCGCGTAGTGCTGGAACACGAACCCGACGCGCCGGTCGCGGATCGAGCGGTCGGTGGCATCCTCGCCGTCGAAGAGCACCCGGCCCGAATCCGGGGTCTCGAGTCCGGCGATGAGCCGCAGCAGCGTGGTCTTGCCGCAGCCCGAGGGCCCCAGGAGCGCGGTCAGCGAACCGGTGGGCACTTCCAGATCGATGTGCTCCACCGCGGCGAACGCGCCGAACTGCTTGCTGACATCCTGCAAGGTGATGCTCATGGAATTCTCCGGGTGGGTTCGCGGGTGTGGCCGGTGCGCCTGAGCTCCGGCTGCCGCCATTCGAGAAAGCTCTTGCCCGCGAGGGTCAGGAGCGCCAACAGCGCGAGCAGCGAGGCCACCGCGAAGGCGGCGGCATAGTTGTATTCGTTGTAGAGAATTTCGACGTGCAGCGGCATGGTGTTGGTGAGGCCGCGGATGTGGCCGGACACCACCGAGACGGCGCCG
The DNA here is from genome assembly GCA_036494165.1 of Steroidobacteraceae bacterium. Classification (GTDB taxonomy): domain Bacteria; phylum Pseudomonadota; class Gammaproteobacteria; order Steroidobacterales; family Steroidobacteraceae; genus Bog-1198. The sequence continues at coordinate 31,800 of DASXOQ010000063.1, forward strand.
AACTCGCCCATGGCACGCGCGTTGCTCAAGAGCACCCCGTACAGCAATCCTAAGCGGATGTTCGGCAACGTGACGCGCCAGAAGGTCTGCCAGCCGGTGGCGCCCAGGGACAGCGAGGTCTCCTCGTCGCTCTTGCCCTGCACCTGCATCACCGGGATGAGCTCGCGGGCGATGAAAGGAAAGGTGACGAACACGGTGGCGAGCACGATGCCGGGCACGGCGAACACGACGCGCAGGTGATGCTCGCGCAGCACGCCGCCGAACCAGCCGTTGGCGCCGAACAGCAGGATGAACATGAGGCCCGCGATCACCGGCGAGATGGCGAACGGCAGATCGATCAGGGTCACGAGCGCGCTCTTGCCCTTGAAATCGAACTTGGTGATGGCCCAGGCGGCGCACACGCCGAACACCAGATTCAACGGCACCGAGATCGCGGACACCTCGAGGGTGAGTTTCACGGCCGCCAGCGCCATGGGCTCGTGGATGGCGCCGATGAAGAACTCCACGCCCTTGGAGAGCGCCTGGCCGAACACCGCGAACAACGGAAACGCCAGGAATAGCGTGAGAAAGGTGAGCGCCACCAGGATGAGGAAGCGGCGCGCCATCACCGCTCCCCGTGGCGCATGCTCGCCCAGGTCTGCAACGCATTGATGAGGAGCATCACGGCGAAGGACATGGCGAGCATCACCACCGAGATGGCCGCCGCGCCCGAGAAGTCGTACTGCTCGAGCTTGGTGACGATGAGGAGCGGGGTGATCTCGGTGCGGTTCGGCATGTTGCCGGCGATGAAGATGACCGAGCCGTACTCGCCCACGGCGCGCGCGAATGCGAGGGCGAAGCCGGTGAGGATGGCAGGCCACAGGCCCGGCAGCTGCACCTTCAAGAAGGTCGTGAAGGCGCCGGCGCCCAAGGTGGCGGCGGCCTGTTCCACTTCGCGGTCCATGTCCTCGAGCACCGGTTGGAGCGTGCGCACCACGAAGGGCAGCCCGATGAAGGTGAGGGCCACCACGATGCCCAGCTGCGTGAATGCCACCTTGATGCCGTGCGCGGCGAGCGCGGCGCCGAGAAGGCCGTTCGGCGCGTAGAGGGAGGTGAGCGCGATGCCGGCGACCGCCGTCGGCAGCGCGAACGGCAGGTCCACCATGGCATCGATGAGGCGCTTGCCGGGAAAGCGGTAGCGCGTCAGCACCCACGCGACGATCAGTCCGAACAGGCTGTTGATGGCGGCCGCGATCAAGGAGGCCGAAAAGCTCAGGCGCAGGGAATTCAAGACCCGCGGCGCCATCACGGTGGCGAGAAAGTGCTGCCAGCCGGAGGCGAAGCTCTTGATGAACACCGTGGAGAGCGGCAGCAGCACGATCAGCGACAGGTACACCATGGTGTAACCCAAGGTGAGACCGAAGCCCGGCATTAGGCGTCGCGGCGCGCTTGAGTGCATAGAAACTTCGGCACCTTCGGACGTGACGCGCCGCGGTATCTGCTGCGCGGAGGCTGCGGGGCTCAACATGTGAGGGGGGCTACTGGCCGTAGATCTTATCGAAGGTTCCGTGGTCGGCGAAATGCGCGGCCTGCGCCTTCTTCCAGCCGCCGAACATTGCGTCCACCGTCACCAGCTCCCTGATGGGTTGAAACTGCCCGGCATATTTGGCGCCGATGGCGGGGTCCCGTGGACGGAAAAAGTGCTTGGCGGCGATCTCCTGCCCGACGGGCGAATAAAGATATTGAAGATAAGCGTCGGCCACCGCGCGGGTGCCGTGCTCCTCGACGTTGCGATCGACGATGCTCACCGGCGGTTCGGCCACGATGCTCACCGAGGGAGCGATGATCTCGAACTTGTCGGGCCCGAGTTCGCGCATGGCCAGATACGCCTCGTTTTCCCAGGCGATGAGCACATCGCCGATGAGACGCTGGGCGAAGGTGACCGTGGCGCCGCGCGCGCCGGAATCGAGCACCGGCACATTGGCATAGAGTTTCTTGACGAAGGCTTCGGCGGAGGCGGCATTGCCGCCCGGCTGTTTGAGCGCGTAGGCCCAGGCGGCCAGATAGTTCCAGCGCGCCCCGCCGGAGGTCTTGGGACTCGGCGTCACCACCGACACGCCGCTTCTGATCAGATCGTTCCAGTCATGGATTCCCTTGGGATTGCCCTTGCGCACCAGAAACACGATGGTCGAGGTGTAGGGCGCCGAATTGTCGGGCAACCGCTTCTGCCAGTCGGCCGGAATCAGATGGCCCAAGCTCGCCAGTGCGTCGATGTCGTAGGCGAGCGCCAGGGTGACGACATCGGCATCCAGACCATCGAGCACCGAACGGGCCTGCTTGCCCGAACCGCCGTGGCTTTGATTCACCGTGACGGTGTCGCCGCTCTTCGCCTTCCAATAGGCGGCGAATGCCTTGTTGTAGTCCTCGTAGAACTCGCGGGTCGGGTCGTACGACACGTTCAGCAGCTGGACGTTGGCCGCACACGCAGCGCCCGCGAGGAGGGCAAGCGTCAAGGCCAATGCGATCCGGCGCAGACTCAAGGGCACGGCAACCACCATCTTAGGGACCCTGACCAAGCTAGCAGGGCGCCGCGGTGCGCGAACGACTATCGCAACATCTGCATATACAGGGACGGCATGAGCCCTTTTCAGGGCGTATCGCGCACCGGCAGCTGGATATCGCCCAGTGCCCGATTGACCTCATCCTGGGTCTCGAGTTTCTCGAGGTCGCGCACCAGCTTGCGCGGCAGATGCGGGGCCAGCAATTCGATGAATTCGTACATGTAGGCGCGCAATAGCGCGCTCTTGCGAAATCCGATCCAGGTGGTGTGGCCCTCGAACAGGTGCTGCGCGTCCAGCACCACGAGGTCCGCGTCGGTGGCAGGATCGATGGCGAGCCGCGCCAGAATGCCCACCCCGAGCCCGACGCGCACGTAGGTCTTGATGACATCCGAGTCGCGCGCCGTGAGGGCCACATCGAGCGACAGACCCGCCGTCTCGAACAGCGCCGGCAGCGAGGAGCGCCCCGAGACGGAAAATACGTAGGTGACGATCGGGTATCCGGCGAGCTTCTTCAACGTGAGCTTGCCGGCCTCGAGCAACGGATGGCCCTGCGGCACCACCACGGCGCGGTGCCAGCGATATACCGGCAGGCGCACCAGGTGCGGAAACAGGTCCTCGGAGCCCGTGGCGATGGCGAAGTCCACGCGGTCGCGCGCCACCATCTCCGCGATCTGTTCGGAGGTGCCCTGATGCAGATGCAGTCGCACCTTGGGATATTTCTCGCGGAACGCGCGGATCACCGGCGGCAGCACGTAACGCGCCTGGGTGTGGGTGGTGGCGATGGAAAGCGTGCCGCCGTCGGCCTTGCGAAGTTCCGCCGAGGTGCGGCGGATGTTCTGCATTTCGCGCAGGATGCTCGTGGCGCGGGAAATGATCTCATCACCCGCCTGCGTGGTGCGGGTCAGCGCCCTGCCTTCGCGCTCGAACAGCTGAAAGCCGAGTTCTTCCTCGAGCAGCTTCAGCTGCCGGCTGACGCCGGGCTGCGAAGTGTGCAGCTGGCGCGCCGCAGCAGTTATGTTCAAGCCGTTTTCATGCACGGCCACCAGGTAGCGGAGTTGCTGGAACTTCATGGCCTCCCCTCATCAGGCATCGATCGGCCGGTTCGCTTAAGTTATTGGCTGGCCGGTGCTTCGTAGGATATAGGGTTCAACCCCGCGCCGCTCAAGCGCCGGGCATCACCAAAGTGCATGTACTCATGACGCAGAGTTCGTTTGGCGCAAAACGCCCGGCCCTTATAGTGGCTCTGGTATATCCGTCAAAAATCCTAAGGTTGGTCAGGCCTTGTCCGAGTTGCCCAAACATCTCGTCGAGCGAGCGAAGAAGAGCACCGAGCAGCTGCACAAAGCGCTCGGCGAGTTCAAAAACGTTTGCTACGCCAATAGCTTAGGGGCGGAGTCGATGGTGCTCACGGATCTAATCTGGACGCAGGCGCCACAGATCGAGATATTCAGCATCGACACGGGGCGCCTGTATCCTGAGACCTATGATCTCATCGAACGCGTGCAGCACCGCTACGGGCGGGCACTGCGCATTGTTTACCCCGAAGCGCAACCGCTCGAGGAGTGGGTGACTCTGAACGGGATCAACGGATTTCGTGACGGCCTCAAGCAGCGCGAAGGCTGCTGCCACATTCGCAAGGTGGAACCGTTCCGGCGCGCGGTGGCCGGCCACAAGGCCTGGGTGACGGGCATCCGTCGCGGCCAGTCGGCGAGCCGCGCCATGGCCTCTCCGGTCGAGTGGGATGAGGTCAACGGCCTGCACAAGGTGAGTCCCCTCCTCGACTGGTCGGAAGAGGAGATTTGGGGATACATCCGCAAGAAACGCCTGCCCTACAACAGCCTGCACGACTCAGGATTCCCGAGCATCGGCTGCGCGCCGTGCACGCGCGCAGTGCCGCCGGGCGAAGACGAGCGATCGGGCCGCTGGTGGTGGGAGCAGAGCGAAACGCGCGAGTGCGGCCTGCATCCGAAGCGCAGCGTCGGCTACTCGCGGTGAACTACTTTCCGATGTTCTTCGATTTGCGCGATCAGCGGGTGCTGGTGGTGGGCGGCGGCGAAGTGGCGCTGCGCAAGACGGAACTGTTGCTGCGCGCTGGCGCGCGGGTTTGCTTGGTCGCGCCGAAGATCCATCCCGAACTTCGCGAGCGCGCGGCGTCCGATGCCGCCCTCAGCATAAGCGAGCGCGAGTTCAAGCCCGAGGACCTCGAGGGCGCGCGCGTGCTCATCGTCGCCACGGCGCAGCGCGCGCTCAACCGCTTCATCGCCAAGCTCGCCGATGCGCGCAACATCCCGGTGAACGTCGTGGATGACCGCGAGGCCTCGCGTTTCATCGTGCCGGCGGTCATCGACCGGGATCCGGTGCTCATCGCCGTGTCCACCGCCGGCACCTCGCCGGTTCTGGCACGGCGGCTGCGCGAGAAGCTCGAAGCCCTGCTGCCGAGGCATTTGGGTGCCGCGGCGCTCTGGCTGCGCTCGCTGCGCAAGATGGCGCAGAAGAAACTTCGCGATACCGACGCGCGGCGGCGTTACTTCGAGGCGCTGGTGGATGGCGAGGCCATGCGGCGCTTCGTCGGCGGCGATGCGCAAGGCGCGGAGCGCATCGCGCAGCAGCGTCTCGCCCACGATTCGACGGCGCCGAAGCCTCCGGGCGAAGTCACCCTGGTGGGCGCGGGCCCCGGCGATGCGGAGCTTCTGACCTTGAAGGCCCTGCGTGCGCTTCAGGACGCGGACGTGATCCTGCACGATCGCCTGGTGTCGAGCGAGGTGCTCGACATGGCGCGCCGCGACGCCCTGCGGGTCAGCGTCGGCAAGCGGCCAGGGACCCCGGGCTTTGCCCAGGAAGAGATCAACCGGCTTCTGATCGACTACGCACGCAAAGGCCAGCGCGTCGTGCGCTTGAAGGGCGGCGATCCTTTCGTTTTCGGACGCGGCGGCGAAGAACTCGAAGCGCTCGCGCAAGCCCGAATCAACTTTTCTGTGATCCCCGGCATCACGGCAGCCGCCGGCTGCGCCGCCTATGCGGGTATTCCCCTCACCCATCGCGACCACGCGCAAAGCGTCACCTTCGTCACCGGCCATGCGGAGAAGGACGGACGGGAACCGGATTGGCGCGCCCTCGCAGGAGCACGGCACACGGCGGTCTTCTACATGGGCCTCGGGCGCCTCGACCATATCGTCGCCAGTCTCATAGAGCACGGTGCGCCGAAAGAGCGTCCGGCAGCCCTCATTGCCGATGGTACCCGGCAAGGGCAGCGTGTCCTGACCGCCACGCTTGCAGAGATCGGCGCTCTGGCCGCCGCTGCAGCGCTGCCCTCCCCGACGCTTCTGGTGGTGGGCGAGGTGGTGGCGCTGCACCGGTCGCTGGCCTGGTTCAATCAGACCGATGCCGGCGATGAGGCCACCCGCTCGGCCTGAGACTTTTCCTTCGAAACCGCCTTGCGCGCCGCGAAGCTCAAGAGCAAGAAGAGCGCGCCGAAGAGAACCGTGAGCCAGCCGAAACTGTCGCCGATCTTGTCGTATAGCGTGCCCCCGCCGCTGCCGGAGAGCGGCAGTTCGCCGCTCGCGACCGTGATGGCATCCACCGTGCGAGTTTTGAGCAGCACTCGCCCGTAGCGATCGTTCAAGGTCAAAAGGCCGTCGCGCGCGCTGCGCGCCATGGGCACACCGTTTTCCACGCTGCGCATGACGGCCACGCGTGCGTGGCTCCAGTCATCCAGGTTGAAGTCCCAGGCAGGCACCGCGAGCAGCGAGGGCGTGGTGGCCACCGCGTCGCTGCGAATCATGGCCTGGAAGTCCATATCCTTGCACACCTCCAGTCCGATCCCCGACGGGGTTGACTTAGGACCGGCGCCGCGCTGGAAGTAACGGGTCTCGAGAACCGGCACCAGCGCGCGCTTCTGATAGATCAAGGGCTCCGCCTGTCCGGGCACGAATGCCATGGAAACATTGCCGCGGCCGGTACCGAGGTCGGTGTTGAAACCGGCCACGAGGGTGGCGTTCAGCGTGGTGGCAGCCGATGCAAGTTGCTCCACGACGCGCGCGCGCCAGCCGGGCGCGAGGTAGGCGATGTTCTCGGGCAGGACGATGAGATCGACCTTGCCTTTGAGCGGCTCGATGGCGGAAAAATAGGCCTCGAGCGCACTCTCGGCAGCGGCTTCATCGTCGCTGCCGATCGAGCCCACCGCGCGGTTGCCGTCCACGAGCGCGACGCGAAGCGTGTTCATGGGCGGGGCGGCCATGTGCCATGCGCCGAAGCCGAGATTCAGAGCGAAAAGGCCGGCCGCGGCGAGGGCCGGCGCCGCGCGGCGGCTGGCGATTCCGGCCGCGATGCCGGCGGGCACGAAACCCAAGAGGAAGGTGACGGCGGGGAATCCGAAGAGCGAGAGGGACTGCACCAGCACCGGCATGCCCATCTCGGCCGCCGCCGGGGTGGCAATGGCGCCGCCGCCCTTGCCGAAGGAGATGAGGAAATCGAAGGCCGCCCAGAGCGTTGCGAACGCGAGCGCCGCGCTGAGCGGTCCGCGCTTGAAATGTAGAACGCGTGATACTAATACGGCGATGGCGAAAAGAAACGCGGGCACGCCGATTTCGAGCGCCAGCACGTAAGCCGGCAGCACGCCGCCGTAAGCGCGCAGCAGGCAGCAGGACCCGAGCGCTGCGCCTAGAAAGGCGGCGAAGAACACCGCCCAGCGGTTCGATCCTCCGTAGGCGAGCATCAACACCGGCAAGGGCGCGAACCAGGCGAGATACCAGGCATCGCCGATGCCGATGGAAAAGTAAAAACATACCGCGGTGAGTAGCGTCGAGATGATCGCGATCATGGCGATTTCCTGGTGAACGAATTGAAGCAGCGCTGCATGGCGCTGGCGTAGAACTTCCTGAACTCGCGAGTGCCGCCGGCGGTCCGGCCGGCGCGATGCAAGGTGATGAGGCCCTGGCTGAGGGCGGCCAGGGTGACGAATGCCTCGAGCGGCGTGGTGGCTTTGAAGGCACCCTGATCGATGAGCTCGCCGATGAGGCGCATCTGCAGAGCACCCACCGGCGAGCGCCCGGCCTCGAAGTCGTCGGGATAGCGTCGCGCCTTGGTGGTATGCAGGAGAAACGCAGCTTCGTAGCGCCTGGGCTTCTCGAGGGCGAAGTTGACGTGCGCCTCCGAGAGATTGCGGATCCACTCGAGCGGCGCCGCGGGGGGCACCCGCGCGACGATGTCCTCCCATTCCTGCAAGGCATCCAGCACCACAGCATCGATCAAGGCCTGCTTGCTGGCGTAATGCCGGTAGATCGCCATGGGCGTGATGCCCACCGTCTTGGCAATCGCCCGCAACGACAATCCCGGCAGGCCGCGCTTGTCGAAGGCGGCGCTGGCGACTTTCAGGATCTCATCCGCAGTCTCCATGTATACACTGTATACTTGGAAAACATGACAGACAAGCGACGCTCAGCCGGTGCGCGTGTCGTCCGCGACCCAGTTGATCTCCCAGCTCTTGCCGCCGTCGGCCGAGAACGCCTGCTCGAAGTGACAGGAATCGGGCTTGATGTCGGAAATCACGAAGCGCACCAGGATGGCACGGCCTGCAAAGGTCTCCTGATCGTAGAACTCGGCGATGCCGTTTTTGAACTCGCCGATGTTGGGCGTGCCCATGGAACCGCCCGCGCTGTTGGAGAAGTTGAGGCTCCACTGGTGCGAATCGGGATTGTAGAGCCTCAAGGACAAGGCCTCGATGTGGCCCTTCGATCCGTCCACCTCGAGTTCCACGAGGTTCGCACGCCCGTTCCAGATCTTGCGCACCTCGGTGGTCCCCTCATAGCTCACCCAGCTCTGCGAACCTGTGAGCGGATGCTCGAGTCGCTTCAAGTGCGTCTTCCAGTGGCCGATCTCAAAGTCGAAATCGTGCGAGCCATCCCGGGGAGGCGCGGTGGCCGCGCCGGCAAGGGAGCTCGTGCTGAGCAAAATCAAAAGATAGCTTGAGCGCATAGATTCACCAGTGGACCAGTTGTTCCGGATCATCGACGAGTACCACATCGAAATGCTCGACCATCGGCATGAGCGTCTGTTCGAGTTCCTGCTTCCAGAGCGCCCCTTCGTAGAACGAGGCCTTGAAAGGATCGCGGGATTCGCGCGTGGGGAAGCCGCGCATGAAAAAGAAGGTGTCGGGATTATCCACCGACAGGAACGGCCCCAGTATTTTCATGCCCAGCCGCTCATGCTCGGGGATGGAGCGGCTGCGGAAAATTTCCAGGAATTCTCGCGCATGCCGGCTTTCAACTTGTAGGTGCGCATTTCAATGATCATCTTGGAAGATTCTCCTTGCAGTGACATGGTGGCGCGCTCACCATAAAATTCGCAAGAACGCACCTTTCGGTAACCTGCCATGGAAAACCGCGAACCTCTGACCAGCGATGCGCAGCCTGCCCCCGGTTGCCCCATGACCGCCGCGCTGACTGCGATCGGCGGCAAATGGAACTTGATCTGTCTTTACTGGCTGGACTCCGCGGCGCGCCGCTTCAACGAATTGCAGCGCCTGATGCCCGACATCTCTCACAAGGTGCTGACGCAGACATTGCGCGAACTCGAACGCGAGGGACTGGTATCGCGGCTCGAATATGCGGAGGTGCCGCCGCGGGTCGAATACCGCATTTCTGCCTACGGCGAATCGGTACGCCCGTTGATCGAGGCGGTGCGCCAATGGGGCCGAGCGCATCTTGAACGGCGGCACGCGCTCGCGCCGCCCGTTTCGCCCCACGCGCCCGTATAAGGGCAGCCCTGCCGGACGCACAGATTGCGCCCGGCGGCCGCGACGATGCCTTGTTATCAGAGGAGCCGGCTAAGCTCCGATTGCCTGCTCGAACCCCTTGTCCTTCACCCATTGCAGGTTGAAGAGACGCGACTGGTACTTGGCCCCGCCGTCGCAAAGCACCGTGACGATGGTGTGACCGGGACCCATCTGCTTGGCAATGGCCATGGCCGCAGCGACGTTGATGCCCGCGGTGCTGCCGAGGAGCAGTCCTTCTTCGCGCATCAGCCGGTACACATAGCGCATGGTCTCGGCGTCGGAAATGCGCAGCGCATCGTCGATGGGCGTCCCTTCGAGGTTCGCGGTGACGCGGCCGGTGCCGATGCCCTCGGTGATCGAGGAGCCGCCGTCGGTCTTGAGCTCCTTGTCCTTCACGTAGTGATAGAGGGCGCTGCCCGGGGGGTCGACCAGCACGATCTTCACCTTGGGATTCTTCGACTTCAAAAACCGTGCCGTACCCGCAAGCGTTCCGCCCGTGCCGGTGGCGGCGCAAAAGGCGTCGATCTTGCCCTGGGTGTCCGCCCAGATCTCAGGTCCGGTCGACTCGAAGTGCGCGTCGCGATTGGCGGTGTTGTCGAACTGGTTGGCCCAGACGGCATTGGGGAGTTCGTCGGCCAGGCGCCCCGCCACCTTTTGGTACTGGTTGGGGTTGCTGTAGGGCACCGGCGGGACCTTGCGAAGCTCCGCCCCCAAAGCTTCGATGATCTGGTACTTCTCGGCAGCCTGGTTGTCCGGCATCACGATGACGCACTTGTAGCCGCGCGCATTGCAAACATGGGCGAGCCCAATGCCGGTATTGCCCGCCGTACCCTCCACCACCGTGCCGCCCGGCTTCAAGAGGCCGCGCCGCTCAGCGTCGAGCACGATCCATTTGGCGGCCCGGTCCTTGACCGAGCCCCCGGGATTCATGAATTCGGCTTTACCCAGGATCTCGCAGCCGGTTTCCTGGCTCAAAGCCTTGAGGCGGATCAGCGGGGTGTTGCCCACGGAACCGGTGAATCCATCGGTGAGACTCAAGGGGATGGCTCCTAAATCGTTTGCGGGAGCGTGAGGTTACGGGATTTTGGGGCTTTAAAAAAAGAAATCCCCGGGCTAGCCGGGGAACTGTAGTGGAACAGGTGCTGAAGGAAAAACCCCGCACGTCCATAGCTGGAAGATACGCCGCACAAAAGTGCCTAAAAACGCTCGACCTTGTTAGTCTCGTCCAGTGTTGTAAACAACAAACACCGAAAAAATTCACTAACTGCTTACTGAGGCCGATCGTATCAGATACCGCATTAAAATCCAAGAGTTAGAGCACAAAAAACCAATATTGCTGCAGTATGTCAAATGTGTCGCCAGACTGTGACACCTATCACTTATACAGTCCCCGTTGTTGCGTCGGCGCCATAGAGCTTGCGAAAGCCGAAGGCATCCGGGCTCGCTCCCACCTCGCGTAACAGGCGCAGGCGTTCCACCGCCTCGGTCAGGGTCGGAATGCGGCCTGATTCGACCCACCAGAGCACGCTGGTCGCACCCTCTCCCGGCAGGAACCACTCGCCCCGGCGTTTAAACACCCGGGCGTGGTCCGAGCGGTAAACATAATCGGCAAGCGCCCCGGCATCCCGCCACAGGGACATGTTCACCAGCATCAGGGGGCCCAAGGACAGGAGCCCCGGGTCGTTGGGGTCCTCATCCACCATCCGCCAGATGAATCCCGGGGCACGATCCGCGAGGGCGTTGATGGCGTCGAGTTCGGCCCGGAATCCGGCCATTTCGTAAGAGTCCATCGGCGCCCTCATGCGCGCGACGTTCAAGTGCGCCAGATGCCGGCCGTTCGCACTCACGGCCACTCGGTTGCTATCTCGTTGAAATTGGGCGAGCTGGCCCGCACCACGCAGAACCTTTGTCCGGTGGGCGCCTCCATCACCACCCAGCTCTTGACGTTCTTGAGGCGTTTCGCGCCGAGAGCCTCCAGGCGCCTCACCTCGGCTTCGATGTTGTCGCTCTCGATGTCGAGGTGCACGCGGCTCTCGTGCTTCACGGTCTGGACTTCGATGTTGAGTCCGGAATGGTCGTCGACCAGACGCTTGTAAAGATCCGCCTCGTCCGGCGAGAGCGCCCGCACCGCCATCCCCAGCGCCTGGCCCCAGAAATCCGCGGCACCGTTCAAATCTTCGGTCTGACAATCGATGATGAATCCAGCGAGTTTGCTTTTGTGCACGGCTTTCTCCAAATTGATGCCCAAACGAGGACGGGAACGATGAAGTATCTGCATACCATGGTTCGGGTCACCGACATCGAGCAGTCGCTGCGCTTCTATCGCGATGCGTTGGGCTTGATCGAATTATCGCGGAAAGACTATCCGCAAGGTCGCTACACGCTGGTTTTTTTGGCCGCTCCGGGCGATGAGGAAGCGCAGGTCGAACTCACCCACAACTGGGATCCGCAAAAATACGACGGCGGGCGCAATTTCGGGCATCTCGCCTATGCCGTCGATGACATCTATGTTGCATGCCAGCGGCTCGCCGACCACGGCGTCACCATCAACCGGCCGCCGCGCGATGGGCGCATGGCGTTCGTGCGCTCACCCGACAACGTATCGATCGAGCTGTTGCAGAAAGGCGCGGCGCTTGCGCCCAAGGAACCGTGGACCAGCATGCCGAACAGCGGCGTCTGGTAGTTAGAACATCTCCGAGGCGCCCGGCGCCTTGATGTTCACACGGGTGCGCGAAACGATGTGTTCGCCGGTGATCATCTCATCGTAGCCCTGTCCCGGGCCCACCATCGGATACACCCCCGCATCCTTGTCGATGATGACTTCGAGGAACGCCGGGCCCTTGAAGCGGATGAATTCCTCGATGACGCGCGGCACGTCGGCCTTCTTGTCGAGGCGCACCGCGAACTTGAAGCCGTCGGCCTGCGCCGCCTTGACGAAGTCCTTGGTGTGCAGGCTTTTGTCGCTGGCCGACAGGCGCCCCTTGTGGAACAGCTTCTGCCACTGCTTGACCATGCCGTCGCCGAAGTTGTTGAGCACCATGACCTTCACCGGCAGATCATAAGTGGTCACGGTCTCGAGTTCGCCCAAGTTCATGCGGATGCTGGAATCGCCGTCGACGTCGATGACGAGCCGGTCGCGCTGCGCGAACTGCGCGCCGATCGCGGCCGGCAGCCCGAAGCCCATGGTGCCCATGCTGCCCGAGGTGAGCCACAGGCGCGGCGAGCGGAAGTCGAAGTACTGTGCCGCCCACATCTGGTGCTGACCGACGCCCGTGGTGATGATGGCCTCGCCCCGGGTGATGCGGTTGATTTGCTCGAGCACGTAATAAGGCTGAATGAGTTCGCTCGCGCGGTCGTAGTTCATGGGGTGAGCGGCGCGCAGCGCGGCGCAATGCTCGCGCCACGGTGCGTAGTCGCGCTTGAAGCCGATACGCCTGGCGTAATCGAGCAACGTCAGGAGCGCTGCGGGCAGAAGTCCCACGTGGCTCAAATCCGCGTGCTTCACTTTGTCGATTTCGGAGGCATCGATGTCGAAGTGCGCGATGAACTTGGCGCGCGGCGCGAACTTTTTCGGATTGCCGGCCACCCGATCGTCGAAGCGTGCGCCGAGCGCAATGAGGCAGTCGCAGTCCTCGACCGCGTAGTTGGCGTAGGCGGTGCCGTGCATGCCGAGCATGTGCATGGCGAGCGCATCCTTCGTATCCACCGCGCCGATGCCCATGAGCGTGGTGACCACCGGGATGCCGAGTTCCTTGGAGAATTCCCGCAAGGCAAACGCGGCGCTGCCGTTGATGAGGCCGCCGCCGCCATAGATCAGCGGCCGCTGCGCTTCCGTGAGCGCCTTGAAGAAATCCGCGCAGGCGGCTTCCGGGAGTTTGCTCGCCTCGAGGCGGTTCATGCGCTGGCGATAACCGGGAACCGGCAGGCGGCCGGAGCCGTGGAATACGCCCTTCCAGTTCTGCACGTCCTTGGGCACGTCCAACACCACTGGACCCGGGCGCCCGGTCCGTGCGATTTCGAACGCGGTACGCACCGTAGCCTCGAGTTTCAAGGGATCGGTGATGAGGAAAACGTGTTTGGCGACCGCTCCCATGATGGAGGGCACCGGCGCCTCCTGGAAGGCGTCCGTGCCGATGGAGGTGGTCGGCACCTGGCCGCAGATCACCACGATCGGGATCGAATCGGCCATGCAATCGCGCACCGGGGTCACGGTGTTGGTGGCGCCCGGTCCCGAGGTCACCATGGCGACGCCGACCCGGCCGCTGGCGCGCGCATAGCCTGCCGCCATGAAGGCGGCGCCCTGCTCGTTGGCCGGCACCACCAGGGGCATGGCCGATTGGTGTTCCTGGTTGAAGCGGAACAACGAGTCATAGATGGGCAGGATCGCGCCGCCGCTGTAGCCGAAGATGGTGTCCACGCCCTCGTCTGACAGCACCTGCACCACAATATCGGCACCGGTCATGGTGGCGCCGGCGAGCGGGTGTGCGGAGCGGTTCAGCATGTCATGCCGGTCTTTCACGGGGAAAGACTAGCAGTTATCGATCTGGCGCTAAAGTACCGCCCTCCTTTATGCTGCCCGGCTCCATGCGCCATCTCATTGCCATATTGATGCAGAACGAGGCCGGCGCGCTGACGCGCGTTGCGGGCCTCATTTCCAGCCGCGGCTACAACATCGAATCGCTCTCGGTCGCCCCGACCGACGATCCGACGGTGTCGCGGCTCACCCTGGTGACCATCGGCTCCGATGCGGTCATCGCGCAGATCAATGCACAGCTCTTGAAGCTGGTGGACGTGGTGGCGGTCGACGACATGACCAGCGGCGATCATCTGGCGCGCGAACTGCTGCTGCTGAAGCTGCAGATCCCGAATGAACATATTGATGCCGTCAACGCACTGATTCGCCGCGCGGGCGGCAAGCTGCTTGCGCCCAATCCCTCCAGTTTCATCGTGGAGCTGACCAGCACCGAGACCGAGATCGGCGAATTCATAGCGAACGTCGGCGCCTTCGGCGAAATCGTCGAGGTGGTGCGAAGCGGCGTCCTTGGCATTTCGCGCAGCAATCTCAAGCTGCACGCGATCAAATGAGCGCCCTCTACACCCTGTACGACTACCTGCCCTCCGGCAACGGCTACAAGGTCCGGCTCACCGCCAAGCAGCTGAACATCCCCTACCGCTTGGTGGAAATGGACATCCTCAAAGGCGCCACCAGAACGCCCGAGTTCCTCGCCAAGAATCCCAACGGCAGGATTCCGCTTCTGGAGGTGCCGGGTCGGGGCTGCCTCTCGGAAAGCCACGCCATCATCGGTTTTCTGGCGCACGGCTCGCGCCTGCTTCCCGAGGACCGGTGGCTCTTGGGCCGGGTTCAGCAGTGGTTAAGTTTTGAGCAGTACAACCTCGAGCCCAACGTCGCCACGGTGCGTTTCTGGCTGCACTGCCAGGGCAGGAGCGAACACGAGCTGGGCGAGCGGCTCAAGGAGAAGCGCGCGCTCGGCATCCAGGCGCTCGAAGTATTGGAACGCGGCCTCGCCGGAAAGACTTACCTCGTCGGCGAGCGCTACAGCCTCGCCGACATCGCGCTCTACGGTTACACCCACGTGGCCGAAGAGGGCGGATTCGATTTGAAGCCCTACCCGAACATCCGCGAATGGCTCGCGCGCATCGAGGATGAGCCCAACCACGCGCCGATCACGGCGCCTTGAAATAAAGCGCGGACGATCCCCCGCCCTTGCCTGCGGCGGCTTTCAGCGCCTCCGTCACGGCCCCCGCATCGAAGTCTTCGGCGTATGCGCGCCAGGCCGCGAGAGTGCGCTTCGCCGCCTTCTGCGCGAGACGCTCCACCGCCGCCTGCCAGCGGCGCGTGGCGGCATAGGCCTGCAAGGACTCGGCCGCGCTCGCCCCGTAGTGACCGCAGCCGCGAAGATGCGCCCAGGCCGCCACGCGCGCCATGCCGACGATCGCCTGGGTGATGCGCTTGGGTCTGTCCTGCCACTGTGCAAGGGCCAGCCGGTCGACCATGGGCTGCAGCTCCTTCAGCACGAAGGAGCGGTTCTCGAAATGCACCGGTTGCAGCAGGGCCGGCGGAATGGCCTGCATGACCCGCTGGATGGCCACCACCCGCTCTCCCTCGCAGCCGAAATCCGGCTGTGGAATTTTCAGCCACTCGGCCGGCGCCGAGGGCGCGGCGTACTTCAAGTCGAGCACGAAGTTCGCGTTCGGCGAGCCGTGACCGCGCACCAGGAGCACCCAGCGCGGCAGCCCCAAGCTGCCGTTGCCGGCGACGCGGCGCGCCGCGTCCAGGAGCTTGAAGAAGCGCCGGCCGAGGCCGGGCTCGCAAGCCCGCGAGAGGAATCGCTTGAGTTTCGAGCGTTCGACCTCGGCGATGGGGAGTGCGCGAACCCCGGTGCGAAGACGCCGCGTGTCGGCCTTGCGGCGCGTGAGCCGGTCCAGGAGTTCCACTCGGGTTCGCTGCATGGTACGGCGCAGGAGCGTGCGGAATACGCCGGTGGCAATGGAGCGCTCGATCCAGCGCGGTTTGCCGTCGAGGATGGCCGCGGCATAGGCGGCGAGAAACTCCTTGCCCAAGCGCCGCGCCGCTGCGGATTTGATCTTAAGTCCGGGGGCGGCCATGTGGATGCTGGCGACGAAGCGCACCAGCTCCAAGGTGAAGGGCGCAAGGCACGCCTCGTCGAAATCGTTCAGATCGAAATACACCAGACGGTTGTCGCCCTTGAAAGCGCCCAGATTCTCGAGATGCAGATCGCCGCAGGTGAGGATGGCCGGCGCGCGGAACAGGGGATCCTGCCGCGGCAGCATCCTCAAGAACAAAGCATTGGTGCCGCGGAAAAAGGCGAACGCATCCTCACGCATGGCGGCGCACTTTAAGGTGAGGCGGTCGAAGTCGCGTCCGGTGTTTTGCGCTAAGATTTCGCGCGTCAGCTTTCTTAGTGGCCGCATATCAAAAAATTACGGTTGGCAAAAACATGCAGCTTGCAACGGATCCCTCGGTTAGGGAAGCACTGGAAGTACTGCTGTCCTTGTTCTTGGGCGGCATCGTCGGACTCGAGCGGCGCCTGCGAGGTCATGCCGCCGGCATCCATACCAATGCGCTCGTGGCCCTGGGCTCCGCTGCCTTCGTGGTCGCCGGCATCACCTTGGGGGGCAACAACATGGCCGTGATCGCCACCCAGGTGGTCACCGGCTCCGGATTCGTCTGCGCCGGGGTCATATTGCATCGCGGAGCCAATATCCAGGGTCTCAATACCGCCGCGACCCTCTGGTGCATGTCCGCGACGGGCGTGGTGGCCGGCGTCGACCGGCCTTTGCTAGCCTGCATGGTGGCGGGCGCCGTGCTTGCCACGAACATCACCCTGCACTATGTCGAACACACGCTGCTCAAGGCCCCTTGCGACCGGGCCTAACGGCATTGGTTTTTCTAAACTGAAAGGCATATCCAAGACTCATGACGGAACTCGAAGTCAAACCGGAACACGTAGGCGACCCCATCACGCGAAGAGTCGGCATCTTGGTGGGAGTGGTCGGCATTCTCCTGTCGGTGGTCACCATCGCCTCGCACCGCGCCCATACCGATGCGGTGATCCATCGCACCGAGTCGAACGATCTTTGGAGCTACTACCAGGCGAAGAAAATCCGCGAGTACACGGCCGAGGTCGGGCAGAGCATGCTGCAATCGCTGGGCACCTCATCCGAAAAGACCGACGCCGCGGTCAAGAAGCTCGAGGATGCCAAGCAGAAGTATGTGTCCGATGCGGCCAAGCTCAAGGACGATGCCGAAAGCAAGGACAAGGAGACCGAACTCGAAGAGCGGCGCGCGCTGCGCTTCGACATCGGCGAAGGCCTGCTGGAATTGGGGCTGGTGCTCTGCTCGCTGTATTTTCTGGCGCGCAAGGCCTTCTTCCCGGTGCTGGGCGTGATCTCGAGCATCGCAGGAACGCTGTTGGGCATTTGGGGCGCATTTCTTGGGGCCCTTTAGCGCCCGCGTCGGCCTTGCCGTCCTGGCGCTCGCCCTGGCGGTGCCCTGCGCGGCCGAGACGGGCGCGCGCGTCGAGGCCAAATCGCAGGACCTCCTCGCCGTCGGCATCGTCGAGGCAGAGCGCATGCATATCCATGTGAGCCGCCTCGTCGACAATGCGCCGGTGCGGGACGCCTCGGTGGCGGTGACGTTGCGCGGCGAGACCCATTCCACCGTGGCCGAAGCAGACGGCAGCTACACCCTTACGGACAAGGATCTTTCCTTGCCGGGTTCCACCGCGCTCGAGTTCCAGATCACCGAAGGCACGGTGCACGAAATCTTGCGTGGCAATCTCCAAGTGGGGGGAACTCCCAAACCGGAAGGGGAAAAGAGCCAGGCCCGTCAGTATTGGTGGTGGGCGCTCAATTTCGGGGTGTGCATCGGCTTTCTGATGCTCTTATCCCGCCGCAAAAAGAAATCCGACGAGGAGTAAGACTTCAGAGCGCGGCGTTGTCGGTTTCACCGGTGCGGATGCGCAGCACCCGCAAGATATCGGTGACGAATATCTTGCCGTCGCCCACCTTGCCGGTCTTGGAAGCTCCGACGATGGCCTCCATGACCTGATCGACCAGTTCGGCCTTCACCGCCACTTCGATACGGGTCTTCGGCACAAAGTCCACCACGTATTCGGCGCCGCGATAGAGCTCGGTGTGACCCCGCTGGCGACCGAAGCCCTTGACCTCCGTCACCGTCATGCCCGAAACCCCGATCTCCGAGAGCGCCGCGCGCACGTCGTCGAGCTTGAAGGGTTTGATAATGGCGGTGATCAGTTTCATTCCGGGCTCCGCGCCTAAGACAGGGGCCTTTGATGCCCGCCCAATATAGTACGAATACCGGGGTCAGGCACTAGCGCTTATGGGCCCATCGCGCGTGTACACTTTCGGTGCGTGCGGCGAGGCGCTATAAAGGCGCCCCCGACTGTTCGCTGATTTCATGGGAACCAGAGGCGCAATGAGTTCAAGCATCGTCATCGTCGGCGGCGGCCAGGCCGGCGCCCAGGCAGTCGACACCTTGCGCAAGGAGGGATTTGCAGGCCGCCTGGTGCTGGTATGCGATGAACCGGAGCTGCCCTACCAGCGACCGCCGCTCTCGAAGAAGTTCCTGTCCGCCGAACTCGATGCCGACCGGCTGGCCTTCCGGCATCGCGCGTTCTACGACGAACACAAGGTGGAACTCATGCTCGGCAAGCGCGCCGTGCGGCTCGACCCGTCGGGACACCGGGTGGAGCTCAACAATGGCGCCAGCCTCAATTACGACAAACTGCTGCTGTGCTTGGGCGCCGTATCCCGTCGGCTCACCTGTCCGGGAAGCGACCTCTCCGGCGTGCACTATTTGCGGGCATTGGCCGATGTGCCGCCGCTGCGCGCCGCCCTCAAATCGGGCGCGCGGGTGCTGGTCATCGGCGGTGGGTATATCGGTCTCGAGACCGCGGCCACGGCCCGCAAGCTCGGCTGCGAGGTCACGGTTCTGGAGATGGCCGACCGGGTCATGAACCGGGTCGTGGCGCCGGTGGTGTCGCAGTACTTCGCGAAGGAGCATCTCTCGCAAGGCATCAAGCTGCTGTGCGATCAGCGTGTGGTCCGGCTGGAGGGCGACGGCCGAGTGGAGCGCGTGGTTTGCATGGACGGTTCAAGTCATCCAGCCGATGTCGTGGTGGTGGGCGTCGGCGCGCTGGCCAACATTGAGCTTGCGCAGAGCGCGGGCCTCAACTGCGACAACGGCATCGTGGTCGACGAGTTCTGCCGCACTTCGGACGAATCCATCTATGCGGCCGGCGACTGCACCAACCACCCCTCGCCGCACTACGGCCGGCGCGTGCGATTGGAATCGGTGGACAACGCCTTCGAACAGGCCAAGGCGGCGGTGTTGAACATGCTGGGGCGGCCGCACGCCCACGACAAGGTTCCCTGGTTCTGGTCCGATCAGTTTCACCATAAGCTCATGATCGTCGGCCTGTCGCAGGATCACGAGACCCAGGTGCTGCGCGGCGATCCGGCCGCCGGCGGCTTCAGCATCTGCTACCTCAAGGGTCGCGAATTGCTGGCGGTGGAGACGGTCAATCACGCCAAGGACTACATGGCGGCGCGCAAGCTCATCACCGAGCGCACTCCCATGGATATCGTCAAGCTCGCCGATGCCAAGGTCGCCCTGAAAGAAGCGGTCTGATGCCGAACATCATCTTTACCGAGCCCGACGGCACGCGGCGCGAGCTGTCTGCGCCTGCCGGTATTTCGCTGATGGAGGCGGCGGTGGCCAACCGGGTGCAGGGTATAGTGGCCCTGTGCGGCGGCGCCTGCGCGTGCGCCACCTGTCACGTGTACGTGGGGGACGCGTGGCTGGCGCGCCTCGATCCGCGCGAGGAAATGGAGGAAGGCATGCTCGAGTCGGCCTTTGGCGTGAAGGCCAACAGCCGCTTAAGCTGCCAGATCACCTTGAACAATGAGCTCGACGGCCTCGAAGTGACGGTGCCGGCGCAACAAGGACTATGAGTATGTGGGGCATTGCGATTCACGGCGGCGCCGGCACCCTGCCGCGCCAGGACATGAGCGATGAGCGGCGCGCCCGCTACGAGGCGGGCTTGAAAAGCGCGCTCGATGCGGCCGCGCAGGTGCTGGAAGGAGGCGGCAGCAGCGTCGAGGCGGTGACGCGGGCGGTGGTGGTACTGGAGGACAACCCGCTCTACAACGCCGGCCGCGGCGCGGTGTTCACCTACGACGGCAAGAACGAACTCGACGCCTCCATCATGGACGGCCGGAACCTCGATGCGGGCGCCGTATCGGGCGTCACGCACATAAAAAATCCCATCGAGCTCGCGCGCGCCGTGATGGAACAATCCGAACACGTGATGCTGGCAGGGGCCGGCGCAGAGGAATTCGCGCTCGGCCACGGCTTCTCCCTGGTGCCGCAAAGCTACTTCTACACCGAGGAGCGCTGGCTACAGTTAGAGCGCATCCGCGAAGGCGACAAGGGCCTCTCGCCCCTGACCATTTCGCACATCGGCACCGTGGGCGCAGTGGCGCTCGATTCCCGGGGACATCTCGCGGCCGCCACCTCGACCGGCGGCATGACCGGCAAACGCTATGGCCGCATCGGCGACTCGCCGCTGATCGGCGCGGGCACCTACGCGGACGATCGCGCCTGCGCGGTCTCGGCCACCGGACACGGCGAGGTGTTCATCCGCTCCGCCGTGGCGCACGACATCTGCGCGCGCATGCGCTACGCCGCCCGCTCCCTAAAGACCGCAGTGCACGAAGTGGTGCAGCAGGAGCTGCCGCCGCGGCATGGCGAGGGCGGCGTGATCGCCATCGATGCGCGCGGCAACATCGAAATGGAGTTCAACTCGGAAGGCATGTTCCGCGGCAGCCGCCGGCAGGGCGAGGCAGCGCGGGTCGGGATATACCGCGGCGAGGCCTAGCTCTTTTTCCTAACCGCCGGGGCATGAGACTCGGCGCGATACTCGCATCCAACGGCGTCATTTCGCGGGACAATCCACGCGGTTGTCCTGCACGGCAATGACCTGCCATTTTCCGTTGCGCTTAATCCAGGTATCGGTCCACACCAGGCAGCGCCGTTCATGCTTGGAGTCCGGGAGCGCCACGGTCTTCGATTCGGCGCCATACATGACCGCAACATCCGCACCGAAAAACCGCACTTCCGTGTCGTCCAGGCGACAATCGGTCGCCCACTGAGTCTTGGGGTCGTATGTCGGTTCACCCGAGGGCTTGCCGTAGCGGGTACCCTTGGGCGCGGTGCCCCAGAAGTCGCTTGCGAGCATCTCGGAAATCACCCATTTGCCGCCGCAGCCCTGCTCTACCCAGCCGCGCTCCAATTCAATCATGTGTTTTGATGCTGCGTTTTGTTCAGCGGTGAGATCGGCACCCGAGGCCAAGCCCATCAGCATGCAAAACATCGTGATCACGGCGGTGATTCGACGCTTCATTCGGCCGACCTCTGCGCAACACCGGGCGAGCTGATGGATGCTGTTAGAATAAATAACAAAACAACGCCTGGGCCCGAACTTCGCATATTGCCTTCTCCTTTTTATCCATCACCCGCAGCGGCAGTAACCGCTTACGGCACGAGCGCTTGTCATCACAACCAGGCGTTGACGGTGAATAGAGCGCCTTCGCCAAAAAGAGCGGCCAGAGCGCACGCAAGAATCAACCAATTGATGGGCGCCCGAGGCCGTCGAACCAGCGCGATAACCGCGATGCCCGTCGCGACAATGGGCGCAAGAATCACGCTTACGAGCGCCGCGAGCATGATCGGGCCGATGCCCGGGATGACTCTGATGTCGAACGAGGAAACGCGAATCAACAGAAAAAATACCCATATCGCCGCGCAGACGACGAGGCAGTAAACCGACGCCGTTCGAAGTGAGACCTTGGCCATGAGGTTTGAATGCCTAGCGATGAAGTTCGCCGGCCGATTGCCGAGGATCGCGAGGTATCGAAATCGCGTCTTTTCGCTTCAAGGCCGAGACGCACACCTTGACGCCGTTTGCCGCCGTGACGATGATCGACATAGCTCACCTCCCTGTTTAAATCGGTCCATTCACATGGTTCGAAGGGGCCGTTAGATACGCTTCGACCAATAATCCTGGGCGGCCGGTAATTTTGCAAGGACCTCGCGGGCGGCGGTGTTGTATTCGCCATTGTCGTATCGGAACCAACTGTCGGTGCCGGATCCATCGCCAGGCTTAATGCGGAATCGCTCGTCGGAATGAATGTCCCAAATTCTGACTTCAGATGCCGGAATGTGCTTTCCCAACTTCGTCGTAATCCCGCCAATACTGCACCGGGATATCTCCATTAAGAACCCACCGCCGTTTACGTCGAATTGGAACGTTAGTAAATCTACGTGCGTCGCATGCGTCCGCCGGAAGTGCGGATACGAGCCCGTAAAGCCGTTTTCGCGGAGGACCGGCACCACGGAAGCCTTCAAGGCAAGATCCATAAGAGTGCGTGGCGATAACATTGCGAGCTACGTGGTACCTAGTAGATAAATTGCGGCGCGACCCATTCTACGGGGTCTAGGACTTGCTATTTTGCAATATCGCCGCCCCTTGCGCGTAGCGACGGAGGTTCGAAGCGCCGGTCCGACCCGCCCACAATTTTCGCGATTGCTAGACCGGCGGTTCAAAGTTGATTTGGAATGTTAGGCCGAATGTTGGCACAGAATTCATACTGCTAATGGGGCACTTTATAAGCGCGACACACCTGGAACAGGCGCTCAATGCCTCGCTCCAAGCCGACGTCGTAGCGATGTTCGCGGAATGCGGGAACCATCACCTGATCCATAATTAAAGCCGCATCCGAATTCGAGACGTACCGATTCATCCCACCCCAAGTTCGATTCGCGCCCTACGGTCGCTTGGAGCGAGTGTCACAAGCACACCATTATCTATACCCCTACGGCCGAGACCCCAGGCATTCAATACCCGTAGTGAGTACGCCTCGATCGGCTCGCCCTTCAGTGACGGCACGGTGAGTATCACGATCTGATGAGTCGTTTCCTTTTCATATCGCGCGAGACTGGACTCCAGTTGCTTTTTGACATCGGGCTGCAGCACCTGGGCATAATCATTTACGCGTGCTGTAAACTTCGGTGTGTCGGCTCTGCAAGCCACCCCCACAAGCAGCACAAAAGTCGCAAATACGATCTGAATCGTCTTCATTGTGAGCGATTCCTGCGCCCGATCACCGGGGTAAAACACAAATCTACCGCGCCGACAACTCGGATACATCCCACCGACGTGATCCAAAATTGCCCAAGCAGGTAGCCAAGACAACCGCGCAGAGCTACCGGGCCCACGAGGCAGTTACGCGGCGTTGATTCGTTGGCCTGCATCCTCGAAATCCTTTCGCACTTCAGTGCTCATTCCCGCGGCGGGAACATACGCAAATCCAGCCAGCAGAAGGGGGTTGAGCACCAAAATCACAAAATCGGGGTACATCCAAATGTGCTTGAATCTAGTCCATTCCAAGAAAGTTACGTTCTTGCCGATCGATGCGCGAAATCCCGCGTCGGACGTTTCAATCTCAGCGGTACCAAAGTTGAGCGCACGACGTGCCATAGCCTTGGGCGCCGCGAAATATACGAGGATCTGGAGATAAAAAGTACCCACCAAGACAATGGCCAGAGCGCCAAACATCCAGTTCGTTCCCATGCATAGGTAGATAAGAATTAACGCGGCCAGATTTATCGGCATCGCCAAAAGATAGAGCATGCCAGCAAGCGTCGCGAACCTTCGCCAAAAAAATGTGCGGTATGCTCGTCGTGCAACGTCCGCCGAATAAGTGACTGTGCAAACTGCCATGATGCGGCCCTGAAAGCTGCTAACGATCAACTGACGGTAGCCCACCGGACAGACCGTCTCTCACTTAAGCAATTGTCAGTCAACTACCTCTGGGAAAAGCTGGATACAATCAGCGCAACTACGGACAAGTCGAGTGCGGCGCCTACGATCATCTTGCGAATACCGCGTGATCGAGCGCCAGGATGGTCGCACCAATACGCTCTCACTCGTTGCCGATATTTTTTTGATGCCGCGTACCTAAATCCCTTGAAACCGCCAACGATAAACGGCCAAATAAAATTGCCGACTACTGCCCGAGGATTGGAATCCATTGAGTTAGTGGACCGCCGGCCTAAAGTCTGAGCCGAGAGATGTCATTTTTCGCTCTTGCCGGTCTGATATTGATCACCCACGCGGTGGTAGTTGAAGAGAACCGTCGGATTTAACTCCAGCACGCCCTCGCGGCCATGCGATCTGATCACCAGCGGTAAACCGAGCTTAAGTAATCGCTCGTCTCCAACATAACTCATCATGGTATCGCGTTCACAGTAAGCCGCTTTCGCTGTGGAGCGCGGCTTAGCCAAAGGCGCGGGGTCGCTTGGCTTGAGCAATGCGTCCGGCTAAGCGACCAACCCCTGGCCACTTGCAACTAGCCATCCGCAATCCTCGGTGTCGGCCTGCGGCACGGCCAGAGCGAGTTTACTCGCAATGGCTACAAAGGCGATGGTGAGTAGGTACGATTTCACGGGTGATGGCGATCGAACAATGGAGTTGATCGGCCGACCGGCGACGCTGACCAAGCCTCCTTCCTCTGTCCGCTCCATTGATGGATGGACTTGTTCCGACTTGTTTTTGACATTATCGCGCCAGCTGTCTTAATTTGGTGTAGGAGTCGTCGCAACCCAGCAAATAGGCCGCGCGCTCAATGAGAGCAAAGTGGCGCAGCGCGCGGCCCTCAAGCCCAACGAAGCTCATTTACCTACATCCTGCGTTCCCTGCGACGAACAATGAAGGCGCTGCCGAGTGTCCGTTCCAACAGTATTAGGTACGCCAATCACCTAGAGACGAGATGCAGCCGGACAAAACGCAATCGACAAGTCACTTGCAAGTTACACATCACGATTGAGATCCTCTCGAACACGCTGCCAGTCGATATAATTCCGGAAATTCGGCCATTGCGCGATTCGAGATCGTAACGCGTTGCATTCAGCAATGATGTAGCCCACAGCGAGCCCCGCCAATCCCACTATTGCGGGATGAAGTTGAAATGCGATCGCAAGTCCAGCGCCTACGGAGAGCAGCATGCCAACAACAAAGAGCATACGGCTGAGAAAAGCGGCTCGACGAAGCCCGTCGCCTTCCTCAAGATAATGTAGTCGCTTCGGTAATGAATTGGCGCGAGCTTTCATGGATGATGCTTAAAGTTCAAGTTGCGCGGCAGATGGCTGTGCCGACCGCAATCGACGATGAATCCAAACCCCTGGTAAAGCCAAGGCAACCGCTATTGCGAGGACCGTTCCAACCTCGCGAAGACATTGAAGAATAATTTTGCCGTGGCTGATGGGTGGATGAAAGATATGGCGAACGTCCCCAAAAATTACATAAGATGCCCACGACTCCTCGAACGCGAACTTTCCGTGTCCATCGAGCGAAAAATAGACGCAGCAAGAAAAATATAGAAGCGCAGTCAGGAGTATTGGCTTTCTTTTAGCAAGCAGCCCCACTGCTAACGCAGGCAAGAAAGCGGACATTTGCCATATCCACACTACGCGCTGGTACTCGATGCGCTTCTGCATTTCTAGGTTTTGCACTTCAAAAAAAAGGAAGTACGTTTGCTGGGCGATTTTGTGTGTCAAAAGCACCGCCGCGATTCCAGCAAGCACAAGCACGGTGTTGAAAAACAAGGCTTTCACCGTCGTCAACGTCGAAGTTGAGCGAAACGATTGACTCAAGTTCGACTTCTTAATTGGACTCATCGAATCCCTCCGACGATTAACAAAAGACCTCACCGCGTGCCGGCTCGAGCGCAAGCTAGACTCACAAGTCAGTCAACTGGCGCATTACATCATTCAATTGAAGAGCGCCGACGCTGTGACTCCACACTTTAACTTCCATTCCTTCACAATCAAGCCCGTTCCCAATGTCGGTGGTGGAACGCCCGGAGTCGACAGCCCACCGAGACTCGCCACCCAATTGACGACCGACCCTTTTGAAATTTCGTCTTTTTGTTCAGGAAGTCGCGCATTCACATTGAGCGCAACAAACTTCACCACCCCGACGCGGCCGTCCCGTTCCGTATAAGCGTATCCAACAAACGGGAGTGACGATCCAAGGTAAACCATGACGCCGCTGTCCACCTGATCTACGCGAGGCGTGTTTCGTAGCACTTCCAACATGCAGCTTACGCTTCGTCGGAGAGATGACGGAACGTCCTGAACGTCAGCGACAGAGGCCGATGCAAACGTCGTTACCGAGACTATAAAGGGTAACAATCGGCCGAAGTTTTTCATGCCATTCCCCAATACTGCGTTATCCACCGCGAGCTAGGTCGATTCCCTAGGTGCCGCTCGATAAGTACTCACAATGTTTTAGGGTGGCAATCGACCCATGTGATCGTCCATCAGGAGTGATTACGCCCTTTAGTAGCAAATAGGCCGTCGCACCTACCAACCGTAAGGTCTACTAGAACGCGACCATCGGCTATTTTCGCCGCACCATGCGATGTCACGTCTCGTCTGATCTGCTCCGGCCACTGATCGGTGTCCAAATATTCAGGGACAAAAACAGGAAGAGCAGGACGCGCGATATCACTTGAGACCTATCATTAAACAAATTTTGCCCAACGTGATCCGAAAAATCCCAGCGGCACCCCTATGACAATTGCACAAAGCCACCACATGGGCGGAGCGCGGTTGACAGCTGATATGCCCAATCCGAAGAGAGCGCCAACAACACACCGTAATGCAGATCGATGCCACGGAGCATCCTCGTCGTGAAAAATGACCAAGTACCCGGCGAAGGCTCCAAATAGAAACGCGGTAGCGATGCCCCGAGCATGGAGGCCATAACCGAGCCCAGTACATAGTCCCGCAAACGCAATAAAACCGGCATCAGAAATCGCTGAGCCGTGGCGCACCGAGTGCCACTTAGCGCTAAGGTTGAGCGGCACGTGGCTGCGATGGCCCAACGAAGCTGATTGGATTCATCGTCTCCCTCCGACGATCGACGAGCGCGGCTCAGCAGGCCTGTTGGAAGTCACCTGATTGTGCAGAAATGCAGGAAATATATTAACGTGCAGATGAGGAAAGTCATCCCGAATACTGTAAAGCTGACTTTGGCGCGGCGAATCAACACAACACCTTTGGGGCGATAGCTGGACGATGATCATAGAGAAGACACCCTCGAAGGCTCAAGGTTAGCGGTGTGTCGACGCGCCAGGCCAAATGAAGAAAGTCCCGTAAGCAGCGCAATTAATCCCAACAGCCATAGGGCAATGTAAAGCTGGCTTTCCGTTAGCACGCTGCCTCTCAATCAGTCTTTCAACTTGTTTTACTAAACCCCTGCATTCTAACGCTGACAAGGATGTGCTCAATGAAAGAACTTAGGGCGCCGAACAGATCGCGTTGTTTGTAGAACGTGCGAGCCGACATCTGTATTTCGCTTCGATATCGTTGAACACCTTCCCGTCCCAGACTCGATTCGATCAGCGAGACATCAACGCTGCGCGGCCTGACTGCGGCGCTTTTCAAACCGGCCGGTGGTCATGGTGTGATACTCGGCCTCCATGACGATCACTCGGTTGCGGCCCTGCTCCTTGGCGCTGTAGAGAGCCTCGTCCGCAAGCTGAATCAATCCCTCGAGCGTGCGGTTCACCGTCGGCATGACGAAGGCGGCGCCGATGCTGACCGTCAGTCGGCCGGCCACGCGCGAGGCGTCGTGAGGAATATTCAGCTCTGCGATGGAGCGCTGAATGCGCGTCAACACCTCGGAGACGTATTCGCGGCTCGCCTCGTAGAGCACGATCGCAAACTCCTCTCCGCCGTAGCGCGCCACGAAGTCGAGCGGCCGGCGCGCGCATTGGCTCAATGATACCGCCACAGCGCGCAGGCACTCATCGCCCGCCTGGTGTCCGTAGCGATCGTTGTAGTCCTTGAAGCAGTCGATGTCCGCCAGAAGCACCGCGACGCGCTCCTCTTCGCGCACGCCCTGCTGCCACACCCGCTGGATGTGCTGGTCGAACATGCGCCGATTCTGTATGCCGGTGAGTCCGTCGCGCGCCACGAGCTCGCGCAGCAGGCACGCTTCCAGGAAGCGGATGCGGCTGGTCTTCTCGTGGGTATACACCACCGAGGCACAAAAAAGATTCGCACCCACCATGGACAGCACATCGTAGGCAAACTCGCGGCCCGGCAACATGAGAGAGCTGCCCACCGCGACGTACACCAACATCACTACGACGTTGGCCGCGACCGCGTGATAGAAGGTCAGGCCGCCCATGAACCAGATGAACACGATGGTGAGCATCAGGCAGGGAAAGAGGATGGAGATGCCGCCCAAGGTGGCGATGATCTGGATCGAGGCGATGCTCAAGCCCAATACCGTGACCGCCACCAAGGCGAGCGGCGGATAGATGCGATGGCGCTGCTTCGCGAAGCTCGCCGCGAGACCGATGAGGAGCACCGGCATGACGATGAGCATGTGGATCATCGCGGGAATGCGGTTGAGCTCCGGCCCCAGCACCACCGATTCCATGGCGGAGAATGCCAGCGTGATCAGCATCGCCAGGCATAGGTTCACCCGGTTGTGCAGCAGATGCTCATCGAAGTGGCGGACGCGAAATTGCGCCTCGAGATCGCCGTCGAATGTCAGCCAGGGGAAGCCCGCCCGCAATTGACGCGCGTGCTGAGAATCCGGGAGATCTTCGCTGGGCAATTGATTGTCAGCGGCGGCCATGCGTTAGAACCTACTGCGCATCCCAATCGTCCTCCATGACGTGAAACACTGTTTTACTTAAATCAGGCGTCCCAAGCTAGTGTTATGTAAAATTCCCTTTTAGTCAGACTCACTTTATACCTCAAGGTAGCGTGCGAGATAGGTGTCGAAGTCGATATTGTCGGCCCTTTCGATCTTTTCCTGCGCCTCATGGGATTCGGCCCCCGCCGCGGCAAACTCCGCCAGACGCCGGTCATTGGGCGGATACAGTCCGACGAAGTAGTCCTTGTGCAGGTTTGACATCCGCAGCGCCAGTTCGTGGAAGGTCTCGCCCGTCTGGCGCATTTCGGCCAGCAATCTTGCCGATGGAGTGCGTTCCACCTCCTCGATCTTCGCCCGCTGCTGATCGAGCGCCGCGCGGTACGGGCGCGTGCCCTCGCCGTGATCCAGCATCTCGCAGATGCCCTGCATATCGTCCAGCAGCTCCCGCGCCCAATCGCGCATCGGATAGTCCCTGCCGTCGCGTTTGAGCAGAAGGTTGGGTTCGCGGCCGCGGCGCGCCACGGTCAGATGGTTGGCATCGAGCGAGGACTGCTCGTCGCGGCTGATGGGCTGGCTGTCGCGCAACAGGCAGAGCGCCAGGAACGCCTCCAAGAAGCGCAGCTTGTTCTGGTTCACCCCGACCGGATCGAAGGCGCTCACATCGAGCGCGCGCACCTCGACGTATTCGACGCCGGCGCGCGCCAGCGCCTTGGTGGGGCGCTCTCCGGAACGCGCGATGCGTTTGGGGCGGATGAAGCTGTAGTACTCGTTTTCGATCTGCAGAATATTGGCATTCAGCTGCCGGTATTCACCATCCACCTTGACCCCGAGCTTCTCGTAGGGCGGATACGGCGTGCCGATGGCGCGCGTCAGATCGCGCACATATTCATCGAGACTGTTGACCGACACGCTCAGGGTCGACTGGTTCTTGTTGCGATAGCCGATGTCGCTCATGCGCAGCGACGTGCCGTAGGGCTCGTACGCCGTATCCCTGTCGAGCGCCGGCAGGTTGATTTCGCGGCCGGCGAAGAAGCTGTTGGACACCGCGGGCGAAGTGCCGAACAGGTAAAGCACCAGCCAGCCATGCCGTCGGTAGTTGCGCAGCACGCCGAAATACTGCTCGGAGATGAAATCCTGCGACTTGAGCTTGGACTGATTGATGCCCTTCAACACATCCCACAAAGCCGCGCCGAAGGAATAATTGAAGTGCACTCCGGAGATCGCCTGCATGATGCGCCCGTAGCGGATGCCGAGCCCATGACGATAGATGGTCTTCATGCGCCCGACATTGGAGCGGCCGAACTGGGCGAGCGGGATGCTGTCGTCGCCGTCGATCGCCGCCGGCATGCTGGTGGTCCACAGCAGCTCGGCGTCGAGATGTTTGTAGACGAACTGGTGGATGTCGCAGAGGTATTGAATCAGTTCCCAGGTCTCGTGGAAGGGCGGCGTCACCAGCTCGATGAGCGCCTCGGAGAAATCCGTGGTGATGTGCTCGTTGGTGAGCGGTGCGCCGAGCGCGTTCGGGTGACGGGTGTGCGCAATGGTCCCCGAAGGGTCCACCCGCAGCGACTCGCGTTCCACGCCCTTGCGCCCACCGCGCAATACCGCGCGTTCGCCGGAGTTGACGAGTCCGGCGAGCCGCCGCTCGAATGCTTTATCCACTGCGTTACGCACTTATTCCGCTTGAGTCATGGCAGCTCGGCGACCACCTCGATCTGCACGAGGAATCCAGGGTCGACCAAGCGTTGCACCTGCACCCACGAGGTGGTGGGCAGGCGCTCCTTGTCGTAATACTCGAAGCGAAGATCCGAAGCCTTGAGCAGCTCATCCATATTAGTGGTGTAAATGGTTTCTTTGACGACTTCGTCGAAGGTGGCCCCGTGGGCCTCGAGCGTACGACGTATGTTCGAGTAGGCGGCGCGCATCTGGCCCGCCATGTCTCCCGGTGCGACCAGACGCCCACTCGCGTCCGCCGCCACCGAGCCGGAAATATACAGTGTTTTGTCGATCAATACGGCCTGCGAGTAGCCGAAGTCCTTCTCGTAGGGATTGAGATGAAACACCTGCTTGATGCGCGGCGGCGGCGGCTCGGGCGGTTTCTCGCAGCCCTGAACTAAGAGACAGGCGAGCGCGACGGCCATCGAACAGCTGAAAATCCTAGCCTTTGGCGTCGCTCTCAGCATGGCTGCGCAACGCCCGCAGCATCTTGGGCAGATCGCGGCGCAGGGCCGCGCGCACCAGCCAGTGCGGCACCCAAAATCCGGTGGACAGTTCCACCGAGTAGTTGGCCACCGTGTCTTTGCCGGAGGTCTCGAGCACCCAGGAACCCCGCAAGACGCGAAGATCTCCCGCGACGCGCTCGATCGTGACCCGCCGCGGGGCTGTATAGGTGGCTTTGAGCTGATAGGTCAGCTTCGGCGTGTACCACGAGTAATCCATCACCTGGCGGATGCGCTGCCATGAGCCATCCGGCGCGGTCTCGAGCACCGAACATTCGAGCAGCCCCGGAACCATGTCGCGCTCCTCCGGACAGCTGGTGATCAGCTTCCACACCACTTCGCGCGGCGCGTGAATACGCACCGTGGCGTGCGCCTTGCCGCTCTGTTCGCTCGAATCGAGCGATACCGAGACCTCGATGTCCGAGTGTTCGTCGGTCTCCGACGGCTCGAATGCATACAGGCTGCGAGACGACACCAGCAAGACGATCAGGAATGCGATTCGCACGTGGGGATTGGACTCTCGTAATTTCGAGCGGTTCGTTTCGCAGGGCCACTAGGCGGATTTCGCGCCTCATCTGTAGGTCTCCACCCACGCCTTGATTGTTGCATCGAGCATGTCTAAGGGCATAGAGCCATCTCTCAGTATGCGGGCGTTGAAAGCGCGTTCATCGAATCGAGAGCCCAAACCCTGTTGGGCTCGCGTACGCAATGTCTGGAATTTGAGTTCACCCATCAGGCACGCGCTGCCATCGCCGGGCGCCGCCGTGGCCTCATCCACCACTGCGTCCGCCTCGGCGTCGTCCAGCGATGCCTGGGTGTGAAGATAATCAAGCGCTTGGGCTCGCGTCCAGCCCATCGCATGGATTCCGGTGTCCGTGACCAGCATGGCTGCGCAGCGCATCTGAACTTCGAGCCATTGCTGGCGCGAGGCGTCGTCGTTAAAGATCCCGAGCTGCTCGCCGAGCGAGGCCGCGTACATGCCCCAGCCCTCGATGAACGCCGCATCCTCTGTGTAGCGCCGGAACTTGGGCAGCTGCGAAGTGCGGGCCACCGAGGTTGCGTAGTGCTCGCCGGGCACCGCGTATCTCAAAAAGCTCGCCACCGCGGGCTTCCCCGGCTTTTCGGTGGTGTCGACATAAAGGACGCCCGGCCGCGAACCCTGCACGGCAGCGTGCCAATAAAAGAGCGGCGAATCCGGTTCCAGCGTGAAATCGGTGGCTTGGATCTCGAACGGCGTCGCCGGTTCCTCGGGAAAGACTGCCACTAGAGCCGCATTCACCCGCATCGCGAGCTCTTCGTAGCTGCTCAACAGTTCGCTCACCGGCAGTGTGCCGGCCGGCGTCGGCGGTTGCATGCGTGCTTTAAGCTTCTCGACTTCGGCCAGCCCCAGATGATGCATGTCGGCCGGGTTGTACCCGGGGCCGACGGCTCGCTTCAACCGATACGCATACCACGCCGCTCCCAGGGGTTCATCGCTCAAGCTCAAGCTCGTGCGGGCCTTGGCCAGGTACTCGCCCTTGAGGAAATCGTGCAGCCGGCGCGTGGCCGGCAGGATCTTGCCGCTCACCGCATCGGTAAGAACCTTCGTCAGGCGGCTGCGATCTTTTTGATTCAACGAATCCGGCAGCGAATGCAGCGGCGTGTAGAAGACATTCGCATCGCCCTCGCTGGCCAGGCGCTCGAGAAGCTTCACCATGCGCCCCACCACCGGGGCCGGCGTGAGATAACCCCGGCGCGCACCCTCGCGCATGTTCGAAACCGCGCGGTCGACGAATTTCACATAGATGTCCACGCGGCGCAGCCATTCCTCGTAGTCGGCGGCTGACCAGGGCCGCTGGCCGCTTTCAAGCCCCGCGAGCGCCAATTGCAGCGGCAATCCGCGGAAGGGGCGCAGCGGCAGCAGTTCCTCCGGATAGGTGAACCCCTCGATCGCCAGTTCGCGGCGCCGCTTGAATATGTCGTAGTTGAGCTTGCCTTCCGCATCGAGGCGATCGCGGGGGACGGCATTGATTTGATCGAGATAGAGGCGCTCGAGAGCCAGCTCGTCGGCGAGCGCTTGGGCATCGATCATGCCGGGCAGCGGATGGTGCTCGTTCCAGTAGGACTCGAGCACCCGCGAGAGATCGGCGGCGGGCGCCGCGGCGGCAGGTATGCGCGCGCTCGGCGGTGGGGGCGAGCCGCAGGCCGTCAGCAGCAGAGAGCCGGCAAGCCAGGAACCTAAGTGAAAAAAACGAGCCATGGACCGATTATAAGCTGCGGGTAGGTTCATAATTCGCAGGCACTTAGAGACGGAGGCAGCACTATGTTGGTCGGATCAAGCCCGCGGCGCGTAGCCATCGTTGGCGGCATGCGCATTCCCTTTGCGCGCGGCAATGGCGCGTACGCCGATGTCGGCAACCAGGAAATGCTGACCGCGGCGCTGCGTGCGCTGGTCGAGAAGTACGGGCTTGCCGGACAGCGCATCGACGATGTGGCCGCCGGCGCCGTGATGAAGCATTCGAGTCAGTGGAATCTGACGCGCGAGACCGTGCTCGGCTCGGGGCTCGCCGCCGAAACGCCGGGTCTCGATCTGCAGCGGGCCTGCGGCACCAGCCTCGAGGCCGCGATTCTCCTCGGCAACAAGATAGCCTTGGGACAAATCGACTGCGGCATCGCGGGCGGCGTCGATACGGTGAGCGATCCGCCGGTGGTGTTCCCACGCAGCTTCCAGCGGCTTCTGCTCAAGAGCTACCGGGGCAAGAGCTTCGGACAGAGATTCACCCCGTGGCTCGGGGTCAGGCCCAAGCACTTCCGCCCGGTGCTGCCGGGCGTGGCGGAGCCACGCACGGGCCTCTCGATGGGCGAACACACCGAACTCATGGTCAAGACCTGGGGCATCACCCGCGCCGAACAGGACCAGCTGGCTCTCGAGAGCCACCAGAAGGCCGCCGCGGCCTATGCGGAGGGCTTCTATCAGGATTTGGTGCACGAGTATCTGGGACTGACCCAGGACAACAACATCCGCACCGACACCACGCTCGAGAAGCTCGCCAAACTGAAGCCCTCATTCGATCACTCGGGAGCCGGCACGCTCACGGCCGGCAATTCGACGCCGATGACCGACGGCGCGGCCACCGTGCTGCTGGCGAGCGAGACCTGGGCCCGCGAACGCAACCTCCCCGTGCTCGCCTACTTGAGCTACGGCCGTGTCGCCGCGGTCGACTTCGTCGAAAAGAAGGAGGGCCTGCTGATGGCACCGGCCTATGCCGTGCCGCGCATGCTCGAAGATGCTCATTTGAAGCTCCAGGACTTCGATTTCTACGAAATCCACGAGGCGTTCGCCGGCCAGGTGCTCTGCACCTTGAAGGCATGGACCGACGTGAACTTCTGCCGCGACAAGCTGCGGCTGCATGAGGTATTGGGTGAAATCGATCGGGGCAAGCTCAACGTGAAGGGCGGCAGTGTGGCCATCGGACATCCCTTTGCGGCCACCGGCGCGCGCATCGTTGCCTCGCTGGCGAAGCTCCTGGACACCACCAAGACCAAGCGCGGCCTCATTTCAGTGTGCACCGCGGGCGGCATGGGCGTCACCGCCATCATCGAACGCTGAGCTGGAAGTTTGAGCGCGACCCCGCGCCGGCGTTATCCTTGTTGACCCCCTAAACGCGGAGGTCCTTATGGGACAGATGATCAAGCTCAAGGCATCCGATGGCCACTCCTTGTCGGCCTACCAGGCAGACCCCGCGGGCAAGCCGCGCGGCGGCATCGTGGTCATCCAGGAAATCTTCGGGGTCACGCGCCACATCCGCGCCGTCGCGGACCAGTACGCCAGTGCCGGGTATCTTGCCGTTGCGCCCGCGCTCTTCGATCGGATCGAGCCGAATATCGACGTGCCCTACACCGACATGGCGAAAGGCTTCGCCTATATGAAACAGCTCAAAAACGAAGATGTCATGCGCGATGTCGAGGCGGCCCTGTTGAAGGTGCAATCCGCCGGCAAGGCCGGCAGCGTCGGGTATTGCTGGGGCGGCACCATGAGCTACCTCACCGCGGCACGACTGAAACCCGCGGCCGCAATCGTCTACTACGGCGGCGGCGTCAACAACTGCCTCGGCGAGAAGCCGCAGTGCCCGGTCATGTTCCACTTTGGGGAAAAGGACACGCACATACCGCAGAGCGCGGTCGCCGAGGTCAAGAAGGCCCTGCCCGACGCGCCGGTGTACCTGTATCCGGCCGACCATGGATTCAACTGCACGGATCGGGCCAGCTACGATGCGCCATCCGCGAAGCTCGCCCTGGAACGCAGCCTGGAATTTTTTCACGAGCACGTTGGTTGAATGCCATGAAATTGAATGACCACGCGCTGCTGCGCGAGCACTGCTACATCGATGGACGCTGGGTCGGTGCCGACGACAGCACCCAGATCAAGGTGAACAATCCGGCCACCGGCGCCACGCTCGGCAGCATTCCTAACATGGGCAAGGAAGAGACCCGGCGCGCCATCGCGGCTGCCGGCGCCGCGCTCCCCGCCTGGGCCGCGCGCACCGCCAAGGAGCGCGCGGTGATCTTGCGGCGCTGGTTCGATCTCATGATGCAGCACCAGGAAGACCTGGCGATGATCATGACGGCCGAACAGGGAAAGCCTCTGGCGGAGTCGAAGGGCGAAATCGCCTATGCGGCCTCGTTCATCGAATGGTTCGCGGAAGAAGGCAAGCGCCTGTACGGCGACATCATCCCGGGTCATCAGCCGGACAAGCGCATCATGGTCTTGAGGCAGCCGGTGGGCGTGGTGGCTGCCATCACACCTTGGAATTTCCCCTCGGCCATGATCACCCGCAAGGCCGGCCCTGCGCTCGCCGCCGGCTGCACCATGGTGGTGAAGCCTGCAACGCAGACCCCCTACTCTGCACTCGCGCTGGCGGAGCTCGCCTCCCGTGCCGGCCTGCCCGGCGGCGTGCTCAACGTGCTCACAGGATCGGCCACCGCCATCGGCGGCGAAATGACCTCGAACCCCAAGGTGCGCAAAATCACCTTCACCGGTTCCACCGAGATCGGCAAGAAGCTCATGGTGCAGTCGGCGGGCACGCTGAAGAAACTCTCGCTGGAACTCGGCGGCAACGCGCCGTTCATCGTCTTCGACGATGCCGATCTCGACGCGGCAGTGCAGGGCGCGCTCGCCAGCAAGTACCGCAACACCGGCCAGACCTGCGTCTGCGCCAATCGCCTGCTGGTGCAGGCGGGGGTGTACGAGGCTTTCACCACGAAGCTCAAGGAGGCGGTGGCAAAACTTCGCGTCGGCGACGGCCTGGCCGGCGTCACCGACCAGGGGCCGCTCATCGATGCCAAGGCCCTCGCCAAGGTCGAGGAGCACATCCAGGATGCGGTTGCCAAGGGCGCGAAAGTGGCGCTCGGCGGCAAGCGTCACGCGCTCGGCGGCACCTTCTTCGAACCCACCATCCTCACCGGGGTCACGCCGGATATGCTGGTGGCGCGCGAAGAGACCTTCGGCCCCGTGGCACCGCTCTTTAAGTTCGGCACCGAGGCCGAGGCCATCCGAATGGCCAACGACACCGAATTCGGACTGGCCGCGTATCTTTACACGCGCGACCTCGCGCGCAGCTGGCGCGTGTCGGAAGCCATCGAATATGGCATCGTGGGCCTCAACACCGGCATCATCTCGACCGAAGTCGCGCCATTCGGCGGAGTCAAGGAATCGGGAGCGGGCCGAGAGGGATCGAAGTATGGAATCTTGGACTACACCGAATTGAAGTACGTCTGTGTCGGCGGCGTGACCCCGGCAGGGTAGCCGCTTGCTGGGACGCTTCCTGGAGTTCTCGCTGCCGGTGAGTGACATCCAGGTCTCCTTCAACTTCTACGCGAAGCTCGGCCTCACCGAGGCCGCAACGGGCGAGACCTGGCCGCATCCCTACGGGGTGTTGAGCGACAAGCGCATAAGCTTAGGCTTGCACCAGGACGAGAGCCTCGAGCCCACCTTGACCTTCGTGAAGCCCGAACTCTTCCAGCATTTGGGAGCGCTCGAGCATCTTGGCATCGAGTTCGAATACACGCGCCTGGGCAACGATGTGTTCAACGAGGTGGGTTTTCGCGACCCCTCGGGGCAGGCGGTGCGCCTGCTCGAGGCTCGCACCTTCTCGCCGGTGAAACGGCCCGACGAGTTCTCGCAGCTCGGCTACTTCTCCGAGATCGCCCTGCCCTGCCCCGATTTCGAGAGCGGTAAGAAATTCTGGGAAGCACTTGGGTTCGTCGCCATGGAGGAGAACGAGGACGCCCTGCCGCACCTCACCTGCACCAGCGATACCGTCGACATCGGCCTCTACGACCCTGCATCGATCAAGCGGCCGACATTGCGCTTCGAAGTGGACGAGTTGGCACCCGCCAGGCAATCGCTCGCAACGCTGGGATTCGAGGCCACCGCGGTCCTGCCGGCGGCGCT
Source organism: Steroidobacteraceae bacterium (assembly GCA_036494165.1). Lineage (GTDB taxonomy): Bacteria > Pseudomonadota > Gammaproteobacteria > Steroidobacterales > Steroidobacteraceae > Bog-1198. Next base: position 69,065 of record DASXOQ010000063.1, read on the forward strand.
GCGGGGCCGCGCCTTGATGATGGCCGCACCCGAAGGCACGCCCATCCTCCTCACGGCGCCCTAGACCTCAAGGTGCCTGTGCGCCTGCGACCAGCGTCATCTTGACGTTGAGAGCGTCGCGCACCTGCAAGGCGCCGCCCAAGAGCGACAACGGAGTCAGGCCGATTTCCGTCTGCCGTATTTCGAAGCTCGCCGTCACCACCAGCGAGCGTTGGGTGGCGTCGAACACGAAGGGGACTTCGATGCTCGTTTCGTGTCCGGCGATTTTGATCGCCACCGTGGCGTTGAGCGAACCGTTGGTCTCCTGCAGCTGCTCGGCCCGCACCTCGATGGTCGGGTAGGCCGCGCCGTTCAAGAGCGGCGCGCTCAGCATGTTGTGCAACGTGCCCTCCCTGGCGCTGTCGGAGATCTCGCCCGGAAAATCCGCACCCTCCTCGCCGCGATTCTTGGCGTCATCGACGATGAAATCCGCCACGGGGATCGACAAGTTGAACGAACTGGCCTCGATCGAGGAAGCGACGCGGATCGTTCCCGTCAGATCATGGTTGACCATGACGTGGTTGTGACCGAAGCTTGCCAGCGGACCGGCACGGTACACCAGAAGTCTGAGTTCCGAGCGCGCGGGATCGATCCGGAATGAACCCGGCGTCGGCATTGTCTGCGGCGCCCTCGGACTCGCGTGCGGCGCCTCCGGCCGCGGCGTGGGCACCGTGCACGCCGCCAGCAGGAGCGCGCAGAGAACCGCCCAACGCTTGCCCATGATTCCTCTCGCCGAGTTGATAGACTAGCGCTTGAGTTTGCGCTTGGAGCTTCGCGATGCCAAATGAGAAACCCGTTACCCGCTACAACGCGGTCGCGCAAACCTTTCATTGGGTGGTCGCCGCACTGATCGTCGTGCAGTTCACCCTCGCTTGGACCTTTGACGATCTGCCGAACGGCCTGCACAAACTCGCGCTGGTTGCCCGCCACAAGAGCTTCGGCATGACCATCCTGATGCTGGCGGTCTTGAGGCTGATCTGGCGGCTGTTCAACAAGCCGCCGCCGCTGCCGGCCGGCATGTCGAAGATCGAACGGCTGCTCGCTCATGTGACCCACGTCGGACTCTACGTGCTGCTCTTCGCAATGCCTCTGACCGGCTGGCTGATGTCCTCGGCCAAGAACTATTCGGTCAGCTGGTTCGGCCTGTTCACCTGGCCGGACCTCATAGCCCAGAACGAGAAGTCGTTCAATTTCCTGAAATCCACCCACGATGCGCTCAGCTACCTACTCTTCGCCATCGCCGCCCTGCACATCCTGGCGGCCCTCAAGCATCATTTCTGGCACAAGGATGATGTATTGAAGCGCATGCTGCCCTTCACCAAGACGGAGAAACGCACATGAAAACCCTCGTTGCCCTTGGCTCCGGCTGCCTGCTCTGCCTGTGCGCTTCGGCCGCCGGCGTCGCGAGCTACACCGCCGATCCGGCGCAGAGCCATTTGCAGTTCACCGGCATCCAGGCGGGCGCGCCTTTCACGGGCGAATTCGGCAAATTCACGGCGGCGGTCGATTTCGCGCCCGATGCGCTCGCCACTTCGCGCATCGATGTCACCATCGAGGTGGGCTCGGAGAACTCCAAGGACAAGGACCGCGACACCACCATTTTGTCGGCGGACCTCTTCAACGCCGCGAAATTCCCCACCGCGCACTATGTGACCAAGAGCATCGCCAAGAGCGCCAACGGCTATGAGGCGGTGGGCTCGCTGACCCTTCGCGGGGTCACCAAGGACGTGCCGATCAGCTTCAAGTTCACCCCCGGCGCCGGCGGCGCCAAGCTCGAGGGGACCGCGAATTTGAAGCGCTTGGACTTTGGCGTCGGCCAAGGCGACTGGAAGGCCACCGACCAGGTGGCGGATGCGGTAAAAGTGGCCTTCTCGCTCACCTTGAAGCCCAAGAACTGACGGCAAGCTTTTCAATGCAGCGCAGCCCGCGGTTTTTCAACGATGTCGCGGAGTGCGTTGAACAGACTTTGACCCGGGTGGGCGGCAGCGTCGTGCTTGCCATGCCCCTGGGTATCGGCAAGCCCGCGCCGCTCGCCAATGAGTTCTACCGCCGCGCGCGACGCGATCCGAAACTCAGCCTCAAGATCTTCAGCGCCCTGAGCCTGCATGCCCCAAATTGGCATGGCGAGCTGGAACGGCGCTTTCTCGAACCCTTGAATGCGCGCCTGTTCGGTGGGGTGGTGGAACTGGACTACGTGCGCGACCTGCACGCGGGCAAGCTGCCGCCCAACGTCGTCAATGTCGAATTCTTCCTCGAGCCCGGCGCGCTCCTGAACGTAGCGCACGCCCAGCAGCACTACGTCAGCACCAATTACACCCACGTCGCGCGCGATGTGGCGGCTCACGGCGTCAATGTCATTGCGCAACTGGTTGCGAAGCGCGGCATCGAGGCGCGCACCGAATACAGTTTGGGATCCAATCCCGACGTCACGCTGGATCTTCTGACGACGCTCGAACCCGAGCGCGCCCGCGGACGCGAGGTCGTGGTGATCGGCGAGGTCAACCGGCAGATGCCCTTCATGTTCGGCCCCGCCGAGGTGAAGGCCGAGAGTTTCGATTACCTTCTGGAAGACCCGCGTTACGAATATGACCTGTTCGCACCGCCCAATCCGCCGCTCGGCACCGTGGAGTATGCGATCGGCCTCAACTGTGCGGCGCTGGTGCAGGACGGCGGCACGCTGCAGCTTGGCATCGGGGAGTTGGGCGACGCGGTGGTCTATGGACTGCAGCTCAGGCAGCAGCAGAACGGCGAGTTTCGGGAGATCCTGCAAACGCTCAAGTTCGCCGAGCGCAGTCCGACGGCAGCCGTGCTCGGCGGTCTCGAGCCGCTCAAACAAGGGGTGTACGCCTGCACCGAAATGTTCGTCGACGGCTTCCTCGAGCTGCATCGCGCGGGAGTGCTGAAGCGGCGGGTGTATCCGCACGCGATACTGCAGGAGCTCTTGAGCGCGGGCGAAGTCACGGAGCGGGTGGATGAGAAAATGTTGGCGGCGCTCAGCCGGGCGGGAGCATCGCTCGATGCGGATGCCTTCGCGGCGCTCAAGCGCTGCGGCGTGTTTCGCACCGACTGCCGCTTTGAGGACGGCGCGGTGAGAAACGGAGAAGGCGTGAGCGTCGCCGCCCGGCTCGACGGCGCCGCATCTCGCGCAGAATTGCTCAAGCACGCCGCGGCACGAACCTTGAGCGGCGGGGTGCTGCTGCACGGCGGATTTTTCTTGGGGCCGCGCGGCTTTTATGCCGCGCTTCGCGACATGCCGGACTCGCAGCGCCGCCAGTTCGAAATGTGCGGGGTGAGCTTCGTCAACCAGCTGGACGGCGAGGACCGCGCGCTTCGTCACGCGCAGCGCCGCGGCGCGAGGTTCATCAACTCCACCATGATGATGACCTTGTTGGGCGCCGCGGTCTCGGACGGCCTTGCGGATGGCCGGGTGGTGAGCGGCGTCGGCGGTCAGTACAACTTTGTCGCCATGGCGCATGCGCTGAAGGGCGGCCGCTCGATCCTGTCGTTGCGCAGTACCCGCAACAAGGACGGCAAGCTCTGCTCCAACATCGTTTTCAACTACGGCCATGTGACCATCCCGCGGCATTTGCGCGATGTGGTGGTCACCGAGTACGGCGCGGCGGACTTGCGGGGCTTAAGCGATGCCGATGTGATCGCCGCGCTTCTCGCCATCGCCGACTCGCACTTTCAAGAGCCGCTGCTCGCGGAGGCGAAGCGCCACGGCAAGATCGGGCGCGACTATGCGATCCTTGAAGCTCATCGCAGCAACCGGCCGGAGGTATTGGAGCAGCGCTTCGCGCTGCCGAGGGCGCGCGGACTGTTTTCAGAATTTCCGTTCGGCACCGACCTGACGCAGGAGGAGGTCGTGCTGGCCAAGGCGTTGCGCCATCTGAAGCAGAAGACCGAAGGCGGCTGGTCGAAGCTGCGGGCCGCGCTCGCGGCTGCGGCGGTTCGCGGCGTGCCGGACTCGCTGCGTCCCTATCTCGAGCGCATGGGGCTGAGCGCTCCCACTACCCGCAGCGAGTGGCTTTGGCAACGACTTCTTGTTAATGAGCTCAAGGACTTGACCTAACGGCGGCGGCTGGATTGTTTCTCACCGGGTGAGTAACCTTGCCATCCTCAAAGCCACCGGTTACCGGAGCATATTATGAAAATCGGCGTACCCAAGGAAATCAAGGTTCATGAATACCGCGTCGGCCTGGTGCCGGCGGGCGTTCGTGAACTCGTCGATGCCGGCCATCAGGTCGCGGTGCTGACGGGCGCCGGCGCGGGCATCGGCTTCGACGACTCCCACTACCAGGCGGCCGGCGCGAGCATCGCGCAGCGCGCGGAGGATATTTTCTCGAGCGCGGAACTCGTCGTGAAGGTGAAGGAACCTCAGTTGAACGAGTGCAAAATGCTGCGCTCGGGCCAGACGCTCTTCACCTATCTGCATCTTGCGGCGGACCGCGCCCAGACCGAGGCGCTCATGGCCTCCGGCGCCACCGCCATTGCCTACGAAACCGTCACGGCGCCGGACGGCTCGCTGCCGCTGCTGACGCCGATGAGCGAGGTGGCCGGCCGCATGTCCGTGCAGGTCGGCGCCAACTGTCTGCAGAAAGCCAACGGGGGATTCGGGGTGCTGCTGGGGGGTGTTCCCGGCGTGGCCCCGGCCAAGGTGGTGGTGCTCGGAGGCGGCGTCTCGGGCACCCATGCGGCGGAAATGGCCGTGGGCCTGCGTGCCGATGTCACGGTCGTGGATCGTTCCGTCAAGCGGTTGCGTGAGCTTTCGACCATCTTCGGCAGCCAGCTGAAGACCGTGTATTCCACCGCCCATGCCATCGAAGAGCTGGTGCGGGATGCCGATCTTGTGATCGGCGCGGTGCTGATCGCCGGCGCAGCCGCGCCGAAGCTGGTCACCCGTGCCATGGTGAAGACCATGAAGCAGGGCGCGGTGCTGGTCGACATCGCCATCGACCAGGGCGGCTGTTTCGAAACCAGCCGACCCACCACCCATGCCGAACCCACGTTCGTGCTCGATGGGGTGATTCACTACTGTGTCACCAACATGCCGGGCGCGGTGCCCCGGACCTCGACGTTCGCACTCACCAATGCGACGCTGCCCTATGTGAAGTCGCTGGCCGACCACGGCTGGCGAGGCGCCATCTCCAAGGATCAGGGCCTGGCTCGCGGTCTCAACGTGCATGCCGGACAGCTGACGCATGAGGCGGTGGCGAGTGCTTTGGGGCTGGACTACCGGGCTTTCCGCGCGGCCTAATAGGCAACCTTTCAGCGCGGGCGAGAGAACGCCCGCGCTCACCAAAGGTTCGCGGCGCCAGTTTGTCGGCGCACGAATTTGAGTGACGATACCAGGGATCGGCGTACTTCGAATAACAGGGGATCGAATGGCAAACAAGCGGCATGTGCCCAAGTTCCGGCGCGCGGCGCCGGCCGTGAGACGCGAAGCGCTGGTCGACGCCACCCTCAAATGCTTGAAGCGCTACGGCCACGACGGCGTGTCCGTGCGCCGCATCAGCGCGGCGGCCGGCGTCTCCATCGGCCTCATCAACCATCACTTTCCCAGCAAGTCGGGCCTGATCGCCGAAACCTACCTGACCCTGGCCCTGTCGCTGCAGGAATCGGTCCGGGCGCAGACCGAGGACCGCTCGGTGGCCCCGCGCGGGCGTCTCTCCCTGTTCTTCCGGGCTTCCTTCGCGCCCGAGCTTCTCGATCCGCAGCTGTTCAACGTGTGGGTGGTGTTCTGGAGCATGGTGGCGCATTCGCCGGAGATTCGTACCGTGCACGATCAGACCTACGGCAAGTACCGGCAGGTGCTCGAAGAACTGCTCGAGCAGTTGTCCGAATCGGGGGAGGCGCCCAAACTCAAGCTTCGCCAGGCCGCCATTGCGCTCTGCGCCCTGCTCGATGGTCTGTGGGTAGAGCTTTCCTTGAGTTCCGCCAGCTTCAAGCCGAGCGAGGCCATCGCGATATGCGAGGATTGGGTCAATGCCCTGTGCCAGGGCGCGTTTCCTAGGCTGCATGCGACGGGCGCGAAACGCCCCAAAACCGGCAAAAAGCGCCGCAGCAATTGACCTTAACCAGGCGTGGCTGGCACGGCCACCTCGGCTCTTGTTATACTACCGTTCAACAAGACTTTGAGGCCCCGCCATGGAAGCACAGCGTTCGGTTATCAACGACGGCACCCTGACCTCCGCGGAGTCCGATAATTTCAGCCTTCCCGGCTGGATCTACCGCGACCAGGAGTTTCTCGAGGCCGAGAAGGAGGCGGTATTCGCCTCCTCCTGGCAAGTGGTATGTCATCTGAATGACATACCGAAGGCCGGCGACTTTCACACCCTCGAATTCTTGAGCGAACCCTTGGTCGCGGTGCGCCAGCAGAACGGCGGCGTCAAGGCGTTCTACAACGTGTGCCGGCATCGCGCCGCGCGCCTCATGGACGGGGTGGGTTCCTGTCCCGGGCGCATCGTCTGCCCCTACCACGCCTGGACCTACGATCTGGACGGGCGGCTCACCGCGGTGCCGCAGAAGCGCGAATTCCACGAGTTCTCAGTCGAGCGCTACGGGCTGAAATCCCTGGAGACGGAGGTCTTCAAGGGCTTCGTATTCGTTCGGCTGAAGTCCGGCCTGCCGAGCGTCGCCGAAATGCTGGCGCCCTACGCAGAAGAGCTTGCGGCGTACCGCTTCGAGGACTTGATCCCGATGGGCCGGGTCACCTTGCGCACCCGCCATGTGAATTGGAAGAACGTCACCGACAATTACTCCGACTCCATGCACATCCCGGTGGCGCACCCCGGCCTTACGCGCCTTTTCGGCATGAGCTACGGTCTTGAGGCGCAAACCTGGGTCGACAAGATGTGGGGGTATCTGCGCGATGCGCCCTCCTCGCAGCTCTCCGAACGCCTGTACCAAAAGCTGCTGCCCGAGATTCCGTACCTGCCGCAGGAGCGGCAGAAGCTTTGGACCTACTTCAAGCTCTGGCCGAACATCGCCTTCGACATCTATCCGGACCAGATCGACTTCATGCAGATGATCCCGGTCTCGCCCACCGAGACCTTGATCCGCGAGATCGCCTATGCAATCCCGGACTCGCGCCGCGAAATGCGCTCGGTGCGATACCTCAATTGGCGCATCAATCGACGCGTCAGCGTCGAGGACAAATCGCTGATCGAGCGCGTGCAAAGCGGCATGACTTCGCGCAGCTACACTCCCGGCCCCTTGGGCAGGAACGAAGTGGCGCTGCGCTCCTTTGCGCGCCGCATGCGCGATCTCATCCCCGAGAGTCGTCTCGAGCGGCCGCCCAGCGCCGGCTGGCACCACAAGAACCGGAGCGCCCACCTTGGCTGACACCCTCATCGATGCCGTCATCATCGGCGGCGGTCACAACGGACTGACCTGTGCGGCCTATCTTGCCGCGGCGGGGCTGAAGGTGACGGTGCTGGAACGCCGCCACGTGGTCGGCGGCGCGGCCGTGACCGAAGAATTTCATCCGGGCTTTCGCAACTCGGTCGCCGCCTACACGGTGTCGCTGCTGAATCCCAAGGTGATCCGCGATCTCGATTTGCCGCGTCACGGCTTGAAGGTGGTGGAGCGGCGCCTGTCGAACTTCCTGCCGCTGGATGATAAGAGTTATCTCAAAGTGGGCGGCGGCAAGACCCACGAGGAAGTGGCGAAGTTTTCCGCCAGGGATGCCTCGCGTCTCGACAGCTATGCCGAGCGCCTCGACATCATCGCCGACGTGCTGCGGGATCTGGTGCTCGAAACGCCGCCCAACGTCACGGCGGGCGGCTGGCTCGAGGCGCTGCCGGAGCTGCTGCGCAGCGCTCGTCTCGGCAAGCGCATCACCAAGCTCGACATGCGCATGCGCCGCGAGCTGCTGGATCTTTTCGTCAAGTCGGCGGGCGATTACCTCGATGTCTGGTTCGAGAGCTCGCCCATCAAGGCGGCTTACGGCTTCGACGGCATCGTCGGCAACTATGCGAGCCCCTATGCCGCAGGCTCCGCCTACGTGCTCCTGCATCACGTGTTCGGCGAAGTGAACGGCAAGAAGGGCGTGTGGGGTCATGCCATCGGCGGCATGGGCGCCATCACCCAGGCCATGGCCAAGAGCGCCGCGGAACGCGGGGTCGACATCCGTGTTGCGAGTCCGGTGCGCGAAGTGATCGTCGAGAACGGCCGCGCGGCCGGCGTCGTCACCGAGAAGGGCGAGACCATCCGCGCCCGCGCGGTGATTTCGAACCTGAATCCCAAGCTTCTGTACGGCTCGCTCATCGATCCACAGGCGTTGCCCGAGGACTTCCGCGAGCGCATCGCCCACTGGCGCTGCGGCTCGGGGACCTTCCGCATGAATGTCGCGCTCTCCGAACTTCCCGACTTCACCTGCCTGCCGGGCAAGACGCTCGCCGACCATCACACCGCCGGCATCATCATGGCCCCGTCGCTCGAGTACATGGACAAGGCCTATATCGATGCCAAGACCGGCGGCTGGTCGAAGCAGCCCATCGTCGAAATTCTCATTCCCTCGACGCTCGACGAGACCCTCGCCCCCAAGGGGCAGCATGTCGCAAGCCTTTTCTGCCAGCACGTGGCACCGGTGTTGCCCGACAACGCCTCCTGGGATGCGCATCGCGACGAAGTGGCGGACGTGATGATTGATCTGGTCAACCAGCACGCGCCCAATTTCAAGGCTTCGGTGCTCGGCCGGCAGATCAACAGTCCCTTGGACCTGGAACGCACCTTCGGTCTCATCGGCGGGGACATCTTCCACGGCGCCCTGGGGCTCGATCAGCTGTTCTCGGCGCGGCCGATGCTCGGCCACGGCGACTACCGCGGGCCGCTCGCAGGCCTCTACATGTGCGGCTCGGGAACCCATCCGGGCGGCGGCGTCACCGGTGCGCCCGGCCACAACGCGGCCCGCGAAATCATCTCGGACTTCCGCAAAGGCCGCGTTTCGAAAAAGGCAAGCTGAGTCTTCAGCGCGCCGAAGGGTCCACGTATTCGAAAGGATCGGCGGGCGTCGGCTGGCTTGGCACCGGCTTTCTGGACAGCGGCTTCTCAGCCTGCGCCGCCTCGAAGAGCACCGTGGCCATGATGACCGCCGCCTGCTTCAAATCGTTGAAGCGCAGGTGATCGTAGGTATCGAGATCCGTGTGGTGCACCCGGCTCTCGTAATCCAAGGGATCCTGGATGAACTGGAATGCCGGCAACCCTAAGCGGCTCAGGTAAACGTGATCGGTGCCCCCGGTGGGCTCGGCCACGATGCTGTTGGCGCCCATGGCGGCAAAGGGCGAGAGCCACTCGCGGAAAGTCTGCACCACCGCGAGATTGCCTTCCGTGTAGATGCCGCGGATCTTTCCCGAGCCGTTGTCGATATTGAAATAGGCGTCGAGATCGGCCATGCCCGGCAGCACCTGCACCGGATAGTTGTCGGTGTAGAAAGAAGGCGGCAGATCGGCGAGCGCTGGGTCCGAAAACGGCGGCCGATGGGCGAGATGCTTCTCGACATAGGCGGCGGAGCCGAGCAACCCCTGCTCCTCGCCCGACCACAGCACGAAGCGGATGGTCCGCCGCGGCTGGAGCTTCAAACTCGAAAGAATCCGGGCGGCTTCCAGAACCACAATGCTGCCCGCACCGTTGTCGGCAGCGCCATCGGCAGCCACCCAGCTGTCCAGATGCGCACCCGCCATCACGAAGTCGCCCTTGCCGTCTTCACCCGGGATCTCCCCGAAGGTGTTGTAGGCGTTCACATCACTGTCGTCGAAGTGCACGTTGTCGGCGATTTCGAGCTTCACCGGTCCTAATTTCGCCAGGCGTGCGAGCTTCCTGTAGTCCTCGGCCGCAAGTTCCACCGCCGGCAGCTTGGCGGTCTGTCCGGACTTGTAGAGATAGCCCTCGCCATGCACCAGGCGGCCTTCGGTGCGCGACATGAGGACCTGCGCAAGCGCGCCTTCCTGGGCGAGGAATGCGTCGAGCTTGGCGCGGAAGCGGAAGTGCTCGATGTTGCGTGCGCGCGCTTCGGGGTCGAAGGCGGGCTCGACGAAGCGTTCCATCTTCACGATGTCGTTTTCAGTCATCCGCGCGAACGGCGCGACGTCGGTGTCCTTGGGCGCCGCGGGAAAGCTGACCAGCACGATCTTGCCGATGAGCTTGCCGTGCCAATCCGCGAAATCCTTCTCCTTGGCCATGGGCGCGACCACGATCTCCGCGGTGAGATTGCCGTTGGTGGGCGGCGTCCAGGCAATGGGTATGCCCTTGAGTTCCAGCGGGCGCGGATTCAGGAGCCGCACGTGCGAGGACTCGATCCACCAGCCGCGGCCGAATTCGAAGCCCTCGGCGTGCACCTCTTTCAGGCCGTAGGCCTTGAATTTCTCCTGCGCCCAGCGCTCGGCCTTGCGCATGGCCGGCGAATTGGTCATGCGCCCGCCGATCTGATCCGAGAGGTACTCGGCGTTCTGCGCGAGTTCGCTGTGGTTGAAGCCCTGATCGGCGATACCGTTCAGCAGGCTGACTTCGCTCGCATGCGGCGCGCCAAGACTCTTGAAGGGCGAGGCGGCCAGCGCCGTCGCCACGCCAATTACCAATAGAAACACCGAAGCCAGCGTTCGTCTTGCCACGACATCCCCCCACGGTCACGTCACACAATCGTAGCAATCCGCACCCGTCCCTTCCACGGGCTTTCTTGCGCTTTACGCGGCGATGCCCTGGGCCCTTAGGTACTCATCGTAATTGCCGCGGAAATCGCTCAACTGGCCGCCCGGTTTGAGTTCGAGGATGCGGTTCGCAAGGCCCTGCACGAATTCCCGATCGTGCGAGACGAACAGCAGCGTGCCCTGGAACTTCTCGAGCGCGATCTGCAGGGATTCGATGGTCTCCATGTCCATGTGGTTGGTGGGCTCGTCCATCAGGAGGACGTTGGGACGCGTCAGCATGAGCTTGCCGTAGATCATGCGGCCCTTCTCGCCGCCCGAGAGCACCTTGACCGACTTCTTGGTTTCATCCCCGGAGAACAGCAACCGTCCCAGGGTTGCACGCACGATTTGATCGTCGTCGGCCTTGCCGGTATAGCGCGACATCCAGCTGAATAGATCGGTCTTCAGCTCGAATTCCGCCTGCGGATCCTGCGGCATGTAGCCGACCTGCGCGTTCTCCACCCAGGTCAGGCGGCCGGAATCGGGATGCAGCTCGCCGGCAAGGACTCGCATCAGGGTGGTTTTGCCCACGCCGTTCGGACCAATGATGGCGACCCGGTCGCCCGCCTCGATGTTGAACGACACATCGTTCAATACGTTGTCCTCGGTGCCCGGGTAGCGGAAGTTCAACTTGTCCACGGTCACCGCGGAGCGATAGAGCTTGCGCGCCTGTTCGAAGCGGATGAAGGGATTCTGACGGGTGGAGGGACGCACTTCCTCGAGCTTGATCTTCTCCAGCTGGCGCTTGCGCGAGGTTGCCTGGCGCGCCTTGGAGGCGTTGGCGGAGAAGCGCCGCACGAATTCCTGCAAATCCGCGATGCGCTCCTTGGCCTTGGTGTTCGACGCCTCGACCCGCTCGCGGGCCTGCATCGAGGCGAGCATGAAGTCGTCGTAGTTGCCGGGATAGATCTTCAGCTGCCGGTAGTCCAGATCCGCGATGTGCGTGCACACCTGATTCAAGAAGTGCCGGTCGTGGCTGATGATGATCATGGTGGCGTCGTAGTCGTTGAGCGCCCCCTCCAGCCAGCGGATCGAGTTGATGTCGAGATTGTTGGTGGGCTCGTCGAGGAGCAGCACGTCGGGCGCCGAGAACAGCGCCTGCGCCAGCAGCACCCTGAGCTTCAGGCCCGGGGCCACTTCGCGCATCAAACCGTTGTGCTTGGCCTGCTCGATGCCCGCATCTATCAGAATACTGGCGGCGCGCGCCTCCGCGTCGTAGCCGCCGAATTCCGCGAACACCGTCTCGAGCTCCGCAGCGCGCATGAAATCCGCATCGCTGGCGTTGGGATCGGCGTAGATCCGGTCGCGCTCCTGCATCGCGGCCCAGAGCTCGGTGTGGCCTTTCAGCACCACATCGAGGACGCGCTCATCTTCGTAGCCGAATTGATTCTGGTTGAGTTTGCCCAGCCGCAGTCCCGTCTGCAGCATGACCTCGCCCGAATTGGCATCGAGATCTCCGCCCAATACCTTCATGAGCGTGGACTTCCCGGAGCCGTTGGCTCCGATCAAGCCATAACGGTTGCCGTCCGAGAATTTGACGGTGACCTGTTCGAACAGCGGCTTCGCGCCGAACTGCACGGTAACGTTCGAGGTACTGAGCATTTCCTTCCATTTGACTGACTTACCGGCTCGCGCCGCTTGACTGCTCGCTCTGGCTCGAAAGCCAGCGCAACGATCCCGGCGTGGTCAGTAGATCGCCGGTCTCGAGCAGAGTTTTAAGACCCGACAGCACCATCATCCAGCCGCCGAACAGCTGGTCGTTTGCGCCTTCGCGCAATTGATCGTGCGTCACTTTGAGAAGGCAGGAATCGCCTACGGGAACGATTTCCCAGGTGACCCGCGAGGTGCCCTCACTCTTGACGTCATCGCCCCACAGCGCGCGAAAGCTCTGCACCAGTCGGCGCGGCGGGTCCACTTCCAGGTTCTCGCCCTCGAAGATCAGCGAGCTACCCCCCTTGGCGTGGTAGCCGGAGCCTTGTTCCCAGGACGAGGTGACGACGGCGCCGAAAGTATATTTGCGCCGGGCCTCCGTGTCAGTGATTGCGTGCCAGAGACGCTCCGGGGTGGTCTTTATGTAAATCTCGTACATCTTTTCCATGGTTCTCTCCAGGTCGGTTTTCAAGTCGCTTAGGGCGCTCACCCAGGGGGCGGCGTATTTGCTGACCCAGCGGTCGTGAATCAGCCGGATGGGCACCGGGTTTAAGAAATGCAGCTTTTCGCGGCCCCGGCGCCGCGAAACCACCAGTCCGGCCGTCTCCAGCAGCCTTAAGTGTTTCATGACCCCGAAGCGGGTCATCGGCAGCCCCTGCTCCAAGGCGCTCAAGGTCTGCCCGTCCTGCTTAAAGAGGGCATCCAAAAGAGCACGTCGATGCGGATCGGCTAATGCTTTGAACACGAGGTCCATGGGGAGAATATAGGTGACCTTTTAGTCACGTGTCAACAGTCGAGTGCAATCCCGAACCTTCTCTTTTCCGCCCACCGCTCTACCATCGGTTTCCGAGGGCTGCGGGTTGACGGACGGTCTTCGTCAGCCGCTCTCCGCCGGGGTACCCGTGATGATGAACAACTTACGCATCGCCATGCGCAATCCAGCAGTCGCTGGGCTGGTCGGGGCAACGCTGCTTCTGGGCGTTGTAGGGCTGTTCAGAGCCATCGCGGAGTATGGGCATCCTGGTTTTGTTGCATTCACGGGGGTGCTTTTTGCGCCCGTGATCTTGGTGGCCAGCGCTATTTTTATTGGCCCACTTTTTAGCAATGGCCTGCTGGGCGGTTTAATCCCCTCGGCTTCGGTACTCAGGCGTCTGGCGTATGCCGTGATCATCGGAGGCGCACTAGGAGCGGCCTTCACCGGTCTTTTCGGTGTCGGCTGGCTGCTTAAACCTTAGGTCTTGAGCTGGAATGTCGATCATCAGGAAGGTAGCTGCATGAGCGCGGCCTTACACCGAGCGATTGAGCTATTGATTGGATTTGCCTTGCTGGGTTACTGCGCTTTCGAGATTTACGCGGGAAAAGCTCAAGGGAAATTCCGTTCCTACGACCGGCGAGAAGATCCTGGGTCCTTTTGGATTAGCGTCTTGCTACAACTCGTCATTGGCGCCGCCTTCCTTTTCGGCGCGACCTCCTGGCACAACTGATCTACCTGTGCGTTTGAAGCGCAAACGAGACGCAGCGTCGGTCATGCCTATCGATCTCCTCGCCTGGCTGGCTTCTTGTCGTAAGCGAAGCAGACGTCTTCGATCTCTTGATTTTTGCCAGCGTTGTATTTATCCTATCGGTTAATTATCCTGTTGGTTAAATACATGCCGCAACTCGATGCCACCTTTTCAGCCCTCGCCGACCCCACGCGCCGTGCGATTCTCGCGCGTTTGGCGCAGGGCGAGGCCACGGTGTTGGAACTCGCCGCGCCGTTCGCGATGAGCCTGCCGGCGGTGTCCAAGCACCTCAAAGCCCTGGAACGCGCGGGACTGATCATAAAGGGGCGCGACGCGCAGCGTCGGCCCTGCCGATTGAACGCCGAACCGCTGCGGAAAGTCGCGGACTTCGCGGAGCAGTACCGGCGTCATTGGGAAGAATCATTCGACCGCCTCGACGATTACCTCAAGGTCATGCCGACCGGCAAATCTACCGCAAGAAAGAGATCACGCAAATGACCAACTCCAGCACCAAGGATCGCGAAATCGTCCTCGAACGCACATTCGACGCGCCGCGCGATGTCGTCTTCGATGCCTTCACCAATCCCAAGCACGTGGATCACTGGTGGGGACCGAACGGATATTCCACCACCACCTCCAAGATGGACGTACGCGACGGCGGCGAGTGGATTTATCTCATGAAGCATGCGCAATTCGGCGAATTCAAAAACAGGATCCGCTACCACCGCGTGACCCGCCCTGCGCGCCTGCAATATCTGCACGACTCCGGCGTAGACAACGATCCGGCTGCTTTTGAAGTGGAGATCACCTTCGAGGAGGAGCGCGGCAAGACCAAAGTAACCATGCGCTCCTTGTTCCCGAGCGTGGCGGAGGTAGAGCGCGTGAAAGGATTCGGTGCGGTGCGGGGCGGCGAACAGACCCTCGCGCGCCTCAGCGAATATCTGAAGAAATGAACGGCGTGATCTCGCCGCCCGACGGCGGCGGGATCATGCCCAATTATTTCTTGCGACGAGCCTTGCTCTTTCGGGCCGTCTTCTTCGGCGCACTCTTGCGCTTGGGCGCCGCTTTCGCCTTGGACTTCGTTTTGGGTTTGGCCTTAGGTTTAACCTTGGCTTTGACCGTGGCCTTGGAGCTGGCTTTCGATTTCGCCTTCGCGCTGACTTTGGCTTTCGATTTGGCCTTGGGCGCGGGCATTTTCGGCTTTGCCTTCGGCTTCGCATTCATCGCCGATTTCTTGGGCTTATCAGCGCCGCCACCCGAGTCCTCGCCCCTCAACTGCTCGATAATGGCGGGATTCTCCAGCGTGCTGATGTCCTGCGTGATGTCCTCGCCGCGCGCCACCGCGCGAAGCAGGCGCCGCATGATCTTGCCGGAGCGGGTCTTGGGCAGATTGTCGGTGAGCCTGATGTCGTCGGGCTTCGCGATGGGGCTCAATTGCTCGCCCACCCAGTTGCGGAGCTCGCCGATGAGCTTGGCCGCCTCCGACCCTTGCGGACGCTTGCCCTTCAAGACCACGTAGGCGAACACCGATTCGCCCTTGATGTCGTGCGGCTTGCCGACCACGGCTGCTTCCGCGACGCGACTATGTGCGACGAGCGCCGATTCGATTTCCATGGTGCCCAATCGATGGCCGGCCACGTTAAGCACATCGTCGATGCGGCCCATAATCCAGAAATAGCCGTCGGCATCGCGATGCGCGGAGTCGCCCGCCACGTAGTAATGGTTCTGGAACTTCTCCCAGTAGGTGCTGATATAGCGATGGTTGTCGCCCCAAATGGTGCGCAGCATCGACGGCCACGGCCGCTTCACCACCAGATACCCGCCGGCATCGGGCTTGGTCACCGGCCTGCCCTCCTCATCGACGATGTCGACGAAGATGCCGGGCAGCGGCTTGGTGCATGAGCCCGGCTTGGTGGCGGTGACTCCCGGAACGGGCGCCATCATGGTGGCGCCGGTTTCGGTCTGCCACCAGGTGTCGACGATGGGGCAGCGGCCCTTGCCGATGACGCGGTGGTACCACATCCATGCCTCGGGATTGATAGGTTCGCCGACGCTGCCCAAGAGACGCACCTTCGAGAGGTCATGCTTGGCCGGCAACTCGTCGCCCAGCTTCATCAGCGCGCGGATCGCAGTCGGCGCGGTGTAGAAAATCGTCACGCCGTGCTTTTCGCAGATGCTCCAGAGGCGCCCGCCGTCGGGATAGGTTGGCGATCCTTCATACATGAGAACCGTGGCGCCAGCCGCCAAGGGACCGTAAGCCACGTACGTATGGCCGGTGACCCAGCCCACATCCGCCGTGCACCAGAAGACATCCGAATCCTTCAGATCGAAGCACCACTTGGTGGTGAGCTTGGCATTCAAGAGATAGCCGCCGCTCGAGTGCTGAATGCCCTTCGGTTTCCCGGTCGAGCCCGAGGTGTAGAGCAGGTACAAGGGATGTTCGGCGTTCAACGGCACCGCGGGGCAGTCTTCGCTTTCGTTCGCGACCGCTTCGTGCCACCACTCGTCGCGCCCCGGCACCATGTCGCAGGCCGTCTTGGTGCGCCGGTAGACGATCACCTTCTCGACGCTGCGGCAACCTTCCGACAAAGCCTTGTCCACGGCGCGCTTGAGCTCGACCACGTTGCCGCCGCGCCAGCCGCCGTCGGCGGTGATCACGAATCTTGCGCTGGCATCCTCGATGCGATCCTTGACCGCATTGGCGGAGAAGCCGCCGAATACGACCGAGTGCACGGCGCCGATGCGGGCGCAGGCCTGCATGGCCACCACCGCCTCCGGGATCAGGGGCATGTAAATCACCACGCGGTCGCCCACCTTGATGCCGCGGCTCTTCAAGGCATTGGCGAAACGGCACACCTCGTGGTGCAGCGCCTTGTAGGTCAGATGGCGGGTATCGCCCTGCTCGCCCTCGAAAATGATCGCGGTCTTATCGCCGCGGCGGGACAGGTGCACGTCCAGGCAGTTGTGCGATACGTTCAGCTCGCCGTCGGTGAACCAGCGGTAGTTGGGCGCATCCGAGTCATCCAGCGGCTGGGTGAAGGGCTTGAACCACTCGATCTCGCTGGCGGCGAGTTCCGACCAGAATCCCACGTAGTCTTCGGCTGCCTTGGCGTGCATCGCCTCGAGGGTTTTCTCGTCGAGAGTCGAGTCCTTGCGGAACGCCGCCGAGGGCGGAAACACCCGCTTTTCCGATAGAACCGACTTGATGTCTTTTTTCGCCATGAGACTCCCCTTCCTCTTCAGGCGGCCGCGGCGATGCGGCGCGCTTGCTGTCTTAAAATGCTGCCGAAGCCATGCGTGTCGAAAAACCGGTCGAGCGCGCCTCTGTCGGGCCGCCCGGGCTTCAATTCGTCGAGCGTCACCTCGAGCGGCATGTCGCAGACGATGCGCGTCAACTGCCGCGCAAGGTAAGCCGCGTCCTTGTGCGCCAGGAGCCGCGCCGCAATCGCCGCGCCGCCCCGCAATTTTAACGTCGGAACCCGGTGCAGGTTCTCATAAAGATCATCGAGTGATCCAAAGACGGTACACAGCTCCGCGGCGGTCTTCTTGCCGACCCCCGGAACGCCGGGAATATTGTCCACCGCATCGCCGGCGAGGGCCAGGAAGTCGGCGATCAGCTCGGGGGTAGCCCCGAACTTGGCCCCGATGTCGCCATAGTGATAATGCGTGTTGCCGGTGTAGTCCCAGAACACGTCGCCGTCGCGGATGAGCTGCGACAGATCCTTGTCACGCGTGACCAGGACGTTGCGCAGTCCCGCGGCCCGCGAGCGCGCGGCCAGCGTGCCGATGATGTCATCGGCCTCGTAGTGATCGCTGACGAAGGCCGCCACCCCCAAATGCCGGCAGAACTCCCGGCACAGCTCGAACTGGCGCTTCAAATCCGCCGGAGCCGCTTCGCGATTGGCCTTGTAGGCAGGATAGATGCGCTGTCGGAACGAGGTCTCGCGGCGGGTCCCCAAATCGAAGGCCACCGCCAGACGCTCCGGCTGCATACGCTCGATGAGATCGGAGAGAAAGCGCGCGAACCCATAGAGAGCATGGGTGGCGTTGCCGTCCGCATCCACCATGTCGGCGGGCATGGAATGATAGGCACGGAAAATGAAATAGCTGGCGTCGACGAAGTACACGACGCCGGCGCGCCTGGGCAGAAGAACCGCGCTCACATCGGCCAGCGTTGCATGCGCTCGTGCAGCGGGCTCGAACGCGGAAAGTGCGCAACCAAATACTCCATTTGATCGGCCAGCACGCGGCGGCCCTTCAAGAAAATGTACTCGGCATAGGTCGGCGTGAACGGCACCGCCAGAAGCTGCATGCCCGCCTGTTCGGGCGTGCGCGACGCCTTGGCGTTGTTGCAGCGTCGGCAGGCCGACACCACGTTGCTCCAGGTGTCGTGGCCGCCGCGGGAAAACGGCGTGACATGGTCTCGCGACAGCAGGCTGTAGGTAAACCGCGAACCGCAGTACAGGCAAAGATATGCATCGCGCCGGAACAGCGTCTGATTGTTGAGCGGCGGGGTGTATGCCGTGCCGCGCAAGTTGCCCGGATTGCCGGTCACCCCCACGGTCGCGATGATGGAATTGACGTCCACCACGGTGCGAAGCCCGGTGCGGGCGCAGGTGCCTCCGAACAGCCGGTACAGCAACGTGCCGCAGGTGTACGCCACCTGCTCGGTGTGATAAAGCCGCGCTGCCTCGCGGTAATCCACCCATTCGAGCGGCATGCCCGACACATCGGTGCGCAGTATTTGCTGCGACAAAGGATAGCCCTGCGCCACCACCGCCAAGTCGTCGCGCCAATCCACTTGCTTGAGCTTTTCCTGCGTTCCCGGCTGCATAACAACCCTAAAGATAGTCGACTCTTATGCCATAATTCAACGTTTGGGATAAACCGTCGGTTTGGGGAGAGATCCGCATGCCTGTTGTCGTCGGTGTCCTCACGGAGACCGCTGCTGGGGAGACGCGCGTCGCGTTGGTTCCTGAAATCGCGGCCAAGCTGCGCGGACTCGGCGCACGCGTCATGGTCGAACGCGGCGCCGGAACCCGGGCGCACTTCCCCGATGCGCTTTTTGTCGACGTCGAATTCAGCGACGCGGCCACCATTCTTGCCAACGCGGACATCCTTCTCAAGGTACAGCCGCCGAGTGTCCAGGAGATTGCAGCGCTTAAAAAGGGCGCGGTAGTCGCCGGCTTCATGCAGGCGTACGCGCGACCGGATCTGGTCCGGGCGCTGAAAGAGCACGGCGTCACCAGCTTCGCCATGGAACTGATCCCGCGCATCTCCCGTGCCCAGTCCATGGACGCGCTGTCTTCACAGGCCTCGGTCTCGGGATACAAGTCCGTGCTGATCGCCGCGAACACGCTGGAACGATTTCTACCCATGCTCACCACCGCCGCGGGCACCATTCGTCCCGCCTTGATACTGGTTATCGGCGCAGGGGTGGCAGGACTTCAGGCCATTGCCACGGCCAGGCGCCTGGGCGCCGTGGTCGAGGCCTACGATGTGCGCAGCGCCACCCGCGATCAAATCAAATCCCTGGGCGCGAAATTCGTCGAAACCGGCGTATCGGCCGAAGGCACCGGCGGTTACGCCCGGGAACTCACCGCCGAAGAGCGGCAGAAACAGCAGGAAGTGCTGGACTCGCGGATCGCCGCGAGCCACGCCGTGATCAGCACCGCCGCGGTGCCGGGGCGATCCGCGCCCAAGATCATCTCCAAGGCGGCGGTGGAGCGCATGGCGGCGGGCGCGGTGATCGTCGACATCGCCGCCGAGCAGGGCGGCAACTGCGAACTGACCCGCGCGGGCGAAACGGTCGTGCACCAGGGCGTGACGGTGGTAGGGCCGGTGAACCTGCCGGCGACGCTCCCGTACCACGCGAGCGAAATGTACGCCCGGAATCTGTTCAACCTGTTGAAACCCGCGCTTCCCAAGGGCGAACTCGCCATCGATTGGAAGGACGAGGTTTTTGCCGGCGCGGTGCTGACGCACGCCGGCGAGATCAAGAACGAAGCGGCGCGCAAAGCGGTGGAGGGTCAATGATCGACGGAGTTATTGCGCTCTATATATTCATGCTGGCGGCGTTCACCGGTTACGAGGTGATCTCGCGCGTGCCGGTGATCCTGCATACGCCCCTGATGTCCGGCTCCAACTTCGTCCACGGCATCGTGCTGGTGGGCGCGATGGTCGCCCTCGCGGCGGCCGATTCCACGGCGCTTCGCGTCATCGGCTTCATCGGCGTGGTGCTCGCGGCCGGTAATGCCATGGGCGGCTACGTGGTCACCGAACGCATGCTGCAAATGTTCGTTTCCGCCGGCAAGAAGAAAGGGAAGTAGCGATGCTTTCCGTGTCGGTCATCGAAAACATCACGCAGCTGTCGTACCTGATCGCGGCCGCGCTCTTCATCATCGGCTTGAAGCGCATGAGTTCCCCGGTCACCGCCGTGAGCGGCGTGCGCTGGGCCGGCTACGGCATGCTGCTCGCCACGGTCGTCACCATTGTCTTCATGGGCGGGGTGCCCAAGATCAATCTGATCTTGATCCTGGCGGCCATCGCCTTGGGAAGCCTGGTCGCCTGGATCTCCGGCAAGCGCGTCGCCATGACCGACATGCCGCAGATGATTGCGCTCTACAACGGCATGGGCGGCGGCGCGGCGGCGGCGATCGCGGCGGTCGAACTCTACAGCCAGACCGAGACCAGCATGGTCCATGTGGTCATGGCCCTGGTGGGCGGCTTCATCGGCGCGGTGTCTTTCTCCGGCAGCCTGATCGCGTTCGCGAAACTGCAGGGCCTGATCACCAAATCGGTGCGCTTCGGCGGCCAGAAGATCGTCAACGCCGCCATCCTCATCGGCACCGTGGCCTGCGGCGTGATGGTCATCACCGGCCCGATGGATCCGCTGATGGCCGTATCCGTGTTCTTCGTGCTGGCGCTGCTGCTGGGCATCGCCATGACGCTGCCCATCGGCGGCGCCGACATGCCCGTGGTGATCTCGCTTTACAACGCATTTACGGGTCTTGCGGTGGGTTTCGAGGGCTTCGTCCTCGACAACGCCGCCATGATCATTGCCGGCACCGTGGTGGGCGCCGCCGGCACGCTCCTCACCCAGCTCATGGCCAAGGCCATGAACCGCTCCTTGAGCAACGTGCTGTTCTCGAACTTCGGCGAGACTTCGCAGGGTCCGAGCGGCACCGCGACCGGGGTCCAAAAACCGATCGAGGCCTCCGATGCCGGCGTCATGATGGCCTACGCGCAGTCGGTCATCATCGTGCCGGGTTACGGTCTTGCGGTGGCCCAGGCGCAGCACAAGGTGTGGGAGCTCTCGCAGCTGCTCATCGATCACGGCGTGAAGGTGCGTTTCGCCATTCATCCGGTCGCCGGCCGCATGCCAGGCCACATGAACGTATTGCTGGCCGAGGCCGGCGTGCCGTACGAGCTCATTTCGGACCTCGAAGAGATCAATGCCGAGTTCGACAACGCCGACGTGGCGCTCATCATCGGCGCCAACGACGTGGTCAATCCGGATGCCCGCACCAACAAGTCGAGTCCGATCTACGGCATGCCCATCCTCTCCGCCGACAAGGCGAAGAATGTGATCGTCATCAAACGCGGCCAGGGCCAGGGCTTTTCCGGCATCGACAATGCGCTGTTCGGACTCGATCAGACCCGCATGCTGTACGGCGACGCGCAGGCGGCCGTGGCGCAGCTGATCGCCGCCGTGAAAGCCGCCGGCTGATTTTTCACACGCTAAAGCGGGGGCATCGATGCGAGCCTTAGTTGCGGCGTTTTGCCTTTTGACGGCGGCCACGGCCACCGCCTCTCCCGAAGAATCATCACGCTGGGCGGCGCATGCCGCGCATGTCGAGATCGTGCGCGACCACTTCGGCATCGCGCACGTCCATGGAGCGACTGACGCCGACGCGGTATTCGGCATGATCTACGCGCAGGCCGAGGATGACTTCAGCCGCGTCGAGCGCAACTACCTTCTGGGCCTGGGCTGGCTCGCGCAAACCGAGGGCGAATCGGCGCTCTACATGGACTTAAGGCAGCGCTTGTTCGTCGATACAGAGGACTTGAAGGTCAAGTACGGCCAAAGTCCGCGGTGGCTGAAGTCGCTGATGCAGGCCTGGGCGGACGGACTCAACTACTATCTTGCCAAGCATCCCGAGGTCTCGCCGAAACTCATCAAGCACTTCGAGCCGTGGATGACGCTTTCATTCACCGAGGGCAGCATCGGGGGCGACATAGAGAGTGTCGACTTGGGCGAGCTGCAGAAATTCTACGGACTTCAGCTCAACGGCAGGGCGGGTGCCGCCAAGCCCACGGCGCAGCTCGAGGAGGATCGAGAAGAGTTCCCCGGCGGTTCGAACGGCTTCGCCATCTCCCCCGCGCGCAGCGCCTCGCACCATGCGCTGCTCTGGATCAATCCCCACACCTCGTATTACTTCCGCTCCGAGGTGCAGATGACGAGCGATGCGGGCTTGAACGCGTATGGCGCGGTGACCTGGGGCCAGTTCTTCATCTACCAGGGCTTCAATCCGCACAACGGCTGGATGCATACCTCCTATGGCGGCGATGCCATCGATGAATACGCCGAAGCCGTCGAGAAGAAACCTGACGGCCTGTATTACCGCTACGCCGGCGGCCTGCGCAAGTTCACCGAAAAATTGCTGGAAATCCCCTACCTGGCGGATGGCGTAATCAAGAAGCGCACCTTCGCGGTGTATTTCAGCCACCACGGACCCATCATCCGCAACGACAACGGCAAGTGGATCGCGATCAAGCTGTTCTCCGATCCCATCCATGCGCTCGAGCAATCGTATCTTCGCACCAAGACCAAGAACTATGCCGAGTTCTACCAGACGCAGCAGATGCGCACCGACACCTCGAACAACACGGTGTACGCCGACGTCGACGGCACCATCGCCTACTTCCACGGCAATTTCATACCGAAGCGCGATCCCAGCTTCGATTACACGCACCCGGTAGATGGCAGCAATCCGGCCACCGAATGGCAGGGACCGCTGAATCTGAAGGACACCATCATCCTCAAGAATCCGCACAGCGGGTATCTCTTCAATACCAACAACTGGCCGTTCACGGCCGCGGGTCCGGACAGCCCTAAGCGCGAGAACTATCCCGCGTATGTCTGGAGCAAGGGGGAGAATCCGCGCGGCATTCATGCCGTGGAGATGCTGCATGACATCGAAAACGTTACCCTGGACTCGTTGATCAGAACGGGCTACGACCCGCATCTCACCGGCTTCGACGTACTGCTGCCGCCGCTCGTCAAGGCCTACGAGGCGCTGCCTCAAGGCGACGCTCGCCGCCAGGCGTTCGAGAAACCCATCGAGGTCTTGAAGCATTGGGATCACCGCACCGGCGCGGATTCGGTCGCGACCGCACTCGCCATTTTCTGGGCCCAGGATCTTGCTGAGCGCAAGGGCGGTCTGGCGCGGGCCGAGGACGAACCGGTGTACGACTACCTGGTCGATCAGATCACTGATGAGGATCGCATGGTCTCGATGAGCGCCGCTCTTGCCAGGCTGGAGCGCGACTTCGGCCGCTGGGACACGCCGTGGGGAGAGATCAATCGCTTCCAGCGGCTCACCGACGACATCGTGCAGCCCTTCGACGACTCGAAGCCCAGCCTGCCGGTGGGATTTGCGCCCTCGCAGTGGGGCGCGCTCGCCTCGTTCGACTCGGCGAAACCGCGCAAGACCAGGAAGATCTATGGATCGGTGGGCAACAGCTTCATCTGCGCCGTTGAGTTCGGCCCGGAGGTGCACGCCAAGGCGTTGATGAGCGGCGGCGAGAGCGGCGATCCGAAATCGCCGCACTTCACCGACCAGGCATTGATGTTCTCGCAGGGAAAATTCCGCGACGTGTACTTCTCGGAGGCGGAAGCCCGCGCGCATAGCGAACGCGTCTATCACCCGTAAGGCCCGCAGGGCCCTGAAAACTCAACCGCGGCGTGGGAAAGCCCTGTCAGGGCTCAAGTCGGGCTGCTTGTCCTGCGTAAAAAGCAAGTTGCGCAACAGTCCCCTCTGACCCGACAGGCCGCGGAAGTAGCGGCCGAATTCGGCCGCCGGTATGAAAGTCATGCGTTCGTCGATCACATAGGCGGATACAAAAAAATCCGCGGCGAGCCGCGAGAATTCCTCGACCGTTGCGCCCTGTTCGCGAAGTTGCTCGGGAGCGAACTCAACATATAGACGCTTCGTGCGCGCGAGGATCGTGCGCCCTCCCCGCATGGCCGCCACCTCGCTGCCTTCGATGTCCATCACCATCAGGTCGATCGCCTCCCAGTTCGATGGCACCGTGGCGTCGAGCGTGTCGACTGGCACCTCGATTTCTCCGTTCGAGACCGCGACGCGGCTGTTGCCTGTGTTGATTGAATTTTCAGTGAACCGGATCGTGCCACGCTCCGCACCCAGGGCAGCATTCTTGAGCATGACCCCTTGAATTGCATTCAAGGATAGATTCATCGCGAGCAGCCGGAAGTTTGCGGGACTCGGCTCGTAAGCGAGTATCGTGCTGGTTCCAGCAGCGCGGACCAGTGGAACCAATAGTGAACCGATGTGCGCGCCGGCGAATATTAGGCGGGACTGTGCATCGATCAGAGTGCTGAGCAGCGTTATCTGCGCCCAGTCGTATTCGCCTCGTTCCAGCAATGTGCGTGATATGTGAAAATCGCCGGGATGCACGGCGAACACCCCATTCTTCGAGTCCGCCAGCACCGCAAAGCCGTTTTTCGCCAGGACTTTCGAGCGCCAACGGCCGCGGATCTGCCTCGACAGCCTTTTAAGTAGAGGGGTTCGCATCGATCTCTCAGGTGTACACTTCGCTTATGCCGTTCTGCGCCGTTTCAATCACACACAATCTACTCCAACCCCCGCCCTGTTCATGCGTATCTTGCATGTGATCTTATCGCAGGGATTCGCCGGATCAGAGCGATATGCGGCGGAGCTTGCCAGCTTTCAGGCCCTCGAGCACGAAGTCATGCTCGTGGTGCGCCGGACTCACCGAAGCCGCTTCGGCACGTCCATTGTGGACGCTGTGTCGGACAGAGTACATGTGGCTACCGTGCCGACCTGGTGGCGTACGCAAAGTGCGGTGGAACGGCGGCTTCGCGAGTTCTGCCCTGACGTGATCCACACGCATCTGCGCCGTTCCTCGCGAATCATCGCGCGCGCGCGTCCAGCGGCAGCTTCGGTGGCCACCCTGCACATCGGGGTCAATGGCCCGCATTTCTTTCTCCTCGACGGCCTGATATGCAATGCCGATTGGCAGGTGCGGGAGATCCCCAAAAACTACAGCGGCCGCGTGTTCAAACTGAATCAGATTCTCGCTCCGCACCGGCGGCTGAGCGGCGCCGAGATCGCCGCACTACGCGAAGAGCTTGGAGTCCGTCCAGATCAATTCCTCATCGGCGGCATCGGGCGGCTGGCGCGCAGCAAAGGCTTCGATGTGCTCATGCAGGCATTTCGCGCGGCCCAACTGCCCAACACACACCTGGTCATCTTGGGCGAAGGCCGCGAAAGGGCCCGGCTCGAACGACTGCTCGGCCCGCACATGACGTTGCCCGGCTTTCGCCACAACATCAAGGACTACTATCAAGCGTTTGATCTTTTCGTGTGCCCATCGCGCCGCGAACCAATGCCGCTGGTCATGCTGGAGGCATTCGACGCCGGCTTGCCGGTGGTGGCATCGACGGCAGAGGGTTGCCGCGAGCTGATCGATTCATTCGGAGGGGATCTCTTCCCGATCGACGATACAGCGGCACTGGCCTCCATCCTGCGAACCAAGGCAACCGCGCCCGCACAGCGCCGACAGTACAATCTCAGCCCGCATTTCATCGGAAACGTCAGCGGAAGCATCATCAAGAGCTATACCGCATTGATCGAGCACAAACGCGGCCTGGGTTCGGCGAGCGAGGGCCGGCAGGTCGAGGTATCGGGCTGAAAAAATCGTCGGGTGCTTTTTGGTTCCCGCTCGTGGGTTGACCGGATTCTTGAGTTACGCACGCAAGATCGTGCCGGCACTCAACGTCTGAGCTTCGGAATCGGTCGCTCGGGGTCAGCGCGGGTAGTGGCGCGCCGGCGGTGCGGGGCGGGACATGAAACTGCGGCGCTGCTCGGGGCTCATGCGCCGCCACTGCTGGCGCAGCTGCTGCCGGCGGGCCGGCGGAATCTGCTTGAAGCGGTTGAAGTGTTCGCGGATCTGCTGCTGCCGTTCCGGCGGCAGGCTCTTGAATTCCCTCCAGCGCTGGCGGATCAGCTGCTGCTGTTCAGGGGGCATGGCGCGCCATTGCTGAAATCGCTGCTGGGCGCTCGACTTCTGCTCGGGCGTCATGTTGAGCCAGCGTTGGCTGCCGCGCGAAAGGGCCTGCTGCTTCTCGGGCGTCAGCGTATTCCACTGCCCCTGATAGTTCTTGAGGACGTTCTGCTGCCCGGGAGACAGCGAGCTCCACGCCTTGGGCTGGGAGGGCTGCGCGGTCGATGCCGGGGGCGGTTGTTCGGGCGCAGGCGTCTGCGCGAGCGCGACGCCCGCGAGAGCCAAGCTGAACCACATGCACAATGCCCTGATCATTTCTTTGCATCCTGCGGCGGCGGAGGTGGTGGCGGCGGCGGATCGCTCCCGCGCGCCGGTGTCCTCTTCAGAAATTCCCACCAGGCTGTATCGCCCACATCGTCCGAACCCAAAAACTCCAATAAGCCCTCGTCAGGCGTCTCCTCATGCGCCGGCGTCTGCGGTTGCGCGGGACGCGGCGCAGTTGCCGGCGGCGTCTGCGCCGCCGCCGCGATTGAAAACATCGCAGCGATTAGCGGCCAACGTTTGCCGAACATCACATGGAACTCGCTCTAAGCGGCAGGCTCCGATTCCGCGGCCTTGTCCGCGAAGTCATAGAAATCAGGATCGTCCTGCAACATCTCCATGGTGTCGCCGCCGTTCTCATCGGCCGTGGCGAGAAGATCCAGATCTTCGATACTTTGCCCATCCACCGAGGATACAGGAGCGTGATGGCTCGAGGGCGCGACCCACAGCGCCACCGCGATCACCGCAGCGGCGGTCACGCCCACCGGCGCCCACCACGCGCGCACGCGGCGCGGGCGTGCAGTCGATTCGAGCGCTGCATGGCGTGCCTGCGTCAATCGCGAACGCATGCGCATGTCGAGATTCTCGACGCTGTCGTGGAACAGCTCGCGGCTGCGCTCTTCCAAGGAACTGTTCACTTGCTCACTCATTACCAAGCCTCGCCCAGTTGTTCGCGCAGCGCGTGCACCGCGCGCGAATAATGCGTCTTCACGCTGCCCTCGGAGCAGCCCATCGCCGCGGCGGTTTCCGCCACATCCATGCCCTCGAAGTTTCGCAGCATGAACGCCTCGCGTTGCCGCGCCGGCAGCGCGCGCAAGCCGGTCTCAAGTTTCGCCATCGCCTGTTGCTGCATCAAGATGTCCGGAATCGGCGCGGTGTTGTCGGCGACGTTTTCCAACGGATCGGGCGCCTCGCTCTCCGGATCCTCCTTGACGCCCGGCAGCCAGGTCATGATGCGCTTGCGCACCGAACGGCGGCGCTGCAGATCGCGGATGCCGTTTTCCAGGATGCGATAGAAGAGCGGCCGCCATTCGCTGCTCGGCTTCGACGCGTAATTCTTCGTCAGCTTGAGCATCGCATCTTGAACCACATCCAGGGCGTCGTCGGCGTCCCGCAGCGCGACCTGCGCCATTCGGAACGCGCGGCGCTCGATCTCGGCGAGAAATTTTTCGAGTTCTTGCGTGTACTCCAGAGCCGCTCCCTTCCGTGCTGGAGCGGGACCATCCCAGAGCATCGCAGCGCTTGGCAGCGTATCAAAGCGGAACATGCGCGTCCTCTTAGCCCCAGGGCCGATTGTCGTGACGTATCAATGCCTTCCAGGTATAAACGCCTACCCGCGCCGGCGGTTGACTTACGCACATCGTGTATGACGGCGATTGAAATATTTGCGAACCTCATCTCAGTGGATGGTGTAGGAGCGCATATAACTATATGATTTAACTGGATTCTCCCGATATCGCATGTTTTTTCGCCATTTTGACGCCGACCCGAAACATAACGGGCACTTAGGCCCGAAGGTCAGCGGTTTTCAACAGACTTATCCACAGGGTTTGTGGACAAGCGAGCCTTAATTGATCCTCCAAGTCGCCCTCGACACGCCGCTGCGCCGTGTTTTCGACTATCTGCCGCCCGAAAACCCGGCCGTCGCCCCCGTGCCCGGCATGCGCATCGAGGTGCCCTTCGGGCGCCGGAAACTCATCGGTCTCATCGTGGCGGTGACTTCCGGTTCTTCGATTCCGAAAGCAAAGCTGCGCGCCGCGCTCGAGATCCTGGACGAGGCGCCGGTCATCGATCGTGTCACCTTCGAGCTGCTGCAATTCGCCGCCGATTATTATCACCACCCCATCGGCGAGGTGTTTGCGGCGGCGCTGCCGGTGAGCCTGCGGACCGGCCAGGCCGCCGTTGCAACCGAAGAGCGATTCAGCCTCACCGACAAGGGTGAGGCCGAAACCTTGGCGCCCAGCGACAAGCGGGCCCCGCAGCAACGCGCGCTCCTCGCCTTCATCAAGCAACGCACTTCGATCGTGGGCGATGACCTCGAACCCCCTTTCAAGATTTCGCACCTCAAGGTCCTGAAAGAGCGCGGCTGGATCGAGTCGAAGCTCATCCACGAAGATGCCACGCCGGAGCGCTTCGACACCGCGCCCGCCGAATTGAATTTGACCGCCGCGCAGGCCGAGGCGGTCAAGGGCGTGGTGGGTTCGCTGTCGAAGTTTCAGGTTCACCTGCTCTATGGGGTCACCGGCAGCGGCAAGACCGAGGTGTACCTTCGAGCCATCTCCGCGGCCATCGCCGCCGACGGCCAGGCGCTGGTGCTGGTGCCCGAGATCGCACTCACACCGCAGCTGGTGGAGCGCTTTCGCCGCCGCTTCAGCGCCGGAGTCGTGGCGCTGCACTCTGCGCTCACCGATGCCGACCGGCGCGATGCCTGGCGCGCAGCGGCGAGCGGCCGCGCCCGCATCGTGATCGGTACACGCTCCGCGGTGTTCACCTCGCTGCCGAAGCTCGCGCTGATCGTGGTGGACGAAGAGCACGACCCTTCCTACAAGCAGCAGGAGGGGTTTCGCTACTCGGGACGGGATCTGGCGGTGATGCGCGCGCATCTGGCGCAGGTGCCTGTGGTTCTCGGCTCGGCGACCCCGTCGCTGGAAACTCTGGACAATGCACTGTCCGGCCGCTATGTGCATCATTTGCTGCCGCAGCGTCCGGGCGGCGCGCAGCCGCCGCGCATGATGCTGGTCGACTTGCGGCGTCACGCGGCGGATCAGGGAGTCTCGACGCCGGCCATGCAGGCCATCGGCAGCCACCTTCAGGCCGGCGGACAAATCATCGTGTTCCTGAACCGGCGCGGCTACGCGCCGTCGCTGTTCTGCAATGCCTGCGGCTGGGTGGCTCCGTGCCCGCACTGCGATGCGCGCATGACCCTGCACCGGCGGGCGCGGCAGCTGCGCTGCCATCACTGCGGCGCCACGGCTGACGTGCCCTCGGTCTGCGGACAATGCAAGCAGGCGCTGCTGCCGGTGGGACAGGGCACCGAGCGAGTCGAAGAAACACTCACGCGCCTTTTTCCCGAGGCCCCGCTCGCTCGGCTCGACCGCGACACGGCGAGCGCCAGGGGATCGGTGCAGAGCGTGCTCGAAAGGGTTCACTCCGGCGAGGCGCGCATCCTGGTCGGTACGCAGATGCTCACCAAGGGACATCACTTTCCCGACGTGACGCTGGTGGTGATACTGGACGCCGATCAGGGACTCTTCGCCAGCGACTTTCGCGCCACCGAGCGCCTGGCGCAGACCATCATCCAGGTCGCCGGGCGTGCGGGACGCGAATCACGCGCAGGCGAGGTGATCATCCAGACCGAGTTCCCGGAACACCCGCTCCTCACCCGTCTGATCGGCGAGGGCTACGAGAATTTCGCCGCGAGCGCGCTCGAGGAGCGCCGCGCCGCACACTGGCCGCCGTATTCGCGTCTGGCGATGCTGCGGGCGGAAGCACGCGACCGAACGAGGCTCGATGAGTACTTGCGCGCGGCGTTGGAGGCGGGCGAGGCGTTGAACGAACCCAACGTGAAAATCCTGGGCCCCGCGAGTGCGCTGCTGGCGCGGCGCGCCGACTACTACCGGGCGCATTTGTTGGTTGAAACCTCGGCGCGCGCGACGCTGCAGCGATTCTTGAGCCGATGGATTCCGCAGGTGGAGAATCTGCCCGGCACCTCTTCCATGCGCATGTCCATCGACGTCGATCCGCTCGAGGTGGATTGACCCGGCTGCGCTAAGCGCGGGATCGCCGGTGCTTGTCCCAATCGGCGCGGCTCTGGCCCCAGACGTCTACTCTCACATTCTGGCGCGGCGCGGGCAGCTCGCCCGGCCCCTGATTGCGGGATCCTAACTTGCGGGCGAGGGCTTGCGAGGCGTGGTTTTCGGGCGCGATCAGGTGGATCATTTCGCGCCAGCCTAAATGCTCGAAGGTCCAGTCGATGCTCGCCGTGACGCTTTCGGTCGCGTAACCCCGGCGCCATGCGTCGCGAAGCAGCGCCCAGCCGATTTCAGGGGCCGGCCAGCCTTCGGGATACAAAGGACCCACCCGGCCGATGAAGCGGCCCGACGATTTCTCAATCACCGAAAAAAGACAATAGCCCTGCAGCGACCAGCAGCCGGCCACCATCATGAGTCCGCGCCAGGCGTCGGCCCGCGACTGCGGGCCGCCGATGAAGCGCGAGCCCTCCGCATCGGCCATCATGGCGGCCCAGCCCTCGAAGTCCTCCGTTCGCGGCGGTCGAAGATACAGGCGCGAGGTTTCGATCCTCAGCGACGCTTCATCCATCAGTTGCTCCCGCTCAGCTCGTGCCAAGCGAGAGCATACCTTCGCTTCAGCGCTCAATTGGGCACGAGTCGTCGCTTAAGGCCGTGCCGCAAGGTGCCGGTCCGCGGGCAACATGACGTGCCGCACGGTTTCGGCCCCGGGCAGGATGCAAGAATCCGCCAGCACCGCCTCACGGGGCGATTTGTCGCAGATCCAGGGAAGGCAACACATGTCCAACGAGTCCTTTACGCCGCAACAGCGTCAGCCGAGCTTTTTGACGGGCTTCCTGAGCGCATCGCTGCTCGGATGCCTGGGGTTTCTGGCGTGGCAGCATTTCGCACCCCCGGCGGTCAACTTCACCGCCCCGCAGGCGACAACAGCGAACATCCGCCAAGCCGGCTCCATCGACAGCCAGGTCGCGGAAGAACTCGCGCAGCTGAAGATCAAACCGAAGAACATCGAACTGACCGCCGACAAGGCCGCGGCGGCCGCCGATGCGCTGCGCGCCGGCGACTACAAGACGGCGGACTCCTTGAGCCGAGAGATATTGGCGAAGAGTCACCTGAAGGCCTTCGAGTTCGCGCCTTTCAACCGCTTCATGGGACACCTGTCGCCCGGCGAAGACCCGCAGTTTCTCGAGGGTCTCGACAAGTGGGTCGCGGCGGACCCGAAATCCGCGCTCGCACGCCTGGTGCGCGCCAACTATTACTACTACACCGCCTGGGACATTCGCGGACCGGATTTTGCCAACGCGGTCACCGCGCCCCACTGGCAGGGATACAAGGAGGACTTGAAGCGGGCGGAGGCTGACATCCATGAGTCGATTGCGCTCGATCCTGGTATTCCTTGGAGCTATTTCCTCTGGCTCAAAATCGCCGAAGGGCAAGGCGATCCTCAAAGGATGGATCAGGTGTTCGAGACCGGAATCGCTCGTTTTCCGGGCTACTACGCCCTGTACGACCAGCGGCTCGATTTTCTGGAGCCGAAATGGGGCGGTTCGGCGCGCACCATGTACGAATTCGTCGACCGCTATGCCGGCAAGGCCCCCGCCTCATCGCCCTTGAAGCTCCTGTACCTGGAGCTGAGCGACGATCTTTTGAGTTCGGCTAGCATCCGCTGCCGTTCCCTGCAGGGCGATGCTTTGAGCAAGTGCGTCGGCGCCTACATGAACGGCAACGTCACGCCGGGCGTCACCAACGGAGTGGCGCAGGCATTCGCCCTGTACAAACACACGGACCCGATCGAGTACAGCAACGCGCTCTGGCCGATCCTCGGCGGATTGCAGAGCCAGGAGGAGGGCTCAAGCATCATCAACACCGTCCTGCAGCTGGCCGCCGATGCCATGGGAAGCGACGTCGAGCTGATCCACGAATCCGCGCACAACAACTACGTGTTGGACGACATCACGGCGCGCGTCTGGGCGCACCTCGATAATCCTGTCAACGCCGATCAGAAATTCCGCGAGGCTCTCGATGATGTGGCGCATGCGCCCTTCGCCAGCGACGAGGATCGTTACGAGGCGATGGCCGCCGTTTACGACGAAATGACATGGGTGGCACGACAGTCGTCGCAGTACGTTCGGATGATCGCCTATCACGACGCGGCGAATGCCGTCGGCGGCATCAATCACGGCGGCTCGCAGTACTTGAAGTGCTTCGGCTACTACAAGCTCAACCGCTTCCGCGAGGCCGTGGGCGAGTGCACGGAACTCATGCAGACACATCGCGACGCCGCGAACGCACAGTACTACCGCGCCCGCGCACTCGAAGGCCTGGGCCAGTACGACGCTGCGATCGCCGACTTCAAGCCCATCGCGGACGATGGTTCCAACAACTACATCCGCTGGGGCGCGGCCATCGAAATGGAGCACGTCATGGCGCTGCAGGGAAATTATCAGGGCGAACTTGAGTTCTTCCGCAAATATCCTTTCGTGTTCGACACCGAACTGCAACCGCCCGACGATCTGGCCATCGCCTACAACAACCGCTGCTTTGCCTACATGAAGACCGGCCAGTTGGAGAAGGCGCTGGAGGACTGCAACACCTCGCTGCGCTACGGGCGCTTGCCCGATGCCATGCAGAAGCAGCAGCAACTGCTGAAGCAGTTGGGAAAGTCGTCCTAAAAGCCGATCGCCGCGGTTGCTGCCGGCCGGCCAAGCGGTGTTAAGGTCACCGCATGGATGTAAGTATTCGCAGTGAAAGCGCCGCCGATTCAGCGGCGATCGAAGCACTGACCGCGGCGGCGTTCCTGAATGCCTCCCATACCAGTCACACCGAGCAGCACATCGTCAATGCGCTGCGGACAGCCGGCCAGCTCTCCATCTCACTGGTGGCCGAGTCGCGCGGCATTCTGGTGGGCCATGTCGCCCTGTCTCCCATCTCCATCTCGGACGGCTCGACAGGCTGGTTCGGCCTGGGTCCCATATCGGTGCTGCCGCAGTTCCAGTGCCGGGGCATCGGCTCGCAGCTCATGCGCGAGGCACTCGAAAGACTCCGCGACCAGGGCGCAGAGGGATGTGTCGTGCTCGGGGAACCTGCCTACTACGGCAGGTTCGGTTTCAGGGCCGACCCTCGCCTCACGCTTGCCGGCGTGCCGCCGGAATATTTCCAGGCGCTCAGCTTCGCGACTTCTCGCGCCCAGGGGCGCGTGACCTATCACCCGGCGTTCGACGTCTGATCTGGTCGCGACCGATCAGCGGGTGGCCACCGCGATGGCGGCGGCGGCCATCATGGTGCCGCTGCCGCGGTTAACCATCTTCACGGCGCGGGGGTTTTTGAGAAACCGCCGCGCCCGGGTCGCGATCAGCACGTAGCTGCCCAGGATGAGCGGCTGCAGCAACGCGATGGCGAACGCGACTTTCAAATCATCGCCGCGCCGCATCTGATCGATGGGCAACACGGAAGGCAGCAGTGCCACGAAGAAGATCATCGCTTTGGGATTTCCCAAGGTGAGCGCCAGGCTTCCCAAGAAGGCTCGCCACGGCTGCTGTTCGTCCAGGGGTTTCGGCGTATCGCTCATGGGCTGCGGCGCCGAGGTCCAGAGCTTGTAGGCCAGGAACAAGAGATACGCGACACCGAGATATTTGACGATAACGAAGGCCCAATGTGCGGACTCCGCCAGCGCCGAGAGGCCCAAAGCGGCGGCGAAAAACCAGCAAAGATCGCCCACCGTGAAGCCGGCGATGAACGCGGGCGCGCCCTTCGAGCCGCGGGCCAGGCCCCGCGCAATGATGGCCGCGACGCCGGGGCCCGGCGTGGCCACCGCCACCACGTAGGCCACGCAGAATGTGATCAATCCGTACCAAGTCATGGGCTTAACAATGCTCGTGAACCAAAACGCGTCCACTCAAGTCCGCTGAACATAGCAAAGTTTCACACTCGTCGCTGGTTGCGGATTGTTCATCCTTAGAAGCGGGCGGACCCCTCGTGTACACTTTCGCTCCCTGCCAATTCGCGACGGATCCCGCCTTGAAAGCCGCCATCGAATCGCTGCTCAATTCCGCCCTGACGGCGCTGCCGGAAACGCTGGTGCCGGCGGAAGCGCGCGGCGGCATCGACATCGAGGTCTTGAATACCAAGGACGAGAAGCACGGCGATTTCGCCAGCAATCTGGCCATGCGGCTCGCCAAGGGCGCCCGCCAGAATCCGCGCAAGATCGCCCAGGCGCTGATTGACGCATTGCCCGCAAACGATTCGCTCGCCAAGGTGGAGATCGCCGGCGCCGGCTTCATCAATTTCTTTCTGAAGCAAGGCGCCTACAACGCCGAGATCGCGCGTGCCCTGGCCGAAGGCGAAGCGTACGGGTGCTCGCGTCTGGGCGCCGGCGAGAAGGCGCAGGTGGAATTCGTCTCGGCGAACCCCACCGGCCCCTTGCATGTAGGTCATGGCCGCCATGCCGCTTACGGCGCCTGCGTCGCGAACCTCTTGACCGCCGCGGGCTACGAGGTGCAGCGCGAGTATTACGTCAACGATGCCGGGCGGCAGATGGAGATCCTGGCGGTGTCCACCTGGCTTCGCTATCTGGAGCTTTGCGGCGAGCGCCTCACCTTCCCCGTGAACGGCTACGTCGGCGACTACATCGTCCCCATCGCCAGGATCCTTGAGGAGCGCGAGGGAGCCGCGCTTCGCGTGCCTTGCGCCCCGCTGTTTGCGGAACTCCCCAAGGACGAACCGGAAGGCGGCGACAAGGACAAGTACATCGACGCGTTGATCGTGCGCGCCCGGGAGCTCATCGGTGCGCCGGCATTTCGCCGCGTGCAGGATCTTGCCACCAACAACATCCTCGACGACATTCGCGAGGATCTTCTCGAATTCGGCGTGAGCTTCGACTCCTGGTTCTCGGAGCGTTCGCTCAGCGACGACGGTTCGGTGGACAAGGCCATCGCGAAGTTGCAGCAAGGCGGCCACGCCTATCTGAAGGAAGGCGCGCTCTGGTTCAAGAGCACCGACTTCGGCGATGAGAAAGACCGCGTGATGATCCGCGACAACGGCGTGAAGACCTATTTCTCATCCGACATCGCCTACATCTTCAATAAACTGGGCCGCGGCTTTCGGCACCTGCTGTACCTGCTCGGAGCCGACCATCATGGCTACGCGCCGCGCCTGCGCGCCATGCTGTTGGCCTTGGGCGGGCCGCCCGAATCGTTGGAGGTGCGCTTCCTGCAGTTCGTGACGTTGTTTCGCGGCGGCGAAAAAGTGCAGATGTCGACGCGTTCGGGAAAGTTCGTCACTCTGCGCGAGCTTCGCGGGGAAGTGGGCAACGATGCGGCGCGCCTCTTCTATGTCATGCGCAGCAACGATCAGCACCTGGATTTCGATTTAGATCTCGCCAAGGCGCGCTCCAACGATAATCCGGTGTACTACATCCAGTACGCGCACGCGCGCGTATCCTCGGTGCTCAAGCAGCTGAACGAACGCGGCCTGAAGCACGATGCGGGCGACGGCCTCAAATCCTTGGACCGCCTCACCGAGCCGCAGGAACAGCAGCTGGTCAAGCGGCTCTCCGCATACCCCGAGATGCTCGGACAGTGCGCCCTGCAGCGTGCGCCGCACGCGCTGGTCCACTACCTGCGAGATCTTGCCAACGATTTCCACACCTACTACAGCGCGCATCAGTTCATCGTCGAAGATCAGGCGGTGCGCGATGCGCGTCTCACACTGTCGCTGGCAACCCAAGTCGTGATAAGAAACGGCCTGAAGCTTCTGGGTGTGTCCGCTCCCGATACCATGTAATGCCCGCCGCGCGCGACTACAAAGCGAAACGCAAGAAATCGGGCGGCATCGGCGGCTGGTTGGGCCTGGGCGTGGGCCTCGCCACCGGCCTCGCCGTCGCCGGCGTGGTGTACCTGAAGGATCACAAGCTCGATCCGCCGCTCGCCGCCGCCGCCGCGGCGGCGAAGCTGCCGAAGAAGACGCACTCGCATCCGAATGATCCGCCGGATCCCGTGGATGTGAGCGAGGACGATGCGCCCACCAAGTACGCCTTCTACGATCAGCTGCCGAAGTTCGAGGTGGTGGTGCCGGAGAAGGACAAGGAGGTACGCCCGGACATCAAGCTGGTGCCGGAAACCCGGCGCGGCACCTACGTGCTGCAGGCCGGTTCATACAGAAACCAGGCCGACGCCGATCGAGTCCGCGCGCAGCTGGCCCTGCAGGGAATCGAGTCCAAGATCCAGAAGGTGTCGATCGACAACGATACTTGGGAGCGCATCAGGATCGGCCCCATCTCGGATCTCAACCAGCTCAATCGCATGCGCGGCATCCTGCACAAGCGTGGGGTGGATTACGTACTGGTGCGCGTCGGGGACTAAAAACGGGTCGACTTGGCGTTCTAGGGACGCGTTCGCCGAGATTCCCCTCTAATCTTCGCCTAATTGGCGAAAATCGACCCCTAATGCCCGAAGTTTACGGTACAAATGGGTCCGCTCCATGCCGACACGCTTGGCCAGCTGCCCCACCTTCCCATTGCAGAGCAGCAGCTGCTGTTGAAGATAAGCCCGCTCGAATTGCTCGCGGGCCTCCCGCAATGGCAGCGCCAGAAGATCCTGTTTCACGAGCGGCTCATTTACCGACATTTTCACGGCGAGTTCGCGCTCAATCTCTTCAAGTCCGATCTCCTCGCCGCTCCCCAGGATCAGCACCCGCTGCACTAAATTCTTCAACTCGCCGATGTTGCCCGGCCAGGGGTAGTTGCGCAGGCGGTTCTGGGCGGCCACCGAAAAGCGGCGCAACGGCAAATGCTGATCGTCCACCAACCGGTCCACGTAGAAGCGCAATAGATCCGGCACGTCCTCGGCGTAGTCGCGCAGCGGCGGTACTCTCAAGGTGATCACGTTGAGCGTCCCGATGAGATCGCGCCGCCAGGGCTCGGGCGAGGTGCGGCTTTCGTAGCCGTCCTGCGCGGAGGATATCCAGCGCACGTTCATCGGCACCCGTGATCGTCCACCGACACGGGTGTAGGCCCCCTGCTCGATCGCACCCAACAGGGCGCGCTGCGCTTCGCTCGACAGATCCTCGAGTCCGTTCAAGTACAGCGACCCGCCGGCCGCCTGGTCGAGTGCGCCCGGCTCGACGCGGCCGTCGCGCTCGCTGCCGAACAGAACCAGCGCGGGATCCGCGCCCAGGCTCGCCGCGGTGAGGATGTGAAACGGCTTCGCCGCGCGGGCGCTCAAGGAATGCAGATGGCGGGCATAGGCCTCGCGCCCAGAACCGAGTTCGCCCAACAGCAGCACCGGGGATGACGAACCGGCGGCGTGCTGGATCTGCTCGCGCAGAATCTGCGTGACCTTGGCCTTGCCGATGGGCAGCGCAAGGGAGGCGCCGTGAGCGCGCGCGGAGAGCTTGTTGCGCCGGCCCGCGTCGAGCGCCCGTTCAACGGTGCGCAGGAGCTTGGTGAGCGACAACGGCTTTTCCACGAAATCGAACGCGCCGAGGCGCGTCGCTTCCACGGCGGTCTCGACCGTGCCGTGGCCCGACATCATCACCACCGGGCAGTCGTAGCCGTCGGTGTGCGACCACTCGCGCAGCAGCGTGATGCCGTCGGTGTCGGGCATCCAGATGTCGAGCAGCACCAGATCGGGCACTTGGCTGGCGCGCGAAGAGCGCGCCTGCGACGCATCGGCGGCGATGTCCACTTCATAACCCTCTTCGGAGAGGATTTCCTTGAGCAGCCCACGGATGTCCGCCTCGTCGTCGACCACCAGAATTCTCGAAGCGCTCATACGCGTTCTCTCCTGTGTTCCGCTTTGCGCGGTTCTTTGGCGCCTACGTTGCGCGCACTCTCGCCCAACGGCAATAGAATCCTCACGCGGGCTCCCCCTGAGCGCTGATTATCCGCTTCAATGCGTCCGCCGTGTTCCTCCACAATCTTCTTCACGATGGCCAGCCCGAGACCGGTGCCCTTCGGTTTGCTGGTGACATAAGGATCGAACACCGTACCGATTAAGTCACGTTGAAAGCCCGGTCCGTTGTCGGTCACCACGACAGCGGCCCACACTCCCTGTCTCGGACCATCGTCGGCGACCTTGGTTTCGATGCTGATCTTCGGATCGCTCTTGCCCTCGAGCGCCTCCAGCGAATTGGTCAGCAGGTTGTTGAGGATCTGACGCACCCGCATGCGGTCGGCCGAGACGTTAGGCAGATCCGGACTCAAGGCAAGCTTCAAGTCGGCGCCGCTGTCCTGCACCCGGTACAGCTCGGCCACTTCGGTGATGAGCTGGTTCAGATCGAAACGTGACATATGCATGTCGGGCGCGCGGGCATATTCACTGAAGGCGTTCACCATGGCCTTCATGGCGTCGACCTGCGCGACGATGGTATGGGTGGCCCGCTCCAGCACCTGCGCGTCCTGCTCGTTCATAGAACCCAGGAACTTGCGGCGCATGCGCTCGGCCGACAGCTGGATGGGCGTCAACGGATTCTTGATCTCGTGCGCCAGGCGTCGCGCCACCTCGCCCCAGGCAGCGTCGCGCTGCGCCTGCAGCAGGGTGGTTATGTCGTCGAACACCAGCACCAGACCCGGTTCGCCGCCCAGATCGTTGGGCAACGCCGTGCAGGCGCACATCAGCACCTGCTTGCCGGATTCGGAGTTCAGCTCGATCTGTTCGCGCCAGTCGCGGTTGGTGGAACTCAAGCGCTGCTTCACGGCCAGGATGAACTGCTGGTAGAGCGTCGAATCGCTGAGGGACTCATCGAACGGCTTGCCCTCGGCCACCTCGAGATCCGCGCCCAGGATGGCGCTCGCCGCCTGGTTCGCGGTGCGCACCTTCAAATCCGACTCGAGCGCCACGACGCCGGTGGACAGGCGCGCGAGGATCACCGCCAGTCCGGCGCGCTCGGCTTCCACCGCCTGCTGGCTGCGGCGCGCTTCCTCGCGCGCGCGCCCCAGCCGCTTGGTCATGTCGTTGAACGAAGTCACCAGGAAGCCCAGTTCGTCGCGCGAGGGCAAGGGCAGCTTGGTGTCGTAGTTGCCCTTGGCCACGGCGCGGGTGCCCGCGATCAGATCCTGCACCGGCTGCACCAGACGCTGCGCGGCGAAGAATGCGCCGTAAACCGCTGCGAGCAGCGACATCACCACCACGAAGCTCAAGATGAGCACGAAGGTGCTCTTCAGGGCAGGACGCAGCTGCACCAGATTCGCGTACTGCGAATAGGAGCGCTGCACGGTGTCGGCAAGCTGCGAGAGCTGCGCGGGCACCGGATAGAGCGCGATCAGATAACGGCCCGAGGTGCTGGCATCGTCGAACGGCGCGGCGGTGCGGATCAGGTAGCCGCCGGAGGCGTCGGTGTCTACCCGCACGTACGGGCGTCCGCGCCTCAACTGCAGCAGCATCTCGTCGTTGGTGAAACCCAGGGTGTCCATCGGGCGATCGGAGCTGTAGGCGAGGATGCGTCCCTGCGGACCGCGGATCACGTACTCGAGCGCGGAGCTGTCGCGCCGGTCCTGGTCCAGCGTGCTGATGAATTGAAACTCGGGCTGTCCTGACAGCGTGTGGGCGAGGGCCTGCGCGTGCTGCTGGAATTCCCGCTCGCGGCCTTCGAGCACGGCGCGCGACAACTCGCGCGTGTCCTTCAGGCCCTGGCTCACCTCCAATTCGAACCAGCTGTCGATGCCGCGGTTCAGGAACTGCAGTGAGAAGTAATACACAACCAGAATGGGCGCGACGGCGAGCATCGAGAAGATCGCCACGGTGCGCCCCTTCAAACGCGAGCCGGGGATGTGGCGGTTGTAGTCGCGCACCAGACGCGCCAGCTTGATCGCCAGCAGAGTGAGCAGGGTCAACAGGCCGCAGATGTTGATCAGCAGGATCCACGGCAGCCAGCCTTCGAACTTCTCGGAGTTCTGCGCGGCAATGCCTAGGAGATAAAGCGCAACCAACCACAACGCCACGCCGATGCCGGCGAGCACCGACGATCCGTATTTGCGCGCTAAGGCTGGAACGTCCATGTGTACCAGTCGCTTTCGCGATGCCAGTCGCTCACCCAGAACATAACCAGGCGCAAGGTGAAGGGCACCGAGCCGTAGTCCACCTTGGCGCGCACGCTCGCCTCGTAGCGGCGGTCGCGCTGAATCAGCGACTTGTCCAGCACCGGCAGGTCTCTCACCTCGGAGACGAGGTCGAGCGCCCCTTCGAGGGTGCCCAACGACTCCTGCTGACCGGAGTTCTCGTTCTTGAGCACATAGCGTGCGCTGACCGCGTTGTACTGCAGCTGGTAATGCTGGGTGAGTTCGGCCACCCGCGAATTCGGGAAGAACTGCCGCACCCGCTCGATATCCAGGTCCACTTCCACGCTCAAGGGCACGCCCTCGGCCAGTCCCTGACGCACCGCCTCGCTGACCGGAAGGTCCAAGCGGGCATTCAAGTGATAGACACCGTCTTTGAGCTCAAGATCCGCCGACCTCACCTCGAAGCGTCCTTCGAGCCCGTCGGCCTTCAAGGAGGGGGCCAACAGCGCCACGGCCAGGAATCCGAAGAGCACGCCCGCTGCGAGGCGCGCGGCCGGTGAATACCCCGCCGTCAGGCGTTCAGGGTTGCTGCGCTGCGCCTTCATGATTTATCAATCGCAGCGTAAAAAAAGCCGTCCGCCCCCGAGTCCCCGGGCAGGATCTGCCGGCCGATCCCGTCCGACTCGCCAAGACCAGGCCAGCCTTCCCACTGCTCGGGCGGGACGAGTTCGGCACTGGCGGTGGCATCCAGGAAGCGGGCAATGACATCGTGGTTTTCGGTTTTTGTAATCGTGCACGTGGCGTAAACGAGACGTCCCCCGGAACGGAGCATACTCCAGGCCGCCCTCAATAAAGCGCCCTGCAGGGGCGGCAGCCGGTTGAGGTCGGCGGCGCCCTTTCTGACCTTAATATCGGGGTGGCGCCGGATGACCCCCAGAGCCGAACAAGGGGCATCGATCAGGATGCGATCGAAGGGAGCGCCCGCCTGGCCTCGTCCGGGGGCCGCGGCATCGGCCAGCTCGATTTTGGCTTCGACACGGCAGCGCTCCAGAGTGGCTTCCAGACGTTTGAGGCGTGCACCGTCTGAATCCAGGGCGGTGATCGCCAGCGTCGGCTCGCGCTCCGCCATCAGCGCGGTCTTGCCGCCGGGCGCCGCGCAGGCATCGAGCACATTCAAATGAGGCTTGAGCGCGAGCGGGTAGATCGCGCATTGGGCGGAGAGATCCTGCACCGACACCAGACCCTCGGCAAAGCCCGGGAGTTCCGCCACGTCGCATGGCTCGGCGAGCAGCACCGCCTGCGGTACTTGCGGATGCACGCTGGCCTTCTTGCCCGCCTCGCTAAGCTTCGTGAGGTAATCCGCGCCCGTCATGCGCCGCGCATCCACCCGAAGCCACATGGGCGCCTGCCGGTCCAGGGCGGCGAGAATTTCCGGCCAGCGCGAAGGATAGGTTTCGCGCAAGGCCTCGGCGAGCCATTTGGGCGCCGCGTGGCAGGTGGCGGGCTTGAGCTTGACCTCGGCGTCGAGCGCGGCGCGCTCACGCAGATAGCGGCGCAGCAGCGCATTGATGAGGCCCTGGGCGCGCGCCGCGGCGCCCGTCTTGACCGATTCCACCGCTGCATCGACGACGGCGTAGGCCGGCGTGCGCGCATCCTCGAGTTCGAAGAAGGCCACCGCGAGCACCGCCTGGACCAATGGATCGAATGCCGCGGGCGACTTGGAGGAAAGCAGTTTCCAGAGAGCGAAATAGCGGTGATAGCCGCGGATGGCCCCATAAGATAAGGAGCGCACCGCCGAGCGCACTTCGCCTTTTTCCTGCGCGCCGAGCGCCACATCGAGCGTCACCCCGTCCTTGAGGACCAGGGCGACCGCCCGGGCGGCCTGCACGCGCGCATTGATCGCGCCCGTCATGGTGCGCCGAGCACCGAGCCGGCAAGCGACTGGCCCTGCAGGAACTCGCCCGCCGCGAGTGCTTTTCTGCCCGCGAGCTGCAGGCGCCGGATGCGAAGCAGTCCGCGGCCGCAGCACACATCGATGCCCTCCTTGGCGGCCGTCAACACCTCGCCCGCCGCACCGCTTCGATCCTGATCGAGGGGCGTGGCGTCCAGAATGCGAAGCTGGGCGCCGTTCAAACGGGTTTCCGCGATGGGCCAGGGATTGAAGGCACGCACCTTGCGATCGATACGACTCGCATCCT
Organism: Steroidobacteraceae bacterium; assembly: GCA_036494165.1. Taxonomy (GTDB): domain Bacteria; phylum Pseudomonadota; class Gammaproteobacteria; order Steroidobacterales; family Steroidobacteraceae; genus Bog-1198. The sequence continues at coordinate 111,473 of DASXOQ010000063.1, forward strand.
CCCGCCAGTCGATCATCGCTTCGCTCTTCGCGAGCTTGGCCGCGTAGCTCGCGCCCGCGCCCTGCGGCGTTTCGTGCAGGCAGTTCGAGGCGAGCTTGCGCAAGGCATCGCTCATGAGCTTCGCGCCCATCGCCGCGAGCCGATCGTGCAGCGTCGCGGCCGTATCAGTGGAGTTGATCGGCGTGGCTTCGCAGAGCAGCATGGGACCGGTGTCGAGCCCCGCCTCCATGCGCATGATGGTCACGCCGCTCACCTGATCGCCCTCCAGAATGGCGCGCTGGATGGGCGCGGCGCCGCGCCAGCGCGGCAGCAGCGAGGCGTGGATGTTGAAGCAGCCGAGCTTGGGCGCACTGAGCACCGCCACCGGCAGGATGAGGCCATAGGCCACCACTACCAGGGCATCGAGCTGCAAGGCGCGAAACTCTGCGCGCGCCGCGTCGCTCTTGAAATTCAAGGGCTGGAAAAGCGGCAGCTTTAACGCAAGCGCCGTTTCTTTGACCGGACTTGGCCTGAGCGCCTTGCCGCGTCCGGCGGGCCGGTCGGGCTGGGTGTAGACCGCCGCGATCTCATGCTCGCTCGCCAACTTGTTCAAGGCAGGCACGGAAAACTCCGGCGTGCCGGCAAAACCCAGCCTCAATGGAAGACCCGCGCGCCTGAGCTCAAAGCGCCGGAACGGGAGTCCGCGTCTCGCGGCCGCCCGGTCGCTGCCGCCGCTCTTTCTCCAGGCGCTTTTTGATCATCTGGCGCTTGAGCTCGGACAGGTAGTCGACGAACAGCTTCCCTTCCAAATGATCCATTTCGTGCTGGATGCATACCCCCAGCAATCCTTCGGCCTCCCTCTCGACCGGCTCGCCCTGAAGGTTCAAGGCGCGAACTTTGATGTGCGTCGCCCGGGTGAGCTTGTCGTAGATCCCGGGCACCGATAGACAACCTTCTTCGCCCGGCCCCTTGCCTTCGGCGGCCAGCAGCTCCGGGTTGATGAGCACGAGGGGCTGATCCCTGGTTTCGCTGACATCGAGCACGATCAGCCGTTTGTGTACATCCACCTGGGTGGCGGCCAATCCCACGCCGTTGGCCGCATACATCGTTTCGAGCATGTCGGCCGCCAATTGCCGCACCGCATCATCAACCTTGGCGACAGGTTCGGCGCGCTTGCGCAGCCGCGGATCGGGGTACTCGAGAATTGCGAGCTTTGTCATGGGAGTTATGAGAGGAATGTCGTGTTTTTGGCTGACGATTGTTGCTAAAGTTCCGGCGCTGCTTAACTTAATGCCCGCGTTTGAACTTGCGCCGAAGGGCAAAAACGGGCGTTACGTCCCAGCCTTGAGCGGCGAGGCAGCAGTATATCAGTCAGTCTGCAACCATAGGCTGACTCAAGGGAGCGATTGGAATGAACGGTTATCAAAAACTTAGCCTCGTTGCCGCACTAGCCTTGTTGGCCGGCTGCAAATCCGCCCCGGTGAGCCAAGGCCCCGTGCCTTTGGCGGGCGCTTCTGACGGTCAGGAGCAAGGCGTGCCGGTGGGCGATGATCGCACCGCCATGGAAGCGGCCATCGACGTCGGACCCGGCGCTCAGAATCAGCTCGCCGCGGGCCACGACACGGAGGCTCCGACCAGCAAGGAAGGCCTGGCGTTGAACCCCAATGCGCCTGACAGCTACACGGTCAAGCGCGGCGACACCCTCTGGGGCATCGCGAAAGTGTTCCTGCGTGATCCTTGGTATTGGCCCGAAATCTGGCAGGTCAATCCGCAGATCCAGAACCCACACCTTATCTATCCGGGCGACATGCTGCGCTTGGTCTACATCAACGGCCAGCCCAAGCTGCTGGTGCAGCGGGGCGAAGTGGCGCTCGAGCGCGGCGACGAAGCCCGCGTCGAGCCGCGCATTCGCAGCCTGCCCTTGGACAGCGCCGTGACCACCATTCCTTATGAAGCAGTGGCCGCGTTCATGTCCAAGCCCTCGGTGCTTGCCAAGGAACAAATCAGCGGCGCGCCTTATGTCATCGCGACGCGCGATCTGCACGTGGTGATGTCGGATGGCGATACGCTCTACGCCCGCGGCTTCAAGAACGCCGTGGAAGTGGGCACCCACTACAACGTGGTGCGCATCGGCGAGGCGCTGCGCGATCCGGACACCAACCAGGTGCTCGGTTACGACGGCATCTTCAACGGCGCAGGCCATGTGACCCGCATCGGCGATCCGGTGACCCTGATGATGACCGAATCGGCCCGCGAGACCGAGGCCGGCGACAAACTGATCGCCGGTGGCGTCGATGTGCCGCTCGACTTCGTGCCGAGCGCTCCGAAGGTCAAGATCGACGGCCGCATCATTTCGGTGTCGAACGGCGTCACGGTCATCGGTCAATACGAAGTTGTGGTGATCAACCGCGGCTCGCACGACGGCCTGGTGCCGGGCAACGTGCTCGCGATCTACGACTTCGGCCCGACCGTGTCCGACAACGACCAGCACGGCTTCTTGAACAGCCACGAGCACTTCTGGGCGCACAAGGTGCAGCTGCCCTCCGAGCGTTCCGGCACCTTCATGGTGTTCAAGACCTTCGACAACCTGAGCTACGGTCTGGTGATGGAGGCGACCGACATCATCCGCGTCACCGACAAGGTTCAGAATCCCTAAAGCTCATCGAGAGGGGGG
>DASXOQ010000064.1:0-2403 GCA_036494165.1 Steroidobacteraceae bacterium
GATGGAGCGGGCTTGCCTGCCGGGTCGCAATCTCACGCCATGATCTACAATCTGCTGCATTTAGAAAATCCCCTTGGCCTTCTGAGGGAAGCGCGTCGCGTGCTGCGGGTCGGCGGGAAGCTCTCCGTCATGCATTGGCGCAGCGATATTCCTACGCCTCGCGGGCCGTCTCTCGAAATCAGGCCGACGCCGGAGCAATGCTGGTCGTGGATTGAGGAAGCGGGCTTTCGAAACATTGAACGAATCAACATCGAGGATCGCAATCGGTATCATTTTGCGCTTCTCGCGTCGCGATAGCCGCCCACGTCGCCATCAGATCGTCCTGAACGGCGTCAGACCGCCCCATCGCCATCGCTGATTCCCGTCAAAGCTCCACGGTAGCAGGGAATCAGTGCGGCTCGACTTCGTCAACGGGCTGCTAATTCTACTGAGTCACGAACTCATTTTGCGGGGTCGCCGAGCGTAAAGCTTTGATATTCTGCCGATTCGCATTTTCGGCAGAGGTCGTGGCAATGGAGAGCGAAGCTCGTTTTACGCAGTATATTGAAAGCCTGACCAGCGTGCTTGGGCATGCGGATCGGGCGGAGCCGCTGAAGGACTACTGCACGGGCTTGCTGATGCCCGTCGAACGCAAGAGCGTAGAGCCGATGGCGGCGATGGTTTCGCCCACGCGCGCATCTGCGGCGCATCAGTCGCTGCTTCATTTTGTCGGGCAGTCGACATGGTCGGACAAGGCCATGCTGGGCAAAGTCAGAGACCTCGTGACGCCGGCGTTCGAGGCGCACAGCGGCGTCGAGGCGCTGATCGTCGACGACACCGGGTATCAGAAGAAGGGGTCGCATTCTGTGGGCGTGGCGCGCCAATATTGCGGACGGCTGGGCAAGACTGACAATTGCCAGATCGCGGTTACGCTCTCGCTGGCCAATCATCTCATGAGCCTGCCAATCGCGTACCGGCTTTACCTGCCGGAAACTTGGGCGAACGATGCGAAGCGCCGTGCCGAGGCGCATGTCCCTGAGGACGTGAAGTTTGAAACCAAGCCTCAGATCGCGCTGTCTCAGATCGAAGCCGCGTTGAAAGCGGGCGTGGCGCAGGGCGTCGTTCTCGCTGACGCCGGTTACGGCGCGGACGGCGCATTTCGCGCGCGCCTCACCACGCTAGGCCTGACCTACGCCGTGGGCGTACAACCGACGCTGTCGGTCTGGCCGCCAGGCGAGGAGCCGCTGCCGGCCAAGCCCTGGAGCGGCAAAGGGCGGCCACCCTCGCGCGTTCGGCGCGACGACGATCATCGGCCTCTCTCGGCCAAGGCCCTCGCGCTGCGACTGCCCGCCGAGGCCTGGAAGCAAGTGGAATGGCGCGAGGGCTCCAACCAGACCTTGTCTTCGCGCTTTGCCGCAGTTCGTTTGAGGCCGGCGTCGCGCGACCACCAGCTGGCCGCGCCACACCCGGTCGAATGGTTGGTGATCGAATGGTCCGAGGGGGAGGCGCAGCCGACGAAGTACTGGCTCTCCACACTGCCCGAAGACGTGGACATCAAAGGTCTCATCGACATCATCAAGCTGCGCTGGCGTATCGAGCGCGACTACGAAGAATTGAAAGGCGAACTCGGCCTTGCTCAGTTCGAAGGACGAGGCTGGCGAGGATTCCATCATCACGCCAGCCTCTGCATCGCGGCCTACGGATTCCTGCTTCTCGAACGAGCAGCCTTTCCCCCCTCAGCCCGCTGGCGCCGCGAAAGACCTGCCGTTTCAGGTCGTACTCGATCCTCACGCTCCCCCGATCCGTCCGGAACGGCACGTGGAAAACTCGATCGCAACTATGCGAAAGCGTCTGACCGTCGCCCTCGCCAGAACCCTCTTTCGATGCCCGTGCTGTCAAACCGCGCCGAGGCGGCGGAACTTCGCCCAGCATTTGTGACGCAGTAGAACTAGTTAGCAAACTGTTGAAAAACAACGATTCCGCGCCAGTTCGCGAGGCTCTATCGAGCCCGACCCAATGCGGTTTCTTCTGCCTAGCGGACATCAGCGAGCCACGCGCCCTGCCTATCGGACAGCGCTCGGGAAATCGCATTGGGTCGGGCTCTCTTCGAGAGCCACGACGAACTGGCGCGGACGATTCCCAACGCTTCGCGACCGTTACTGTACAATTGCCGGAGGCGCCGTTCACCTCACTGCGTCGTGTGCATCGGCTGGCCGTCCGACACCGACCGAAGCTCGTACAAGACGCACGAACACTCGTCACGGCTCGGCGGCCAGCCGTTGCACACGTATCATGTCCGACGACAATTACATCCTCGGAACGCTCGCCTCCGGCGAGCTCGTTCCGCTCTTGCTGCCTGACCGTCGTCGGCACCTTTACCTATGCGGGATGACGGGAACGGGTAAGACCGGACTGCTTCTGAGC
>DASXOQ010000065.1:0-18169 GCA_036494165.1 Steroidobacteraceae bacterium
ACAGCACGCAGGCGGCGAGCAACCGCGACGCCTTCGGCACGGGCAACAAGTTCATCACGCCCGTCATCGCCGACGGCAAGGTCATGGTGGGGACCACCAACAGCGTGGCGGTTTTCGGAATTCTCCCGTAGCTGAACGCCCGCCCTTTAGGCGGTCGCGCCCGAAGAGGGTCCGGGGGAATTGAGGCAGATCAGATGCGCCACCGCCACGGCGGGCAAGATCGCGATCAATACGTATTCCCGCCAGGGAAAGGGCACCGCGCCGTTGTGCAGAAGCTCGCCCAGATAGGCGAACAAGGTCCATCCCGCAAGCAGCGCCGCTAGGATCATGGTGTTGCGGCCGACTCTGCGGCGGGAGAAGAACAGCACCCGGACGGCCAGCAGCAGTCCCAGGGGTCCTGCGAGCGCCACCGAACCGAAACGGATGAAATCTTTGACCGGCATGACGCCGTGCGCGGCGCTTGCGGCGATGGCGAGGAACAGCCATGTGAGCGGCACCAGGCAGACCGCCATTTCCAGCGCGATGAGCCAAAGAGGCAATTTCGGAATTCGAATCATGTCGCCGATCCTTTCGCAGTAGCTGGCAACGACGCATCCTCTCGCCCATTCGAGGGCTTCCGCATCGCGTTCTATGTACTTGAGCTCGTTCATCATTCCCCACGCCCAGTCCTTGCGGTGTGCGGGACTGACCCAGGCGGCATGTCGCAGCAGTCTTTGCGCCAACGTTCTCACGGCGGTGGAACTTCTCATGCGGAGCTCCGGCGTATCTTGAATTCGCGCTCGGTTGCCTCGGCGAGCGAGTCTCTGGCGAACAGCGCGCCGGCGGCGGTGAGTCGGTAGACGTGGCGTGGCGGGCGCCCTCCTTCCTCGGCCGGCTGCCATTTCGACTCGAGCATCGCGCGGTCGCTGAGCCGCATGAGAATGGGATATAGCGTGCCTGACTTGAGTCCCGTGCTTTGCGAGAGCTCGTACCCGTACCGCCAGGCCCGCGGCCGACGGCTCAAGTCCTCGAGCAACAGCAAGGTATGCGCCGAGGGCTTACGATTGCGCTTCATATCTTAAGTCTACATATGTAGATATGAATGTAAAGCGCCGGCGGTATGCACTGTGAGCGGATTCACCCAAGGGGCTGAGACGATGCGCGCCGGCCGGGTCGCGCGGAATCGGGGCGTTCAGCCCTGCGGCAACACCGAGGTTTCCTCGGCGATCATCTGCTCGAGGCGCTCGAGGTCGGGAATCAGCGGCGTTTCGTTCACCATCCGCACCTGGCAGATGACCGGCGAACGTTCCGCGAAGCTGCGCGACGGGTCGGGCCGCACCACATCGGCGTTGACCCGCACCAGCTGCGGAAAGCCCTGGGTCAGCATGCCGAAATAACCGGACTGCACGGCGCCCGACATCGCATGAAAGATCACGATGCGGGTGCGCACCGAAATGCTCGGCAGCGCCTGGCCGAACGCGCCTTCGAACGACACCACCGGCACGTTGCGGCCGTTCCAGCTCACCACGCCTGCGTACCAGGGCGGCGCGTTGGTCATCTCCGCGGGCGGCTGGTAGCCGATGACTTCCGCGACACAGGTGCGCGGCACGATCAGCCGCTCGCCGGCGAGCGGCACCAGCAGGCTGTAGAGTTCTTCGCGAAGGTCCGACATCAGTGCACCGCGGCCTTGCGCCGGTTCACCAGGGGCTCGATGGCATCGAGCAGCTGGCTCTCCTGATACGGTTTGCCGAGATAGTCATCGACGCCGATCTCGATCGCCCGTGCACGATGTTTCTCGCTCACGCGCGAAGTGATCATGACGATGGGAATGTGCTTCAAGCGCGCATCGCCGCGCACGTGGGCGGCCACCTCGTAGCCGTCCATGCGCGGCATCTCGATGTCGAGCAGGATGATGTCCGGCATGTTCTCCTGCAGCAGCGTCACGGCATCGACGCCGTCCTTCGCGGTGAGCACCCGCATGCCGTTGCGTTCCAGCAGCCGCTGCGTCACGCGGCGCACGGTGATCGAGTCGTCGACCACCAGCGCAAAAGTGCGGCGGTCGCGCTGATCCAGCACCGAGGTATCGGTGGGCTTGGCGCGCCATTCGGAGCGCACCAGGGAACCCATGTCGAGAATGATGACGATGCGCCCGTCGCCCAGGATGGTGGCTCCGGCGATGCCGCGGATGCCCGACACCTGCGGGCCCAGGGACTTCACCACGATTTCTCGGCTGCCGACCAGTTCGTCGGTGACCAGCGCGGTCGAATGTTCGCCGGCCCGGATCAGCACCACGGGCATGGAGACGTCGGTCTCGGGCAGACGCGTGGGTCCCAATCCGACGAACACGCCGAGCTGCTGGAAGCGGTACTTCTGGTTGCCGTACTCGAACAGCGGCGCATCCTTGCCCAAGTGCCGCATCACGATATTGCGCGGCAGGCGCACCACGCCTTCCACGGTGGCGAGCGGCAGCGCATACACCTCCTCGGCGACGCGCACGATGAGTGCCTGGCTGATGGCCAGCGTGAACGGCAGCCGGATGGTGAAACGCGTGCCCTTGCCGAGCGTCGAATCGATGAACAGGCCGCCGCCCAGTTTCTTGACCTCGGTGGCGACCACGTCCATGCCCACGCCGCGACCCGCGGCCTGGGTGATTTGTCCCGCGGTGCTGAAGCCCGGCTCCATGATGAGCTGCATGGCCTCTTCGTCGGTGAGCTTGGCATGGGCATCGGCGAGTCCCAGCGCCAGCGCCTTTTCGCGGATCAGCCTGACGTTGATGCCGCCGCCGTCGTCGCTGACCACGATGACCACTTCGGCGCCGTCGCGCTCCAGGCTCACCGAGATGCGCCCCACTTCGGGCTTGCCGGCCGCCTGACGGCGCTCGGGCGTCTCGATCCCGTGCACCACGGCGTTGCGCAGCATGTGCTCGAGGGGCGGCACCATGCGCTCGAGCATCTGGCGGTCGAGTTCCGCGGAGCCGCCCTGCACCACCAGTTCCGCCCTCTTGCCCGTGTCGTTCGCGGCCTGGCGCACCAGACGCGTGAGTCGCTGCACGTGGCGCTGGAACGGCACCATGCGCGTGCGCATCAGGCTGTTCTGCAGCTCGGTGATGACGCGCGCCTGCTGCGTGAGAAGGTTCTGGGCTTCGCGCGTCAGGGTCTCGAGCAGACCCTGGATGCTGCCGACGTCGCCCGAGGTTTCTGCGAGCGCCCGCGAGAACTGTTGCAGCGCCGAGTAGCGGTCCAGCTCCAGCGGATCGAAATCGTCGCGGCGCGGATCCTCGTCATGGTGACGGTTGAGCACCTGCGCCTCGGTCTCGATTTCGAGGCCGCGCAACTGCTCCTTCAGACGGGTCACGGTGCGTGCGAGCTCGGCGAGATTGAAGTCGATGGAATTGACCTGCTGGTCGAGGCGCGAGCGGAAAATGCTCACCTCGCCTGCGTTGTTGAGCATGGTGTCGAGCAGTTCCGCGTCGACGCGCGCCATCTCGGTGCGTTCCGCCGCCGGCTGCGCTGCTTCGCGACCGGGGAGCACCGGCGCGCTGGTCAGCTCCAGGCTCGATACCGAGTCCTCGCTGATGGACACATCGGCGGGCGGCGGCGCTTCGCGAGCGACCGGCGCCGGACGAGTGGGCACGAACGGCGTGAGGGAAATGCTCAACTCCGCAGCCATCGGTGCGGGTGCAGCCGGCGGCGGTGCCGGTTCGGGCGTCGGCGCCACATGCACGGGTTCCGGCGCTGCGGCGGCGATCTGGGGCGGCGCGGATGGCGGCGCCTCGGGTATCGCCTCGCCTCGGCTCATGGCGCGAATCTGCGCCACCAGCGCGCTCGCGCGCTGCGGCAGCGTTCCGCCCGCCACTTGATCGCGCATGTGAGCCAGGCTGTCGAGGCTTGCCTGCAGGACGCTGAGCGCCCGTTCGTCCGCCGCGACCAATCCGGACTCGATCTGGATCACCAACGTTTCGCACTCGTGTGCGAGATCGCCCATGGCGACGATGCCAGCCATGCGTGCGCCACCCTTCAGGGTGTGAAGCGTGCGCTGCAATTCCGCCACGGGGCCTTTGTCCCTGAGGTCCTTGCTCCACGCGCCGTACGAACTCTCGGCGGTCTCCAGCAATTCGTTGGCTTCCTCGGTGTAAATCGAGGCGATCTCATGATCGAATTCTTCCGCGGCGGGCGGCGGTTCCGGTTCCGGCGCGACGGCTTCCGCGGCCGGCGGGCTCGGTGCCTGCGCCTCCGGCGGCGTCGAGGCGGCCAGTTGCGAGTGCGAATCCTCCAGCGGCATGGACAGGCCGGGCATCATGGCCGACACGCTCGCCTCGTTGGCGGCACGCGCGATCTCCGCGTCGAGCTGCGCTTCGAGCGCCTCGAGACGCAGCAGCAGGCGCGGGTGGTCGACGAAGAACCCCGTCGCCTCGTTGATGTGCGTGACCACGTTGTCGATGGCCTGCACCGCCTCTTCGAGCGTCGCGAGCCCCTCGGAGGAAAGGCCCCGACCCGAATCGAATGCCTTGCGCATCACCTGGTTCAAAGGCGCGGTGATGCGTATGCCGTGGCGCGCTTCGGCCATCTTCGAACTGCCGCTCAAGGTGTGCACCGCGCGGAAAATGTTCTCCGGCAGATCGTGAGGCGCCGGCTGGCCGGAGCGCTTGCGCAGGTACTCGCGGATCTCGTTGAGATGGCTCGCCGTTTCCTTCGAATAGATTTCGTGCAGCGCCGGGTCCATGGTGGACCTGGACGGCGCGGCCGGCGGCGGGATGACCTGCGTCGGCACGTGCGGCGACAGCACCTGGGTGGGCACGTTGGGCGATAGCACCTGCGTGGGCACGTAGGCCGTTGCGGTGTGCGTGCCGGTGCGATCCTCGGGGGCGAGGACGGTGCTCGCCGGGTCCGCTTCGCGGCCGTCGGCGTAGGCAAAGGCGCGGGCCATCAAGGGCTCCGCGGCCACGGGGCTCGGCCGGCCGGTCTCGAGCTGTTCGACCTGCGGCGTGAGCGCCGCCACCGCCGCGCGCAGCAGGCTCATCATGCCGGGCGTGCGCGTCAGGGTCTTGTCGATGATGCGGTTCAAGAGATTCTCTATGGACCAGGCGAACTCGGCCATGCCGCGCGCCCCCACCATTCGGCCGCTGCCCTTGAGGGTATGGAAACTGCGGCGGATGGAGGCCAATGACTCCTGATCCATGGGATTCTGGTCCCACATCGGGAAGGCGTTCTGGATGCGGGCGATCTCCTCCTTGGCCTCCTCGATGAAGAGCTCGACGAAGGAAGGGTCCACCGCCTCGGGCGGAGTGACGCTCACCAAGGGGTGCGTGGCGGCCTGGATGCGCCGCGCGCGATCCAGCGCCACGGTTTCCGCCGAGTGATCGATCTTGACGGTCTGCGCCGCTTCGCTCGGGCTCAAGCCGATGTCGGGCACTTGCGGCGCGAGTTCCTCCTCCACCAGCGCCTTGAGGCAGGTCTCGGCGTTGTCCAGCATGTACCAGGGATCCGCGCGGCCGTTCTGCAGCGTCTCCATGTAATACTCGATGCTGACGATGGCATCGGCAATGCGCTCGAGGCGCAGCGCATCGGGCGCCGGCGCGCCGGGCTCCACGAGCTTGCGAACCTCCTCGCCGATGGAATCCATGATCTCCACCGCCCGGGTCTTGCCGAGCATCAGCAATCCTGCGGTGATCCCGCGCAGCAGCTGCGGCACGTTGTCGAGGCCCTGCGGCGAGAAGTCGGCCGGCTTCTGCACGGCGAGCGTCACCGCTTCCTTGATGCGCGCCATGTTGACGATGCATTCGCGCAGCACCGCCTCCGAAACCTGCTTGAACTCGTGGTCGAGTTCCAGCGGCAGCTCCTTGGACGAGTCCTCGAGCGAAGGCGCCCCCGCATTCGGCAGGATGAGGCGCACCAGCTGATCGTCGAGGCTGTCCTCGACCGAGAGCAGCACACCGGCGACGCGCACCAGCGCCTCTTCCGACGGCGTCTTGCCTTCGGTGACGATTTCCGCGAGTTCGCTGATTTCCTGGGTGACCCGTTGACGCAGCTCGCCCAATCCCAGCACGCCCAGGGTGTCGCTGATCTTCTTCAAGAGCTCGAGCTGCGGTGCGAGCTCGTCGCTGGCTCCCCCGCCGCGGCGCACGAAGATGTCGAGCACATCCTTGACCTTGGAGAGGTCCTCTTTGATGGCCGCGGCGACGGTGCGCATCAGCTTGACGCTGGGCGCCGAAAGACTCTCGCGTTCCTGTTCGATCGAGTCGTCGACCGGGAGAAGTTCGGAGAGCTTGAACGAGGCGCGCACCGCGCCGATGCGTCCGCCGCTGGTCGAGGCGCGCGCCACGTAGTAGAGCAGGTTGTTCAAGAGATCGACCGGCGGGTTCTCGCTGTAGCGCTCCTCGCCGAGCTCATAGAGCAGCTTGATCTGGCGGTCGGCCTGGCCGAGCAGGCGCTTCAGGGTGGCGCTGCCTTCGAGTCCGTTGGCGCGCAGCGCCTCCAAGATCGCGCCCACCACCCACCACAGCTGGAACAGCGGCTGCGTGGTGGCGATCTGCTCGAGCTTCTCGGCGACCTTGGAGAGCACCTCGAGGTTCTGCACCGTGCGCTCGCCGCGGATGTAACCCAACAGGCCGAGCTGGAAGCGGGTGCGCAGGCGCCGCGCCCACTGGTTCACCGCGAGGCTGTCGCCGGCCGGCGGCGGTTGCGGCTGGGCCGGCTCGTCGGACTTCAGGTTGAGGAGCAGCAGCGTGCCTTCGGACAGCAACGGCGAGCCGCGCACCGAGCGCAGGTCGTTGAGCAGCGGCAGGAGCACCAGGGCGAGATCGCGGCCGCCGGAGAGCACCCTTTCGAGGTAGGTCGGCAGCTGCACCATGGCGCGCATCAGCGCGTCGAGGCCGTCGATCTGCCGCTTCTGATCGTTGGCCGATGTCAGAAGATAGCGCGTGACGTGCTCCATCTCCTCGGCGAGCAGCGCAGCCCCGTACACCTCGACCAGGCGCAGCACGCCGTGCGAGGTGTGCAAGAGGTCGGCGCATTTCTCGAGCAGCGCCTTTTGATCGGGGCGTTCGGCGAACGCCTCGAGCGAGGCACGCGCATCGTTCAAGGTTGCCGAGAGTTCTTTGGCAACAATGTGCAGCGTTTGTGAACTGATGTCGTTCATACCGGAAAGCTACTGGTGAGCCGCGCGACTACGCGGTCGCCTTGCGCATTTTCCCGGTGGTGCCGGTGGCGGGCGTCTTCACTTGCTCGGTCAGGGCCGGCAATTTGGAGGAAGTCGCCGAAGCCGCGAGCGGCGGCGCCGACGAGGTGGAACCCGCACCGTAGTCCGGCAGCCTGAAACCCGACACCGACTTTCGCAGCTGCGCCGAAAGCGCCGCGAGCTTGGCGATGGAGGTCGAGGTCTGCGTCGAGGTTTCGGCGGTCTGCGAGGAAATCTCGCGCACCACCTGCATGTTCTTGGAGATGTTGCCCGAGGCCACCGCCTGCTGGCGTGCGCTCGCGGAGATGTTCTGCACCAGGCTCGCGATCTGATTGGACACCTGCTCGATCTCCTCGAGCGCGGCGCCGGCGTTCTCGGCGAGCAACGCGCCGCCCACCACGTCCGTGGTGCTGCGCTCCATCGACACCACCGCTTCGTTGGTGTCGGTCTGGATGGTGCGCACCAACACCTCGATCTGCTTGGTGGCGTTGGCGGCGCGCTCGGCGAGACGCTGCACCTCGTCGGCCACCACCGCGAATCCGCGGCCGGCTTCACCGGCCATCGAGGCCTGGATCGAGGCGTTCAAGGCGAGGATGTTGGTCTGCTCGGCGATGTCGTTGATGAGTTCGACGATGTTGCCGATCTCCTGCGAGCTCTCGCCCAGGCGCTTGATGCGCTTGCTGGTCTCTTGGATGGTCTCGCGGATGGTGTTCATGCCGTCGATGGTGCGCCGTACGGCATCGCCGCCCTTGTGCGCAACGTCCACCGAGTGCCGCGCCACGTCCGAGCAGCGTTCGGAGTTGCCCGACACCTCTTCGATGGAGGCGGCCATGTCCGCCATGGATTCGCTGGCCGAGGAAATCTGCCGCGATTGCGCGGTGGAGGCCTTGGCCATCTGCGCCGCGGCGCCCTGCGTCTGCTTGGCGGCGCCGTCGAGCTGGATGGCGCTGTCGTTGATGGTCATCACCAGCTCGCGCAGCGCCTCGATGGCGTAGTTGATCGAATCGGCAATGGCGCCGGTGATGTCCTCGGTGACCGTGGCCTGCACCGTCAGATCGCCGTCGGCAAGGCTCGAGAGCTCGTCGAGGAGGCGCATGATGGCTTCCTGGTTGCGCTCGTTCTCGCGCACCCTGAGCTCGCTGGTTTTGCGCACGTTCGCGGTCTGCGAATAGAGCCACGCGAGCACGCCCAGCAGGCCCGCCGCGATGACGAGCAGCGCCACGATCAGGTACTTGAAGTTGCCGCCCGTGTCCTGCTTCGGCGCCGGGACGCTGTTGATCTGGGCGGCCAGGGCGCTCGCGGAGGCCGGCAGCGCGCGCGCCGCGGCCTGGGCTTTGGAGAGCGCATCGGCCGCGCCGATGGCCTTGCGCACGGTGGCGCTGTACTGCTGGTTGCGCGAGGCCACGGTGCGCAGCCGCTGTTCGGCATCGGTGCCGCTAATCTTGGTGATCGCGAGGCCGGACTCTTCGCCGTTCAGGCCGCGGATCACCTGATTTAAGAATTCCAGGCTCTCGGCGAGGCGCTGCGCGGCGGGCGCCGCATCGCTCACCCCGGAACTCAAACCGTTCAAATCCTGCTGCACCCGCTGCACCATGAATTCGAAGCGCTCGAGATAGCGGCTCAGACCGTCGAGCTTTTGCGGTCCCACGGAGCTGCCAAGATCGCCGAGTTCGGAGAGCAACTTCGGCGCCACATCGCGCGCGTCCTGGTTCGCCTGCTGGATGGCTTCGACCGCGGGACGCGCTGAGCTGACGACGGCCACATCGTCGTTGAGCTTGCCCCACACGGCATTGTCGCCGCCGCCGGCAACGCCCGCGCGCAGCCCCTTTGCCTGCGAAGCGCTCTTGGCGAGCGCATCGAATGCGCCGGCGTCGCCGCGCAGCGCGTTCTGCGCCTCGAAGGGAATGCGCTGCACGATGAGCGACAGCTCCTCGGTGGGCGAGGCGGGCGCTGCTGCGCCGCCCGAGAGGAGCGTCAAGGCTCCGGCGACGAGCAGGCACAGCACCAAGGCCACTGCAAGGACGGGCAGGAGCTTGGGATTGGTTTTGTTATCGGGTTTCTTGTTCAACTTGCCGCCTGCAGGAAGCTTTGACTCTCGACCAAGATCTTCAAATTGAGCACCGGCCAGACCTCGCCGCCGCGCCTGAACGCTCCGGCAAGGTAGGTCTCGCAGCGGATCACCGTCGGCGGCGGATCCGGATTGAATTCGTCCTCGGCGAAACGCCGAAATCCCAAAACCTCGTCCACCATGAGACCCGCGGGAATGTCACGATGATTGACCACGATCACGCGCGTGTTGCGGCCCGAACTGGTCGCCCCGCTGCCCAGGAACTGACGCAGGTCGAGCATGGGCAAAAGCTGTCCGCGCACGTTGGCGAGGCCCTTCACCCAGCTCTTGGCGCCTGGGATGCGGGTCACCGCGGTGGGATACCCCAGCACTTCTCGAGTCTCTTCCCGTGCCACCAGAAAAGTCTCGCCTCCCATGCGAAACGCTACCCCTACCCACTCTTTGCCAGTCTCGCTCTCCGTGACGTTCGCTGCCGCCACCGTGCGGCTGCGTTTCTCGAGTTCCTTGAGCAATTCAAACGGCCGGTCCCGCAAGCTTCGCAAGCTGATGTCGGACCCGCTCATGTTACTCGTCATGTAGCCAGTGCGGCCTGTGCCTTCTCGACCAATGCCTGCGCGGACACCGGCTTCACCAGGTAATCCACGGCTCCCTGACGCAGCCCCCACACCCGGTCGGTTTCCTGACCTTTGGTCGTCACCATGATGATGGGGATCAAGCTGGTCTCGGGATCGTTGTTCAAAATGCGCGTCGCCTGATAGCCGTTGACGCCCGGCATGACGATGTCCATGAAAATCAGATCCGGTTTCATTTCCCGGGCCTTGCGCACGCCTTCCTCACCGTTCTCGGCGGCGGCGGTCTTGAAGCCGTGCTTCTCGAGCGCCTTCTGCATCACGAAGACCTCGGTGGGTGAATCGTCGACGATGAGGATCAATGCCATTCTGGTGTTCTCCGTCACTTGCCGACGTGAGCTTCTATTGCGCCGAGCAGTTCATCCTTGGTGAACGGCTTGGTCAAGTAGTGCTCTGAGCCTACGATGCGTCCGCGCGCGCGGTCGAACAGGCCGTCCTTGGAGGACAACATGATCACGGGTATCTGCTTGAACACCTTGTTGTGCTTGATGAGCGAACAGGTCTGATAACCGTCGAGTCGCGGCATCATGATGTCCACGAAGACGATGTCAGGTTGGTGGTCCGCGATCTTGGACAGGGCGTCGAATCCGTCCACGGCCGTGAACACCTCGCAGCCTTCCTTGGTCAGCAGCGTTTCGGCGGTGCGGCGGATGGTCTTTGAATCGTCGATCACGAGAACCTTGAGGCCCGTGAGTTTCGGCTTGCCGCTATTGGTCATGCTATCCATGAATCTATTAAAGGACCTTCAAGCCTCTTGAGCGTAGGTATTGGAATCTTGTGGCTTTTTAACATATCCGAGCCTTGCAAGCCACGGGACGGAGTCGACATTTCGAGGGATGCAAGGTTAAACAGCGATGCTTTGGTTCACAGTTTTCGGAAGACGGCTGCGATGTGCGCTTGCGCTACACTGCGCGGATGAATTCAGAGGCCCGCGTGCGTCTCGTGGTGGTCATGGACCCGATCGAGTCCATCAAACCCGCCAAGGACTCCACCCTCGCCATCCTCCTTGCCGCGCAGGCACGCGGCTGGGAGATCAGCTATACCGAAATGAAGGACCTGTGGCTGCTCGACGGCGTGGCGCACGCGCGACTGTCACCCCTGACCGTGGCCAAGGATGCCACCCGCTGGTTCACGCGCGGCGAGCCTGCCAAGGCGGCTTTGGGCCAGTACGACGTCATCCTGATGCGCAAGGACCCGCCGTTCGACACCGAATACATCTACAGCACCTACATCCTGGAGCGCGCGGAAATCCAGGGAGCCCTGGTGGTCAACCGGCCGCAGGGTCTGCGGGATATCAATGAGAAGGTGTACACGGCCTGGTTCCCCGAATGCTGCGCGCCCACCCTGATCAGCCGGGACATGCGCGACATGGCCGCCTTCCTGCGCGAACACGGCAAGGCGGTGTGCAAGCCGTTGGACGGCATGGGCGGCAAGTCCATCTTCGTCTTGGAGCAGGGCGATAAGAACAGGAACGTGGTGTTCGAAACCCTGACGGCCAACGGCAGCCGCTACGCCATCGTCCAGCGCTATCTGCCCGAAATCGTGACCGGGGGCGACTGCCGCATCATCCTGGTCGACGGAGAACCGCTGCCCTTCGCGTTGCAGCGCATGCCGAGCAGCGAGGACAACCGGGGCAACCTCGCCGCCGGGGCCACCGCCGAGAGCCGTCCTCTGAACGAGAGGGATCGCTGGCTCTGCGGGCAGATCGGGCCGAAGCTCAAGGCCAAGGGCATGCTGTTCGTGGGCCTCGATGTCATCGGCGATTTCGTCACGGAAATCAACGTCACCAGCCCCACCGGCATCCAAGAACTAAACAAGAAGCATGGTGTCGACATTGGTGGCATGCTGATCGAAGCCATCGCCAGAACCCTGAAGGCCGCTTGAACTCAGAGACGCCCGTAAACCCGCTCGGCAGCGGCGGTTTACCCCCTGCCAACGATCGGATGCTGACCACCTTGTTCGTGGCCGCCCTGCTGCACGGAATTGTGATCCTGGGCGTCACCTTCGGCGTCAGCGCCTCCAAATCCCAGGAAGACGCCGCCGGCGGCCTGGAAGTGATCCTGGTGAACGAGCGCGCGCCGTCGGTCGCCGACAACCAGGACGCCCACTACCTCGCGCAGCGCACCCAGAAAGGCTCCGGCAACACCCTGAAGAACGAGCGCGCCAAGATCCCCAAGTCCTCCTTGATGCCGGTGGACCGGCTGGGCGTGCCATCGGGCGAGGGCATGGACTCGGTCCAAGCGGGCACCGATGTGGGCGATGAGCAGATGGTCGCCACCCACCAGCAGTCCACCAAGATCCTCTACTTTGCCTCGGCCAATGCCGACACCCAGGCGGCCAAGCTGCCGCTGCTCCTGGAGAAGCGGCCGGATCTTGGCATGGCGTCCAACAGCGAAGGGGTGGAGCTGCGTGTCCGCGGCGAGACCAAGCAGGGCCTGTGGATCGCGGCCGACACGCGGGAATCGGATGTCGCGGAGTACCTGGACAACTGGCGCCGCAAGATCGAGCGCGTCGGCACCGTGAACTTCCCGAGCTTCGCCCGGCGCGAGAAGCTCACCGGCACGCCGGTCATCGAGGTCACCATCAGCGCCGACGGCAAGCTGCTCGATGCCAACATCAAGCGCTCCTCCGGCCATGCCGAGCTCGACGAGGCGGCCATGCGCATCCTCAAAATGGCGGCGCCGTACAATCCGTTCCCGGCGGATTTGACCGCCAAGCACGATCAGATCCGGATCGCCTACGAGTGGCAATTCTTGGGCGGAAATTCTCAGGGCGGGGGTGTATTTTATAACGAGCAGCCGGCCAGCGAGCCTACGACCCCCTGATTCATCGTTGCAGCGCGCGGACTTAGGGTTTGACGGTATGAACGACTCCTCATATCTGACCAATCAGTTGCTGATCGCGATGCCGGCCATGGGCGATCCGAACTTCTCGCAGACCGTGGCGCTCATTTGCGATCACAGCCCGCGCGGCGCCCTCGGCCTCATCGTCAACAAGCCGCTGCCGATGCGCATGAACGAGATTTTCCAGCAGCTGGAGATCGAGATCAGCACCGGCCCGTTGAGCGAGCAGCAGGTGCTGCGCGGCGGTCCGATGCAGACAGACCGCGGCTTCGTGGTGCATCGAGCGGGCGGGGACTGGGACTCCACGCTCAAAGTTTCCGAGGCGCTGCACGTCACCACCTCGCGCGACATCCTCGCGGCCATGGCGCGCGGCGACGGTCCTGCCGAAGCGATGGTGGCCTTGGGCTACGCTGGTTGGGACGGCGGCCAGCTCGAGAGCGAAATCCGCGCCAACGTCTGGCTGTCGGTGCCGGTCGATCTGCCGCTGATCTTCGAACTGCCGTTCGAGGCGCGCTGGGAGGCGGCCGGGCGGCTGTTGGGCGTTGAACTGTCGCGCATCAGCCCGATGAGCGGCAATGCCTGAAGGCGCTGCCGGCGCCCACGCGCCCAAGGTCATCCTTGCCTTCGATTTCGGCGCGCGCAACATCGGCGTCGCCTGCGGCGACACGGTGAGCCGCAACGCCTCGCCCCTTTCCGGGGTGCCGGCGCGCGGCGGCGAACCCAACTGGCCGCTGATCGAAGCGCATATCCGCTCGTGGCGGCCGAATCGTGCGGTGGTCGGCCTGCCGTATAATGCCGACGGTTCCGAGAGCGACATGACGAAGGCCGCGCGCGGCTTTGCGGGCGAGCTGCAAGAGCGCTTTGCGCTCGACGTCGACCTGGTGGACGAGCGCTATTCGTCGATGGATGCGCAGGCACGCCTAAGGTCGGAGCGCGAGTCCGGCGTGCGCCGGCGGCGGGTCGGCAAAGCCGATATCGATGCGGTGGCCGCGTGCGTGATCTTGGAACGTTGGTTCAGCGAAAGGTTATGAGGCGCGGATGCGATCACAACAGGACAACGCGGGGGGCTTGCGTCATCTCATCACGCTCGAGGGGTTGCCGCGCGAGGTTTTGAGCAATCTTCTGGATCGCGCGGAAGTCTACCGGCGCGTGCCCGGGCAGCCCGCCTACGAGGGCCGCGAGCTCGCCGGGGTGACGCTGGCGAATCTTTTCTTCGAGCCCTCGACCCGCACGCGCGCCTCGTTCGATCTGGCCTCGCGGCGCCTCGGCGCCCACGTGCTCAATCTGGAAATGCAGTCGAGCTCGCGCGTCAAGGGCGAGAGCATGCTGGACACCATCTACACGCTCGAAGCCATGAACACCGATGTGTTCGTGATCCGCGACTCAGAGCCCGGCATGCCCGAATTTCTCATCGACCACGTGGCCCCGCATGTGTCGGTGATCAGCGCCGGCGAGGCGCACGTCTCGCATCCCACGCAAGGATTGCTCGACGTGCTCACCATCCGTTCGCACAAACGCCGTTTCGCGGGTCTGAAGGTGGCGATCGTCGGCGACATCCGCCATTCGCGCGTCGCGCGCTCCACCACCACGGCCTTGAGCACCTTAGGCACCAGCGACATACGCCTGGTGGCGCCGCCCGCGCTGCTCCCGGAGGAGGCGGAATTTCGCGGGGCGCAGCGCTTCACCCGCATCGAGGATGGCGTCGCCGGCGCCGATGTGGTGATGATGCTCAGAATCCAGAAGGAGCGCATGGAAAAGGCCGCCTCGCTCGACGATGCCGCCTATTTCAGGGACTACGGACTGACAGCGCAGCGGGTAAAGCTCGCGAGCCCGAGCGTGCTGGTGATGCACCCGGGCCCCATGAATCGCGGCGTCGAAATCGCCACGGAAGTGGCCGACGGTCCGCGCTCGGTGATCCGCGAACAGGTCAACAACGGCGTCGCTGTGCGCATGGCGGTGCTCGCTTCCATTGCCGCCACCCTCACCCGCCACCGCCGACCGCTGTAGCAACGTTTAAGGACCCACCATGACCGTGACCGGACAAATCGTCTACGCCATACCGCGCAACGAGCTGACCGCCCTCTTCTGGCGGCGAGCGGTCACCCGAAGGCGCTTCGTGTTCTCGGTGGGCTTGTTCCTGGCGCTCGGCATCGTCGTCATACTCGCCAATGATGATTTCCGTTCGGCCGGTGTGCTGTTGATTCTGTACGCGGTGCTGCGGCCGGCGCTCGCGTATCTGAGCGCAACCAACTCGGTCAACCAGCCGAGCCTGCTGGAGTCCAAGACCCTGACCTTCGATGCCAACGGCCTCGAACTGTCGGGTTCCGACTGGTCCAGCCGGCGCAGCTGGCGGCACTTCAAGGGTTGGAGCGAGGATGCCAAGCACTTCTACCTGGAAGTCGTCTCCAACGATATCGCCTCGACCGTGATCCCGAAGAGCGCCATGAGCGAGTCGCAGCGCGAATTGCTGCGCCATTATCTTAAGTCGGTGGCGAGTTCCGCCTAGCCGGATCGGCCCGAGTGCACGCTTTGGCTGCGTGCTAGCATGGATCAACAACACTCAAGGATGACGATGCACGCAAAGACCTCGCGCCGCGCGCTCCTGAAGGCCATGGGCAGTCTGCCGCTCCTAGGCGGCGTGGCGCGCCTCGCGCCGGCCTACGACTTGAGCTCCGCCTCCCCCTCCTCCTCCGGCTTCAAACTCCCCAAACTCGAGGATGTCTTGAGCGTCGAGGAATTCGAACCGCTGGCGCGTGCCGTGCTGCCGCCGGCGCACTACGGATATCTCGCCACCGGCACCGAGGACGATCGGACGGTGGCCTGGAATCACGAGGCCTTCCGCACCCTCGAAATACGCGCGCACCGGTTTGCCGACGTGTCCAAGCTCAACACCGGTGTCGAGATATTCGGGGAACACTGGCCGCTGCCGCTGTATCTCTCGGCGGTGTCCTCGCAGCGCGCCTTTCATCCGGAGGCCGAGGTGGCCATGGCGCGCGCCGCGGCCTCGCGCAACGTGCAGGTCATGCTCTCCAATTTCTCCTCCAGCCCGCTCGATCAGGTGATCGGCGCGCGCGGCGCGCCCATCTGGCACCAGCTCTATCCCACGGATGACTGGAACGTCACCAGTGCGGTGGTCGGCATCGCCGAGCAGGCCGGATGCCGCGCCATCGCGGTGACCATCGACAACCACTGGGGACGCTTCAACGAAACGCTCGAGCGCGCCAAGCGCCGCGACACGCGTGTCTGCATCCAGTGCCACATCAACAACTCGCACGACTCGGTGCGTCGCGCGCCCATTTTCAACGGCGTGGATGTGTCGCATGTGACCCTATCGACCATGCCGGATGTGATGGGACCCCAGTATCTGGAAAAGCTGCGCAAACTGGTGAAGGTCAAGCTCATCATCAAGGGCATCGTGACCGGCGAGGATGCCGAGACCTGCCTGCGCCAGGGCGCCGATGCCGTCGTCGTCTCCAATCACGGCGGCCGCGACGAGGAATCGCTGCGCTCCACCATCGAATGCCTTCCGGAGGTGGTGGACGCCTGCAAGGGCAAGGTCCCGGTGTTAATCGACGGCGGCATACGGCGCGGCTCGGACGTATTCAAGGCGCTCGCGTTGGGCGCCACCGCCGTCGGCATCGGCCGGCCGCAGATCTGGGGACTTGCTCCCTACGGTCAGGCGGGCGTGGAGGCGGTTCTCGACATCTACGCACGCGAGCTTCGTCTCCTGATGCGGCAGGCCGGCACCCCGAACATAAATTCGATCACCCGATACTTCGTCGAGACGCGCGAGGCGGCACTGCGCTTCGCGCCGCGCTAGGAAACGGCGTCGCCCGCCGCTTCCGCGGGCATCCGGACATCCTCTTCGGTGGGTCGCGAAAAAGTCCACGAAAGGATCAAGGCGACGATGAGCAGCGGCACAAATGCCGCGAACACCCACACCGCCGCGCCGCGTGCCGCGCTGATGGACACCTCATCGCTCAGTCCGCAGGCATTCGCAGCAATGCCGGCCGCAGCGGCACCCACCGCGTAGCCGATGCGCTGCAGGATGGAACCGGCCGCCGAAGTGATCGCCTGGGCCTCGTCCCCTCGCAGCCGCACCAGCCGGTGCACGATGGATGGCCAGCAGAGCCCGAATCCGCCGCCCTGAAGCAGCGCGCATGCCACCATGGCGGCGAGCGAACCGGAGGGCACGGCCAGCGTGAATCCCGCGGCGCCCGCCGCGATGATGAACGTGCCCCAGCGGATCAAGTGGCGCTCAAACCGGTCGGGCAGAGAGCCGATCGCGAGCGTGACGAAGCTCCAGGAAAGCGCCTCGCTCGCGAGGATGTACCCGGACAGCAGCGGCGTGACGTTGAACAGCACCTTCAAGAGCAGCGGGCCGTAAGTCCAGAAACCCGTGGTCGAGACGGCGAGCAGAAACACCATGATGAGTCCCGCGCCGAAGGGCTCGCGCGCGTTCAAGAGCCTCGCCGGCAGCATGCGGCTCGCGGCGGACCGGTCGACGCGTGCGGCAAGATACAAGCCGGCAATGCCGATGAGGCACTCCAGCACCGCCACCGGCAGACGGGTACTGATGCCGGCCGCGGCGATGCTGAGCGTCGCGCCGGAGAGCAGCAGCAGGGCCTGCCACGGCCAGCGCCGCTCTGCGACGGATACCGGCTTCTCCTTTGGCAGGTACAGGCTCGCCACCACCAAGAGCAGAGCCGCCTGCAGAGCGAAGCAAAAAAATGCACCGCGCCAGCGCTCGGTGGTCGCAAAAAAACCGCCGATGAGCGGACCCAACAGGGAACCGATGCCCCAGACGGCCGCCACGATGCCGAACAGCCGCTTCCACAGCTTCTGAGGAAACCATTCGTTGATCGCCACATAACAGAGCGACAGCAGCGTGCCGCCCGCCAGCCCCTGCAACAGGCGCCCGACGAGCACCCACTCGATGCGGCTTGCCACCCCCGACGCTGAGCAGCCAACCGCATAGAGCAGCGCCGATGCATTGAGCACCTGCTTCAGGCCGAACCGTCGGCATAGCACGGGTGTGACCGCGCCCGCGATGATGGCACCGATCTCGTACACCGACAGCGTCCAGTTGATGAGGCTGACCCCGCCGATGGCCGCGACCATGGCCGGGGCCACCGTGGCGGTGACCAGCGTGTCGGCGGCGTACAGCCACACACCCGTGCACAGAAGCACGAATCTGCCCACGAGCGTGAAGGTCCACGCGGACTGCTTCAATTCCATCGACATTGGTTGGCACTTGAACAAAAAGGAGCAGAGAGGGTACAACCTCAAGTTAACTTGAGGTCAAAATCTTGAAACGAACTTCCGGCAGCGACCTAGCTGTGGAGTCTCAAGACATTGTTCCTCGTGAGGCCGAGTCTAGAGGTTGGAGGTTGCAGGGCAAGACCTGCGTGAGGACGATGCCAGTTGTAGCCGTGCAGCCAGCGAGCCAGCTCAGCGCTTCGATAACCGGAGTT
>DASXOQ010000066.1:0-1770 GCA_036494165.1 Steroidobacteraceae bacterium
GGTGCCGTAGCGGGAGTGGTTGGAATTAGGGTGGCGTAGTCTCCGGGGTGATCAACCTCGAATCATCCGGCGTTAGAGCGTCGGACTGGAGACCACGCCATGACAAACATTACCACGACGCCTGATTCGTCGCAGCGGAAAGCTGAGACGGCCATCCATCTGTTTGATGACTGGTTTGATCCGATCGAAGCTGGCCTTCGCAATCGTGTTCGCGAATTCATCCATGGCATGATCGAGGGCGAGCTGGACATTGCGCTGTCGCGGCCGCGCTACGCTCGCCATGCGAAGTCGCCGAGCGGCGAAACGCAGGAGGCGGTCGGTGCCACCGGTCACCGCCACGGCCATCGGTCGCGGTCGCTGCTGGGAAGCTTCGGCCGGGTGGAGATCGAGGTGCCGCGCGCCAGGCTGAACACTCCCGATGGCAAGACGACGGAGTGGAAGAGCAAGGCGCTGCGGGCCTATCAGCGGCGCACGCTTGTTGCCGACGCCCTGATCGCGGGCGCCTACCTCGCCGGCACCAACACACGCCGGGTGCGCCGCGCGCTCGCTTCGCTGTTTGGCGGCGCGGTCGGCAAGGACACGGTGAGCCGGGTCTGGCGCAAGGTGAAGACCGACTGGGACTCGTGGAACGCCCGCTCGCTTGCCGAAGAACCGATCGTGCGGCTCATTCTCGACGGCACCGTGGTGCGCGTGCGGCTCGACCGCAAAGCGACTTCCATCTCGCTCCTTGTCGTCCTTGGCGTACGCGAGGACGGCCAGAAGATGCTGCTCGCGATCAAGAGCATGGGCGGCGAGAGCACCGAGGCCTGGCGCACCGTGCTCGACGATCTCATCAAGCGCGGCTTGCGACAACCAGAGTTCCTCATCGTCGACGGCGCGCCGGGGCTCGACAAGGCCATCGCGGCCGTCTGGGACGGCGTGCCGGTCCAACGCTGCACGGTCCACAAGCACAGGAACCTTCTGGCGCATGCGCCCGAGCGCCTGCACGAGGAGATCGCCGCCGACTACAGCGACATGATCTATGCGGCGACGCGGCAGGAGATCGAAGCCCGCCGCAAGGCCTTCATCCGCAAGTGGCGGCTCAAGCACCGCGCCGTCGCCGACAGCCTGGAAGAAGCCGGCGACCGTCTGTTCACCTTCACTCGCCTGCCGCCGAGCCAATGGCGCAGCGCGCGAACGACAAATGCGATCGAGCGGTTGCACGAGGAATTCAAACGAAGGATCAAGACGCAGACCGTGCTGCCGTCCGCCGATACTGCTGCAATGTTATTCTGGGCCCTGCTTGCCTCCGGCCAGATCAACATGCGCAGGATCGATGGCTGGCAGACCCTCGCCACAAAGCCCATCGATCAACCGATTGACCTCGCAGCCTGAAACGATACCTTCATGTTACCGGAGATCGCGCCACGCCGAATTCCAACCACATCGCGGGCGGCACCGGCGTGCTGATAGAGACGATTCTCACCGCCACAACTCCCGGACAATTGGAGCTGTATTTCTTTGCCACGGGTTCCGGTGCCGACGCGTCGCCCCTCTATTTTCATCCTTCCCGCAGACAGACCACCGCAGCCGAGCCCCTGTCATTAGAAACGCTCAATGCCGGATTGCATTGGTCCAATGAACTCAAGGTGGGTGACGCCACGTGGCGATTCGTCGCCGCCCCGATCCCGGGCGGGCCAGGCATGGCGAGCCACGTCGGTTCCTGGCTGGTACTTGCCGGATGCTTTTTGATTACCTTGGTTGTGTCGGCATACGTCTGGTCCTCCCGCC
>DASXOQ010000067.1:0-1563 GCA_036494165.1 Steroidobacteraceae bacterium
GGGCCATGTGTGGACGGCTCCGGGTTGGCAAGTAGAATCTTCACTTTGCGGCGTTGGTCGGAGCAGCCATGTGTTCGGCCTGTTTGCGCGGTTCACATGACCGCTGGCCATAATGCCCTCCGCGGATCAGGTCCCGGTCAAAAGCACGCATTCGAAGATGCTCTGGCCCTAGTGGGTTGTCCTGATCGCCGGATCGACCGGCGCTGCATTAAGTGCTGTTCGCCCTCCCAACCGTTACGTCACACCGGCTGCCCGGTGTAATCTTGTCTCGTCACGCCGCGAGAGCGGCGGGTTCCTGGTAAGGTTCGTTCCTGGCCATTATCGCCCAGGCCATCCTGGCGAGTTTGTTGGCGAGCGCAATGGCTGCGACCTTCGTGGGTCGCCGGGTCAACAATCGAGTGAGCCAGGGGCGATGATCGGTGCCATGGATCTTGGCGTAGCGGATCACGGCGAGCGCGCCAGCCGTGAACAGACTGCGCAAATAGCGATCGCCTCGTTTGCTGATACTACCGAGCTTGTCCTTGCCCCCGCTCGAGTTCTGCTTCGGCACAAGCCCGACCCAGGCCGAGAAGTCTCGTCCCGATCGAAAAGCCTTGGGATCAGCAATGCTGGCGACTAGAGCTGTTGCCAAGGCCGGCCCGATCCCAGGGATCGCGTCCAGCCGTTTGCTCGTCGCATTTGATCGATGCCAGGCGACGATGCGCCGATCGAACTCCAGGATTTGGGCCTTCATTGCACGCAATTGGTTGCCGAGAGCAGCAAGACATGCACGGGCCACCTCAGGCAGCCGATAGTCGGCCTTGTCGGCAACCACTTCCAGCAGTTGCTCGACACCTCTGCGCCCGACGGGGGCGACAATCCCAAACTCGGCAAGATAGGCGCGGATCGAATTGATCACAGCAGTCTGCTGGCGGATGAAGAGATGGCGCGCTCGATGAAGCATCAAACAGCTCTGTTGCTCGACCGTCTTAGTCGGAACGAACCGCATGTTGGGTCTCGTGACCGCCTCACAAATCGCCTCCGCGTCCGTGGCGTCGTTCTTCTGCCGCTTGACGTAGGGCTTCACATAGGCCGGAGGCATTAATCGGACCGTATGTCCCAGCGCCTGTAGCTCACGGGACCAATGGTGCGATGATGCACAAGCCTCGATCCCTACCAGGCACGGCGGCAGCTTCTCGAAAAATGCCAGGACGTTCCGGCGCTTCAACTGACGACGTATGACCACTTGGCCGGCTGCATCAACGCCGTGCACTTGAAAGACCGACTTCGCGATATCCAGACCGATTGTCGAAATTGACTGCATAGGCTGCTCCTCCGAATCGTGGGAGCCTCAAACGGCGCCCACACCTTGGCACTCTCGTGCCGGTGGAGGAGCCGTCCACAGCATCAGAAGCGGAATTCCGCCGGCTCGCGCGCCCGCTTTTCAGGGTTAACCGCTCGGCAAACGCCGCTGTGCCTCCGCTACGAGAGCATCGACGAACTTTGCTGCGGGGAGATCGCGGACTAGTGGCGCGGCTTGGCCCGCCCAGAGAGGCAGAAACGCCGTACGCGCCGCATCGCTGT
>DASXOQ010000068.1:0-2092 GCA_036494165.1 Steroidobacteraceae bacterium
ACTTTTTCAACATCGGGTAATGGTCGGTGGCTCTTCCTCGGAGGCCGATAGGATCGGCTCCGTCATTGGAAGAGGAGGTCGAACCATGGAGTATTTTGCCGGCCTGGATGTCTCGATGGCAGAGACGCACGTTTGTGTCGTGACCCAAAACGGCGCGGTCATCCACCAGGCGAAGGTACCGTCTACGCCCGCCGATATCGCGGCCGAGCTTGCGAAAGTGCCGACCTGCCGGCGTGTGCTATTCGAGACGGGCCGAATGGCTCCGATGCTCTTCCACGGCTTGAGCCAGCTCGGGCTGCCTGTTGTCTGCGTCGAGAGCCGGCAGGCATATCAGGCGCTGAAGTCGTTAGCGACGCACAAAACCGACCGCAACGACGCGCGCGGCCTGGCGCATCTGGCACGAACCGGGTTCTTCAAGCCCGTTCATGTGAAGTCCCTGGCGGCGCACGCCGTCCGGTCGCTGATCATCGCTCGCAAGAAACTGGTCGGGCAGCGGGTCACTCTCGAGAACCAGATCCGCGGCCTCGCTGTGGTGTTCGGTGTCCGACTGCCACGCGCGCTCAATCCTGCCTTCATCAAGCAGGCGCTGCAGGCGAGTGACGGCATTCCCGGACTGTCCGCCGCCATGCGAGGTCTGATCGGGGCGCGTGCTGCCGTGCTCGCCGCCATTGTGGCGATCGATGCAGACATAAGGCGGATGGTTAGGGCATCCGATGCGTGCCGCCGGTTGATGAGCATTCCCGGCGTCGGTCAACTCACGGCCCTTGCCTTCACAGCGGCAGTTGATGATCCCCGACGCTTCCGGCGATCCCGCGACATTGGCGCGTATCTCGGTTTGGTGCCGCGGCGCTATCAGTCAGGCGAGATTGACTATACCGGCGGCATCTCGAAGTGCGGCGATCGACGCATTCGTACACTTCTGTACGAGGCGGCAAACGTCATGCTGACCCGCTACAAGGGGCCGCTGAAGCTCAAGGACTGGGCATTCGCGATCGCCAAGCGATCCACGATGCGCAAAGCACGGATCGCGCTCGCTCGTCGTCTCGCCATCATCATGCATGCCATGCTGCGGCATGGCACCGAGTTCAACCCGGCGTAGTCAAGCAGTACGCGCCAGACAGGAGGTCGAACCGAGCTCCCGAGCGGAGCGACGCCCGAGGGAGGGAGCCGATGACGGCGCCGATTCTGTAGCATGCGGTCCGTTGACCGACTGCGATTTCAACCGAGCCGCTCTGCACCCAGCTGACCCCATCAAGTGCCACATGAGCACGTAGAGAACGCAGACACCCAACAGGCGTCATTATCGCTCACAAACGAGCCGCCGCCCCTTGACCCATTAGAGAACACAATCGGCGCTGAGCGGAAGCTCATGTTCGAGATCGGCTGCTTCCGGTTTTGCCCGATTCCGTTGAAGAAGTCTGTTTTTGAATGATCGCGGCAGGCCGGGGTGGGGCTGTGCCGAGAATCAGCGAATTCGCGGCATGCTGCCCGATCAGCAGGTCGGCTGCGCGGTAGATTTCCAGGGTCGGTGATCATCAATCGAGAGCGCGTGGGGGCGCTGACCATTCGCGTCGCGGCGGCATGTCTAAGAGCGTTTCCCCGCCCGGCATCTCAACCACGTCGTCCTCTTGCGCCCACTGTCGTCAGATAAGCGCAGCGCCCGCGAGCAGGGCTACGGAAAGGATTGCGCCGATGCTGATGGCCGCAACGGCAAGCCATGACATGCGCCAAGGTTCGCGCGGAGTTCAGCCAGCCGTCAACCCGATTGCGAGTCATAGGGGCTGCTCGATCACCGGAACCGGCAGCCCGGCGCGTCCGTAAACCTCCTGGCCCATCCGGTAAACGAGGCGCGCATTGGCGGCTTCTCGCGCGTGTAAAAAGGGAGCACGGTTTCCCGATAAAGTCCGGACGGGTGTGAGATTGCCGATGCTCAGGATCGAAATCGAGCGCGAAAGCGACGGGCGATGGCTGGGCGAGATTCCCGAGTTGTCCGGTGTCGTGGCCTATGGCGCGACAAAAGCGGAGGCGCGGACCAATACGATCGCTCTTGGCTTTCGGGTAATCGGTGAGCGCATCGCACACGGCGAGCGCG
>DASXOQ010000069.1:0-78905 GCA_036494165.1 Steroidobacteraceae bacterium
AACTCCGGTTATCGAAGCGCTGAGCTGGCTCGCTGGCTGCACGGCTACAACTGGCATCGTCCTCACGCAGGTCTTGCCCTGCAACCTCCAACCTCTAGACTCGGCCTCACGAGGAACAATGTCTTGAGACTCCACAGCTAGCGCTTGATCTCGACGCCGGCGAAATGCACGATGTGGTTCGCGAGCACCTCCACCGAGTCGGTGAAAGGCGCCACTATGTGATCGGCGATCACGGAGAGTTCGCTGCAGGCGACAACCAGAGCGTCGACCTCGCCGGCAAGATCCTTGGCGAGCAGCGAGAGCGTCCGCCGCTCAGCATCGCCCGTCGCGCCTTGCTTCACCCCTTTGATCAGCCTCATGACCGCCGCTTGATCCTTCGGCGGCACGGTCTTGATGCCTTCGGCGGCGAAGGCATCTTCGAAGATTTTGGTTTTGAGCACCGCGCTCGAGGCCAGTAGTCCCACCCGAGCCGGCAGCTCTTGCGCAACTTCGGCCACGGTAATGGCGATCATGTCGATGAACGGAATGCTGACCGCCCTGCGAATCGCCGTCGCATAGGCGTGTGCCGTGTTGCAGGGCATGGCGAGGGCATCCGCACCGGCCTTTTCGAGATTTTCAGCGATCCGCACCAGCTCCGGCGTGGGATCGGGGCCGCTCTCCTCGATCAGGTGCGCGGTTCGGGAGGGGATCTTCGGATTGCTCTCGACGAGCAGGTGGATGTGGTCCTGATCATCCTTCGCGGGCGTCTTGGCGATGACGCGCCTCATGAGATCGACGGTGGCCTCCGGCCCCATGCCGCCGATGATGCCGACGATGCGGTGTGCTCGGACCGGGCGCATCAACTGCCCGCGAAGTCTTTGACGTACCCAAAAAGACCCGCGCTTCCGCCGGTGTGGATGAAGACCACGTTCTGCCCTTTCTTGAAGCTGCCCCGACGAATCAAGGCAATGAGTCCGGCCATGCCCTTACCGGTATAGACCGGATCGAGCAGAATGCCCTCGAGGCGCGCCAGCATCTTGATCGCCTCGATGCTGCCCGGTGTGGAAAATCCGTATCCCGATCCAACGTAGTCACTGTCGGCCACCACGTCTTCACGGCTGACGGCACCTGGCGCGCCCACGAGCTCCGCGGTAGCGCAGGCGAGTTTGAACACGTTCTCTTCCTGGCGATCCTTGGGTGCGCGCACGCTGACGCCCAGGAGCGGAATCCCCGACCGGATACCCTTTAAACCGGCGATCAGACCCGCCTGGGTGCCTGCGCTGCCCGTCGCGTGCACGACATGGTCGATCTTGAGGCCCGATTCGTTGGCTTGATGGACCAGCTCAATGGCGGCATTCAGGTAGCCCAAGGCGCCCACCGGGTTCGAGCCGCCGCCCGGAATCGCATAGGGCTTACGGCCCTCCGAACGCATGCGCTCGGCGACCTTCAGCATCTCGCCGTTCATGTCCGGGTTCGCATCGCGATACTCGATGCTGGCTCCGTGCAGACGATCGAGCAGCACGTTGCCGCTCTGCGTGTAGTCGGAATCGGTCTTCTTGGTGCGGTCTTCCAGTAGCAGGTGACAGGCAAGCCCCAGCTTGGCGGCGCACGCAGCGGTCTGGCGCGCGTGATTGGACTGCGTCGCGCCTTGAGTCAACACGATGTCCGCGTCGCGGGCGCGCGCTTCGCCCATCAAGAATTCGAGCTTGCGGGTTTTGTTGCCGCCCGATGACATTCCGGTGCAATCATCGCGCTTGATCCAGATTTCAGGCCCGTTGAGTTCGCGACTCAGCCGTTCGAGATGTTCCAACGGAGTCGGCAGGTGCGCCAAACGCAGGCGCGGAAATCCGGACAGGTGCATGGTTTACTCACAAGTGGCCCTTTGACTATGATTATCCATGTTCAATGCCATCGTGGTCGAGCGCGACCCGCCGCCTTATCGCGCGGAACTCAAAATTCTCGACGAATCGCAATTGCCGCCCGGCGATGTGACGGTGCGCGTCGCCTACTCGACGCTCAATTACAAGGATGCGCTGGCGCTCTCGGGCAAGGCTCCAGTGGTGCGCACCTTTCCCCTGGTGCCGGGTATCGATCTTGCGGGCGCGGTGGAGAACTCCGAGAGCGCGGCCTTCAACGCAGGCGATGCGGTGTTGCTCAACGGTTTCGGCGTAGGCGAAACACACTCGGGCGGACTGTCGCAGCGGGCGCGGCTGAAATCCGAATGGCTGATTCCGCTGCCTGCCGCATTCACGCCGCGACAGGCCATGGCCATCGGCACGGCGGGATATACCGCCATGCTGTGCGTCATCGCACTCGAGCGCCACGGCATCTCGCCCGCAAGCGGCGATGTGCTGGTGACAGGAGCCGCTGGCGGCGTCGGCAGCGTTGCGGTCGCGTTGCTCGCGAAACTCGGTTTTCGCGTGTTTGCCGCCACCGGCCGCGCCGCCGAGGCCGAATTCTTGCAGCGCCTGGGCGCCACCGACGTAATCGATCGCGCGCAGTTCTCAAGCCCGGGCAAACCGCTCGCCAAAGAGCGCTGGGCCGCCGCCATCGATGTGGTGGGCAGTCACACCCTGGCCAACGTCTGCGCCCAGCTTCGCTACGGCGGGGTGGTCGCGGCATGCGGTCTGGCTGGCGGCATGGACTTTCCGGCCACGGTGGCGCCGTTCATTTTGCGCGGCATCACCCTTGCCGGGATCGACAGCGTCATGCGTCCTCGCGCCGATCGTATCGAAGCGTGGCAGCGGCTCGCCCGCGATCTGGACATGGGCAAGCTCGAGCAGCTCACCACGGAAATCGGACTGAGCGAGGCCATTGGGCATGCCAACGCCTTCCTCGAGGGCAAGGTCCGCGGCCGGTTTGTGGTCGACGTCAACCGCTGAGCCTAGTCCGTCCGGTGTGGACAGTGTCCGCTGGGTGTCCGCGGACAGCGGCTGCGGACACCAGGCCTCATTGCATCAATATTATTGTTTTTTAAAAACAGATACTTAGAGTACCTGTCACGTTGGCATGCGCCTTGCTTTGCCAGGGTATGGTGCGAACGATTTCAATTTGCCTCCTGCTCGTGATCTGCACGGCGGTGCGTGCCAATGACCTGCAGAAGTTCTACGAAATGGCGCTCCTGCGCGATACAACGCTCCAGGCGGCCCATTTCGAGCGAGACGCGCTGGTCGAGGCCCGTCCCCAAGCCCTGGCCCAGTGGCTGCCCCAGGTGAGCGGTACGGCCTCGGAATTGCGCGAGAGGGTCGGTTTCGCCGGCGGTCCGGCCTTGGGGTCCACCGCGGCCGACTGCGCCATCAGTTCCACCGCCACCATGCAGCACTGCTACGGCAACGCGCGCACCTTAGGTCTGACCCTCTCCCAGACCTTGTGGAGCTTTCAGTCCTTCAGTGCGCTGAAAGAGGCGAACTCCCAAGTGGCGGCGGCCGAGAGCGCCTATCAGGGCGCGCAGCAGAGCCTGTTGCTGCGGGTGGCGCAGGCTTATTTCGCGGTGCTGTCCGCCAAGGATCAGCTCGCCGCGAATCAGAACGAACGCGAAGCCTTTGGCACGCTCCTCAGCCAGGCAAAGACCCGCGAACAAACCGGTGTCGGCCCGCGCAGCGACGTGGAGCAGGCCCAGGCTTTCTACGATTCCACCGAACAGAACGTGGTCGATGCGCAAAACGCCCTGGACGACGCCTATCTTGCGCTCACCGAAATCGTCGGTGAACGCGTCGCTGCGGTTGCGCCGCTGCGCGATGACATTCCGCTGACCGCCCCGGAGCCTGCCTCCGCCGACCAATGGGTGGGCTCCGCACGCACCGATAACTTCGATGTACGCACCGCAGAACTCAAGATGGAGGCTGCCTCGCGCGATATCGGCGTGCAGCGCGGCCGCGCGCTGCCGACGCTCGCCTTGGTCGGAACCGCCTCCAAGATCAACGAGAATCTGGTGCTCGGCGGCAACCAAACGCTCGACACCATCGGCGTGCAGGTGACCTGGCCGCTATTCCAGGGGGGCGCCGTCGCCTCCGCCGTGCGCCAGTCCCGCGCGCTCTATCACGAGGCGCAGAGCAACTTCGATGCGGCGCAACGTGAAGCCGAGCGGCAGACGCGCGCCGCCTATCGCGGCATCGTCACCGGAATTCAGCGCATCGGCGCCGCCCACCGCGCCGTCGACTCCGGCAAGCAGGCGGTTGAAGCGATGCGCCGTAACGTCGAGTTCGGCACCGGCAACGAGTTCGAACTGCTCGACGCGCAGAACAACTACTTCAACGCGGTGCGTGCATTCGCGCAGGACCGCTACGACTACCTCACCAACGTCCTGACGCTCAAACAGCAGGCCGGCCGTCTCACTCAGCACGACCTGGCGACCATCGACGATCTACTCATCGAGAGCGCACCATGAGCCTGCGTCTACTACCCAAGGAACCCGTCATGCTTCGCGATACCGCCGGCCAAGATCGAGTGATCGAGCGCCCGAGCTTCTGGAAGCGCAGCCCCAAGGTGCTCATCGGGGTGGGAGCCGGCGTGGCTCTGGTCATCTTCCTGATTGCCTATCTCATGCACTATGCCGGCGCGGGCATGTCGGTGGACCGCTCGCGACTCACCATCGCCACCGTGGAGCGCGGCAGTTTCGTACGCGACATCGCCGCTGACGGTCAGGTCGTGGCGGCGGTGAGTCCGACGCTCTACGCCAATGCCTTGGGCACCGTCGCCCTCAAGGTGCATGCGGGAGACACCGTGAGCAAGGGACAGGTGCTCGCCGTCGTCGACAGTCCCGATCTTTCCGCGAAGTTCTCGCAGGAGCAGGCGACGCTGGTGGGCCTGAAAGTCGACTGGGAACGCGCCCGGCTCGATGCGGACCAGAAACTCGCGCAGCTGCGCGATGCCTACAAGCAGGCGCAGGTCGATCAGAAGACCGCGCAACGCGAGCGCGATCGCTCGCGCAAAGCCTACGAACTGGGCTCCTACTCGGAACTGCAGGCGCTCAAGGCGGAAGATTCGCTGGAAAAAGCCCAGTTCGCCTTCGAGCAGGCCAAGATGAATTTCGAGGCCGCGCCGAAGAGCAACCGTTTCGAGATCGACAGCAAGAAGGCGCTCTACGACCGGCAGAAGTACATCGTCGACGACCTGCAGCGGCAGGTCGACGGCCTTAACGTGCGCTCGCCGGTGGATGGTCAGGTCGGGCAGGTTGAGGTTGCCGACCGCGCCAGCGTCGCGAAGGACGCGCCGCTCTTAACGGTCGTCGATCTGACCGCCCTCGAGGTCGAGATCAAGGTGACCGAGAGCCTGGCACGCGATCTGAAGGCCGGCATGGCCGCCGATCTTGAGGGTGGGGGCAAGCACTGGCAGGGCGTGGTAAGCGGCGTCTCTCCCGAGGTGGTCGCCGGCCAGGTGGTGGCCCGGCTGCGATTCGGCGCCGAGAAGCCCGCGGGCCTGCGCCAGAGCCAGCGCCTGTCGGTGCGCATTTTCATCGACAAACGCGAGAACGTCCTGATGGTCGACCGGGGTTCCTTCGTCGACCAGGAAGGCGGCGGATTCGCGTATGTGGTCCACGGCAACGTGGCAGAACGTCATCCCGTGCAGCTCGGCGCCGCCAGCGTCTCCAAGGTGGAGATCCTGGAGGGGTTATCGGCGGGCGATCAAATCGTCATCTCCGGCACCGATGCATTCAACAACGCCGAGCGCGTCATCTTAAGTCACTAACCTTTTTCGCCCCCCGAGGCCAAACATGCTCAAAATGACACATCTATCCAAAGCCTACCGCACGGAAGTCGTCGAGACCTACGCGCTGCGGGACTTCTCCATCCATGTGCGCGAAGCCGAGTTCGTTGCGGTAACCGGCCCATCGGGTTCCGGCAAGACCACCTTCTTGACCATCGCGGGGTTGCTCGAGGAGTTCTCGGGCGGCGAGTACATGCTCGACGGGGCGAATGTACGCGGCCTCAATGACAATCAGCGCTCGCGCCTGCGCAACGAGAAGATCGGCTTCATCTTTCAGGCGTTCAACCTGATCGGCGATTTGAACGTGCAGGACAACATCGATGTGCCGTTGCGCTACCGCGGCTTCAACGGCGCCGAACGCAAGCGCCGCATCCAGGACGCCCTCGCCAGGGTCGGACTTTCGGCCCGCTCGCGGCACTATCCGGCGGAGCTGTCCGGCGGCCAGCAGCAGCGCGTCGCGATCGCCCGGGCGCTGGCAGGCAGTCCGCGACTGCTGTTGGCCGACGAGCCCACCGGCAATCTCGACACGCAAATGGCGCGCGGCGTCATGGACCTCTTGGAGGAATTGCATCGCGACGGCGCCACCATCGTTATGGTCACCCACGATCCGGAACTTGCCGGCCGCGCGCAGCGCGAGGTGCACATCGTCGATGGGCAGGTGGTCGATCTTGCGGCCCAGCCCCGCCTGGTCACTCCGCAGTCCGCCCAGGCGCAAAACTGAGGCTTGCAGGAGGCTGTCATGTTCAACTACTACCTAGGACTCGCGGTGCGCAGCCTGCGGCGCAACGTCGTGCTGACGGTGTTGATGATTGCCGCCGTGGGCGTCGGTATCGGCGCATCGATGACGACGCTCACCGTGTTCCGTGCCATGGACGCGGATCCCATCCCGCAGAAGTCGAGCCAGCTCTACACGGTGCAGCTCGACAACTGGGGGCCGAAACGGCGCGGCCTCGGGACCGGAGATGCGGAGAATCTTCAGCCGCAGATCAGCTATCAGGATGCAATGGCCTTCATGCACGCTCACCAGGGCGTGCGCCAGAGCGCCATGTACCTGACCGGCCTTGCGCTCATTCCATCCAATGTCGACCTGAAACCCGAGCAGGTGATCACGCGCGCGGCGTATACGGACTTCTTCGGCATGTTCCAGACGCCGTTCCTGTTCGGCGGGGCATGGACCGGCGAGGACGATGAGAACCACGCGAGCGTGGTGGTGCTGTCGCGCGAACTCAACAACAAGGTTTTCGGCGGCAGGAATTCCGTGGGCAAGACCTTGAATCTCGACGGGCGCGATTACCGCA
Organism: Steroidobacteraceae bacterium; assembly: GCA_036494165.1. GTDB lineage: Bacteria > Pseudomonadota > Gammaproteobacteria > Steroidobacterales > Steroidobacteraceae > Bog-1198. The sequence continues at coordinate 6,984 of DASXOQ010000069.1, forward strand.
TCACCGGCGTGCTGAACGACTGGAATCCGCTGCCGAAGTTCTACGACCTCAACAACGACAAGTACGAGAAGAGCGCGCAAATCTACATCCCGTTCACCCGCGCCATCGACGGTCAGATGGCGAGCTGGGGCAACTACAACTGCAACGGCGATACGGGCCCCGCGGGCTGGGAAGGCCATCTGCGCTCGGAATGCGTCTGGTTGCAGTTCTGGCTGGAACTGCCCACGCGCGCGGACGCCGAGCGCTTCCGCCATTACCTCGACGGCTATGCCGCCGAGCAGCGGCAGAACGGCCGCTTCGATTGGAGCGCGCGCACGCGACTGCGCGACGTGCGCGAATGGCTGGTGTATCAGAACGCCGTATCGCAGGAAGCAAGGATCCTGGTGCTGGTGTCCTTCAGCTTCCTCCTGGTCTGCCTGATAAACGCGATGGGGCTGATGCTGGCGAAGATCATGGGCCGCTCGGCGGACATCGGCGTGCGCCGGGCGCTCGGCGCCAATCGCGCCGCGATATTCGGTCAATGCCTCATGGAGGCCGGGGTCATCGGCGTGGCGGGCGGCATCCTGGGGCTGTTGCTGACCGCCTTAGGCCTCATCGGCCTGCGCTCGCTGGTGTCGGAGGGGGTTGCGCGACTCACGCATTTCAACCTCTCGGACATCACCATCGCGGTGGTCTTGTCCATCGCCGCGACGCTGCTCGCCGGCCTCTATCCCACATGGCGCGCCGCGCAGGTCCAGCCTGCCTGGCAGCTCAAGACGCAATAGGAGCTGAAAGTCATGGAATTTCAACCCATTCTCGCAGCCATGAGCCGCAACAAGATCGGCGCGGTGCTGATCGGCGTCCAGATCGCCATCACGCTCGCAATCCTCGTCAACGGCTTGTTCATCATTCAGCAGCGCGTGGCGTTGAGCCATCGGGCCACGGGCCTCGACGAGCCCAACGTCTTTACCATCAGGAATCAGTGGGTCGGAAACCCGACGAACATGGAGGCGAAACTTCGCACCGACCTTTCTGTGCTGCGCTCGCTGCCCGGGGTCATCGATGCGACCGCCAGCAATTCGGCGCCCTTGAGCAACGGCGGCTCCTCCGAGGGCGTCAATCTCGATCCCGACCAGCAGCAGGCAACGGCATTGACCGCCGTCTACTTCATGGACGATCACGCGCTTAACGCACTCGGCGTCAAACTCATCGCCGGCCGCAATTTCACGCCCGACGAAGTGACGCCGAAGATCGGCTTCGACGACAGGCATCCGCCGAGTGCGATCATCATGAGCAAGGCGCTGGCCGACAAGGTGTTCCCTGCGGGCGATGCCTTGGGCAAGAGTGTCTACCTCGCGTTCCAAAAGACCCGCGTGCCGATCGTGGGCATTGTGGATCGCCTGCAGGTGCCCTGGACTGGGGTGGACGACTGGGGCAGCAAATTCAACGACAACGCAACTCTCGAGCCGTTCCAGTTCGAGTCGCCCCTCGTTCACTACGTGGTGCGCACTAAGCCGGGCCAGATCGTGAATGTCATGAAAGCCGCGGAGAAGGCGCTGCTTGCCACCGACCGGCTGCGCATTCTCGAGCAGATTCAGACCCAGTCTGAATCGCGGCTCGAAGCCTACCGCGACGACCACGGTCTGGTCGTGATCCTTGGCATCGTCTGCGCGGCACTCATAGCCGTCACCGCCTTCGGCATCGTCGGCCTCACCAGCTACTGGGTGGCGCAGCGGCGCCGCCAGATCGGCATCCGGCGCGCCCTCGGTGCGACCAAAAATGCCATCGTGCGCTACTTCCAGACCGAGAACCTCATGATCGCCGTGGCCGGAGCGCTGGCCGGTGTTGCGCTCGCCTTGGTGGTCAACGTCTGGATGATGAATTCGTTCGCAGCGCAGCGGCTCAATGTCGCCTACGTCCTGGTGGGGGCGGTATTGGTGCTGCTGTTGGGGCAGGCGGCGGTGCTCTGGCCGGCGCTCAAAGCGGCCTCGATACCGCCGGCCTTGGCGACTCGCGGAAGCATGTAGGAAAGGAGGAGTACATGACCTTGGAATTGATTCACTGGCGCACCGCCATGCTGATCGTACTGACGATCGCAGGGATCGGGGCAGCATTTGGCACCTTGGTCACGCTCGTGGTGTGCGCGCCGGCAGCGCTCTAGGGGGCCTGCCATGCTCGGTTATTACCTCAAGCTCGCGCTGCGCAGCTTGCGACGCAATCTCGTGCTCACCTCGTTGATGATCCTGGCGATCGCCGTGGGCATCAGCGCCTGCATGACCACCATGACGGTGTTTCGCGCCATGTCGGGGGACCCGATTCCCGAGAAGTCCGGGCAGCTTTTCGCCGTGCAAATCGAGAATTGGAAGCCGTCCAATTCGAAGCGCAACGGAGACGGTCTGGACGAGCAGTTGAGCTATCCCGATGCGCACGCCCTGATGCTTGCGCACGCGGCCAAGCGTCAAAGCGCCATGTACCTCACCGATCTTGCGGTCCGTTATCCCGATCCGAAACAGAAGCCGACGCGGGAAATGACCCGCGCGGTCTATGCCGACTTCTTCCCCATGTTCGACGTGCCGTTCGAGTTCGGCAGTTTCTGGTCGAAACAAGACGATGAAGCCGGTACGCCGGTGGTGGTCTTGGCGAAGGAACTCAACGACAAACTCTTTGGCGGGAAGAACAGCGTCGGACGCACCGTGCAGCTCAGCAATCAGACCTACACGGTGGTCGGGGTGCTGAAGCACTGGAGCCCGATTCCGCACTTTTATGATCTGCATGTGTTGCCCTTCGGCGAGAGCGATCAGATGTTCGTCCCGTTCATGAACGCCATCAACCGGCACCAGACCGAGGACGGCAGCCTGTCGTGCAATGTAGAAGCCGGCAGCGGCTGGGAGGGGAAACTCCGATCCGAGTGCACGTGGCTGCAATATTGGGTGGAGTTGCCGACGAGCGCCGACGTGCAGAACTATCGGCGCTATCTTTCGAACTACGCGGCCGAGCAGCGACGCACGGGCCGCTTCAGCTGGCCGGCGCGAACCGATGTGCGCGACGTTCGCTCTTGGCTGGTGTACAACCGCATCATTCCGAACGAGATAAACATCCTGTTGTTCGTCTCGCTCGGATTCCTGCTGGTATGCCTGATGAACGCCATGGGGCTGATGCTGGCCAAGATCATGGGGCGGGCTCCCGACATCGGCGTGCGGCGCGCGCTCGGCGCCAGCCGCAAGGCGATCTTCCTGCAATGCCTGGTCGAGACCGGCGTGGTCGGATTTGCCGGCGGCCTCTTGGGCCTCGTCCTGACCGCCTTCGGGCTGCTGATGGCCCGTACGCTGTTGACCCGCGAGTTTGCACTTCTGGCGCGGCTCGATCTGATCGATACGGTGCTGACGGTGGGCTTTGCCATCGTCACCACCATGCTGGTCGGCCTTTATCCGACCTGGAGAGCTTCCTTCGTGCAGCCTGCCTGGCAGCTAAAGGCCCAATAATGCCATTCGGTCCCATTCTCGCCGCCATGAGGCGCAACAAATTCGGTGCCATCCTCATCGCTGTGCAGATGGCGGTGACGCTGGCATTCATCGCCAACTCCTTCGCGCTCATCGAGCAGCGGCTCCTCTGGAGCAGTCGCGCGACCGGCGTCGATGAGCGCAATGTGTTCGTCATCCGCGGCGGCAGTATCGCCACCCACGAGGACCTCGAGGCGCGACTGAAGGGCGATGTGGCGGCGCTGCGGGAGCTGCCCGGGGTGCTGGACGCCTACATCACCAACGACTATCCGCTGGAAGGTGGGGGCTGGTCGGAGGGGGTGCTCCTGAACCCGGACCAAAAGACCTCCACTGCCTCAGCCGCGCACTACTTCGGGGACGAGCACGCGCTCAACAGCTTGGGGCTCAAACTCATCGCCGGGCGCGATTTCACGGCCTCGGAAGTGACTGCGCGGCCCGATAATTCCCCGACCGAAGCGAAGGTCTACATCGTCAGCAAAGCTCTGGCGGACAGCCTGTTTCCAAAAGGCGATGCGCTCGGCAAGACGGTTTACGTCGAGGACAACGCGCCCACGCAAATTATCGGCATCGTGGAGCAGCTGCAGACGCCGTTCTTCGCCGCCACCGGCCAGACCGTGAAATACGCGGAGAATTCCTTCATCGAACCGGTGTTCCCTTTGAGCGAATTTCCGCGCTTCGTGGTGCGCGCCCAACCCGGGCAGCTCAACTCCCTGATGAAGCGGGCCGAAGCGCTGCTGCTGCAGCGGGACAGCGATCGCATCCTGAAAACCCAGTCGATGGAGGAGGTGCGCGCACAGGCCTATCGCGGCAACCACGGTTTGGTGGTGCTGCTGGTGTCGGTATGCACCGCGCTTCTGGTGGTCACTGGCTTCGGAATCATCGGCCTTACCAGCTACTGGGTGACTCTGAGGCGCCAGCAGATCGGCATCCGCCGCGCCCTCGGAGCCACCCGTTTGAACATCGTGCAGTACTTTCAGACCGAGAACCTGCTTATCGCAGCCAGCGGCGCCTTGGCCGGCGTGGCGCTCGCCATCATGCTGAATTTGTGGATGGTGGATCACTTCGAGATGGTGCGCATGGCGGACAGCCGCGCCCTGATCGGCGCGTTCGTGCTGTTGCTGCTGGGTCAGGCGGCGGTGTTCTGGCCGGCGCTTCGGGCCGCTTCGATTCCTCCGGCGCTCGCCACGCGCGGCGGCTAGTCCCTTTCGGTCCCTGCCATTGAGCCGTTAACATCCGCCCATGCGCACCGTTCTGGTAATCGATGACAATCCGGCCGTGGGCGAGGCCCTGTCGCTGCTCTTCAGCCTACATGACATCCGCGCTCTGACGGCGTTGAGCCCGCAAAAGGGCCTCGCTCTGCTGGCGCAGGAAACTGTCGACGTGGTGATCGCGGACATGAATTTCTCGGCCGACACGACCTCCGGGGAGGAGGGCATCGAGCTGTTCCGCGAGCTGCGCGCGCAGCAGCCGGATCTGCCGGTGATTCTCCTCACCGCATGGACGCATCTTGAGTCGGCCGTGCAACTGGTGAAGGCGGGCGCGGCGGATTACATCGGCAAACCCTGGGAGAACGACAAGCTGCTCGCCACGGTGGAGAACCTGCTCGAACTCGCCGAGGCAACCGGCGAGCGGCGCCGCCTGCACGAAGAGCAGCGCAGGCGCCGGCAGCGCCTTGCCGCCAACTACGATCTTTGCGGCATCGTGTTTGCCTCCGATGCGATGGAGCGGGCGGCGGAGATGGCCTGCCGCGTGGCGCGGGCCGATGTTCGCGTGCTCATCACCGGGCCCAACGGGGCCGGCAAGGAGCGCATCGCCCAGATCGTGCATGCGAACTCCCCGCAGAAGGGCGGCCCGTTCGTGGCCGTCAATTGTGGCGCGATTCCCGCCGAGCTGATCGAGGCGGAACTCTTCGGGGCGGAGGCAGGCGCTTACACGGGGGCCAACAAGGCGCGCACCGGGCGCTTCGAACTCGCGGACTCGGGCACCTTGTTTCTCGATGAGATCGGCGATTTGCCTCTTGCCGGGCAGGTCAAGCTGCTGCGGGTACTGGAGAGCGGGAAATTCGAATCACTGGGTTCGAGCCGCACCAAATCTACCCACGCACGCATCGTGAGCGCGACCAATGCCGACCTGCCGACACTGATCCGCGAGGGGAGATTTCGCGAGGACCTGTATTACCGCCTGAACGTCATCGATATTGCGGTCCCGTCGCTCGCCGAACGCCAGGCCGACATCGTGCCCTTGGCCGAGCATTTTCTGGGCACCGAGCTGCGCTTGGCCGAGGATGCCGCCGCCGCGCTGGTGGCGCACGACTGGCCGGGCAATGTGCGCGAGCTGCGAAACTCCATCGAGCGCGCCAAGCTCCTGGCGCGCGATCGCATCGTCACCGCCGCAGACCTCAATCTACCTGCCGCCACCCGGGCGCCGACCCGCGAGCTGGACAATGTCAGCCGCGAAGTGATCGAGGCGACGTTGCGCGAGGCTTCGGGCAATGTCAGCCGCGCGGCGCAGAGTCTCGGATTGTCCCGTCAGGCGCTGTACCGCCGCATGGACCGCTACGGCCTGAACCGCACATGAGCCTCTCCGGCAAATTGGCGCTGATGTTCTATCTCCTGGTGGCGCTCGCCGGCGGCATCGGCGCGGAAGCTGCGCACGTCTTCGACAACGCGCTGCTCGCCTGGATGCTCACCGTGGGCCTGCTGCTGCTGCCCTGCCTGTGGCTCGCGGCGCGCATCATGCGGCCCGTGCAGCAGATGCTGCGTGCACTGACCGGCACTGTCGCGAGCTACCGCGAGGGGGATTTCAGCATTTCGCTGGCCGCCGATCGCGACGACGAACTCGGCGAATTGATGATCGCGCACAACGAGCTCGCCTCGGCGCTGCGCCAGCAGCGTCAGCATCTGGTGCAGCGAGAACAGCTGCTCGACACGGTCATGCAGAACTCGCCCGTGGCGCTCATCCTGGTCGATGCCAACGAACGCATCGCCTACGCCAACATCGCCGCCCGGCATTTGGTGAGCGCCGGACGGAGCTTGCAAGGCGTGCTGTTCAAGGACGCGCTGCAACCCGCGCCCGCGCCGCTGCGCAGCGCCGCCGCGCAGAGCGCCGATAGCCTATTTACGGTGGAGCTGGAAGGAATCGAGGAGACATTCCATCTCTCGCAACGCGCCTTCATCCTGCAGGGGCGCAGCTTCCGGCTGTTTCTCTTGAAGCGCCTCACGCGCGAACTGTCGCGCCAGGAAGTATCCACCTGGAAGAAGCTCATTCGCGTGCTGTCCCACGAGCTCAACAATTCCCTGGGCCCGCTATCCTCGCTCGCGCACTCGGGCGCGGAGATCGCGAGACGTGGCGACATGTCGAGCCTGCCCAAGGTGTTCTCCGCCATCGCCGAGCGCGCCGAACACTTGCATCAGTTCGTCAGCGGTTACGCCACTTTCGCCAAGCTCCCGGCGCCCCAGCCGGAACGGGTGCCCTGGGCCGCGTTCGTCTCGGACCTTCAATCGCAACAGACCTTCAAGATGGTCACCTCGATTCCAGAGCAGTCAGGCTGGTTTGACCGCGGCCAGGTCGAGCAGGCCCTCATCAACCTCATCAAGAATGCGCACGAAGCGGGAGGCACAAGTAAGGAGGTAGAGCTGGCCATCGACTGCAGCGACGGCTATCAAGTGATAGAAGTGCGCGATCGCGGTTCGGGGATGAGTCAAACGGTGTTGGCGCAGGCCTTGCTGCCGTTCTATTCCACCAAGCGGAGCGGCACGGGCTTGGGTCTGGCGCTCGCCCGCGAAATCGCGGAGGCGCATGGTGGCCGGATCCAGCTGGCGAATCGCGAAGGCGGAGGTCTGTCGGTCACGCTCGAGCTGCCGTGGAGCCGCGGGAACGCGGATGCTACAGTGACCTGATGTGCAGATTCGACACTCGCCCCTAGCGGCGTGGGCAGCATTTACGTCGTGCGCCATGGCCAGGCAGCCTTTGGCACCGACGACTACGACCGGCTGACCGAGGTGGGACTCGCGCAGGCGCGCCTGCTGGGCGAGTATTTTGCGGCTCGCCGCTTGCGATTCGACGCCGTCTTTACCGGTACCTTGTTGCGGCAGCAGCAGACCGCGCGAGGCCTGCTTCAAGGGGGCACCGATCTGGCCGCGGAGGTAGCCGAGGAGCACTTTACCGGACTCAACGAATACGACCCCGAGGCCATCCTGCTGGCGCACACCGGCAACGTGCCGGCGCCCGCCGCAGCGGCCGCCCGGCGCGATCCGAAGGTGGTGCGCGAGCATTTCCGCATGCTGCGCGATGCGCTCACCGCTTGGGCGGAAGACAGGATCCAGCCCAAAGGGATGCTTGCCTTCCAGGGGTTTCAGGAGGGGGCGGTCGCCGCCCTCATCGAGGCGCGGCAGCGCTTTCCCGACGGCAAGGTCCTCATCGTCAGCTCCGGCGGCCCCATCGCGGCCATGGTGGCCGCATCGTTGAACGCTCCGCCGAGCGCGGCGGTGGAGCTGAACCTGCGCATCCGCAATTGCTCGGTGACCGAGTTCACTTCCAATCCCAAGCGCCACAGCCTCTTGAGCTTCAACGCCGTGCCGCACCTCGACGCTCAGCCGGACGCTTCGCTCATTACCTACGCTTGAGCGTGGCTAATCGAAGTCGGTGGCGAGGGACATGTCGGCGCGATGTTCGAACATGCGCTCGATCTGCGCTGCCGTGGAACGCCCCAGAGACAAGGGCGGCAGGGCATCGCGGCCAAAAAAGGCCACCTCGCTGGTCTCATTGCTGGGACGCGCCTCGCCGCCGGTGAGCTCGCAAATAAAGAACATCTTGTAGATCGAATCCTTGCTGTGCGGACGGTTGCGTTTCTGGTAGTCGAAGACCGCGGCGAGCTTGAGGGCGCGGGCGATGAACCCCGATTCTTCGTTGATTTCACGCACCACGCAGGCGCCCGCGGATTGATTGATGTCCGCCCAGCCGCCGGGGAGCGTCCAGAGACCGTCGCTGATTTCCCGCACCATCAGAATCTTGCCGTCGCGAAAGGCCGCGCCGCGCACGTCCACTTTGGGCGTGGCATAGCCGTATTCCCGATTGAGCGAGTCCAGGATTGCGGCGTAGTCCTCCTCGGATCCCTGCGCCAGCATCAGCGCGGACAGTTCGCGCAGCCGTTCATAGCGCTGGCGATCGAAAGGATCCTTGGTGAAGGTGAGCCCGGTTTGCGCCATAGCGCTCATTTCCCGGGCAATTTTCAGCCAGTGCGGCTCGTCACTCATGCGCGTAAGGCGCCGGCGTCCTAGCGCGGGGCGAAGAATTCGGTGTAAGACAGGATTCGCTCGCCGTCGACCTCGGCGATATCCACAAGCTCGGTCGCGACCGACACGCCGGTCACCTTCGAGTAGATGTCGGCGCGCCAGTGCGCCACGACCCGCGGCCACTCGGTGGTGAGTGTGAGGAGCTCGTAGTTGTTGACGCGGAACACCTTGACCAGCATCGCGAGCCAGGGTTTGAAGCCGACGATGTCGACCGTTTGGATGGCAATCGGTTTATCAGCGCTCGCGCCCAGAATCTGGAATTGTCCCTTCTCCGAGAACAGGCGCACCATCCCCGGCAGGTCGCCGGAAATGCGGGCCGTATGCAGGCTCTTGATGATCTTATGCGCGGCGCTCGGATCAGGCACGGTTCACTCCTGCGTCAGGCAAACGCGCTGCGTACTTCGCGTCCAATTTGTTCGAATGCTTCTCGTGCATACGGAATCACTGCTCCCAGGCCATAAAACAAATGAATCATACCCGGATGGCAAGTGTAGGACACGTCTACGCCATTCTGGCGCAAGCGCTCGAAATAAAATTGTCCCTCATCCCGCAGGGGATCGAACTGCGCGGTATGAATCAAGGTGCGCGCCAGTCCCCGCACCTGGGCCGAAAGCAGTGGCGAGACGCGGGGGTCATTCGCTCCGATGCCCGCCGGAAGATAGTGTTTGAGGTCATGGTCCAGGGTGGCCTGGTCAACCAGGTAGCCGCTGGCAAATTCTCGCTTGGAGGCTGTCAAGCGGCTGTAGTCGAGTATCGGACAGAGCAGCAGCTGAAGCGCAGGTTGCGCTGCACCGCTCTCCAAGAACCTGTGGCAGGTGGCGGCCGCGAGGTTCGCGCCGGCGGAATCACCGCAAATACCGAGACGTTCAGGATCGATGCCGAACTCCTCGGCCCGGGTGCGGATCTGCTGCAGGGCGGCCGCGGCATCTTCAAGCGCCGCCGGAAAGGGGTGCTCCGGCGCCAATCGATAGTCCACCGCCAGGAGCCTGCACGCGCAGGCATTGGCAAGCGCACGTGCCACCGCGTCATGCGTATCGAGGGTGCCTGCGACGAGACCGCCGCCGTGGAAATACAGAAGCCCTGGAAGCGTGGCCTCGGCTCCGGCCGGCGAGTAAACCCGCATCCGCATCGAAAGACTCGACGGGCCGTTAAGTTCCCGCTCTTCGACGTTTCCCACGGGAAGTTCGCGTCGCCCCATGCTCATCAGGGCGGCAAGCCCCGCTCGACGTTCGGCCACGCTCGCCTGATCGGCAGGCGGCGGATTGCCGGCGGCCAGAATGGTGAGGAAGCGCTGGACGCGCGGGTCGAGCGGCACCGCTGTCCCTACAGCCGAGTTACAGCGCCAGAGCCGCCCGGGTCTGCGCCGGCCAGCCGCCGAGGTCCAGCCCGTGGTTGGCGAACAAGGCGACCGCCAATCGATCGATGCCAAAGGCCACGCAGCTGGTATGCGCCAGCTCACCGTTGGCATCATGGATGCCCCATACGTTGCCAAAGTGCTCGCGGTGGTAGTTGAAGCTCATGCAGGCGGTGGGACTCGCGCCGGGATAGTAGGGGATCAACAGTTCAAATTTGAGGGCCTGTTGCCGCTGGCTCACCGCCATCATTTGCCCGACCTTGCCGAAAAAAGGATCGTTGGCGACATCGAGATTGAACGGCAGCCCCAAATCGCCGGCAATCTGCGGCGCGCGGCCCATCCAGTTGTCGCGGAACGCGACGATTTCGTCGGGGGAGCTGATCCTCACGAATTCGCGCATACGAAACGACTGCAGGCGATCCAGCGACAAGGAGGGTTCGTGACGGAACACGTCCGCCTCGATGTCGAACTGCAGACCGCCCTCGGGGAGCTTGCCGCGCTTGGCGACAATCGGATAGATGGGATAGCAGGCCGCCGGTGACAGCACCAGGTCGGAGGAAGTCAGCGAGCTGGTCCAATCGCCGCCATTGTCATGGCGTTCGACCGCCTGGCGAATCGAGGCCTCCGAGCCGTGCAGCGCGCACACGCAACCCAAGAGGTTCGGGAAGCTCTTCAGGTAGCCGGATTTCTCCAGCTGCGTGCGGCTCATCACCGGCGGAAAGCGCATGATCTCCGCTTTGGGATCGCGCAATCCGGTGATGTAGCCTTCCAGGCGGTCCACCACGTGCACATACAGCGCGGTGCGCGCATATACGCCGTCCACGCCCATGGGCTTGAACAAGGACTCGACCAAGTGGGCGAGAGGATAAGTCGTCGGTGCGCTATCGGCTGACATAGATTAACCGCTGATGGTGGTGGGCAATGGGGTCATCACGGAGGTGGTGGCCAGATTGCTCAAGATTCGATCGTTGCTGATCATGAGAGGCGAGGACAGCACGTCGCGCAGCAGGCGACCGATGCTGAACTCGGTATCGTTGCGGTAGCCGGACAGGCCGCAGGCGCGCAGCGCATGCAGCACGGTCTGTACCGCGAGCTCCGAGGCCTGAACCTTCGTGAGGGTGATCATCGCCTGGAATTCCAGCGAGGAGATCGCCTTCTCATCGTTCATGATGGACTCGTATTGATGCAGGTTTGCCGACAGCACTCCGCGCAAGGTGCGCAGCGTCGAGATCGCCTGCGTGAAATGCGCGGCGCCCGGCGGCATGTTGCCGCCCGAGCTGCGCATCACGTGACGAATGAAGGCCTGGGCCTTGCCGGTGGCCGCGGCGGCGATGCCAGCCCACACGGAACCCCACAGCAAGTGCGCGAACGGCACCATGGTTTGGGAGTGAATGCGTTCATAGGGTTCCGGCATCAGCTGGCCGGTCACGGCGCGCGCCCGCAAGGTAAAGCCTTCGCTGTGCGTGCCGCGCATGCCCAAGGTGTCCCACACCTGCAGGCGCTCCAGGGTGTAATCGGACTTGAGCAGAACCAGCAGCACCTGGTCGTTGCCGGCCGCATCCGGCGCGCGGCGCGCCGTGGTGACGACCCCATCGGCTTCCACGGCGTAGGAGATGACCGTTGCCTTGCGTTCGAGCGTGACATGGTCGCCGTCGGCAACAACGGGTGCTTCGCTGGAGCGCACATTGCCCCCCGCCTGACCTTCGGTCGTCGACGAAGCCATGAGCAACTGCTCGGTGACGATGCGTTTCAGCACGCGCTCCAAGGCCGGCACGTTCTTGTAGTGCCGGGTGATGCAGCCCATCTTGATCTGGTGCATCGCATAGATCAGGCCCGTGGAGGAGCAGGCTTGCCCCAAAATGTAGCAAACGTCGGCAATCTCCCCGAGCGTCGCCGCTTCTCCGTCGAGCGACTGCGGCACTTGAATGCCGAGAAGGCGCTGCTTGCGCAGCTCCGCAAATGCTTCGCTGGGGAAACGGGCCTCGTTGTCGACGGCGTTCGCGTTGGCCTTCGCGACCTCGGCCGCTGCGCGCGCCCGGGCGGTGAAGTCATTCTGGCGAACGCTGACAACTCGACCGGCGCCGCTGATGCGCTGGGTATCTATGGCCACTGTGGTGTCCTTATAACGGTCTGGGTGATCTGTGGGGATTATGGGGGGATGACCCTATCCGAACAATGACCTGTTCCAAAGAATAGCTGCGAGCGGCGACCCGTTCCGCAGATATGCAAAACATATGTAAAACCTTCGCAGGTACGTAAGTTATTATTATTTCTGTATCATTTCCGGCTTTAGTTGGAGTGCAAACGGGTGGATTCGCAGTCGCAGGGGGTTAGTGAGCGCTTGGTCGGGCTCGTCAAGCAGGTACTGGGTCCCGGTACCTCGACGCCCGATACATTACCCATGGACGCCCAATTGAGCGATCTTGGCGTCAGCTCGCTCAAAATGGTCAATTTGATGCTCGCAGTCGAGATGGAATTCGACATCAGCATTCCCCAAGCGGATATCACACCGGAGAATTTCCATTCGCTGGCCACCATCAACGCGCTGGTGATGCGAATACGCGGCAAGCCGATTTGCTGAAGGCGCGCTACGCGGCCGGCTGATTGAGCGCCGCGATCAATGCCTCGATGTCATCGAGCGAAGTCTGCCCGTTGGTCGCGCAGATCCGCACCACGTCGCGCCCCTCGAACGTGGTCGGCGCCACCCAGGCGCGCCCGGAACCGACCACCCGTTTGACCAGGGCCCGCACTTCGCCGAGTTGCGGCGGCGGTAATGCATCGAGCACCGCCAGCGGCGAATCGTTGACGATGGTCCAGCCGCGCGCTGAAAGCCCCTGCCGTACGCGCTCGATGACCTCCGTGGCGCGCTCCACGTGCGCCGCAAGCCCCGGCCAGCCGGCGCTCGCGAGCGCCAGGAACAGCCGCAGTCCCAGGAAGCGTCGCGACCACTGCACGCTGTTGAGGTAAGGGTCCACACCGGCGACGCTCGAGGGCATGAAGCTGGTGGATGCGTGAAATGCTTCGGACAGCAGCTCCGGCCGCCGGGTGATGAAAAGCGCGCAGCCCATGGTGGTCGCAAGCCATTTATGGGCATCGATGGTGAGCGAATCCGCGAGTTCGATGCCATCAAGATGCGGCCGCAAGCGCTCGGATGCGAGCGCGGCGCCGCCCCAGGCGGCGTCGATGTGGAACCACAGCCGTTCGCGCGCGGCAATTTCGGCGCACTCGCGCAAAGGATCGATCATGCCGGCGCCGGTCGTGCCGGCCGTGGCGACGATCATCACGGGCACCACGCCGAGCGAGCGGTCCTTGACGATGGCCTCGCGCAGCGCATTCGGCGCCATGCGTCCCTGGCCGTCGGTCTCGATCAGGCGCAGCGCTGCGCGGCCCACGCCGGCCATGTGCGCAATCTTCAGCCACGCAATGTGGCAATCGCGCGAAGTGTAGAAGGCAACCGGACCTTGGAACGCGCGGACGCCATCCCGCCCGAAATCAGGGTGCGCCTGGGTCAAGGCGCAGATGAGGGCGGTGTAGTTCGCCTCGGAACCTCCCGTCGCGAAGTGGCCGCGCGACGTCGGCGGCATACCCGCGCGTTCCGCGATCTTCCGGATCAGAAAATCCTCGAGTGCGACCGGCACGGGCGAGCTTCCGGAGCTTGCGAGCTGCGGATTGAAAAGCGCCGCGATCCTATCGGCGCACTGCGCCGGGAAGTTCGCGCCGGGATTGAACAGCCCGTAGTAGCGCGGATTGCTCATCTGCACGATGCCAGACTGCAGCTGCCGCAAGGTCCAATCGAGAACCTGATTCAAATCCTGCGGCTGCGAAAAATCATGGGCCGCCAGTTCTTTTTGGAAGGCCACCATGTCGACGGTGGGCATTACCGGGCCGGACTGGAGGCGCTGCAAGGCCGCCTCGAGCTTGGAATCGAGTTCGGCGAGGATTCGAAACCTGGTCTCGGCGCTGGGAAACAAGGCCTCGACCGGCGATGCTAGGTCCTTCATCGTCACGCGGCGGCGCCGAGCGCCTGATCAAGGTCCGCGAGGATGTCATCGATGTGTTCGATGCCGACGCTCAGGCGGATGCTTCCCGGTCCCACGCCCGCGGTGAGCTGTTCCTGCGGTGACATTTGCCGGTGGGTGGTAGAAGCCGGGTGACAGGCAAGCGACTTGGCGTCGCCCAAATTCACCAGGCGCTTGAACAATTTCAGCGCATCGTAGAAGCGCATGCCCGCGGGCAGGCCGCCTTTGATCTCGAACGTCAGCAACGAGCAGGCCTTGCCGCCGAGGTATTTCTGCACCAAAGGATAGTACGGGCTGTCGGGAAAGCCGGCGTAATTGACCGACTCAACCCTCGGATGTTGCCGCAGAAAACTCGCCACCTTGGCGGCATTTTCCACGTGCCGTTCCAGCCGCAGCGCCACCGTTTCGATACCCTGCAGCAAAAGAAATGCGTTCATTGGGGAGAGCACCGCGCCCATGGTGCGCTGAAACACGCTGCGGCAGCGGCCGATGAACGCGGCTTTGCCGTAGTGGTCGTTGTAAACCAAGCCATGGTAGGACTCGTCGGGCTCGCTGAACATCGGATAGCGCGCCGCATGCTCCGGCCACGCGAACGTGCCGCAGTCGACGATGATGCCGCCGAGCGTCGTGCCGTGGCCGCCCATGAACTTGGTCAACGAATGAACGATGACGTCGGCGCCGTAATCCACCGGCCGCACCAGAATCGGTGTCGGCACCGTGTTGTCGACGATCAGCGGCATGTCATGCCGGTGCGCCACTTTGGCGAGACCTTCTAAATCACACACATTGCCGGCCGGATTGCCGACGGTCTCGCAGAAGATCGCGCGCGTATTATCATCGACGAGCGCTTCCATATCGGTCGCGCGGTCGGATTTTGCGAAGCGCACGCCGATGCCCATTTTCGGTAGGATGTGTGCGAACAACGTATAGGTGGTGCCATAGAGCTGCGGCACCGAGACGATGTTGCGGCCGGGCTCGAGCGCCGTCACCGAGGCGAAGTAAAGTGCCGTCTGGCCGGACGCCACGCTCAAGGCGGCGCCGCCGCCCTCGAGCATCGCGACCCGCTGCTCGAGGATGTCGGAGGTGGGATTGGCGATTCGCGAGTAGCGATAGCCGGGAATCTCGAGATTGAAAAGCGCGGCGCCATGTTCGGCGCTGTCGAAAGAATAGGCGGCGGTCTGATAGATCGGAACCGCGACCGACTTGGTGGCCGGATCGGAGTCGAACGCTCCGTGAATCGCAATGGTTTCAGGCTTCATACCGTTCGTGTTTCTGTTAGTTCACGTAACGTGAAGTGTATCTCGATCGAGCCAAGTAGTCGTGCTATGGTTCGCAATTCGCATCACAACGACCCTATGAACTCAACCCAAGCGGCGGTCGAAGGCAAGACCAAATATGCCCGCGACGCCTGGCTGCGTGCGCTGGCAAAAACCGCGAATCTCGCCGAGCAGGGCGTGATACTGCCGCAGGTCATCGACCGTCTGGCCGTGCAGTTTGGATCCCAGCCGGCGCTCAAGGATACGCGCGCGTCTTTCGACTTTCGCCATCTTGCCGAGCGCGTGAATCAGTACGCGCGCTTTGCAGTCGCGCAGGGCATCGGTGCCGGCGACAGCGTCGCCCTCTACATGAACAACTGCGTCGAGTATGTGGCCATTTGGCTGGGCCTCACGCGCGCCGGCGTGACGGTGGCGCTCCTCAATTCGCAGCTGCAGGGCGAGGTGCTGGCCCATTCGATCAACATTGCGAATCCGAAGCTGCTTATTGCAGGCGCCGACCTGGCTTCGCGCATTGCGGCGATCCGCGGCGCCCTTGCCCCGCAGCTGCGCGAATTTATACTCGGTGAAGGCGGGGCCCGCTCGCTCGATGATGAGGTGGCGCAGTGCTCCACCGACGGCATCGGCGCAGAAATCGCGGTGCCCTCGATCGACAGCATCGCGCTCTACATCTACACCTCGGGCACCACCGGCATGCCGAAGGCCGCCAAGGTGAGCCACCATCGACTCATGCAATGGAGTCACTGGTTCGCCGGCATGATGGACACCAAACCCGCGGATCGAATGTTCAACTCGCTGCCGCTCTACCACAGCGTAGGCGGCGTGGTGGCGACGTTCGCGCCCCTCGTAAACGGCGGCTCGGTGGTCATTCGTCCGCGCTTTTCCGCGTCCGATTTCTGGCGGGATGTCGCCGCTGAGCGCTGCACGCTGTTCCAGTACATCGGCGAATTGTGCCGCTACCTCGTCAACAGTCCGCCGCAGGCGGCCGAGACCGAGCATGTGCTCCGACTTGCCTGCGGCAACGGACTGCGGCCGGAGGTCTGGAGCGAATTTCAGGAACGCTTCCGTATTGAGCGGATCCTCGAGTATTACGCCTCCACCGAGGGAAACTTCTCCTTGTACAACTGCGAGGGCCAAATCGGTGCCATAGGACGCATTCCTAAGTTCGTGGCCGCGCGGCTTCCGGTGGCGCTGCTGCGTTTCGATGTCGAGGCGGGCCAACCGCTGCGCAACGCGCAAGGGTTGTGCGAGTCCTGTGCAGTTGACGAAGTGGGCGAGGCGGTTGGCCGCATCCCCAAGGGTGCGGAACGCGGCGGCAGATTCGAAGGCTACGCGGACACCGAGGCTTCCGAGCGCAAGGTGCTGCGCGATGTTTTCGAGGTGGGCGATGCTTGGTATCGAACCGGCGACTTGATGCGGCGGGATGCACAAGGATTCTATTATTTTGTAGATCGCATCGGTGAAACCTATCGTTGGAAAGGCGAGAACGTCTCGACCGCAGAGGTGCTGTCAGTGCTTGCCGCGATCCCCGGAGTGCGCGATGGCGTGGTCTACGGAGTGTCCGTTCCCGGTTATGACGGCCGCGCCGGCATGGCGGCATTGGTGGTCGACCAGCAGTTCGATCTCGCGAAATTCCGCGCCGCCGCCGCTGCCGGCTTGCCCGCTTATGCGCGCCCAGTGTTTCTGCGCCTCATCAGTTCCCTGGAGACCACCGGTACGTTCAAACCGCGCAAACAGGATTTGCTCGCCGCTGGGTTCGATCCTGCCGTGATCAACGATCCGCTGTACTTCGACGATGCGCGTGCACGGGCCTATATTCCGCTCGACGCCGCCTTGTTTGGCGCCATCGGCGGCGGGGGCCTGCGGCTCTAGATCAGCTGGCGCACTTGGCGCGCCCGCGCTTGCCGCCCTCGAGCTTGGCCTCGTTCACGAGCGCGTCGAACTGCGGCTGGATGGAAGGCACCGCGCCGTACCGCCCGCGCAAATATCCCTTGGCAATTTGTTCGTGTTTGCGCGGACTCGAGCGCAACACGGTCGACAGTATGCTGGCATGGGACTCGTCAAGTTCGGTGAGCCAGATTTCGTCCCGCCGCAACATGTCAAGGTCCATCAGAGTGGTGTTGTGACTCACCAGCAGCAGCTGTGAGCGTCCTTTCGATATGATCGGGTCGTTCACGAACTTGACCAAAAACCTTGCGATCAATGGATGAAGGTTGGCGTCGAATTCGTCGATCACAAGGAGCTTGTCGTTTTCGATGGTGCCGATCAGAGGCCCGAACAGGCCGAAGAGCCGATGAATGCCGGCCGCCTCGTATTCCGACTCGAGCCATATCGGATTCGAACCTCCGCGCGCATACAGGAACTCCACCTGCAGACGGCCGTTGACGTGAGGCAAATGGCCTGCGTTAACCGTGCGGGCGGCGCCGAGTTCGGAGATGGCCCGATCGGGATCGGCGATCCTCACATCCTCAACATCGATGCCCACCGCCTGAAGCAGCTTCAGGGTTCTTCCCTTGAGGCGAGGATCCTGAACGCTGGCAGCGATCCGGGCCACATCCGCGGTATCGGAGGGAAAGATGATTTCCATGCAATGCTCGAACCAATGGAACAGAGGCTTCAGCTGCTCCGAGTTGAGCTGGGCCGCGGTGGTGAGGAACAGCGCCTTGGCGCGCGTCGCCTTGCGCCACATTTCGCGCGGCCCGTTGAAATTCGGAGAGAAGGGTTGCCAGATTTCGCTGCGCGACACCTCATCGTGATTGCGCTCGAACCAGCGTTGCGCCTTGCCGGTCTTGTAGACCAGCAGCCGTTCCGACCAGATTTGCTGCGCGTCGTAGGCTACGCTGTAGCGGTAGCGCACCCCTTCCAGCAGCACATCGATTTCGAAGCGTGTTGCCTCGCGTGCTGACGGGCCGAATTGAAACGGGGTGTAGCGTTCCGCGTACTGCTGCTCCGAGTAAGCGGTCGAGTGCAGCACCAAGTCACGTAAGGTTTCCAGTCCGATCACGAAATTGGTCTTGCCGCTGCCGTTGGGTCCGAAAATGATGGCGGACTTCGAGAGCCTCGGAATCGACTTCATCCCGGTGCGCACGCAGTGTGTTGACTCGTGGGCGCGGTCCGACGAAGTGACATAGCTGAAGGATTGCTCGTTAAGGAACGAGCGGAAGTTCCCCAGTTTGAACCCGATGAGCATGCCTACCTATCCCTTTGACGCATCTGTCGACTCGGATTTTTATTCTGCTGGTAGGTTCCTCCTTCCAGCGTACATTTTGGACTGTGAATCCGTCGTTGGATTCTAACTGTGCACTGCGCGAAAAGTCTGAATTCTTTGTCGAAAGACTCTGCGCCACAGATTTGCGCGGATTCGCAAACACGATCGCGCATTTCTGTACCAGATTTGAAGCATTAGGGGAAAGCCGCATTTCTTGACGTTTCTTATGAGTACGCGGATATTTTCATCGGCAACAACCCGCAGCATTGCATTTTGAGAGGCTCTCGCAGCGTGTAGCTCTTACCTCCGAAGCGCGGTCGAGGTACTCACGTTCTCGAGGCCGAGTGTCGGCGGTACTTCCGCTGCCCCGCGGACGGCAGGGATCATTGGAACCTGTACGACAAGCAGGGTGCCGCCGCTGCGAGGGCTGCGCACGTCGAGGCGACCGCTCATCGCGCGGACTCGATGCCGCATCGAGGCGAGGCCATGCGAGTCCACGGCAGTGAATCGTGCCGCGGGGATGCCCTTTCCATCGTCGGCGATGCGTAACAGCAGGGCCTCCGTATCGAAATCCAGCGAAACATCAACTGCGGTAGCGCCGGAATGCTTGACGATATTCAGAAACGCTTCCTGAGCGATTCTGAACAACGCGATGGCTGCTTCCGCTGTGATGGGGGGTTCGACTTCCGGATAGGACTCAAGACATTTGAGTCCAGCATGACCGCAGGTCTCCTTGAGCTGCCAGCGAAGCGCGGCGGTCAAACCCACATTGTCGAGCAATGTCGGGCGCAGTTCCTCGATGATGCGACGCTTCAGGTCCACGCCCGCCGCGAGGTTCTGCTGCACCCGATTGAGACGCAGCTGCATGTCGGGATCGCTCGCGGAGAGCTGTTGTTCCGCCCAGGATATATCCATTCGCGCACCCACCAGCAGACCGCCGAGCTCGTCGTGCAGTTCGCGCGCCAGCGATGCCTTTTCCCGCTCAGCGACGTTTTGTAGATGGGTGGAGAGTGCGACCAGTTCCTGCGTACGCTCGCTGACCTCGCGTTCCAGCCGGTCGTTCTGGTCCTTGAGGTCGGCCGTGAGCAAATTGCGGCGTCGGAAATCCATATATATCAGCCGCGCAGCGATAGTCACCAAAATCATGCTGATGATGGTGCCGATGATCGCAATCCAGCGGCTCAAGGTAAGCGAGGTGCGCCAGTGCTGGACGGCGTTCACGTGCTCGATGGATTCACGCTGTCGCAGGACATCGAGCTGATCCGTGATCGCAAGCCCCGCGTCCGTGCCGACGCTGGTCTTCACCAGTGCCATGGCCGCGGGTGCCCCTTGGCGCTGCTGAATGGTTCGGATCATCCCGAGATCGGCGAGTCGCTTGCCCACCAGGACCTGAAGATTGCGAACGGCGGCCGCATCGTCGCCGGAGTCGGCGAGAGAAAGACGCAGATTCTCGAGACGCGGCTCGATTTCACCGCGCGCGGTATCGTAACGGGCGAGGTACTGGTTGTCGCCGGTAAGAAGATATCCTCGCAACGACGCCACGGCGCGCGACACCGACACTTGCAGCTCATCGATACTGTGTTCGCGCGCCGCGGAGTGCTGCAGACGGTCGCCGGCTTCGCGCAGACGCTCCTGACCGGCGCCGGTGATGAAGAAGAGGCCCAACAAGAACAAAACGATGATGAAAGGCGGCATCGCAACATACCATCTGCCCAATCCATCCAATGCTTTGCCGACGACGCTCACGCCCTAATTCTGTAAACAAAGACAAGGCATGTAAAGCGATGCGATAGTCGCGTCAGGCAGACGTCAGAATTTTCCTGCAACGACACGTCGCATCTAGTAGGTCGCCAGGCTCACCGTATCGGTAACGTCGTCCACCGTGAAGGCGACCGGCACCGCAATGATGGGCACACGTTCGCGGCCTTCGAGCCACGGCACGAAATCCTCGTGCGACATCGGCTTGGCGTACAGGTATCCCTGAGCGATGTCGCAGTGGAATTCCTTCAAGCGGGCCGCCGCCGTCTCGGTTTCAATGCCTTCGGCGACCACCTTGAGTCCCAGGCCGTGCCCCATTTCTATCGCCGAACGCACCACGGTGGCGATCTCGTGTTGGGTCTCGAGACCGCGCACGAAGCTCTGATCGATCTTGACCTCGTGAACCGGCATGCGGGTCAGGTGACTCAACGAGGAGTAGCCTGTGCCGAAGTCGTCAATGGACAGAAGCACGCCCAAGGCCGCGATCGCATCCAGCATCTTCAAGGCGCGCTGCGGATCTTCGATGAAGCCGCTTTCGGTGAGCTCCAACGTCAATAGGGCGGGCGGCAGCTGATGGCGGGTCAGGTAGGCGGCGATACGCGAGTCGAGCCGCGCGTCGCCGATGTCCTCGACGCTGATGTTGACGGCCAGATTCAGCGGACGGCCTTCCCGATGCCACGCGGCGCCCTGAGCAATGGCGCGATCAAGGGTCCAACGGGTCAGGCGGCGGATGAAGCCGGTCTGTTCTGCGAACGGAATGAAGTCGATCGGCCGCAGCAGACCGCGGGTCGGGTGCTGCCAGCGAAGCAGTACTTCGGCTCCCGCCACGCGATTGGTATTGATTTCGATCTTCGGTTGGAAGAACAGTCGCAGCTCGTCGTGTTCCACCGCGTGCCGCAGTTCGCCGAGCAGCGAGAGCTGATCGCGCGCCGCGGGTTTAAGCGCATCGGCGTAGAGGGCGAACGGCCGCTTGTCGATGCGCGCGCGATCGAGCGCGAGATCCGCGCAACGCATCAGTTCGTCCGAAGAACGGGTGTGCTCATCGCTCACCGCAAGACCCAGTGTGGCGCTGATGTCGATGGGCTGGGCTTCGACGTAGACAGGATCGGCCAGTGCCAGCAGCAACGTCGTACCCCAGGCCTGCAGACCGGCACGATCCTTCAAGCGCGTGAATGCTGCGAACTGATCGGCAGCCAGACGCGCCACATTGGCGCTCACCGACGGCACCGCCTGTATGCGCTCGGCCATTTTTTGCAGCACCGCATCGCCGATCGAATATCCTAAGTGTTCGTTGATGCGGCGAAAACGGTTCAAGTTGATGACCACGACGCCGATCGGCGGGCGTCCCACTTCGGCCAGCGCTTCCTTGAGCGCGGCGCCGAAGGCGGTTCGGTTCATGAGGCCGGTCAACTGATCCTCGTACGCGAGTCGGCGAATGGAAATGTCGCGCGACTGCACCGCCGATTGCATCAGATGCAATCCTTCGGCGAGCACGCCAAGTTCGTCGTGACGCTGCACGCTTTGCGTGGCGTCGTAGAAGCCGGCGCGCATTTTGTTGACCAGATCCGTGAGGTTATGCAGCGGTCTGGTGATGTTGCGCGCCAACCAGAATGCGGCCAATGCGGAGGCCACCAGGCTCACCGCGCCGATCAAGAACAGCACCTTCTCCAGCCTTTCGAAGGGCGCGCGTGCCTCGCCCAGCGAGCGCGACAGCACCGCGACCGCATCGCCGCCGCCGACCGCGGGGAGGTCGATGCGCCGGGTCACCACATCACGGGTAGGCGTCGCGTTCCCCGGCAGCGTGTTGACCACATCGTTCCAGCTGTCGCCGGATTTAACCGCGAGGGCCACGCCCAAGCCGGTGATGTCGGCCAGCTCGTGCGCCGCCTTGTCATCGAGCTCGAAGCCCATGACGATCCACGCGACCGGCAGAGGACTTCTCACCGCGACCGTCACGACTTGATAAATGCGGCCGTTGTCCAGCATCACCCTGTTCACCCGGTCGCTGGTGTCCTGCATGGCGCCGATGGGCAGCACCGCGCCGTGTTCGATGTGAGCGCCGGATGAGGCGATTACCTCGCCCGACAGCGAGGTGAGCACCACCAGCGCAGCGCCGATGCGCTCGCCGCTGTTCTGCAGCGCCGAGGCCAAGGTTTCCATGTCATGCGCCGCCACCGCCTCGCGGAATCCGTAGTCCGCGGCCACCGCCTGGGCCGCCTGCGTCAGCTGCCGGCGGTTGCTCTCGAGCAGACGCGAGAATACCGAGCTGCCGACATCGAGCTGGCGCGTGACCTCACGCGCGGCGTTGCTTTCGTTGGTCGCCGACACCGCGCCGAGTGCGGCCGCGAGCACTGCGGCAAGCAGCAAGAGGAAAGTGACGGCGATTCGAGTGCGCAGTGCCATCGCTTACTCCGGCCACGCGGCGAGTTCCGCCGGCGCCGAGCTGGTCGACAAAGTAAGCGGAATGCTCTGCGGAGCCGCCGCGACCGTGATGGTTTGCAGCGGCGCCTTCTCGGCTAGATTCGGATGCCAGACGCGGAGGCGATAGCGGCCGGCTGGCAGCTCGACGGTGGCTTTGCCGGTACCATCGGTTTTGGCAAAGTACGGCGTGTCCACAACGGCGACGAAGGCCAGCATCTTGTCGTGAATGTTGCAGCCCAAAACCACCATTCCCGGCTTGTCGAACAGCACCGGTGCGGCTGGAGTGCCGGCGTACAGCTTGAGCGTGAATGGCTTGGGTTGGGAGAAGGAGTAAACCTGGTGGCGAATTCTATCGCTGTTCGGAAAGCTGACCGCCGTGCCGGTGCGCACCACATTGATGCGCGGCACGAACTGCTTGTTCACCTGATCGATGCTCGCAGCGTCGTGGCTGGGCGCAGGCGTCGCATCCAAAGGATCAAAGACCACGATGGCGTCGGCGAGGGCGCCGGTTCTACCCGTCACATCGACGTTCACAGGACTTGCGAAACAGGCGCAGCCAAGATGCAGCGCTAAGCCAGTCAATGCCAGACGGATTGAATGGAGTTTCATTTGCCTAGCAGTGATTTGGGCTCGACGATATCGCGCTTCATCGGCGCAAGCAGCCGCAGCAACTCGTTGGTGGCGCCCTGGCCGACGTTTCGCTCCTTGAGCACGGCGCGCAACTCATCCACCATGCCGTAGAACTCGGCTTCGCTGATGTGATGCCCGGCGTGGGTCTCCCTCATCGAGTCGCCGCTGTAGTGGCAGGGACCGCCGCTCAGGTCACAGATCTGTTCGGTCAGCATTTTCTTGATGCGAGGAATGTTGCTGTCCTTGAAGCTGCGTCCGAGTTTGGGATCGGCAACGACGCGGTCGATGAGCGTGTCGGCAATACCGGTCACGCCACTCTCACCGCCGAGCCGGGTGTAGAGCGAGGCGGGCGCCGCCGCGGAAACCGCGGACCACAGCAGGCATGCAGCCAAGACTCGGAGTGTGACGACGGTCATAGGGTGGCTCGTAAAGGGCTTAGGTTAAACGGCCGCCGTCCTACAGGCTGTGCGCTTGGACACAATTTGTACGGCAAATCAAGCCGATACTGCGTGCGTGGAAGCATGCAAACGACTTTTGCCATGGGTGCTGCTGGCCTCGTTTTGCGGCAGCGCATGGGGTGGCGATCGACTCGAATGGACCGGCGCCGTGACGCAGATCGAAGGAGCGGGCGGCGGAGGCTTGGTACCTTGGGCGCTGATCTCGGGACTCGAGACGGATCGGGAAATCGGCGCCACGGCTTTCGTGACCTACGTCTCAACTTCGGACTTCTCCTTGAAGGATGCAGGCCTGAGCGTCGGTTTCCTGGACCGCGTCGAATTGTCCTTCGCGCGCCAGCGCTTCGATGCCAGCTCGGTTTCGCCCGGTCTCACCTTGGGGCAGGACGTGGTGGGCGCAAAAATCCGACTGGCGGGCGATGCCGTATTCGCGCCCGATCGGTGGTTGCCGCAAATCTCGCTCGGTGCCGAATGGAAGCGCACGCTCGATTTCGACGCGATTCCCGCCGCCGTAGGCGCATCGCGCGGCAGCGATGTGGACCTCTATCTGGCCGCGACCAAAGTCTATTTCGCGGCGCTCGGCGGCCGCAACGTCATCGTCGATTTCACGCTGCGGAGAACTCGCGCCAATCAATTCGGCCTATTGGGATTTGGCGGTGACGGCGGCGGCTATCGGCTGGAGCCGGAGGCCTCAGCGGCCGTATGGCTCACCGACGATGTGCTTCTCGGCGCGGAATTCCGCGACAAGCACAGCGACCTTCGCGCTTTCGGCGAGGATGGCGCGGCGGATGCGTTTCTCGCCTACTCGCCGCTCAAGAATCTCTCGCTGACGGCGGCATGGGTGGATCTCGGACACATTGCCGGCAAGCCCACGCAAGCCGGGTTCTACCTATCGGCCTGGGTTGGATACTGAGTAGCGCGAGGCTTCGGCAAAGATCGCGTACCATGGCGGCCCAATGGTGATCGCCCGCCTCGACGATGTCTCGCTGACTTACGGTTTAAAGCCGCTGCTGGATCATGTCGCGCTTCTGGTGAACAAGGGCGAACGCGTGTGCCTGCTCGGCAGGAACGGCGAGGGCAAGACTTCGCTGCTCAACTTGCTGACGCGGCGCATAGTGCCCGACAGCGGCGAGGTGTGGATTCGCCCCGGTGTCACAGTGGCGGATCTTGCGCAGGAGGTTTCTCCGCCGAGCGAGGCCAAGGTGCGCGAAGTTGTGCAGGCAGGCGCGCAGCGGGCCACGCATGAGTCCTGGCAGGAAGAACTGCAGGCCGAGCAAATCATGGCACGCCTGGAACTGCCGCCCGATGCGCGCATGCAGGAACTGTCCGGCGGCTGGCGCCGGCGCGTATTGCTCGGCCGCGCGCTGGTCTCATCGCCGGACCTGCTGCTGCTCGATGAGCCCACCAACCACCTCGACATCGAGGCCATTGGCTGGCTCGAAGAACTCATGCTCAAGTTCGCGGGCGCGCTGCTTTTCGTGAGCCACGATCGCACCTTCGTGCGCCGTCTGGCCACCCGCATCATCGAACTGGATCGAGGACAGCTCACGGAATTTCCTGGCAGCTTTGATCGGTATCTCGAGCTCAAGGCCGAAGCGCTGGCCGCGGAGGACAAACGGGCGGCGCTTTTCGACAAGAAGCTGGCGCAGGAGGAAGTCTGGATCCGCAAGGGCGTCGAGGCGCGGCGCACGCGCAACGAAGGACGCGTAAGGGCCTTGAAGCAGCTGCGGCGCGATCGCGCCGAACGGCGTGAGAGAGTGGGGCGGGTGGATATTTACGCCCAGGATGCGGGCTATTCGGGACGCCTGGTGTTCGAAGCGGAAAACATCGGCATGCGTTTCGGCGACAAGGTCGTCCTTGAGGATTTTTCTGTGCGCGTCATGCGCCACGATCGCATCGGCATCATCGGTCCGAACGGCTGCGGTAAATCTACACTCATAAAACTGCTGGTCGGCGAGCTGGAGCCGACTGAAGGCAGCGTGAAGCGGGGCACTGGGCTCAAGGTCGCCTACTTCGACCAGCAGCGCGAGCAGCTCGACGAATCGAAGAGCATCGTGGACAACGTTACCGACGGCGCCGGCGACAATGTGATCATCGACGGCAAAGCGCGGCACATCGTAAGCTACCTGCGCGACTTCCTGTTTCCGCCGGAGCGGCTGCACGCCCCGGTCAGCATGCTGTCGGGCGGCGAACGCAACCGGCTGCTGCTGGCGCGCCTGTTCTCGCGGCCGAGCAATCTTCTCGTGATGGACGAACCCACCAACGATCTTGACTCCGACACGCTGGATCTGCTCGAGGAGATGGTAAGCGAGTATCAGGGCACTCTCCTGCTGGTAAGCCACGATAGAGCCTTTATCGACAACGTGGTCACGAGCACCCTGGTGTTCGAGGGCCAGGGCGCCGTCAACGAGTACGTGGGAGGCTATAGCGATTGGCTGCGCCAGAGGCGCGTCGCAGCGAACCTGCCGCAAAAGGAGGAGAAGCCGCGCATCGCGACGGCACCTGCGAGCTCGCGGCGCCTCTCGTACAACGAGCAACGCGAGTTACAGGCAATACCCGAACTCATCCAACGGCTGGAGTCCGAGGAGGCGCAGCTGCAAGCCCTGGTGAGCGATCCCGAGATCTTCAAGCGCGATCAAACTCGCGCCACGGCAGCGCTGCAACGCCTCACTTGCCTGCCGGGCGAGCTGGCCGCGGCCTACGAGCGCTGGCAGGCTCTCGAGGCCTTGAAGAGCTGATCGTTTTCAGCGGCGCGAACGCGCGCCGCGGCCGGTCAGGTCACCGCCGCCGAGGCCGCCGCCGGCATCGGGAATGACCAGCGAGGATGCCTGCTCGCGGCGGATCTCTTGCAACTCGCGCATGGTCTGCTGCACCGCCTGTTCGGCCGCCGCGCCGAACTTTTCGATTGCCTGGTCAAGACCGGCCGCCTCGAGCTCGAAGCTGATGGGCACTGCGCCCATAGGGGTCATGATCTGCGCCTGGCCGACGTACAGAACGGCTCGTGCGGCGTCCGGCGCACCGCTCGCCGTCACCGGTGACAGCACCCGGATGGTTCCGACCTTGCGATCGGTAAATATTTCCTCGCGATAAATCTGCGTGGCGTCCATGCCCGCTTGGCGGCCTTCGTTCACGGAACTCATCTCCGGGTACCCCTCGAATACGTCTCTAAAAACCCAACCCTAGCAGTTTTCTGCCTTGCTATGGGGGCCTGATACGATAAGGGCTTGGGCGACGCAACGACAACTCATAAAGGTCCGCCATGGACCACCTTCCTCGGCATAGCCTTGTTCGGGGCGGCGGTCTTCTGGCTGCATCATTTGCTGGGACAGTACCACTGGCAGGACATCGTTCGCGACGTCAATGCCATATCCGCCCACAAACTGGTGCGCGCCGCCTTCTTTACGCTGTGCGGTTATTCCTTCCTCACCCTTTACGATGCGCTTGCCGTGCATTTTGCGGGTGCCAAGGTGCCGTACCCCAGACTGGCGCTCATCTCGTTCATGGCCTATGCCATCGGCCACAACGTCGGCCTCAACATGCTGAGTGGCGGCGCCATTCGCTATCGAACCTATACCGCCTTCGGGCTTTCGACCAAACAGATTGCCACCATCATCGCCTTCGGCACCTTCACCTTCGGCCTGGGCGCGAGCGTGCTGCTCGGCTTGTCGCTGGTGTCTCAAGCGGGCATGTCAGGTTCCGTCCTGCACGTTCACGCGTGGTTCTCCGTCCTGTGCGGCAGCGTTCTGCTGATTGCGGTGCTCTTCTACTTAGGGCTGGTGTGCACGCGCCATGCGCCGGTAAAGATCTACAAGCTGGAGATTCCCATCCCGCGGCCGCAGATCGCCTTCTCGCAGATTGGCGTGGCCTCGGCGGATTTGCTGTGTGCATCGGCGGTGCTGTTCGTGTTGCTGCCGACGCACTCGCCCATCAGTTTCGTGGCCTTCGCGGGCGTGTTCCTGATCGCAATCGCCGCCGGCGTGGTGAGCAATGTGCCGGGCGGCATCGGCGTGTTCGAGATCGTGCTATTGAGCCTCCTGCCCGGCGTTCCGCAGGATCGCATGCTGGGCGCGCTCGTCGCCTACCGTTTCATCTACTACTTCACTCCCTTCGGCATAGCGCTCGCGCTCCTCGGCATCCACGAGCTGTGGGTGCATCGCGGGCCGGCAGTGCGCGTGATGCATCTGATCCGCACGTTCCTGATCGCCGTCACGCCGCAGGCGATTGCGATCGCGGTGTTTCTCGCCGGTGCGGTCCTGCTGTTCTCCGGCGCGACCCCGGGAATCGGCAATCGCATCGCGCTGCTGCGCGACTTCGTGCCATACCCGGTGCTCGAGCTTTCACACCTGCTGGGGAGCGCCGTGGGCATCGGCCTTCTGATCCTGGCGCACGGTCTCTACAAGCGCTTGAGCACCGCGTGGTGGCTCACCATCTGGCTGCTGTGCGCCGGCATTCTCTTGTCTTTGCTCAAGGGCTTCGATTACGAAGAGGCCACGGTGCTCGCCGTGGTGTTGGTGCTGCTCGCCTCGGCGCGCCAGCGCTTCCGCCGCCGCGCCTCGCTGGTCGATCAGCACTATTCTGGACCGTGGATCATTGCGCTGTCCCTGGTGATGATCACCGCCGGCTGGCTGATCCTGTTTGCCTACCGGCATCTGCCCTACGACAACGAGCTGTGGTGGCAATTCGCGTTTCACGCCTCCGCGCCACGGAGTCTGCGCGCCTCGCTGCTGGCCGTGCTCATCGCCTCCGCGTACGGCTTGTGGCGGGTACTGCGTCCCTCGCCGCCGCCCTTCGTGACACCGAGTGAGAGCGATCTCGAGCGCGTTGCCGAACTCGTCAAGCAGAGCAGGGACACCACCGCGAACCTGGCACTGTTGGGGGACAAGAATCTCAAGTTCAACGCCGACCGCACCGCCTGCATCATGTTCCAGACCTCGGGCAGCAGCTGGGTCGCCATGGGCGATCCCATCGGGCCGCCGGAACTCGGCGAGTCGCTTGCGTGGAAATTCCTCGAGGACTGCGATTCCATGGCGGTCTCGCCGGTGTTCTACCAGGTCACGCCGGAAAATCTGCCGTTGTACATTGACCTCGGTCTCAACCTGAGCAAGCTTGGCGAGGAGGCGAGGGTGCCTTTGGCCGACTTCGGCCTCGAAGGTCCGGCGCGCTCGGATCTGCGGCAAATGCATAGGCGCGCGCTGCGGGACGGGGCGAGCTTCCAGATGATCGCAAGCACCGAGGTTGCGCCGCTGTTGCCGGAACTGCGGGCGGTGTCGGATGCGTGGCTGAAGGAGAAGAACACCGGCGAGAAACGCTTCTCGTTGGGCTTCTTCGACGAGCGCTATCTGCAGCACTTCGATGTCGCGGTGGTGCGCCGCGAGGGCGCGGTGGTCGCATTCGCCAATCTCTGGCGCGCCGGCAACAATGAGCTCTCCGTGGATCTCATGCGCTACAACGCCTCTGCGCCGAAGGGAGTCATCGACTTCATGCTGATCGAGTGCATGTTGTGGGGCAAGGCGCAGGAGGTGCAGTGGTTCAATCTCGGCATGGCGCCGTTGTCTGGACTCGAGGAGCATGCCTTGGCCCCCGCCTGGCACAAGATCGGCCGCATGGTGACGCGGTACGGCGAGATGTTCTACAGCTTCGAGGGCCTGCGAAAATTCAAGCAGAAATTCGATCCGGTGTGGCGGCCGCGTTATCTTGCGGCCGGCGACGGGCTAGCCATGGCGGGCGCGTTGCTCGATGTCACCGCACTGATCTCCGGCGGCGTACGCAAGGTGCTGCGCAAGTAAGCCCGTGCCGCTGATCAGGCGGCGCCGCGGGCAGATTTTCCCGCGAGCCCTTCTAAGCGCAGCCGAGCTGCGTTTCGATCTTCTGGGCGACTTCGCGCATCTTCGGCAGGAACTGCTCGACGGCGTTGCGCAGGGGAACGGCCGTTGCCGCATAGCGCACCGTCAAAATCGCCAGGATCCGATCCTTGCCGCGCACCGGCACTGCAAGACTTGTTTCCTCGGAAATGCGGCGCGCTCGGTGGGCCATGCCGAAGCCTTGGTTGCGGGTCTCGTTGAGCAACCGATCGACCTCGGGGCGATTGCGCGCGAGCCTGTCCTCCGGCAGCGATGACCGCGCCAACAGATCCAGCAGCGACTCGCGCTGCTGCGGCGAGCAGAACGCCAGATAGGCGCGCCCGGCGGCCGAGGAAAGCATGGGCACGCGCACGCCGGCGCTGTAGTGCTCGAGCGCCAGCGGGCTTTCGCGGTCGGTGGTTTCGCGAATCATCATGGTGGCGCCCGAGGGCGTGGCCACCGCCACCGGCCAGACGATCTGCGAGCCCAAGGCTGCGAGCAGGGGCTTGGCGATGTGCGCGACCAGCGCCTCGTCGTCGAAGCCGTCCGACAGCGCACGCACCATGATGGTCGGGCGGTAACAGTCATCGTGCTGATCCCGTTCCACATAACCTGCCAGGCGCAGCGTTTCCAGGATGCGGTACGTGGTGGTGCGCGGCAGATCCACCGCGGCTGCCAGCGTGTTGATCGCGGCTCGTTCCAAGCGATTGAGTTCGGTCAGGACCTCGAGGCCGCGATTCAATGCGCGAATCGGGCGGGTCGATTCCCGTACGGCTTTGAGGTCAGAGAATTCGGCAGGACGGGCGTTTGAGGTCTCGGTGACGGTCGCGTGCATGATCCAGAACACTCCAAAAGCATTTTATGCTTATGAAACAGGTACATACGGTCACGTGGACCGTTCCTTGTCGAGTGTTGCCAGCCCCGCCAATGCTCGTTCACGAGCCAACTTGTGATCGATCAGCGGCCGGGGATAACTGGTCCCCAAATGAACGCCAGCCTCGCGCAGCACATCCGCTGGCGCGGCCCACGGTTGCTGAATCCACGCTCCAGGCAATCGTGCGAGTTCCGGGACCCACTCTCGTACATATGTTCCCTCCGGATCGAATCTGGTTGCCTGTGTCACGGGATTGAAAATTCGAAAATACGGCGCCGCATCGGCGCCGCATCCGGCGGTCCACTGCCAACCCAGAGTATTGCTGGCAAGGTCGGCATCCACGAGCGTGTCCCAGAACCATGCCGCCCCCAAGTTCCACGATGCGAGCAAGTCTTTCACCAGGAATGAGCCGACGATCATACGCACGCGGTTGTGAATCCAGCCGGTATGCCACAGCTGGCGCATGCCCGCATCGACGATGGGGAATCCGGTGGCACCGCGCTGCCAGGCGCGCACCGCCCCCTGGTCATCCCTCCAGGGGAAGCGCGCGAACTTCTCGCGCAGCGGTTTTTCAGGCGTATGCGGAAAGTGATAAAGCAAATGGTGCGCAAATTCGCGCCAGCCCAACTCGGTGAGAAACTGCGAGCGTCGCCAACTCGTGTGCTGTCCGCGCTTCAAGGCAAATCGCTTGAGCGCGTGCCAGACCTGCCGCGGACCAATCTCCCCGAAATGAAGATGCGGCGAGAGGCGCGACGTGCCTAAGCGTCCAGGCACGTCGCGCCCGGTGGCGTAGTGCTCGTAGGCTTCGTGCAAGAAGCGGCTCAAGGTGTCCTCCGCGCCGGCGCTTCCCGGATGCCATGCCTTCACGATGCCCTGGTCCCACTTGATCCTCGGCAACAAACCGAGCGCGCTCAAGGGCGTCGACTCGGGCCAGCGCTCGGGTGACTTTAGACTCGCAGGCGCGGCGAGCGGCGCCGCCGGGTCGGCCTCGGCCAGGCAGGCGCGCCAGAACGGCGTGAATACCTGGAAGGGGCCGGCGCTCTTGGTGCGTATTTCCCAAGGCTCGAACAGCAGCGAGGCATTGAAACTCCTGACCTCGATGCCCTCGTGCTCGAGCATCTCTTTTATGCGGGTGTCGCGTGCGATCACCAGGGGTTCGTAGCGACGATTCCAGAACACGCGATCGACCTTCGAGTCGCGACAGAGCGTGGCGAGTTCGTGGAGACTGTCCGCGGCGCTGCGCACGATGAGGCGCGAGCCCAACCCTTGCAGGGCCTTCTCGAGCGCGCCGAGGCTTTGGTGCAGCCAGACCCGCGAGGCTGCCCCCGGCGCCCAGGCTCCTTCTTCCTGCGGCGAAAAAATGTACACCGGTATCAGAGGATCGCCCGACTCGCACGCGGCACGAAGCGCCGGGTTGTCCGCGATGCGCAAGTCTTGCCGGAACCACACCAGACTGGCCATCGGGGCAGGTTACCCTATGCCGCGGGGCATTTAAGCTACAATTTGCGGCCGCAAAGTCTTTCCGAGGAAGCACGTAAGATGTCCGCAGACAATTCGGTGATCAAGGCCGATACAGTCATCGTTGGCGCAGGCCCCGTGGGCCTATTTCAAATTTTCGAACTCGGGCTGCTCGGCATCGGCAGCCACATCATCGATTCATTGGCGCAGCCGGGTGGTCAGTGCACCGAGCTCTATCCCGACAAGCCCATCTATGACATCCCCGCGTTGCCCGTCTGCGGCGCGAAGGAGCTGATCGATCGGCTGCTCGAGCAAGCCAAGCCCTTTCATGCCAACTTTCATCTGGGCCAGGAGGTCACCGAACTGCGCAAGCTCGAGACCGGACGCTTTCACCTCGCCACCTCGCTCGGCAAGGTGTTTGATGTCGGCGCGGTGGTGATCGCGGCGGGCGTCGGCTCGTTTCAACCGCGACGTCTGGCGATCCCGGGCGCCGAGGCCTTCGAGGGCCGGCACATTCACTACCGGGTGAAGAACGCAGCCGATTTTCACGGCAAGGATCTCATCATCTGCGGCGGCGGCGACTCGGCGCTCGATTGGACGGTGGCATTCGCAGAAAAAGCGAGCTCGCTCACCCTCATCCACCGGCGCGCGGAATTCCGCGCCGCCGCGGCGACGGTCGCCAAGATGCGCGACTATGTTGCAGCCGGCAAGATGCAGCTGCTCGAGGGCAACGCCACGGCCATCCACAACGACAATGTGAAGTCCCTGGGGCTCGATGTC
Organism: Steroidobacteraceae bacterium; assembly: GCA_036494165.1. Classification (GTDB taxonomy): domain Bacteria; phylum Pseudomonadota; class Gammaproteobacteria; order Steroidobacterales; family Steroidobacteraceae; genus Bog-1198. The sequence continues at coordinate 39,828 of DASXOQ010000069.1, forward strand.
GCGACCACCGACGGGCAGACGCGACGCCTGGGCGCGCATCACGTGCTCGCCTTCTTCGGATTGCATCCGAAGCTCGGACCCATCGCTGAATGGGGCCTTGAGCTCGAGAAGCGCGCCCTCAAGGTCGACACCGAGAAATTCCAGACGAGCGTGCCAGGCATATTCGCCATCGGCGACATCAACACCTATCCCGGCAAGAAGAAGCTCATTCTCTCGGGCTTTCACGAGGCGGCGCTCACCGCGTTCGCCATTCAGCATCATCTGCATCCCGAGAAGCGCCAGTTTCTGCAATACACCACCACGAGTCCCATCATGCAGAAACGCCTGGGCGTCGCGGGGGCGGATTCGACCACGTGAACAAGCTGCTCGAGGATCTCATCAAGGTCATGACGCTCGAGCGTCTGGAGATCAACTTGTTCCGCGGCGAAAGCCGCGACATCGGCAGCCCGCAGGTGTTCGGCGGCCAGGTGCTGGGCCAGGCGCTGGTGGCGGCCGCCGCCACGGTGGAAAATCGCATGGTGCACTCGCTGCACGCATATTTTCTGCGCCGCGGCGACTTCAATTCACCCATCGTCTACGAAGTGGACCGCGCCTGGGACGGCAAGCATTTTGCCACCCGCCGTGTGGTTGCCATTCAGCACGGCAACCAGATCTTCAACATGTCCGCTTCGTTCCAGGTGCCCGAGCAGGGCCTCGAGCATCAGCTAAAGATGCCGGAGGTGCCGATGCCGGAGTCGCTGCAGGATATGGAGGCGCACTACCGCGCGCTGGCGCAGAATGCGCCGGAGGGACTGCACCGGGTGTTCGCCCAGCGCCGCCCGTTCGAATTCCGGCCGGTGCGCATGCCCTCGCCGACGGAAAAGAGCGATCCGCAGAAGTACGTCTGGTTCAAGGCGGTGGACAAGTTGCCCGACGATGAAGCACTGCATCGCGGGCTGCTCGCCTACGCCTCGGACTTTCACCTGCTGGACACCTCGCTCCGCCCGCACGGCATTTCGCCGCTGTCCTCGAAGCTCGTGATCGCGAGCATCGATCACGCCATGTGGTTCCATCGCCCCCTGCGGGTCGATGACTGGCTGCTGTATGCGGTGGACAGTCCCAGCGCATCGGGCGCGCGCGGCTTCACCCGCGGCAGCGTTTTCTCCTGCGACGGACGCCTGGTGGCGAGTGCGGCGCAGGAAGGCTTGATCCGGATCAAGGGCGAATGAAGGTATTTCTCATCATCCTCCTGGCGCTTGCCTTTGTGGCGGGCGGACTCTTGGCGTTCAAGTCCTCCGCTAAGAGCGGACAGCCGAGCGAGGATGTCATCGAACGCGCCAAGCAGCGCGAACGGCAGCTGGACGAAGAGGATAAGCGCGAGGATCGCTAAGCCTCTTCGCGCAGCGACTCCCACACCTCCCGGGGCATCACGAACAGGTGGCAGTCCCACCAGCGGTTCTTGGCGCGGCGGTGGCGCCGGTATACCGCCTCCCAGCGCATGCCGATTTTCTCAAGCACCCGGATGGAGGCGCCGTTGTTGACATCCACGGTGGAGATCACGCGTTCCATCTTCAGCTGGGTGAAGGCGACTCCCAGCAGGTGCGTGGCAATCTCGGTGGCGAGACCCCGGCCCCAGGCGTCGGCCTCGAGCATGTACCCCAAATCCATGACGTTCGGCTCGATCACCGACAAATCGCATGCACCGATGAGCCGGTCGCTGCGCGTCTCCTGCACCGCCAGTTCAAAGCGCGTGCGCGGGCGCTCGCGTTGCGAGGCAAGGAGCTCCTCGAGGTACTCCTGCGTGCTCTGCGCATCCCGCGGTCCGAAGAACAGATACCGGGTGACCCGAGGGTCCGAGGAGTAGGCGAGCACGGCCTCGAAATCTTCCGTCACGAATTCCCGCAAGGTGAGCCGCGCGGTCTTGAGCGGCAGGCTCAGCGAGCGCACAGCACCTTGCCCGGATTCAAGATGCCCTTCGGATCCAGAGCATTCTTCAAGGCGCGCATCACGGACAACTCCGCCGGATCCGCGCGGCGCGCAAATTCCTCGGCCTTGAGGCGGCCGATGCCGTGCTCGGCACTGATGCTGCCGCCCAGGGATTCGACCAGGTCGAACATCGCCATCTCGAGGGCGTGCGCGCGGCTCATGAACGCGCCGCTATCGGTGCCCGGGCGCTGACTGACATTGAAATGCAGATTGCCGTCGCCGGCGTGGCCGTAGGAGACCACCATGCCCTCGGGCGCGAGCCGCTCGATCAACTTGTTGCCCTCGTCGATGAGGCGCGGGATTTTCGAGACCGGCACGGCCACATCATGCTTAAGGCTCGCACCGTGCTTGCGCTGCGCTTCGGGTATGGATTCCCGCAGCTTCCACATCGATTGGGCCTGAGCGAGCGAGGAGGCCAGCATGGCATCCAGGATGAGCCCCTTCTCGGCCGCATGTTCGAGCTGAGCGCCGAGCGCCGCATTTAAGTTCTGTTCGGGGTTGGGCGAGGTCAACTCCACCAACAGGTGCCAGGGTGCCCCCATGGACAAGGGGTTGGCGACGCCGGTGATGTGCGCCACGGTAAGTTCTATCGCGAAGCGCGGCATCAATTCGAAGGTGCTGAGCTGATCGCCGCAGCCGCCCCTCAAATGCGCCAGCAGTTCCAGCGCATCGGCGGGGGAATTGAGCCCGACGAGCGCCGTGGCCGAATCCTTCGGCTCCGGAAAGATTTTCAAGGAGGCGGCCGTGATGATGCCTAACGTGCCTTCAGCGCCGATGAAGAGCGACTTCACGTCATAGCCGGTGTTGTCCTTGCGCAGGCTCTTCAAGCCATTGAGCACCCGGCCGTCCGCCAGCACCACCTCGAGGCCGAGGACCAGATCCCGCATCATGCCGTAGCGAAGCACCGCGGTGCCGCCGGCATTGGTGGAGAGATTGCCACCGATCTGCGCCGTGCCCTCCGAACCCAGGCTCAGGGGAAACAGCCGTTTGTGCTCGCGCGCGGCCTGCTGTGCCTGGGCGAGCGTCACCCCCACCTCCACGGTCATCGAGTAGTCGCTGGGATCTACGTGACGGACTTGATGCAGGCGCTTGAGAGAAACGACCACTTGCGTGCCGCTTGCATCGGGCGTTGCGGCCCCGCAGTAGCTGGTGTTGCCCCCCTGCGGCACCACACCGATGGCGTCTCGATGGCAGATGACGAGCAGCCGGCTCACTTCCTCGGTGCTCTTGGGCATGAGCACCAGCGGACTTGCACCATGGTAGAGGCGGCGAAAATCGTCGAGGTAGGGGGCGATGTCGGCGGCGGACTCGACAAACCCCCGCTCGCCGACCACCGCCTTGAGTTCGGCGAGCGCCGTGGGGCTAGGCGGGTGGGGCATGAACGGTGGCGATGGCCGCGCGCCGTGAATTAGGTTTGGTCAAAAGCATCTGTACGTCGCCCAACTGCCGCTCCTCGAATCCCCCCTCGCAGTAGCATAGATAATACTCCCACATGCGCAGGAAGGAATCCGAGTACCCCAGACGCCGTGCCTCCTCGCGCCGGGCAAGGAGGCGCTGGCGCCAGATCTTCAAAGTCCGGGCATAGTGGGGTCCGAGATCCTCGAGGTGGCTGAGCTTCAAATCGGTTCGCCGCGCCACCGAGTCGATGAGCACCGCGACCGACGGGATGAAGCTCCCAGGGAAGATGTGGCGTTTGATGAAATCCACGGATCGGAGCGCCTGACGGTACAGTTGATCGCGGATGGTGATGGCCTGCAGCAACATGGCGCCCTCCGGCTTCAGCAGCTTCGAACAGATCGCAAAGTAACCGTCGAGATATTGATGGCCCACCGCCTCGACCATTTCGATGGAGATCAGGGCATCGAAGCGCCCGCGCAGCTCCCGATAGTCCTTGAGCAGCACGGTGACTTTATCTTCGAGGCCGGCGCGCTGCACGCGCTCGCGGGCGAGTTCGAACTGACGCCGCGAGATGGTGGCGGTGGTGACCCGGCAGCCGTAATGTCGGGCGGCGTGAATCGCAAGGCCGCCCCAGCCGGTGCCGATTTCCAGAAGCTGATCCGAGGGCTTTAGTCGCAGCTTGCCGAGCGCGGCGTCGAACTTGGCGCGCGAGGCTTGCTCGAGCGTGGCTGTCTCGCTCTCGAAGATGCCGCAGGAGTAGGCGAGGGTATCGTCGAGGAACAGCTCGAAAAACTCGTTGCCAAGATCATAGTGCGCGGCGATGTTGCGAGCGCTGCCGCGGACGGTGTTGCGCCGAACGAAGTGCGCCAGGCGCAACACCGATGATGCGGTGCGCGACAGGCCCGAATCCACCGCCTCGGTCAGGTCGCGATTTGCCACCATGAGCCGCACCAGCGCGGTGAGATCATCGCAGCTCCAATACCCCAGAGCGTAGGACTCCCCCGCGCCGAGCGATCCGCCGAGAAGCACTTCCCCATAGAAACGCGGATCGTGCACACGCAATGTCACGCAGGCGCCGCCCTTGCCGAACTCGAGGCTCGAATCGGCATCGACGAGACGCAGTTTGCCCTCCTGCAACGACCGCAACTGCCTGCAGAGGAGCGACTTGGCAAGTTTCGTGATGATCGACTCGGGTGCGACCAAAGCCTGCTGGATCAGCGTTTCTTCTTGCATGCGGTGTCTCCGAATCAGGGGTGGCCGAAGCGCGGCGTGCGTTTGAACCAGAGCTTGAGCGCCTGCCAGTAAATGCCGCCGATGACCTGCAAGGTCATCAGGGGAAACTCGAGCAGCATCAGCGCGAGACGCTCGCTGGTCGCGGGCGCAGCGCGCAGCTTCAAGGTCGACTCGAACACGCGCGCATCGCCGTTTAGGTTCTGCATGTGCACCAGAAGGTCGCGGTCCGGTACGTTGAAACGCCATCGATAGCGCAGCGTCATCGGCATGAATGGCGAGACGTGAAAGGCCTTGTCGAACTGAAATTCGAGCGCGGTCTTCTGCGCTGCCGACAGCAGGTACTGATGCCGTTCGCCCCATGGCGTATTGGTGATGTCGGCAACGATGTACTCGAGCGCGCGGCTCGCAGCGTCGAAGCAGTAGTAGAAACTCACCGGATTCATGCAATAGCCGAAGTAGCGCAAGTGCGTCAGCAGGCGGATGGGGCCCGAGGGTCTGCGACCGGTGCGCTCGGCGATGAGATCGCGGACCGCATCGGCGAGCGGCCGGTCATGCGGTTCAAGGTAATCGGAGCGCCGGAATTCCGCCGGTGCGACGCGGCGCCGCGAGAACAACCAGGACCCCTCGAACAGCGTCGGCAGTTCATCGAGATCCGCGTACAGCATGAAGAGCCGGTAGCGGAAGCGGTGCCGGCGCGGGGCAAACCGCCGGTGTTCAACCCACCCGCTGTAGATGCGGCTTTGCATGCGCCTCTCGCCTGAATGTCTCGAGGCAGGCAAGCGCGCTCGCGACGCCATCCTCGTGGAAGCCGTAACCCCAATACGCACCGCAGAAATACGTGCGGTTTGCGCCGTCGATTTCGCCGCGCCGCTTCTGCGCGGCGAGCGCCGCCGGGCTGAACACGGGATGGTGGTAGACGTAACGGCCCAACACCCGGGATGCCTCCACCCGCTCGCTCACGTTCAGGCTCACCAGGAACTGCTCCTCGCTGTCCAGGTGCTGCAGGATGTTCATGTTGTAGGTGACCGTGGCTTTTCCGGCCGGGATGCGCGGCAGGTGATAGTTCCAAGCCGCCCAGGCGCGTCGCGATCGCGGCAGCAGTCGGCTGTCGGTGTGCAGCAGCACCTCGTTTCGCTGGTACGGAATGGCCCCTAGGATGGCGCGCTCGGCAGCGCTCGGATCGTCGAGCAGCCGCAGCGCCTCGTCGCTGTGGCAGGCGAGGATCAGCCGATCGACGTGCTCCACGCTGCCGTCCTTCAGGCGCAGGTTGACCTGGTGAGCGCGGCGTTCGATCGAGGCCACGGGCGTCGCGAGCCGCAGTCTCTGGCGGTAGGGCGCCGTCAGAGGCTTCACGTACGCCTGGGATCCTCCGTCGATCACGCGCCACATCGGCCGTTCGTTCACGCTCAAGAATCCATGATTGGCAAAAAACCGCAGGAAGAATTCCGCCGGGAAGTTCAGGATGTCGGCCTCGTCGGATGACCAGATGGCCGCGCCCATGGGAAGAATGTAGTGCTTGAGAAACGACGGCGAGTATCGTTGCCGGTGGAGAAACTCCCCGAGGCTCAAGTCACTGCCCCCGCGCAGCAGCGCCTGCGCCTCGCGGTTGAAGCGCAAGATGTCCGAAACCATTCGAAGGAAGGAGGGCTTGAGCAGGTTTATACGCTGGGCAAAGAGGCCGTTCATCGAAGTGCCGTTGTACTCGAGGCCGCTCTGCTCGCAGTGCACGCTGAAGCTCATCGCAGTGTCGCTCGAGCGAACTTCAAGTTCCTTCAGCAGCGCCACGAAGTTCGGATACGTCCACTCGTTGTGCACGATGAAGCCGGTGTCGATGGCGAATCGTGCGCCCTGCGATTCGACCTCCACCGTATGGGTATGACCGCCTGCGTAGGGCGCCGCCTCGAAGACCGTCACCTCGTGTTCGCGGCACAGATGATAGGCCGCGACCATGCCGGAAATTCCCGCTCCGATGACTGCAACGCGCATAGGACGGCCCAAACGCCGGACTCGCCGGCTGACATCGAGTAATTCGATGCCGGCGGGCGAGCGGATGCAGAGGCAGCGGGTTTTTTTAGATGCGCTTGGCCGAGGAATCGCGTACTGCGGCAGGTACCGCCTTCAGGTCCCAGATCAGGCCGAAAAAGGACATGAGCTTCAGCACATAGAAAGTCGGGTCAAACTCCCACCAGTAGAAGCCCTGGCGCACCGAGGCGGGATAGTGATGGTGGTTGTTGTGCCAGCCCTCGCCCAAGGTAATGAGCGCCAGCCAGACATTGTTGCGGCTGGCATCGCCGGTCTTGTAGCGCTGACGGCCGAACACGTGGGACAGGGAGTTGATGGTGTAGGTGCCGTGGTAGACCGCCGCGGTGGAGATGAAGAACCCCCAGATGAGCATCTGCCAGCCGGAGGTATGCAGACCGGGCGCCACATGGTGCAGGAGTACGCCCAGCAGAAACACGCCGACCCCGAGCGCGACCGGTACCGCGATGTCGAAACGGTCGAGGAATCTGAGCTCGGGATACTTCAAGAGGTCCTTGACGCGCGACAAGTCCGCGGCGAAGTGCTTGTGCGACATGAACCAGCCCATGTGGCTCCAGAAGAAGCCGTGCTGCACCGGCGAGTGCACATCGGCGGGCTTGTCGGAGTACACATGGTGATGGCGATGGTGGGCTGCCCACCAAATCGGCCCGCGCTGCACTGCCGAGGCACCGAGCAGCCCGAAGATGAACTGCCCCACGCGCGAGGTCTTGAAAGTGCGGTGCGAGAAGTAGCGATGATAGAACCCGGTGATGGCGAACATGCGCAGCACGTAGAGCGCCACCGTGACCGCGAGCGCTACCCAGCTGAAGCCGACGAACACCACCAGCAGGCACACCGCGTGCATCAGGAAGAAGGGCACCATGCGCACCCAGTCGATGCCGTGGCGCGCTTCGCTCTCGCCGGCTCGTTCGGAGAAGTCCCCGTTGCCGAACCAGCGCGACAGCTCGCGTCCCACCCGCTCCGCCGTGGGCGGCTCGCCGACGGCTTCGATCTCAGTGCTCATTTAAAACCTCGAAAAAAATTCAAACGCCACGCGCCTGGAGCGCTGCGATTCGCGCATCCAGCGGCGGGTGGCTCATGAAAAAACGCGCCCAGCCCGAACTATCGCCTTCGTTGATGCCGAAGGCCCGCATCTGCTGCGGCATTGGCTCGCCGTGACTGGCCTTGAGGGCCTGCAGAGCGCCGATCATGTTGCCGGTGCCCGCCAGTGCCGCGCCGCCCGCATCCGCTCGAAATTCCCGCTGCCGCGAGTACCACGCGACGATGATGCTCGCAAAGATACCGAGCACGAACTGCGCGATCATCGTGGTCAACCAAAAACCGATGCCAGAATCTTCGCGCTCGTTGCGAAACACCGCCCGATCGACGATGTTGCCGATGATACGCGCTAGAAATATCACGAAGGTGTTCAGTACACCCTGTAACAGCGTCAAAGTCACCATGTCCCCATTGGCCACGTGGCTGATTTCGTGACCCAGTACCGCCTCAATCTGATTGCGCGACATGTTGCGCAGCAACCCGGAACTCACCGCGACCAAGGCGGCGTCGCGTCGCGCGCCGGTGGCGAAAGCGTTCATCTCCTCGGCCTCGAATACACCCACCTCAGGCATGCCGATGCCATCGCGCTCGGCCAGGCGTCGCACAGTGTCCAGAAGCCAGCGTTCAGAATCGGATCGTGGCGCTTCGATGACCATGACGCCCATGGCCCGTTTGGCGGTCCACTTCGAAATGGCCAGCGATAGGAACGCCCCGCCCATGCCGAATACGGCCGCAAACACCAAGAGAGCCCCCAAACCATTGCCCGACAGATTGAAGCCGAATACCGCCTGCAGCACGGCGAGCACGACCGAGAGCAGCGCCAGCACCGCAAGATTGGTCAGTATGAACAGGAATATGCGCTTCATGGCCTTTAGATCGGAAAACTGGTCCGCAATATGGTAGCGCGGCGCCAGATTACGTCGGGTCCTTTTGGGCTCTTTCAAGGGTTCGAAACGACGCCGAAACCGGATGCGCGCGACTTTAAGGTTGCAGCGCGACGGCGGCGCTATGTGCGTGTAATATCTCAGAAATATTTGAACAGGGCTTAGATGCAATATAAGGATTACTACCAGACGTTGGGAGTGACCCGGGACGCGGACGCCGAGGAGATCAAGCGCTCGTACCGCAAGCTCGCGCGCAAATACCATCCCGACGTGAGCAAGGAGAAAAACGCCGAGGAGCGTTTCAAGGAAGTGGCGGAGGCCTATGAGGTGCTCCGCGACTCGGACAAGCGCGCGGCTTACGATCAGCTGGGTCGCGAATATCGCAGCGGCCAGCAGTTCCGGCCGCCTCCCGATTGGGCGCAGCGCTTCTCCGCCGGTGGGGGCCAGCAGCGCTTTTCGGACCTGCACGGCTTCAGCGATTTCTTCTCCAGCCTCTTCGGCGGCGGCTTTGCCGGTGGCGGCTTCAGCCCCGGTGCTCAGCCGGCGCAGGAGTCGGACGCGGGCTTTCTCGACATCACGGTGGAGGAGGCCTTCGCCGGCACCAAGCGGCGGGTCACCCTCAACGAAAACCGCACCCAGCGCCAGGTGGACGTGCAGGTGCCGGCCGGAGTGGCCGACGGCCAGACGCTGCGTATCCCGGGTTTGGGCGGCCGCGGCTCGCTGCTATTCAAGGTGCGTATCCGCGAACATCATCTGTACGAGCGCGACGGCAGGGATGTGCGGGTGGAACTGCCGCTCGCCCCCTGGGAGGCGGCGCTCGGCACCAAGGTAGCGGTACCCACCTTGGGCGGCACGGTGGAATTGACGGTGCCGGCGGGGGCGCAGTCGGGCCAAAAATTGCGGCTGCGCGCTCGCGGCTTTCCCGGCACGCCTCCCGGGGATCAGTTCGTGATCATCAAAGTCATGACGCCGCCCGCCGACACCCAGGAGGCCAGGGCGGCCTACGAGCGCATGAAGCTCGAGCTGCCGTTCAACCCGCGCGAGGACTGGCCCTAGCCGCTGCCGAACACATCGTCGGGCGTCAAGATGGCGAGTCCCTTGAGCTGCTGCTGCGCCGTGGCCACGCTCTGCGGCTTGACGAACAGCGCGGAGACTTGCGGAAAGCGCTCGCGGATGTTCGCCTCCATCAGTGCCACCGATTGTTCGATGTCGGGCGCGCGCATGTAGTCGAAGAAATCCAGGCTCAAGGTGGCGACGATGTTCTCCGGCGCCAGCTGCACCGTCACGATGCTGTTGGCCTTGCAGACCCCCGGCATAGCCGCCGCCAGTTCGATGATGGCCTGGGAAAGCTTGGGGTCGGCGCGCTCGCCGATGAGGAGCGCCTTTGACTCCTGTGCGATCAGCGCCCCGACGGCCGAGAGAATCAGCGCGATGATGAGCGAGGCAATGCCGTCGTAACGCGATTCGCCCGTAAGCAGAGTCGCCGCGGTGCCGGCGCCGGCCACCAGCAGGCCCAGGATTGCCGCCGTGTCCTCGAATACCACGATGAAGGCCGGCGGATCCTTGGAGCGCCGAAACGCCTGCCACCAATCCGGATGATCGTTGCCGCGGCGAAACGCGCGGATGCCGATGAGCCACGAGGCTCCCTCGAAGACGAGCGAAACGCCCAGCACCACGAACACTACCAGCGGATGATCGATGGGCCCCGGGTTTTGCAGCCGGTGCACCCCTTCGTAAGCCGAAACCCCGGCGCCCAGGGTGAATATCGACAGGGACACCACGAAGCTCCAGAAGTACACTTCGCGCGCGTAGCCCAAAGGGTGGCTCTCATCGGCCGGCCGGCGCGAGCGGGAAATGCCGTAAAGAAGCAAAAGCTCGTTCACCGTGTCGACCAGGGAGTGCACGGCTTCCGAGAGCATGGCGGCCGAGGAGGTCAGGAACGCCGAGGCGAATTTGGCCGCGGCCACCCCGAGATTGCCGGCCAAGGCCGCCCAAACCGCCACCGAGGAGTCGCGTTTGCTCATATCATTGGCTTGAAGATGAACTCCGAAGGCCCCATTTGGGTGGGAAGTTGACAACCTTACTTTAAAGAGCATGAGCGTAGAAACAAAGCCGCAGACCAAGGAATTCCAGGCAGAGACCAAGCAGGTCCTGCGCCTGGTGATCCACTCCCTGTATTCGCACAAGGAAATCTTCCTGCGCGAACTCATTTCCAACGCCTCGGATGCCTGTGAAAAACTGCGCTTCGAAGCCATCGCCAAGCCGGAGCTGCTCGGCGCCGATGACCTGAAAATCCTGCTGGAGGTCGATTCCGCGGCGAGCACCTTGAGCATCAAGGACAACGGCATCGGTATGAGCGAGGCCGAGGTGATCGACAACCTAGGCACCATCGCCCGTTCCGGAACCAGGAAGTTTCTCGAAACCTTGAGCGGCGATGCCGCCAAGGACGCGCAGCTCATCGGCCAGTTCGGCGTCGGCTTCTACTCGGCGTTCATCGTCGCCGACAAGGTCACCGTGCTCACCAAGAAGACCGACGCAACGGCGGTGCGCTGGCAATCGGATGGCGAGGGCGAGTACCAGATCGAAGGCGCCGACAAGGCCGATCGCGGCACCGAAGTCATCCTGCATCTTCGCGAGGATGACAAGGAGTTCCTCGAGCCCTCGCGCCTGAAGCAGCTGGTGCGCAAATACTCCGATCACTTGGGCATCCCCATCCTCCTCAAGGGCGAGGCGGGCGAGGAGACTTTGAATCAGGCCAAGGTGTTCTGGACCCGTCCCAAGGCGGAGCTGAAGGACGAGGACTACCAGGCCTTTTACAAGCACCTGTCGCATGATGCGGACGACGCCAGGCTCTGGGCCCACAACAAGGTCGAAGGCAACATAGAGTACACCTCGCTCCTGTACCTGCCGAAGCGGGCGCCGTTCGATCTGTTCGAACGCGATCAGAAGCACGGCGTGCAGCTGTATGTAAAGCGCGTCTTCATCATGGACAAGGCGGCGGAACTGCTGCCGCCGTACTTGAGATTCATGCGCGGCCTGGTCGACACGGCGGACCTGCCGCTGAACGTATCGCGCGAGCTGCTGCAGAACAACCGCACCGTCGAGAAGATCAAGTCCGCGCTCGTCAAGCGCAGCTTGGACATGATCGAAGAGCTCGCGGCGAAGCCCGAGGACTACCAGGAGTTCTGGAACACCTTCGGCAGCGTCCTCAAGGAAGGCATCATCGAGGATCCGCAGAACCGCAACCGCATTGCCAAGCTGCTGCGTTTCAATTCCACGGCCGAAACTGCCGATGCGCAGAGCGTCACCCTCGATCAATACGTGGGGCGCATGAAGAGCGATCAGAAGGCGATTTATTTTCTGACCGCCGACACTTTGACCGCCGCGCGCAACAGCCCGCATCTCGAGGGCTTCCGTGCCGCCGGCTTGGAAGTGCTGCTGCTCACCGATCGCATCGATGAATGGGTGAGCGCGCACCTGCACGAGTTCGAGGGCAAGCCCCTGGCCAATGTCGCCTCGGCGGCCGCCGACGTGGCCTCCGCCATCGAGACGCCGGAGAAGGCCGCCAACGAAACCGCCTACAAGGACACGCTCGAGCGCCTGGGCAAGTCGCTCTCAGGCAAGGTGGAGAGCGCCAAGGTTTCCGGGCGGCTCACCGATTCACCCGCGGTGCTGGTGGCAGGACAATACGGCATGAGCCTGCGCATGGGCAGGATTTTGAAGCAGGCCGGACAGAGCAACCCCTTCGCCACGCTCCCGGTGCTGGAGATCAATCCCGCACATCCCTTGGTGGCGCGCTTGAAGGACACGGCCGATGAGGCCGCCTTCGGCGAACTGGCGCACGTGCTCTACGATCAGGCCATGCTCGCCGAGGGCGGCGAGCTCGAGGATCCTGCGAGCTTTGTGAAACGCGTCAACCGCCTCATCGTCGAGGGCCTGGGCGCGACTTCCAAGATCATTATCGGCTGATATGCTCGAGGCGCAGTGGCTCAACACGGAGCTCGCGGGCGACGATGAAGCGCTGCTCGATGCCTACTCCGGCGCCGTGATCGGCGCGTTGGAACGCGTGGCGCCGGCGGTGGCATTCATCGAGGTGAACCACCAGCGCGGCCGCACCGGCGAGCGGCCGGCGCAGGGCAGCGGCTCGGGATTCCTGTTCACGCCGGACGGCTACTTGCTCACCAACAGTCACGTGGTGCACGGCGCCGACAAGATTCAGGTGCGCCTGAACGAAGACACGCGGCTCGATGCGGACTTGGTCGGCGATGATCCGGATTCGGACCTGGCGGTGCTGCGCATCGGCTCGGCGAGCGCGCTTCCCTTCGTGGAGTTCGGGGATTCCTCGCGCTTGAAAGTGGGGCAGGTGGCGATCGCCATCGGCAACCCGTTGGGCTATTCGAAGACCGTGACCACCGGGGTGGTATCGGCGCTGGGGCGAACGTTGCGCGCCCGTTCCGGCCGTCTCATGCACGATGTGATCCAGACCGATGCCGCGCTGAACCCGGGCAACTCCGGCGGTCCTTTGGTCGATTCCAAGGGCCGGATCATCGGCGTCAACACCGCCATGATTCCGCAGGCGCAGGCGATCTGTTTCGCCACCGGCATCAACACGGCCAAATGGGTGATCGCGCAGCTTTTCGCCCACGGGCGGGTGCGCCGCGCCTACATCGGTGTATCGGGCGCCACGGTGCCAGTGGCCACCCGCGTGGTGCGGCACTTCGAGTTGAAGAGCGCCAAGGCCGTGCACGTGCAGGAGGTCGTGCCGGACAGCCCCGCGGCACTGGCCGGCGTGCAGCCGGGAGACAGGCTGGTGGCCCTCGCAGGCGCAGCGCTCGAGGGCATCGATGCGTTGCAGCGACAGCTGGACGCGGGCCGCATCGGTCAGGAGCTTATCTTGCAGCTCTTGCGCAGATCGGATCTCATAAGCCTTAAGATTAAGCCGAGCGAACTCAGGAGCCGATCATGAACGTTGCGCGCCAAACCCTGGCGGTGCCCCCGGTGCCCACCGATCACGCCGAGGGACCGGAGCATGCGCGCGTCACCGTGATCGAGTATGGCGATTTCGAATGCCCGAGCTGCAAGGTCGCGGCCACCACGCCCACGCTGCTCATGGAACGCTTCCCGAATCGCGTGCGTTTCATCTTCCGGCATTTCCCCATCACCCAGGCGCACCCGCATGCACAGCTCGCCGCGGAAGCCTCCGAGGCCGCCGCCGCGCAAGGCAAGTTCTGGCCCATGTACCACAAGCTGTTCGACAACCAATCCCACCTCAAGGAGAAGGACCTGGAGCGTTACGCGCAGGACCTCAGCCTCGACATGGGACGCTACAGCGCCGAGATGGACGATCACATTTATCTGCAACGCGTGCGTGAACACCGCGAGGGCGGCGAGAGAAGTCACATCCGTGCCACCCCGACTTTCTTCGTCGACGGTGTGGTGCAGGACATCTCCTTCGGCATGAAGGCTCTGCACGATGCCGTGGCCGCTGCGCTGTCGCGCCACGAGCGCTGAAGCCGGCGTTCTGATGCCTCAACTCATGACGAGGCGATAGGATCAAGTCAGACATCGATCTCGCGCAGCGCTCGTGCCTTTAAAGCCAGCAGCCTGCTGCGCCGTGCTCGCCGCTCGCTGCGCAATCGCGCTGCTCAACAGGTCCAAGATGGCGCGGCGGGTGGGATCCGCGATGGCGCCAAAGATGCTCGTGTAAGGTCCCAAATAAAAAGGGCGCCCGAGGGCGCCCTAAGGGGAAAAAAGTGTACGCCGGGGAGACTTAGCTCCAGTCGCCGCCGCCGCCGCTGTCACCACCGCCGCCGCCATCGTCCCACGAGCCGGGATCGTTGACGCCGAAATCGTTGCCGCCCATATCGCTGTTGTAGTCGGGGGCGGCATCTGCCGAGGGAATAAATCCCTGCGGGGCCTGGGTGCGATCGCCGTCGAGGAAATGATGCGCAAGCTCCTCACCCGCGACCACGCCCGCACCGACCGCGAGTCCCGAGGCGAGACCACCAGCGATGCCGGAGCCGATACCGCCGCCCTGGGGGCCGTATCCCGGGCCATAGCCGGGTCCTGGGCCATAGCCGGGCCCTGGCCCGTAGTTCGCGGGTCCCACGCCGCCAGGCGCGCCACCGTAGTAACTGCGCCGCCGCGCCAGCATCAGCACCACTGCGAGTATTGCCCCGACGATCAGAAGCGTGCCCCACGGAAAGTGGCTTTCATGCCGCACGACCACCGGCTGCGGGAGCGCAACGACGCGCCGCGCGTTGGTGCTTGCGCCGAGCTCGGACTTCAATTCCTCCACCGCCCGCGGTTTGGCGAAGTCTTCCTTGGGATCCAGGGTCTCGGCCTTGGAGAGCTCCGTGCGCGCGCCGCCGTAATTACCACGCCGGGCAAAGAGTTCCGCCTGTATGAAGTGGGCCTTGGCGCTTTCCGGCTTGGCCGCCAGCACCTGGGAAATCATCTGTTGAGCCTGATCGAAATGGCCCGCCTCTTCGGCCTGATAGATGTCATCGGCCTTCGGCAACGCATCGGCAAATACCGGCAGCGCCGCCATGCTCAAGGCCGAGGCCAGCGTTGCAGCAACCAATAGTCTTCGCATGTGAGGCCCCCAACAGGTCGAAATTGACCCTAATGCACTTAGAGTGAGGGCGTTTGGGCGAAGTTCAACACTCGAAAAATCAGGAAGTTAGATCACACCCCGGCGCTTCTGATCGAGTTCTATGGACTCGAACAGCGCCTGGAAATTCCCCTCGCCGAAGCCATCGTTGCCCTTGCGCTGGATAATCTCGAAGAAAATCGGACCGATGGCGTTCTTAGTGAAAATCTGCAGCAGGATGCCGCTGCGCGCGCTGCCGTCGATGAGGATGCGCCGCCGTTCCAGCTCCGCCACGGTTTCCCGGTGGCCCTCGACGCGTCCGTCGATGCTCTCGTAGTAGGTGTCCGGGGTGTCCTGAAACTCGACCCGGTGGGTGCGAAGCACGTCAACGGTGTGGTAGATGTCATCGGTGCCAAGCGCGATGTGCTGGATGCCTTCGCCCTTGTATTCGTTCAAATACTCCTCGATCTGGCTCTTGTCGTCCTGGCTCTCGTTGATCGGGATCCTGATCTTGCCGCACGGCGAGGTGAGCGCGCGGGAGAAGAGCCCCGTTTCCTTGCCCTCGATGGCGAAGTAGCGGATTTCGCGGAAATTGAACAGCCTCTCGTAGAAGCCGGCCCACAAGTTCATGTTGCCGCGCCGGACGTTGTGGGTGAGATGATCGATGCGGGTGAGGCCGGACGGCTCCATGCCGGCGGCGCTCGAGGTGGTGGGGACGAAGTCGACATCGTAGATGGTGCGCTCGCCGTAGCGGTCGACCAGGTAGATGAGACTGCCGCCGATGCCCTCGATGCTGGGGATGTTGAGTTCCATGGGGCCGGCGGTCGCCGGGCCCGGTTTGGCGCCTAAGGACAGGGCCCGCTCATAGGCCTTGGGCGCGTCGGCGACCCGAAACGCCATCGCGCAGGCGCACGGTCCGTGGGCGCGCGCGAAACGCTGCGCGAAACTGTCATGTTCGGCGTTGATGATGAAATTGATGTCGCCCTGCCGGTGCAGGGTGACGTTCTTGGCGCGATGGTGAGCCACAGCGGGCAGGCCGATGCTTTCGAACAGGCGGCGCAGCTGTTCTGGATCGGGGGCGGCATACTCGACGAACTCGAAGCCGTCGGTGCCCATGGGATTCGAAGGATTTTGGGGTTGCATGCCCCAAATGTTAGGTCAGGCGTTTCAACCCGGCAAGCAAGCGCTCCAGATCCTCGGGCGAGGAGTACAGGGAGACCCCCGTGCGCAGCAATCCGCCCCGCGCAGCGAGCCCCAGGACCTCAACCGCGCGCTCGGCATAGAAATTCCCGTCCCACACACAGATGCCTTCGCGGCCCAGGGCCTTGGCCATCTGTTCGGCGGTGAACTTCTCGTGTGTGATTGAAACGGTAGGCGCCCGCGCGCGCCCTGAGAAATCGGGGCCATGCACGCGTACGCCCGGGATGCGGCGCACCGCATCGTGATAGAACTTGGCGAGATCGTGCTCGTAGGCGCTGATGCCCGTCATGGCATCGACGATGCGCTCGCGCAGCGTCGCGCCGTCGCCCCATCCCGCAAGATACTCGACCGCGGCGCGAGCGCCGTCGATGGCCGGATGATTGAGGGTGCCGGTCTCGATGCGATACGGCGCATTCGGATCCTGCACCACCAGTCGATTGGTCGGCAGGCCATTGAGCGCGCCGGGCTTCGAATAAAGCACGCCCACGTGCGGGCCGTAGAACTTGTAGGCCGAGCAGAGCAGGAAATCGCAGCCCAGATCCACCACATCCACGGGGAAGTGCGGCGCGTAATGCACCGCGTCGATGACCAGCAGCGCACCCACGTCGCGCGTCAGGCGCCGGGCGAGCTTCAGGTCGTTCACCGTGCCCAGAGCATTCGATGAAGCGCCGATGGCGAAGAGCTTGGTGCGCGGGGTGATCTTTCCCGCCATGTCGGCCGTATCCAGCTGACCGGAGGCCTGCAGGCGCACCTCCTGGATGACGATGCCCTGCGCCTTGAGGCGGCTCCAGGGGCCGCGGTTGGCCTCGTGATCGAGCTGGGTGATGACGATTTCATCGCCGCTCTTCAAGGTGTGCGCCACCGCCGAGCTCAACGCATAGTTGAGCGTGGTCATGTTCTGCCCGAAGGAGATGCAGCTGCCGTCGGGCGCGCCCAGGAATGCGGCGAGCACGGCGCGTGCATTGTCCATGCGCGCATCGATCTCGGCCGACGGCGGGAAGTTGCCGTGGGCGTTGACGTTGCAGCTCGCGTAGACATCGGCCATGGTGTCGATCACCACTTTGGGCACCTGGCTGCCGCCCGGGCCGTCAAGATAGGCGAGATGCAGACCGTCGTCGCGGACCTTGGTGAGCGCGGGAAAATCCCTGCGGGAGCGCAGGCTCTGTTCGGGGGTAAACGCCATTAGACGAAGCTCTCCGCGATGATCTCGATCAGGGTGGGTTTTCCGGCATCGAGGGCCGTGCGCAGCGCCGTGGTCAGCGCGTTGGCGTCGCGCACGCGCACCGCGTGCGCGCCATAAGCCTTGGCAAGTGCGGGAAAATCGGGGTTCTCGCCCACGACGCCGGTGGGCGGAATGCCGGCGCCCAGCATGTCGTCGCGGATCTGGCCCAATGCGCCGTTGTTCCAGAGCACGATGGGCAGGGCGAGCCTTGCCTCGACCGCGGTCATGAGTTCGTTCAAGGTGAACTGCAGTCCGAAGTCGCCCGCGAGCGCGATCACGGCGCGCGCCGGCGTCGAGACCTTGGCGCCGAGCGCCGCCGGCAGCGCGTAGCCCAAGGTGCCGTAGCCGGCCGGGTGAAACCACTGTCCGGGATGTTCGACCGGGTATGCATAGTTGCCAAAGTAGGCGATCTGCGTCATGTCGGTGAACACCGCCGCGTCCCAGGGCAGGGCGGAGCGCACCGCTTTCAGCGCCGCGTTCATGGCGTGCGACTTCTCATCGAAGCTTTTCTCGAGCGCCGCGCGAAAAGTGTGCGCGCCGCCGCGCGCGGTGGCGAAGCCCTGGCGGACATGCGCGCTCGAGCCGCCGCTGGCGAGGGTGGCGCGTCGTGCATCGAGCGCCTGGTTCAATGCGCCGAGCGCGCACTTGGCGTCGGCCCAGACCCGTACATCGGCGCCGTATTGATCGGCGAGCTTGGTCTGATCGATGTCGATGCGCACCAATAGACCGCCCAACGGCAGCTTGTAGGCGTAGAAGAGGTCCGTCTCGGCGAGCTCCGTGCCCACCGCCAGCACCACGTCGGCGTCCGCAATCACCTCGAGGCTCGCTTTGTAGGGCAAAGAGGTGCCGAAGTTCAAGGGATGACTTTCCGGCAGCACCCCCTTGCCGGCGGTGGTGGTGAAGAGCGGCGCGTCGAGCGCGCTCACCAGCCGATGCAGTTCCGCACCCGCATGGCGCGCGCCGCCGCCGGCGATCACCACCGGCCGCTCCGCCACCGAGAGCAGGCGCACCGCCGCGTCGATCTGCGCGCTTGAGGCTTCGGGCGCGAGTGCCCCTAGTTCGAAGCGCTCGGCTTCGAGTTCGGTGGGCTCGCCCAACAGGTCGAGCGGGATTTCGAGATAGGCCGGGCGCGGGCGGCCGACTTTCAACGAGGCCAGGCACTGGCGCAGGTGGTCGCACACGTCCTGCGCGCTTCCCGCCGCGCGCGCCACGCCGAACACGCCCTTGGCGAGTCCCACCTGATCGGCAAGTTCGTGCAGCACGCCCCACTGCTTGCCGTGCGAAGCTCTCACCGGCGATGCGGCCACCACCAGGAGCGGCACCGAGTCGGTGTAGGCCTGTGCCGCGGCGGTGAGCACATTGGTGAGGCCCGGTCCTGAAATCACGAAGCACGCGGCGATGCGGTTCGAGAGCCGCGCAAATCCGTCGGCCGCGAATCCCGCGCCCTGCTCGTGGCGCGTGAGCACGTGCTTCACGCTGCACGCGGCGATGCCGCGGTAAAGCTCCAGGTTGTGGACGCCGGGAATGCCGAACACGGTGTCGATGTCATTCGCCACCAACAGCTCGACCAAGTAGGTACCAATATTGCGCGTCATACTCTTCTTCGACCGCGGCATGTAAAGCGCGCTACGATTGCGCAAAAGTATGCAAGGTTAGTGACATGAGTGGCAAGCAGCAAAAAGGTCGTCGATGAAGTTTTCACCTCTGGTCGAGCGCATCGCGGGCGAGGGAGCGGACGCGTGGGTCATTCATTACAAGGCGCGGGCGGCGGCCGATCGCGGCGAGGACGTCATCGTGCTCTCGATCGGCGACCCAGAGCTCGATACCCCGGCGCCAGTACTTGAACGAGCGCTCGACAGGCTGAAAGCCAGCGACATCCGCTACACTCCGGCCGGCGGCCGTCATGCGCTGCGCGAAGCCATCGCCGCCGCGCACGCCAGGCGCAGCGGCCAGCGGGTAGGGGCCGCAAACGCCATTTTTCTGTCCGGTGCTCAGAACGCGCTCTTCACCGCCTCTCTCTTGGTGGCCGGACCCGGCGATGAAGTGCTGGCCTTGGAGCCCCTGTACCCGAGTTATCCCGCCACCATCCAGGCCTCGGGGGCCACGCTGGTGCGGGTGCCTTCGCCGCCGGATGGGGGGTTTCGCATCGATCTGCAGGCCCTGGAGGCGGCCATCACGCCAAAGACCCGCGCCTTCTTCTTCGCAACGCCCAACAATCCGAGCGGCGTGATCCTGAACGAAGAGGAGCTTTCGCGCATCGGCACGCTCGCCGAGCGCCACGATCTGTGGCTGGTGGCGGACGAGGTGTACGCCGGCTTGGCCCCGGGCGGCCGCGTCCCGAGCCTTGCCGCGCGCCTGCCCGACCGGACGATCACCGTGAGCAGCCTGTCCAAGTCCCATTCCATGCCGGGCTGGCGTGCAGGGTGGCTGGTGGGACCGGAGAGCCTGGTGAGCCACGCCGAGAACCTCGCCATGTGCATGCTCTTCGGTCTGCCCGGATTCATCCAGGAGGCCGCCCTGACGGCGCTCTCGGTGTCGGAGAGCGCGGAGCGCAGGATTCGGGAGCTTTGCACCGCGCGCCGCGATTTTCTACTCGATGGATTGAAAGATGTACAAGGCATTGCCTGCCGCGCGCCCGAGGCCGGGATGTTCACCCTCATCGACGTGCGCGGTACCGGACTTTCCGGCTACGATTTCATGTGCGGACTGTTCGAGGCCGAGGGCGTGGCGGTGATCGACGGCGGTGCTTTCGGCAAGCGCAACGAAGGCTTCGTGCGACTCTGTTTCGCCACCGACGAGGCCACACTCGAAAAAGCCATGACACGCATCCGCCGCTACGTCACCCGCCTCAAAGGAAGCCGAACATGAGCGAGCACGGCATCATCGTCAAAGAGAACGGCGGCCCCGAGATGCTCGAGTGGTCGGAGCTCAAGAGCGAGGCGCCCAAGCGCGGCGAGGTCAAGGTCGCGCAGCGCGCCATCGGCGTCAATTTCATCGACACCTATTTTCGCAAGGGCCTCTACCCGTGGCCCGCCGGTGATCACATTCCCGGGGGAGAAGCGGCCGGTGTGATCGAGGCGGTCGGCCCGGAGGTCGACCTCAAGGTGGGCGACCGGGTGGCCTACACCATGCCCTCGGGCGCCTATCGCACCCACCGCGTGGTGCCCGCGGAGCGCCTGGTAAAACTGCCCGACGGCATCGACTTCGACGTGGCCGCCTCCATTCTTTTGAAAGGCATGACCGCGCAGTTTCTGGTGACGAACTGTTATCCGGTGCTGGCGGGCGATGTCGCGCTGGTGCACGCGGCCTCGGGCGGCGTGGGACTTCTGCTCGGTCAGTGGCTGAAGCTCTTGGGCGCCACCGCCATCGGCACCGTGGGTTCGAAGCAGAAGTTCGCACTCGCGCAGGAGAACGGCTACGCCCATCTCATCGACTATCGGAGCGAGGATTTCGCCGCCAAGGTGCGCGAAATAACGGCGGGCCGCGGCTGCGATGTGGTGTACGACTCGGTGGGCGCGGACACCTGGCGCGGGTCTCTCAAGGCCTTGAAGACGCGCGGGCTGTTCGTCTGTTTCGGACAATCCTCCGGCGTCATCGGCGATTTCAAGCTGTCGGATCTCGCCGCGGGCGGCTCGCTCTATGCCACCCGTCCCACGCTGTTCGATTACATCAGGCGCCGTGAGGAACTCAGCGAACGCGCGGGCGAACTCTTCAAGCGCCTCGCGAGCGGCCACATCAAGGCGCACATCGGCCAGCGCTTTGCGCTGCAAGACGCGGCCGAGGCGCACCGCGCGCTCGAGGGCCGGCGCACCCAAGGGGCCACGGTGCTGTTGGTTTAACTCGCGCTCAGTGGGAGCGCGGTCGATTCCTTGATCACGGTGACGGCCACCGAGGAATTCACCGCGCGCACGCACGGGATGCGCGAGAGGTAGTCGAGATAGAACGCCTCGTACGCCTTCATGTTGCGCGTCACGATCTTGAGCAGAAAATCCCATTCACCCGTAAGCGTGAAGCACTCGAGCACCTCGGCGCGATCGCGGATGGCGGCCTCGAACTCGTGGATGGCATCGCGCCCGGTGTTGGCGAGCTTCACGTGCGCGAAGATGGTCACATCGAGACCGAGCGCGGCTCGATCCAGGAGTGCTACCCGCCCCTTGATGACGCCGGTTTGCTCCAGCTGTTGAATGCGGCGCCAGCAGGTGGTGGTGGAAATTTTCGCGCGTGCCGCCACTTCCGCGACGGAGAGCGCGCCCTGCCTCTGTAGAATGTCGAGGAGCTTAAGATCCAGTCGATCCAGCGCGTTGTGGGTGGTTTGTTCCATGCTGAGCTATTTTTCGGAATGAATATACCGATATATAACGGTTGACCCTAATGAAATCAACACATAACCAAGACGGCACGTAAATTATGTGGATGAAGAAAGAACCCCGACTGCACCTGCCCAAGGTCCCAGCTCGTCCCGGCGAGGAACCCGATTTCAGCTACGTGTCCGTCTCGGCGGCCGGCGCCGTCGCGCGGCCGGAAATCCAGACCCGCGCCCGCGACATGATGTCGCTGTCGGTGGATATGGTGCGCGTGCTCGACGATCAAGGCGAGGCGCAGGGACCCTGGAATCCGCATCTGGATCCTGCCGATCTGCAGGTGGGTCTGCGGCACATGCTGCTGACGCGCATCTACGACGATCGCATGCAGCGCACGCAGCGGGCCGGCAAAATTTCCTTCTACATGCGCTCGCTCGGCGAGGAAGCGGTGTCGGTCGCGGCGTGCATGGCTTTAAAGCCGGGCGACATGCTTTTTCCCTCGTACCGGAATCAGGGCCTGCATATCTGCCGCGGTCTGCCCCTGGTCGAGATGATGTGCCAGCTGCTCTCGAACACGCACGACATGTGCAAGGGGCGCCAGCTGCCGGTGATGTACCACTCGCGTGCCGGCAACCTCTTTTCCATTTCCGGCAACCTCGCCACCCAGTTTCCGCAAGCGGTGGGCTGGGCCATGGCGGCTGCGATCAAGGGCGAGGATCATCTGGCGGCGAGCTGGCTGGGCGAGGGCTCATCCGCGGAGGCCGATTTCCACCAGGCCCTGCTCTTCGCCTCGGTGTACCAGGCGCCGGCGATCCTGAACGTGGTCAACAACCAGTGGGCCATTTCGACCTTCCAGGGCTATGCGGGCGGCGAGCAGCGTTCCTTTGCAGGCCGCGGTCCCGGCTACGGCATGCCGGGCATCCGTGTCGACGGCAATGATTTTCTCGCCGTGTACGCCGTCACGCAGTGGGCCGCGGAGCGTGCGCGAACCGGCCACGGTCCGACGCTCATCGAGTTGGTGACCTATCGCGCCGCCGCGCATTCCACCAGCGATGATCCGGCCCGCTATCGCGCCAAGGACGATGCGCAGCATTGGCCGCTGGGCGATCCCATCGAACGCTTGAAGCGCCATCTGATCAAGCTGGGGCAATGGAGCGAGGCGCGTCACGAGAAGCTGGTGCAGGAACTGGAGTCCCTAGTCGCGGCCAGCTGGAAGGAGGCCACCGGCTACGGGACCATGAACGAGGGACCGAGGCTCAATGCCGATCTCATGTTCGAGGATGTGTTCAAGGAAATCCCCGAGCACTTGAAGCGCCAACAGGCGCAGATGCGCGCCGAGAAGGGAGCCAAGCATGGCTAACATGAACATGATTCAGGCGCTGAATTCCGCCATGGACATCATGCTCGGCAAAGACCCGTCGGTGGTTCTGATGGGCGAGGACATCGGCTACTTCGGCGGTGTGTTCCGTGCCACCGAAGGACTGCAGCGAAAATACGGCGAGCATCGGGTGCTCGACACCCCCATCGCCGAAGGCGGGATCATCGCCACCGCGATTGGCATGAGCGTCAACGGCCTGCGGCCCGTCGCCGAGATCCAGTTCGCCGACTACATCTATCCCGGCTTCGATCAGATCGTCTCCGAACTCGCCCGCATCCGCTATCGCAGCGCCGGCGATTTCCATGCGCCGGTCACCATCCGAACGCCCTGCGGCGGCGGCATCCGCGGCGGCCAGACACATTCGCAGAGTCCCGAGGGCATCTTCACCCACGTCAGCGGCCTCAAAGTGGTGATGCCTTCGAACCCCTACGATGCCAAGGGTCTTTTGATCACCAGCATCGAGGACGATGACCCGGTGGTGTTCTTCGAACCGAAGCGCCTCTACAACGGCCCTTTCGACGGCGATCCCAATAAGCCGGCGGTGCCCTGGAGCGCGCATCCCAAAGGTCAGGTGGACGGGGGCTATTACAAAGTGCCGCTCGGCAAGGCGGAGATCGTGCGGCAGGGCAGTCAGGTCACTCTCATCACCTACGGCACCATGGTGCACGTGGTGACGGCGGCCGCCGCGGCGCTCAAGATCGATGCCGAGATCATCGATCTGCGCTCCCTGGTGCCGCTCGACGTCGACACCATCGTCAGCTCCGTGAAGAAGACTGGCCGCTGCGTCGTGGCGCACGAAGCCACCCGCTTCTCCGGCTTCGGCGCCGAAATTCTCTCCATCATCCAAGAAGAATGTTTCTGGCACTTGGAGGCGCCCATCCAGCGCGTCACCGGGTGGGACACCCCGTATCCGCACGCCTTCGAGTGGGAGTATTTTCCCGGTCAGCCGCGCGTCATGGCGGCGCTTAAAACCGTCATGGAGTCGGCATGAGCCAGTTCGTGTTCAAAATGCCGGATTTGGGCGAAGGCACCGTGGAGGCCGAGATCGTCGCCTGGCACGCCAAGCCCGGCGATGCGGTGACCGAGGATCAGCTCATCGTAGAGGTGATGACGGACAAGGCCGCCGTGGAAGTGCCCGCGCCGGTCTCGGGTCGAGTTCTCTCCATCACCGGCGCCCCGGGCGACAAGGTGGCGGTGGGATCGCCCCTGATCGTGTTCGAGGTGGGAGAGGGCGCCGCCCGTGAAGCGCCCGCGAAAGCCGCTCCCGAAGCAGCCGCACCCGCAGCGCAAGCGCCGCCCGTGAAAGTGGAAGCGCCTCCGCCCGCCGCGGCGCCGCGCGCACACAGTGAAGCACCGGCTGCCAGCGCGAACGGTGCGGCGCGCGCCACGCGCATCATGATTTCCCCGGCCAATCGACGCCGCGCGCACGAGGCCGGCATCGATCTGGCCACGATCGCAGGTTCAGGTCCCGGCGGACGCATCGTCAAGAGCGACCTCGAGCAGTCGAGCACGCCGGTGAGCAAGCGTCGCGAGAGCGTCGAGGCCACCACCGAGATCAAGGTGATCGGGCTGCGGCGCTTGATCGCCGAACGCATGAGCGAGGCCAAGCGCAATATCCCGCATTTCGCCTACGTCGAAGAAGTGGACGTGACCGAGCTCGAATCGTTGCGTCACCACTTGAACAGCAGCGCCGGCAAGGAAACGCCGTCGATGAGTCTGCTGCCGCTGGTGGTGCTTGCGCTCACGCGGGTGCTGAAATCCTTTCCGCAATGCAATGTGCTGTACGACGCCGCGCGCGGGGTGCTGGTGCGCCACGCGGCGGCCCACGTCGGCATCGCCACGCAGACGCCGGACGGCTTGAAAGTGCCGGTGATCAAGAACGCCCAGGATCTGGACGTGTGGGAGCTTGCCGCGCAAATCCGCCGGCTCGCGGAACGTGCCCGCACCAACAAGGCCGGCCGCGACGAGCTCACCGGTTCCACCATCACGGTGACGAGCCTGGGCAAGCTCGGCGGCATTGCCTCGACGCCCATCATCAACGCGCCGGAAGTAGCCATCATCGGCCTCAACAAGGCCGTGGAGCGCCCCGTGGTGCACCAGGGTGCCATCGCGGTGCGGCGGATCATGAATTTATCGTCGTCCTTCGATCACCGCTTCGTGGACGGTTATGATGCGGCGGCCATGATCCAGGCGCTCAAGGAGCTTCTGGAACACCCCGCGATGATTTTTATCCCCAAGGTGAAACCCCAATGACTGCCCAGCCCCAACGACCCGCATTCGGCACCGTGTTGACCTCGCACATGGCGGTGGCGACATTTCAAAATGGCACATGGAGCGAGAGCGAACTGAAGCCGGTGGGACCGCTGGAGCTCAGCCCCGCGGCGCACGTGCTGCACTACGCCTCCAGCTGCTTCGAGGGCTTCAAGGCATTCCGCCGCGCCGACGGCTCCATCCACGTATTTCGCATGGACAAGCACATTGCCCGCATGCGCCAGAGCGCGCGTCTGATGGTGCTGCCGGAGCCGGATCCTAAGCAGCTGGCCGACATGGTCCGCGCGGTCATCGTCCGCTGCAAGGATGCGGTCCCCGAAGCGCCCGGCGCCCTCTATATGCGTCCCATGCTGATCGGCACCACTGCCAACATTGGTGCGGCGGCCACGCCCGCCAACGAAGCCACCCTCTTGGTGCTGGCGAGCCCGGTATGGGATTACTTCGCCGGCGGCATGAAGCCGCTGCGGATTCTGGTGGACGATGTGAACACCCGTTCTGCGGCGCAGATGGGCATGGTGAAAACCGGCGGCAATTACGCCGCGGCCTTGGGTCCCACTCTGGCGGCACGCGCCAAGTATCAGATTGACCAGGTGCTGTTCGCGCCCGGCGGGCAGGTGCAGGAGACCGGCGCCTCGAATTTCTTCCTGGTAAAGCAGGGCGCCCTGCTGACCCGGAGCCTGGACACCAGTTTCCTCCATGGCGTGACGCGCGACTCGCTCCTGCAGATGGGCCGCGATCTGGGGTATTCAGTGGCCGAGCGGCCGTTCGAGGTGGCTGAAATGCTCGAATGGGTGAAGAGCGGGGAGGCCATGCTTTCGGGCACCGCCGCGGTGGTGGCGGGCGTCGGCACGCTCATCTACCGCGGGCAGGAACACAAGGTCGCCACCGGCGAGGTGGGTCCGGTGACCAAGGCGCTGCGCGCGCGTCTCATCGGCATCCAGCAGGGAGAACACCCCGACCAGCACGGCTGGCTGGAACGGGTGGCTTAAAGAGGCTGTTGCGGGCGCGGCGAGTCAATACTCGTCGCGCTCATCCTCATCATCCAAGTCATCGTCGTCGTCTTCGTCGTCCTCATCCTCATCTTCGTCGTCCCAATCCTCGTCATCGTCCTCGTCGTCTTCGTCCTTTTCGCCGCGCGAGCCCGACCAACCCTCCGGCTCCTCGGTGAGTTCAAGATCGAGTTCGGCCCAATCGTCCACGTCGAGCTCTTCCGTATCGCCGTCAAGATGCTGAATCTCGATGCTTTCCTTGTCCTCGTCGACCTTGAGGACTTGGAACGTCTCGTCGTTCTCAAGGTCCTCGTACCACTGCCCAACGGTTGGTTCGTGCTCTCTACCCACGGAAATTCATCCTCTTTCATCGGCTCCACGCAAATCGGCAGGCAATATTAGGGGAGGCCCCTTGGACAAGTAAATGGCAAAATCGTGAAGCTATGACGATCGAGGACCGCAAATACGCCGCACAGCGGCTCGCCGATGCCAAGCGCGTCGTGGTCAAGGTCGGCTCGGCGCTCTTGGTTGACGCGGAAAAAGGGCGCTTGAACCGTGCCTGGCTCGAGAGCCTGGCGGCCGATATCGCCCGCATGAAAAAGCGCGGCCAGGAAGTGATCGTGGTGTCCTCGGGCGCCATTGCCCTGGGTCGCCGGCACTTAAATCTCCCCGCCGGCAGGCTCAAGCTGGAGGAGAGCCAGGCCGCGGCCGCGGTGGGTCAGATCCGCCTCGCACATGCCTACAAGGAACTCCTGGATGCCCACGAGATCACGGTGGCGCAGATCTTGCTTACCTTGGGGGACACCGAACAGCGGCGCCGTTACCTGAATGCGCGCGGCACCTTGAAAACGCTGCTTGCCTTGGGCGCGGTGCCCGTGATCAACGAGAACGACACGGTGGCCACCGCTGAAATCCGCTACGGCGACAACGACCGGCTGGCGGCGCGCGTCGCGCAGATGGCGGGCGCGGACTGCCTGGTGCTGCTCTCCGACATCGACGGACTGTACACCGCCAATCCGCAGCTGGACCCCGACGCGCAGTTCATCGCCAAGGTGCTGGAGATCACCCCGCAGATCGAAGCCATGGCGAGCGGCAGCGCCAGCGCCGTGGGGAGCGGCGGCATGCAGACCAAGATCGCCGCCGCCAAGATCGCGGTCGGTGCGGGAATACATCTGTGCATCTCCAGGGGCGCCATCGATCATCCCTTGAAGAGCATCGAAGATGGCGTGCGCTGCACCTGGTTCGTGCCGAGCCTGAATCCCGCGACGGTGCGCAAGCAGTGGATCGCGGGAACCTTGAAGCCCGCGGGCGCCGTCACCATCGATGACGGCGCGGTGCGCGCACTGATGGGCGGCAAGAGCCTGTTGCCCGCGGGTGTCACCCGGGCGCTCGGGCGGTTCGAGCGCGGCGACACCGTATCCATCATCGCCCCCGACGGCACCGAAATCGCGCGCGGCATCTGCGCCTATTCGGATACCGATGCCGCGCGCATCATCGGCCGCAAGAGCATGGACATCGAGGCGGTGCTCGGTTTTCGCGGCCGCGATGAGATCGTGCATCGGGACGATCTGGTCCTGATCCGCATTCTGTGAACGAGCCGCTGCTCAACACTCTCATCGACATGGGCCGCAGGGCGCGCGCGTCCGCCGCGGTGCTCGCATTGGCGAGCACGCGCGACAAGAACAACGCGCTCGAGGCCGCCGCCGCGAGCCTGCGCGCCTCGCGCGAGGCCATCCTTCGCGCCAACGAGCAGGATCTTGAGGATGCAAATTCCAAGCAGTTGAGCGCCGCGCTCATCGACCGCCTGAAGCTCGATGGCAAGCGCATCGAAGCCATGGCGGCGAGCCTTCAGGCGGTGGCGGCGCTCGCCGACCCCATCGGGGTGCTGCAGAAGGAGTGGACGCGACCGAACGGCATGCGCATCCAGCGCCTGAGCGTGCCCTTGGGAGTCATCGGCATCATTTACGAGAGCCGTCCCAACGTCACCGCGGATGCAGGAGCGCTCTGCTTGAAGTCGGGCAATGCCGCCATCTTGCGCGGCGGCTCCGAGAGCGCCCGCTCCAGTGCCGCCGTCCATGCCTGCCTGGTCGAGGGACTCACCGCGGCGCATCTTCCGCCGGAAGCTCTGCAGCTCGTCGCCACCACGGACCGCGCTGCCGTCGGCCACATGCTCGCAGACCTAGGAGACTACATCGACGTGCTGGTGCCGCGCGGCGGCAAGCCGCTCATCGAGAGGGTGCGGCGCGAGGCTCGCGTGCCGGTCATCGGGCATCTGGAGGGTCTCTGCCACGTGTATGTGGACGGCGGCGCCGATCTTACAATGGCGAAGCGCATCGTCAAGAACGCCAAGATGCGCCGCACCGGGGTCTGCGGCGCCGCCGAGACGCTGCTGGTGGACCGGGCCTGCGCGCCGACACACCTCAAAGTGCTGGTTGAGATGCTGATCGAGGCTGGCTGCGAAGTGCGCGGCGATGCCTCGACGCGCGCGTGCGACGCGCGCGTGCGCGAAGCCCGCGAAGAGGATTGGCACACCGAGTACCTGGATGCCATCATCTCCGTACGGGTGGTCGAGGGTGTGGAGGGCGCCATCGCGCACATCTCGCGCTACGGCTCGCACCACACCGACGCCATCGTCACCGCGCACGATGAGGCCGCGCGCGCCTTCCAGCTCAAAGTGGACAGCGCCATTGTGCTTCACAACGCCTCCACGCAGTTTGCCGACGGCGGCGAATTCGGCATGGGCGCTGAGATCGGCATCAGCACGGACAAGTTCCATGCCCGCGGTCCGGTGGGACTCGAGCAGCTGACCAGCTACAAATACCTGATCCAAGGCTCCGGCCAGATCCGGGACTGAAGCGGGGCAGCGGCCCCAAAAGGTGTTAGCTGCATCACGTTTTTCGCGCGATTAACGCCATTTCTTCCGTCATTACCCCAAGAATCGCGCGCGCATTGCGGGAATGCCCTCAAGATTATGTCGGGCGGCGCACGGATTTTGGGGGCCGTTCGGCGCCAAATAACGCACTTACATAAGGCGCGGGGGCCTTTCAAATGCAGATGGCTTGGCTTTTGGTGCTGGCGGCAGTCGCCGGTGCGGCGGCGGTATACGCCATCGATTTGCTGCGTGCAGCCCGCGCATCCGCTGACCTCCCTCCGCAAACCCGCAAACACCTGCGCCGCTTCCGCGCCGCCATCGATCACTGTCCCGATTCGGTGTATCTGGTCGATCGCGATACCTTGAAGTTCCTCGATGCGTCCGCGACTGCGATATCGCGCACCGGCTATTCCTATGCCGAGCTCATGCAGATGGGACCGCAGGATCTTCTCATCGACACCCCCGCGAATCTTGCCAAGGCGTACGACGAAGTGATCGCCGCGGGCACGCGCGGCATTCGCACCGAAGCGAAGGGCGTGCTCAAGGATGGACGCCAAACCTACGTGGAACTCAACCGCCACGCCATGCTCTGCGACGGCAAGCGCATCATCGTGTCGGTGTCGCGCGATATCACCGAGCGCAAGCAGGCGGAGTTCGTCGCGCAGCGCGCCGCGCGGTTGTTTGCCGCGCTGGCGGCAACCAACGAGGCCATCATGCGGGTGGCAGATGCCGCCAAGCTCTACCAACGCATCTGCGAGGCCGTCGTCGAGGGCGGCAAGCTGCTTGCCGCCGCAGTCTTCGTCACCGAGGAAGCCGTACGGGCGCGGGTCGCCGCCGCCGCCGGGCTCGAGGCTAAATGGTTCCGGGAGCTTGAAGTGTCGCTCGACGGCCAACATCCCGAGGGCGGCGGACTGGTGGCGAGCGCCTTTCGCAGCCAAGCGACCTCTGTGAGCAATGATTATCTCACCGACCCGCGCACCCATGCCTGGCACGCGAGCGCACGCGATGCAGGCATCGCTTCGGGGGCCGCCATTCCCCTGGCGCGCGAGGGCGAAAGCTTCGGCGTGCTGCTCCTGTACTCGGCCGAAGCCGGGGCGTTCGATGCTGAAACCGTCAGTCTTCTCGAGCATATCGGCCGGAATGTGACCCATGCGCTCGAGAATAAAAAACACGAGGCGGAGCGCGCGCTCGCCCACGATGAACGCCGGCTCGCGCAGGCGCGTCTCGACCGCGCGATTCGCGGCAGTAACGACGGCCTGTTCGAACTCGACGTGTCGAGCCGCGCCGTTTGGGTGTCGCCGCGGCTCGCCGACATGCTCGGTTCCACCGCACATGCTTTCGATGAGCGGGCGGAGCTGCTGTTCGAGGTGCTGCATCCCGACAGCGCGCTTACGTTTCGCGAGGCGCTGGAGCATTGCATCCACAATCGGGCTCCGGTGGACAAGGAAGTGCGCGCCATGAACGCGGCCAGGGAATGGCGCTGGTATCGGGTGCGCGCCGCCCTCGAGCTCGATGCCGACGGGCGCCCCATGACCGTATCGGGCTCCATGCGCGATGTCACCGAGGTGCGTCACTATCGAAAGGCATTGCTCGAGGCCACCGAATCGGCTGCGAGCGCCAACCGCGCCAAGAGCGAGTTTCTCGCCAACATGAGCCATGAGATCCGCACGCCCATGAACGGCGTGATCGGCATGGTGGAGCTGTTGTTGGAAACGCCCTTGAACGCCATGCAAAAGGACTATGTCGAGACGGTGCGCGATTCGGCCGGCTCGCTCCTCACCGTCATCAACGACATTCTGGATTTCTCAAAGGTCGAGGCGGGCAAGCTCGAGCTCGAGTGCCTCGACATGGATTTGCGGGACACTATGGAGGACGTGGCGCGCATGCTCTCCATCCAGGCGCACGCCAAGGGTCTGGAAGTGAGCGCGCTCATCGACCCGAAACTGCCCGATCTGGTGCGCGGCGATGCCGGGCGATTGCGCCAGGTGCTTTTGAACCTGGGCGGCAATGCGGTGAAGTTCACCCAGGCGGGCGAGGTGGCGCTCGAGTGCCGCGTACTGGAAGTGAGCGAATCGGGTCTAGCGGTGCGCTGCGAGGTGCGCGATACCGGTGTCGGCATTCCGGCCGCGCGCTTGCCTTCGCTCTTCAATGCATTCACGCAGGTCGATTCCTCCACCACACGCCGCTTCGGCGGCACGGGTCTGGGACTTTCGATCGTCAAGCGCCTGGTGGAACTGATGGGGGGCGAGGTCAGCGTCGCGTCCCAGGAGGGCTTCGGCTCGACTTTTTCGTTCACGGTCAGATTGGGAACCGCCGAGAATCAAGCGCAGGCTGCCGCGGTGCCGCCGGCGGAACTGCGCGGGCAGCGGGTGATTGTGGTTGACGACAATATCACCAACCGCAAGGTGCTTTTAGGACAGCTGTCGCTCTGCGGCATGGATCCTGCCGCAGCGAGCTCCGCCGAGGAGGCGCTCGATCTCATGCGCAAGGCGGTGGCTGCCGGGCGCCCCTTCGAAGTGGCCCTCATCGACTTTCAGATGCCTGGCATCGACGGCGCGAACTTGGGCGCCGCAGTGCAGGGCGATCGGGAACTCTCCGCCACGCGCTTGGTGCTGCTCACCTCCTCAGGCCAGCGCGGCGACGGCAAGCGCTTCAGCGAGCTGGGTTTCGCGGGATATTTGTTGAAGCCGGTGACGCACCGGGATCTTACCGACTGCCTGATGATGGTCTTGGGCGTGCGGGCGGAGACCTGGTCGCTGCGCAGCCAGCCCATCGTCACTCGGCATGCGCTGCGTTCACAGCGTTCGCGCGATGCGCGGCACATCCTGGTGGCCGAGGACAATCTCGTGAACCAGAAGGTGGCGTGCAGAATCCTCGAGAAGCTGGGTTACCGCGTGGACGTGGCCGGCGATGGCGCCGCCGCGCTATCCGCCTGGCAGAGCGGCCGCTACGACCTGATTCTCATGGACTGTCAGATGCCGGTGATGGACGGCTATGAGACCACCCGCAAGATCCGCGAGTGCGAGGGGACGGGCGCGCACATTCCCATCGTCGCGCTCACCGCACACGCCATCAAAGGCGCCGACAACGAGTGTTTCGCCGCCGGCATGGACGACTATTTGTCCAAGCCCATCGACCGCGAACAGCTGCGTACCACGTTGGAGCGCTGGCTGAACGAGGACCTCGCCGCCCAAGCGGCCGAGGTTTAGCCGCCTGCGTCTGCGTCTGCCGCCGCTGCATCGACGATGAACGGATCCCGATAGCCCTCGGGGCCGTGCTCGATCAGCAGCACGCCGCAGTTGGGGGCGATGTAGGCGGCGTCCCAGCGCTTCGATACGTGCGCCCAGAGCGTCATCATGACGCCGCCGTGACTCACCACCACCACATCGCGCGCCGGGTGCTCTGCGGCAAGGCGGTGCAGCACCGGGGCCACCCTCGATTCCACCTCGAGGTAACTCTCGCCGTCCTTAGGCTTAAAAGCCCAGGGCTGTCTCGCATCGTAGTCGGGCGCGCTTGCCAACGAGTCGTACGACAGTCCGCGGTGCGCGCCGACTTCGCGCTCGTACAGATCAGGCTCGACCTCAAGCGGCAGCTTGAGGAGGTTCGCGATCACCTGCGCCGTTTCGCGGGCGCGTACGTAAGGGCTCGAGACGATGAGTTCCGCGTTGAAGCGCGCGCCGATCAGGCGAGCCACCGCGTCGGCCTGCGCATAGCCCAATTCGGTGAGGGGAAGCGAGTGAGGATCGTTCGCAAAAGTACGGTCGCGGTTGCCGGCACTTTCGCCGTGGCGCACCAGGATCAATTTACCCATGAATTTGTAACGAATGCCCTCAAGTAGGCGCGCACCTCGCGTACGCCGTTAAGATGATACTGGGCGCGCACCCGATCGCCCACCCCGATCGAAACGCCGCCGCTCTTTTCCACCGCGGCGAACCCGTCCATGTCGGTGAGATCATCGCCGATGAACACCGGAATGCGCCCCTTGAACGGCGCCTCCTTCATGAATGCGTCCACCGCCGAACCCTTGGAAAAGCCGCGCGGTTTAAGCTCGATCACCTGCGCGCCTTCCTGCAGCTGGTAGCTGTCGATGAGGGGCGCGGCGATTGCGAACACGGCGCGGCGCACTGCATCGGCGAAATGCGGTGCCAAGCGAAAGTGCACCGCCAGATTCGGGCCCTTGTCCTCGATCAGCGTGCCGGGATAGGAGAGAACGAGCTGGTTCAAGGCGGCGCGCGCGCCATTCAACTTAGGATCCGACGCGGAGCCCCCGTGGATCTCACCGGCGGCATCGCGCCGCTCGACCCCGTGCAGACCCGCGGCCGGCAGATTCAACGGTCCAAAGAGCGCATCGATGGTCCGTAGCTCGCGACCACTCACCAGCGCAAGTGCGCCATCGAGTTTCGCCGCGAGATCCGTGAGCAGCGTCCTGACGTCGAGGTCCGTGTGGGTCTCGGAGGGCGTGTCGGTGAATTCGACCAACGTACCGTCGATGTCGAGGAACAGACAGTGAGCTTTATTCAGCGCCGGCGGTGAACGTGTCATGCCTTGAAACCTTATCGCAATCGGGCGCCGAGGCCCATCGAAACGGCTGTGGTATTTCGTGTAAGTTTTACATGAAACCCTCGGATGAGAACATCATGAACGCGATCTGTTATTTTCTCTTCGATGATTCGTCAATTTTTTGATCGCACCGGCAATTCGATGCTGCGATCTGTGCTGCTGCGATTTGTGCTGCCGGTAATTCTCGCTTCCTGCGTGGTCGCGTACGTCGGCCTGCCCTACATCCAGCGCCTGCTCGCCGAGTGGTTCCGCTCGGACGTGGAGGTGCGCGCGCAGCTCATCATGCATTCCATCGAAGAACCCATCACGGATCTGGTGGAGCGCGGCAGCGAGGCGAAGCTGCGCGCCTATCTGATCAAGACTGCCGCCGACGAACGCCTGCTGGGCATTCTGGTGTGCCGTCCGGACGGCACCACCATCTTCAAGTCCGAGCGCTCGCCGCCGGCCGTGAGCTGCGACGATCAGCGCGATTTGCAGCCATCGAGCTCCCATGTGCTGGAACTGCCCTCAGGCTCGGTGCAGCTGTCGCGGTTCGATTTCGACACTGCCGAGCCCACGCCGTTTCGTGTCCTGATGGTGCATGACTTGAGTTTCGCGGACCGCCGGCAACGCACCGCAAGGGATTTCCTGCTGGTGTTCATCGGCATCTCGGTAGTGCTGCTGGCGCTGCTCATCGTGCTGTTCGCCTGGTTGCAGCTGCGCCGCTGGATGCAGGTGCTGATCGGGGACATTCGCGGCAAACGCTTTCGCGAGAACGCCCATTCGCCGCGCGCCTCCATGCCCATTTTGAGCCAGGTGCGCGAAGTGCTGGCCGAGGCGGAGGCCCGGCAGCGCTTGGAGATCGATTTCCGCGAGAACTGGACGCCGCAGGCGCTGCAGCAGGTAGTCCGCGACCACTTGAACTCCGCGCAGGTCATCGTCGTCTCGAACCGCGAACCCTACATCCACAATCTCGATGCCGACGGCAAGCCCATCGTGCAGGTGCCGGCGAGCGGCATGGTAACGGCGTTGGAGCCGGTCATGCGCGCCTGCTCGGGGGTCTGGGTGGCGCATGGCGCCGGCACCGCGGACCGCGAGACGGTGGATCGCTACGATCAGGTGCGCGTGCCGCCGGACGATCCGTCTTATACCTTGCGGCGCGTCTGGCTGACCCCGGAGCAGGAGCAGGGCTACTACTACGGATTCTCGAACGAGGGCCTGTGGCCGCTCTGTCACTTGGCCTACGTGCGGCCTGCGTTTCGGACCACCGACTGGCACGCCTACGAAGAGGTCAACGCCAAATTCGCAGAAGTTGTGGCCGCGGAGGCCAACACCGATCGGCCGGTGATCCTGATCCAGGACTTTCACTTCGCGCTCCTGCCGCGCTTGATCCGCGCCAAGATTCCGAAGGCCACCATCGCGCTTTTCTGGCACATTCCGTGGCCCAACGCGGAGACCTTCGGCGTTTGTCCGTGGAAGCGCGAGGTGCTCATGCACATGCTGTCGGCCGACATCCTGGGATTTCATACCCGCTATCACTGCCAGAATTTCTTAGATACGCTGGATCGATTCGTCGAGTGCCAGATCGACCGTGAGCACATGACCGTCACCCTGCAGGGCCATGTCTGCCGCGTGGCGTCCTATCCCATTTCCATCGAATGGCCGCCGCGCTGGCTGGCGCGGCTGCCGGACATCGCCACCTGCCGGCGCGTGGTGCGCGAGCGCTACAAGATCGCGGACGGCGTGGTGGTGGGACTCGGCGTCGAGCGCTGGGACTTCACCAAGGGGATCCTCGAGCGGTTTCAAGCTCTGGAATTTTTGCTGGAGAAAAATCCTAGGCACCGCGGCCGCATCTGTCTTTTGCAGATTGCCGCGCCCTCGCGCGGGCAGCTGCCCGCCTATCAGGCGCTGCAGAAGCAGACCTACAGCGAGGTGGAACGCATCAACGCCAAGTTCGCCGAGGGCGACTGGCGGCCCATCGTGCTCATCGATGAGCATCAGGAACCGTTGCGGGTGTTCGAGCTGTACCGCGCGGTGGATTTCTGCCTGGTCAACAGCCTGCACGACGGCATGAACCTGGTCGCGAAGGAATTCGTGTCGGCTCGCGACGATGAAGATGGCGTGCTGATCTTGAGCACCTTCGCCGGCGCCTCGCGCGAACTCGCCGAGGCGGTGCTCATCAACCCCTTCGATGTGAATGAGACGGCCGGCGCCATGGAGATCGCCATGCGCATGGGGCGCGATGAGCGCCAGAGCCGCATGAATCTCATGCGCCGCACGGTGAAGGAAAACAACGTCTACCGCTGGGCCGGACGCATGCTCATGGACGCTTCGCGCTTGCGGCAGCGGCAAAGCCTGCCCTCCATGGTGCGCCGCTACGGCACCTTCGGGCGCTAGCGCGCCTTCGCCGCGAACGCAAGCAGCCGCTCGGCGGCGGTTTTCAATGTCGCGTCCTGTTTGGCGGTGCAGAGCCTCACCAATGTCATGGGCGGCGGCGCTGCGTAGAAGGGCGAGAGCGGAATGGTCGCCACCTTGGCCTCGCGGATCAGCCGGTCCGCGAACTGCATGTCGCTCGCCTGCGAAAGCGCGCCGTAGTCGATGAGTTGAAAATAAGTGCCCGCCGCCGGCACCGGTTCGAGTCCCGAGCCCTTCAGGAGTCCCGCGAGCAGATCGCGCTTGGCCTGGAAGAAAGCGGCGAGTCCTTCCCACGCATCCGGATATTTCGCCAGATAGCGGGCGATGGCATGCTGCAGCGGCGCCGCGATGCTGAAGGTGTTGAATTGATGCACCTTGCGAAGTTCCAGGGAGAGATCCTTGGGCGCTACGGTATAACCCGTGCGCCAGCCGGTGGCATGCAGCGTCTTGCCGAAGGAGAACACCACGTAGGCACGCGCTTTGAGCTCGGGATGCGTGAGCACGGATTCGTGACGGCGGCTATCGAAGATTACATGCTCATACACTTCGTCCGACAACACCGAGATGGGCCGGTCGCGGATGAGGGCGGCGAGTTCGTCAAGATCCTCTCGCTCGATGACCGTGCAGCAGGGATTTTGCGGACTGTTGAGGATCACCAGGCGGGTGCGCTCGGTGAGCGCGCGTTTGACTTCGTCCCAGTCGAATTTGAACGCCGGCGGTTTGAGCGCTATGCGCACTGCCCGCGCTCCGGCCAGCCTGACCGCGGGTTCATACGCGTCATAGGCGGGATCGAAGAGGAGCGCCTCATCCGAAGGACCGACCGCTGTCTGGATGGCGTTGTACAAGGATTCGGTCGCCCCGCAGGTGACGGTGATTTCCTGCATCGGATCGACATCGAGGCCGTAACAGGTCTTCAGCTTCCCCGCGATGACTTCCCGCAAACCCGTGACGCCCTCCATGGGGGCGTACTGATTGTGGCCCTCGGCCACCACCTCGGTTAGACATTCGACCAGGCGGGGATCGACCGGATAGTCCGGAAAACCCTGGCCGATGTTGAGCGCGCCTTCCTCGAGCGCGCGGCGCGACATGATGGTGAAGATGGTGGTGCCGACGTCGGGCAGCTTGCTGGCGAAGTGCATGGTGAGATGTTCTTCGGATCAGCGCAGGCCGGCGAGGCCCTTGGCGAAAGAATGCACGGCGATGCCGCGCTTGGCCAATTCTTGCGCGGTGGCGGCGCTGCGTTTTCCCGAAGCACAAAGCAGGAGCACTCTGGCTTTGGGCAGGAGCGAGGGATTCTCGAGTACTTTGGCCATGGGGATGTGCAGGGCTCCGCTCGGCTCGTTCGCCACTTCGTCGTCGTTCCGGATGTCGATGATGGTGAAGCCTTGGGACCGCGCCTCCTCCAGGGAATGAAATTGCAGGTTGGGATCCGCGCCTTCTGGACTCAGCGCCTTGATGAGCGCGCAGTTAGGCGCCGCGCATTCTGCCCGCCGCGGCGCCTTGATCTTGGTGCTGGCGAAGTTCGAGAAATCCAGGAGCATGAGTTCGCCCTCGAGCTGACCCTGGATCTTCAAAATGATCTTCAGGGTGATGAGCCCTTGGAGCGCGCCGATGGCGCCGGGCACCGGGCCCAATACTCCGGCCTCGGCGCAGTTGCCCACCACCCCGTCGGCGAGGGCCTCCGGCCACAGGCAGCGCAGACAGGCATGAGCGGCATCCGGCTTATACACCTGAAGCTGGCCTTCGTATTGATACACACTGGCGAACACGGCGGCGCGCTGTGTAAGCACCGCCGCGTCGTTGATCAGATACTTGGTGCGAAAGTTGTCGCTGCAATCGACGATCACGTCGTAGGCGCGCGTCAAATGCAGTGCATTGGCGGCGGTGAAGCGTTCGTGATGGGTTTCGACCTTGATGGTGGGATTCAGGGCGGCAATGGCGGCGGCCGCCAATTGAACCTTGGAGCGCCCCACGTCCTGCAACGCGAAGATGGGCTGGCGATGCAGGTTGCTCGCCTCCAGCTGATCGGCATCGACGACACCTAAGGTGCCGACGCCGGCTCCGGCCAGATATTGAAGCACGGGACTTCCCAATCCGCCGGCGCCGACCACCAGCACTCTGGCCTGCGCGAGCGCTGCCTGGCCCTTCTCGCCGATTTCCTTGAGCAGCATCTGCCGCGAGTAATCGGGCTGCACTCTTTTGCTACTTCAAATCTTCGACGGCGAGGCGGGCGTGGTCGTGCTGGTGATCATGCGAGGGGTGCGGCGCCTTGGCGCAGTGCTCGCAGTTCACCCAGCCGGAGTCGCCATCGAGATAGTGCTCCTTCTTCCAGATGGGCACGCGGTGTTTCACCTCGTCGATGATGTAGCGGCAGGCATCGAAGGCTTCGCCGCGGTGCACCGCGCACACCCCCACCCACACGGCCATGTCGGCAAGATCGAGGCTGCCGACGCGGTGGATGCAGAGCGCGCGACGGATGGGAAATCTCAACCGTGCCTCGTCGAGGATGCGGGTTCCTTCCTTCACTGCAAGTTCCGCGAACGCCTCATACTCCAGGCGCTTCACCTCGCGGCCTTCGTTGAAATTGCGCACCCATCCCTCGAAGCTGACGTAGCCGCCGGCCGCCGCGTCCAAAAGCTCCTCGCGCGCCGCCGCGGTGTCGATGGGGGAGGTGGCGAAGCGGAACATCAGCCGCCCGCCACCGGCGGTATGAACACCACCGCATCGCCGGCTTTCAAGGG
>DASXOQ010000070.1:0-2083 GCA_036494165.1 Steroidobacteraceae bacterium
CTTGGATGCCAGAAGAAGACGCAGCGCTCGTTTCCTTCCTTGAAAAGCAACTCAGCGCTGCTGCTATTTCCGTGAAGCTCCGGCGCAGCCAAGCGGCAGTGTACTCACGCGCGATGCATTTAGGAGTTCCGTTGTCAAAGAAGCGCAAGCGACCAAAGATGTTGGTCAATCCCAAGTAGCCGGTTTTTCATCCAGGTACTTAGGATGAGCGGCCGCTTCCGTGATGACCTTGCCGACCCGATAACGCACAGCCGAGTTGTTAAATAAGTCCTGCATCGAGAGCGGCGGAGTTGCGAATAGGTCGTTGGCGGCTTGTTTGTAGATGTGACTGGCCAAGAGTTCTCGCATGGTGTGCACTTTTTGGTTTTTGGTGGCCTCCCGTCGTAGAGGCCAAACGAATAGGCGACTGTACCGTTCCGTACCATTTGGCCTATTTCTTTCTAATTCACAGGAAAGATCGGCGGCTTTAGCTATCCACACGTTGTCCCCACCCTGTCAGTGGGGAAGCCCCAGACACTGCTTTTTTATGAGCTCGATTGCCCGCTGGTACTTTGTGAAGATTGCCCGTTGCGAGTTAAATGACTTCGAAATGTCCCAACTCGTGAGTACCGCAGGATAGTCATTCTTGCACTCGCCCGCGAAGCACATGAACTTGTTGCCCACCAGAATTAGTGATGAACCGCCCCGGGTTTGCCGGAGGCTCCAACTCCTGAGAAGGTGGAGCCATGATGAGCAAGACGACAAACAAGTTTTCGCCTGAGGTTCGCAGCCGCGCGGTACGGCTGGTCCTCGATCACGAACATGAACATTCCTCACGCTGGGCAGCGATCATGTCGGTCGCGGCGAAGATCGGCTGCACGGCGCAGACGCTGAACGAGTGGATCAAGAAGGGGGAGATCGACAGCGGCAAGCGGGCTGGCGTGTCGACGGATGTTGCGGAGAAGCTCAAGGCGCTGGAGCGCGAGAACCGCGAGCTTCGGCAGGCGAACGAGATACTGCGCAAGGCGTCAGCTTATTTTGCGATGGCGGAGCTCGACCGCCGGTCAAAGACATGATTGCGTTCATCGACAATCATCGCGCGGTCCATGGGGTCGAGCCGATCTGCAAGGTTCTGCCGATCGCCCCGTCGACCTACTACGACCACGTCTCCAAGAGAGCCGATCCCGGGAAGCTCTCGGCGCGGGCGCAGCGGGATATGGCGCTGAAGCCGCAGATCACCCGCGTCTTCGTCGAGAACTTCGAGGTATATGGCGTGCGCAAGGTTTGGCGACAGCTGGCGCGTGAAGGCGTTCCCGTTGCACGCTGCACAGTGGAGCGCTTGATGGCCGATCTCGGCCTCCAGGGCGTCATCCGCGGCAAGCCAATCCGAACAACGGTGCAGGACAAGGCGGCGCCATGCCCGCTAGATCATGTGAACCGGCAATTCCACGCGCCAGCGCCGAACATGCTATGGCTCTCCGACTTCACCTACGTCAGCACCTGGACCGGATTCGTTTATGTGGCCTTCGTGATCGACGCCTACGCCAGGCGCATCGTGGGCTGGCGCGTCAGCCGAACGGCGCACGCCAACTTCGTGCTGGATGCGCTGGAGCAGGCCCTTTATGAGCGAAGGCCCACTCATCGGGGCGCCCTGGTCCATCATTCGGACAGAGGGTCTCAATACGTCGGTATTAGATATACCGAGCGCTTGGTTGAGGCGGGCATAGA
Source organism: Steroidobacteraceae bacterium (assembly GCA_036494165.1). Taxonomy (GTDB): domain Bacteria; phylum Pseudomonadota; class Gammaproteobacteria; order Steroidobacterales; family Steroidobacteraceae; genus Bog-1198. The sequence continues at coordinate 1,708 of DASXOQ010000070.1, forward strand.
ACCTTCAGTCGGCAGCGTCGGCGACAGCTACGACAATGCCCTCGCCGAAACGATCAATGGCCTCTACAAGACCGAGGTCATCCATCGGCGCGGTCCCTGGCGGAACTTCGAAGCTGTCGAGATCGCGACGCTGACATGGGTCGACTGGTTTAACAATCGTCGGCTGCTGGAGCCCATTGGCAACATTCCACCGGCCGAAGCGGAGGAACGCTACTACGCCACGCTCGACGGACAGAAGCTGGCGGCGTGAGTCAAATGAAATTGCCTCCGGCAAATCCGGGGCGGTTCAGTCCGCTAACCGGCGGCGGCCGCAGGACCGACAGTGAGGCGTCGAGCTATTGAGGCGCAGGGATCATTTCTCTGATTTTCGATCGAA
>DASXOQ010000071.1:0-3377 GCA_036494165.1 Steroidobacteraceae bacterium
CCGGCCTTTTTTTCGGCAAGCAGATCGGCGTCTTTGCCACCGCCGCTTTGGTGATCCGTGCCGGCTGGGCCGAACTGCCTGCGAACGCCGGCTGGATGACGCTCTGGGGCACCAGCATTCTGACCGGTATCGGCTTCACGATGAGCCTCTTCATCGGCACGCTCGCCTTCGGCGAATCCGATGTCGAAGCCGTCATGCGCCTGGGCGTCCTCGTCGGCTCCACCCTCTCGGCGATTGTCGGAGCGGCAGTACTCGGGCTGCCGCCTGAATGGGGGCGGAAGAGGAGATAATGCGCCACGCGTCGGCCAAACCCTGCCCCTCCACAGCCGGCCCCCGTCTCTGCGCCCCCGAGCCTCGCCAATCATGCGGACGCTGCGCTCCCACGGCTGTTCTCGCTGTTTTTTGCAGCTAGATAACAGCAATTGGGCGATTGCCCAATCGGACATATTGGGGCTTCTACCGCGCTGGTGATCCCCAAGCTCCTGGCAAAGAGCCGGCGGGGCTTCCCAGGCCAACCTAGCCACCTGTTCCACCTGTTTTATCTGGTGCACATCAGGCTCGGTTCTCCTCTACGCGACGAAGAAACCGCGGGCGGCGGAATCCGTCTCTTTGGCGCGCACAAGAATGAACGAACACGTCGCCGGCCTCGTCCGCCAAAACTCATCACGAAAACGCAAAATGAAAACATCCTTTGTTCCGCAATCGGCTCCTAACGAAGCGCCTCATAACATGCCTTTGTGGCAATTTTCAGGGCGCTGGAGCGTTGCGCAAATGCCAAGGCGCGCCCGGTCTCTTGTCACCCGTGACGCGAAGGCTCAAATCGACCCCAGACCCCTGAATGCCGAGAATGTAGGGCCGAGCATGTTGGGATAGGGGAGGAGCGGGGAAGAAGCTGCGAAAATGCCGGGTCAGGCGGCGACCGGCTCTCCACGATGGGAGACCAATGCCCAGTTGTCCCACTCGCCCCGCTCGATCTGCCGGCGCGCGGGTTGGACGCGCCTGTCCCGCCAGCGTCCACTTCTACAACGACGAGTCGAAGGTGGAACGCTTCGTTTTGGGCAGTGGGCGCTAGACTCTCTCGATAGAATCCAGACGTCGATCCGGCAACGACGGTGCTCGATGGTGAGATCGATCGGTTCCTTTCGGCCCGCCTCGCCCACCACATCCCGGGACCGACGCAATCAACACGGAATAGCTATTTTCTCGGCCGATACGACTGTCCGCATATGCCCCTAAGCCGACCTCGACGAAGAGGGTCAGAACCGGCTGAGTTGGGTGGACAGCGGGCCTAAAAGGATCGCCTCGGGAAGGACCGGAGTCCGCGAAATAGCCGTCTTTCCATTGCGAGCGCGAAAAGGCTTCACCGCCCTTTGCGTTGTTTCCGGCTCGGGTTGCCGAGGATTACATTCAGCCACGACGCGCAAGACCACGCCGACTCTGGGACAAGCAGCTTTTTCTTGCTGGCATCAGCGACATTTGGCTGAAGGAGGGGCGGCGCTCGAAAGTCGCCTCGTTGTTGCTCGAGAAGCTCAGCGTGGGGAGAGTCGGCCGGGCCGCGGCGAGTGCGCGCTTCGTGCGTCTGGGATTCGACGTACCGTTTCTCGAGGGAGTCACATGTATTTCTGCATGCCGGGCGATGACCATCAGACGAGCGGTGTCAGCAGTTGCGCCTGCTGCAGGCCCCTCATCCAATCGGCGAGCCGTTGGATCAACGCGGGCCTCTCACGGCGGGGGTTCATGGCAGGAATGGGCGCTTCCCTCGCAACGCTCGGATTCGTGCGCCGCGTCGAGGCCGAGCCCGAACCGGCCACTCCACCGATCATTTTCACGAACTTCCGGCTGTTCGACGGGCGATCCGCTTCGTTGCGCGTCGGGCTACGCCTGCTTGTCGAGGGGGATCGGATCAAGGCGATCGACTCAGGCGAAGTCGGCGCTCCGGAAAGCGCGAGGGTCATCGACTGCGGCGGCCGGACCCTCATGCCGGGCATGATCGACGCGCATTGGCACACGATCTTCGCGGGACTGAGCGTCTCAAGCCTGCTTTCCGCCGATATCGGCTACATCTTTCTCGCCGCGTCGGCGGAGGCCGAACGCACGCTCATGCGCGGTTTCACCACGGTTCGCGATCTCGGCGGACCGTCCTTCGCGCTCAAGCAGGCGATCGACGACGGGCTCGCCCGTGGGCCGCGCATCTACCCATGCGGCGCGATGATCACCACCACCGGCGGGCATGGCGACCTGCGCCCGCTCTCCGAGTTACCGCGCCGTCCCGGCGGGCCGCTCAGCTTTCTCGAGCAGAAAGGCGCCGCGAATATCGCCGACAGCGCGGACGAGGTGCGGCTGCGGGTGCGCGAGCAGCTCCTGCAGGGGGCCTCCCAGATCAAGCTCGTCGGCGGCGGCGGGGTCTCGTCGCCGCGCACGACGCTCGACATGCTGACGTTTAGCGAACTCGAGATGCGAGCCGGCGTCGAAGCCGCCGCTGACAGGAATACGTATATCGCCCTCCACGCCTATCCGCCGGTCGCGATCCGTCGCGCGCTGGCGGTCGGCGTTCAGTGTATCGAACACGGCCATCTCATGGACGAAGAAACCGCGAAGCTCATGGCCGACAAGGGCGTATGGCTCAGCACCCAACCGTTTCTCAGCGAAGACGACACTGGCCGACTGACCGGCCAGAGCCGGCTCAATGCGCTCCAGATGTTCGCGGGCACGAATACGCTTTACCCGCTCGCGAAGGAGCACAAGATCAAGACCGCGTTCGGCTCTGATCTCCTCTTTTCGAGCGACCTGGCCACCCGTCAGGGCGTCATGCTGACCCATCTCCGGCGGTGGTACGAAAACGTGGACATTCTCCGGATGGCGACTTCAGTCAATGGGGAACTCCTCGCCCTGTCAGGACCGCGCAATCCCTATCCGGGAAAGCTGGGGGTGGTGGAGAAGGATGCCCTGGCTGACCTCCTCGTCGTCAACGGCGATCCGATCGCTGACATCGCGCTTCTCGAAAAGCCCGATACCAATCTAGCAATGATCATGAAGGGCGGTCGGATATACAAGGACATCCCGAAAGGAGGATAGGAGGCCACGCCCTCAGCCGAAGGCCGCTTTCTCGCGCTTCCCGCCCGTTCATAGGCGCGATCTTGAAGGGCAGCAAAGGTCGGGTGCGGAAGCCCAACCAGTATCGCGCGGAGGTCCGGTTTCGGCGCAACCCCGTCGTTGCCAGGTATTCCGCGGAAGGTCCCTTCATCGAACCCACAGCGGCCGCTCGCGTTGCCAGCGGGACCGCTCACGTTTCTGGACCATCTGGAACCGGTGTTTGTTGAGTTCACGACCTACGCCCTGGCAACCAGTATCCCCGGCCGCCGGATCGCCAAACTGCA
>DASXOQ010000072.1:0-1512 GCA_036494165.1 Steroidobacteraceae bacterium
GGAATGGCACTCCGGACGAACGTCTGAGCAATGGGAACAGCCCAACTCGCGTCGTCGAGAGATCCGGCTCGTAGTCCCGTAAAGTCGGGTCTTGCTACGTCGTTCGATGTCAAACCGGCATGGCATTTGATGCACGAAGTATTTTTGACTTCACGACCGCGAGGCGTGGTTCGCGTGAATGTCTCCAACGCGCCGGTGAGCGCCAACGCTACCGTGGGAACCAGCACGGTCAAGCTGTAGGCTGAACCTGAGACCGACTGGCAGTCATGGCAGTGGCAAACATGCACCATTAGCGGCGCGCCGTTCAAGCTGTAACGAACTGCGCCGCAAAGGCATCCTCCAAGTAGCGGAAGGTTGACCCTGGACCTTTCCATGACGAGCGCCCCCTGCCGCTAGATCACCGTCTCCCGCATCACCCTGCGGCAATCCATCTCGTATTCGAGATCGATCACCGGCGGCCGTGCGAAATGCCAGGTGAGCCCTGCGCGCACGGCGCCGTGCTTCACCAGCTCGTCCGCCAGCACGTGGTGGAAATCGCGGATGGTGTAAACCTGCGAGGCGGTGACATCCTTCCAGCCATGACCAAACGCGCCCATGCGGCTTTCCATGGCGCCGACGACATGCCGCACCTTGTCCTTGATACCGTCGGGACTGATGTCGCGGTAGCGCACCGTGCGTTCCGCATAAGTCGCGCCGCCTTCCCGCGCCTCGCCGCTGCCGGCGATGACGAAGCTTGGGCCCGCGCTCGTACTCGGCCGCGTGAACGAGAACGCGTAGAATGACGGCTCCACCGGCGGGTCGATCTCGGGGCAGACGTTGCTGCGCGCCACCGGATTGCTCTTGCCGTCATAGATACCCCATTCGCTGAGCGTCTTGACGTAATGCTCGTTGAATTTGCGGAAGCCCTCGTCGGTGAAAGCCGCGGGCGACCGTAATTCGCAGGCACAGAAAGAAGTCAGCGGCCGGCCTGCACCCTGAATATATTTTGCCGCTGCCGCAAAACCCTCCGCCAGCGGCAGCCATCGGTGGAAGCGCACCCGCTCGATCTCGTAGCCGGGCATCGCCGCCGACCCCGCCGAATATTGAAACACAGCCGGGATGAACCGGTAGTTGCCGGCGGCGAATTCGCTTGTCATGTTGTTTGAGTCCTATTCCAGTTGCATCCGTACGCCCTTGGCGCCGTTGAGCAGCCGCTTGAGATGGAAGCCCGCGCGCGGATCGTCGGCATGCATGCCGACGAGCGCCGCGAAAGCCGGCATTGCGCCGGCGTCGCCCGCCTCGAGCTTGGCAAAGGCTTCGGCATATTGCGCGGTCGCCAGCGACGAAAAGGCCTCGTCGCGCAACGGCTCATAGGTGCGCAGCGGTTCGCTACGGCCGCGCAGCACGATGTCGCCCACGGTGCGGCCCTTGAAATTCTCCGCCGCCTTCGCAACCGTCTCGCTGACGCAGATGCGCGTGCCCAGCTGCTTGTTGGCAGTCTGCAGCCGCGACGCCGTGTTGATGGTGTCGCCA
>DASXOQ010000073.1:0-1896 GCA_036494165.1 Steroidobacteraceae bacterium
GCTGGCTGAGACTTGCAGAGCAGGCACAAGAGACGGGTGGCGCCTTGGGCAATCGGAGGACTTTGGAGGCGTTATGCCCTCCTCGTCTGCATACGGAAGCCGCAGGAGCTATGCGGGAAACTGGGTGATGACGGAATGAGATAGGCGGCGTATCGAGGCGGGTGTCGAGCCTGCCAGAACCTCTCGAGGAGAGCGATACGCCATGAATAAGAATAGCAACATTGTCCCACTGCGTCAGCCCGACGAGATCGACGATCCACTGACGAAGATCTTGCGATCTGGTGCGCGGGAGCTGCTTGCGCAGGCCGTCGAGATGGAAGCCGAGGCATTTCTCGCCGCGATGAAGGGCATGAAGCTTCCCGACGGCCGCGACCGCCTGGTGCGGCACGGCCATGGCCCAGTGCGGACGATCCAGACGGGGATCGGCGCTGTCGAGGTTGCCCGAGTGAAGATTCGGGATCGCGCGGCGCCCAGCGATGGCGGGCGGATACGCTTCACGTCGGCGATCTTGCCGCTGTGGGCACGGCGCACGAGGAGCTTGGACGCACTTTTGCCGGTGCTTTACCTGCGGGGTATCTCGACAGGCGATTTCCAGGAGGCGCTGGCGGCGCTGCTGGGCAAGGATGCGCCGAATCTTTCTCCGGCGGTGATCTCCAGACTGACGGCGGAGTGGCAGGGCGAGTACGAACGCTGGCAGAAGCGCGATCTGTCTGCGCGCCGGTACGTGTACGTGTGGGCGGACGGCGTCTTCCTGCAGGCCCGCATGGAAGACCACGGCGAATGCATGCTGGTGCTGATCGGCGCGACGCCGGAAGGCAAGAAGGAGCTGATCGGCTTCCAGGTCGGCGTGCGCGAGAGCGCGCAGAGCTGGCACGAGCTGCTCGTCGAGACGAAAAGCCGTGGGCTGAAGATCGCCCCAGAAATTGCGGTCGGTGACGGCGCGCTCGGATTCTGGAAGGCGCTCGACGAGGTCTTCCCCGCCACGCGGCATCAGCGGTGCTGGGTGCACAAAACCGCAAATATCTTGAACAAGGTCGCCCTGCCGGTGCAGGCCAACATGAAGAAGGACCTGCGCGAAGTCTACTTGGCGCCGAACCGAGCTTCGGCCGAAGTGGCGATCGACGTCTTCGCCGAAAAATACGGAGCGAAGTACGATAAGGCGGTCGAGTGCCTGACGAAAGATCGCGACGCACTGCTTGCGCTCTACGACTTTCCCGCCGAGCATTGGGACCATTTGCGGACGACGAATCCCATCGAAAGCGTGTTCGCGACGGTCCGGCACAGGACGGTGCGTACGAAAGGCTCGCTGTCGTCAACCACTGCCAAGTTGATGGTGTTCAAGCTGCTCTGCGCCGCAGCGAAGACCTGGCGGCGGCTGAAAGGCACAAATCAGTTGCCAAAGGTCGTCGCAGGCGTCAAATTCGAAAACGGCATCGAGGTCATCGAACCGCCGGCAAACCACGCCGCCTGATCGACCTCGTCACCCAAAATCCCGCATAGCTCCGTGAAACTATAAACCCGGCGATGCCCGTCAGCCCGGCCGACGTCCCGACCCCGACCGCTGCCGTGAATCATTAAGGCCGCTGACTGTGCACGAGCAGCAGCTGCGAAGTTCAACAACGAACGGGGTGGACCACCGCGAAAACTTGGAGTCATCTTCGCGCGATGACGATAGCCGCGCGCGGCCGACCGGCTTGTGAGCCGGTGAAGCGCGAGGCCGAGCCAATCTCTGGGGCTATCTCCGCGACCTCTATCAGGTCTCCGGCATCGCCGAGACCGTCCACATGGACCACATCAAGCGCCACTACTACGGCAGCCACAAGCAACTGAACCCCACCGGTATCGTCCCGGTCGGGCCTGAACTCCGTGTCTGCCATTGTCACCTCCTATGAAATT
>DASXOQ010000074.1:0-93253 GCA_036494165.1 Steroidobacteraceae bacterium
CGGCTCCAGCCGCACGGTGATGGATTTCGGGGCCGCGAGCGGCGTCTCCAGCGATGCTTTTCAGGCGGTCGCGGTACCGGTGGGCAAGCGTCTCGCATTCGTTCTCAATTGGAATGACCCGCCGCACGGCAGCGGCAACCGTGCCTTGAGCGCTTTTCTACTGGATTCAAACGGGACTGTGCTGAATCAGTTGAGCGGCGCATCGGACCCGACGCTCGAGGTGGCCTATAACAACAACGGCAGTGCACCGCAGACCGTGCGCCTGGCGGTATCCCTCGATGCGGGCAGCGCCGCGGGCTTGGCGCTGCAAGTGATGGAGGGAAGCGCGACCTGCAATATCGAGTGCCAGGCGATGAGCTATTCCAGTGCCGGGGCGGCGGGCGGCAGCATCGGCGATTTCGACGATGCACTGGTCGTGGGCGCGAGCTTTTCAGGCTCGCCGCATAGCATCGGAGCCTGGTCGAATCTAGGACCTTTTCGCCTGGATTTTTCGGCGAGCGCCGACGCCATGGCGGCCGACGGATTCGACTACCTCCGTCTGCCGACTCCTGTGCATGTGAAGAAGCCGGACTTGGTATCGCCCGATTGCGTGACAACGCCCTTCGTCGAGAACGGCGCCCTGGTCAACGAGCAATTCTGCGGCACCTCCGCTTCCGTGCCCTCCATCGCGGCGACGGTGGCCGTGCTCGAGAGCGCGGGGTTCAATCGGGCGCAGGTATTGAAATCGTTGCGCGCCACGGCCGTTCCACTGGGTACCGGCGGCTGGAATGCGGCATCCGGCTACGGTCTCGCCGATGCGGCGGCAGCTTATGCGAGCGGCGGCAACTAACGGCGCACCATGGTGCTCATGAGGTGATCGAGGGCGTCCTCGATGGTGCCGCACTGCCCGGTGTGCACCGGGGAGGTCTGCACGATGGTGCTGCGCGGTGCCACCAACCAGTGGAAACGTTCGCGCACCGAGAGCCTGCCGATCTCGCCCGCGCCCTCGCCGCCCGCGCAGATTGTGGGAATCGCATCGAGGGTCTTTCGCACCAGATCGAGATCCACCGCGGCGTGCAATGCGAGCAACGCTCCTTCATCGAGATCGATGCGCGCCGCCAGGATGCGCTCTATGTCGCAGGCGAGGATGATGCCCGCGTTCACAAACTCGCCCCGCTCCACGCGCGGTACGACGCGAATCACTGCATAGTCATAGGTGCGACGATCGGCCACGCAGCGCCTCCGCGAGGAAGTTCCCAGAGTTTTCGGCACGCAAGGTGAAGAACTTAAGATACGCGTCGCGTTGCGCCTCCCGGTTGTCGAACCCCGAGTCGTCGGGCAACCACGAGTCGGGAATCGATGCGACGATCTTCTCGAGTTGCGGTGCCCGCAGCAGGCCTCTCATCTTGGCGTCCACAGCCTCGAGTTCGCTCGCGCGCTTGAGAAGCACATGGTCGCGGATGCGTGCAAATGGAGTCGACCAATGATCTTCCGCCTGCTTCCACGCATGATGAAAATAAAGGGCGGCGCCATGATCGATCAACCACAGACGCCGGTGCCATAGCAGCAGATTCACGTTGCGCGCGCTGCGATCCACGTTGCACAGATAAGCATCGAACCACACCACGGCGGAGGCAAGCTCGGCATCAACCTCGAAAATCAACGGGTCGAACGTGACCGATCCCGGAAGGTAGTCGAGTGCGAAGTTCAGTCCCGCGCTCGCCTTTATGAGGCTGCTGATTTCAGGATCGGGTTCGGTACGCGCCATGTCGTCGGGCAGTTCCACAAAGACCGGCTCCGGAACCGGCAGGCCCAGCAACCGTCCGATCTGCGCGCCCAGAAGCTCGGCGATCAGGGCCTTCGGACCCTGCCCTGCGCCCCGGAATTTGAGCACGTACATGCCCTCGTCATCCGCCTCGATGATGGCGGGGAGCGAGCCGCCCTCGCGCAGCGGCGTGACGTAGCGCGAGGCGGCAACGGTGCGCAGCTTCATGTGTGTACCTGCGCAAAATAAGTCAACTGATTGACGACGATGATGAGTAAGGCCGGAATGGCCACGGCGGCGTACGGGCGCCGAGTGCGAAACCAATCGGCACCGATCACGATCGCGACGCTTGCGTACATGAGGCAAAGAACGATTATTTCGACATCGGCATGGGTGAAATAAGCCACCAGCCTGCCGAAGGCGGGGGGTAACAGGCTGAGCATGGCCATGAGCATAAGGCGTTTGTGCGCCCACGGTGTCCTACGTTTGGCGATGGCGGCCGCGACCAGGCCACCGAACAGCAGCACACTTAAGCCGTCGTAGGCCACGAATACCCAAAGCGCGGTGCCCAAGTCCACTCCCGGCCGGCGCCGCGCGATGGCTGCCGCAATGGTCACGATGCCCAGAAGCACGACCACCGCAGAAAGCCCGGCGACCCAGTAGCCCAGCTTCTGATGCCGCGCGACCCTGCGCCGGGAAATGAGGAAGGTTTGCACCGCGAAGAGCGCCACCCACGCGGTCATCACCAGACCGTGAACATGCGCGAGCACGGTGAGAGGCCGAGTACCGATCCAGGCCCGCAGGTAGTAATTTCGCGCGAAGCCCACGAACATGACGAAACACAGAAGAATTGCCGCGGTCGCAAAGAAGCGTCGGTCAAGCGTGCGATCCATGGGCATCATCAGTGGCTCCCCGCTCCTTCGGCGATCATGCCCCCGTGCTCCCCGTGCTGCATTCTAAACAATCGACCGCGCTCGGCGATGAGCACGAAGCAGAGCGCGACGATACCGCATCCCAGCGAATTGATGGCAAGGGGGAATACCGAGCCGTTGTACTGGCGGCCGATGAAGGCACCGACCAACGCCCCCGAAAAAGTCGATATGAACCCTTGCAGGGAGGCCGCGACGCCCGCCACGGAGCCCACCGGCTCCATGGCCATGGCGCCAAAATTGGAGACCGACAGGCTGAAGCAGGCCATGGTGACTGCCTGGAACAAAACGAAAGTCCAGATCTGCTCGAGGCCGAGGTAAGTCACCACCGAATGGAGCGCCGTCGTGGCGATATAGATCAAGAGCCCGGCATGCGAAATCGGGCGCATTCCCAGCCGTTCGACGAAGCGCGAATTGCCGTAAGCGGCGCACCCCATGAAGATCGCGCACAGCGCGAACATGGTCGGCATCAGTTTCGGCCGATGAAAGACGTCGGTGAAGATCTGCTGCACCTCGCCTACGTAGGCGATCAGCGCGCCGAACAGCACCATCATGGCGAGCGTGTAGAAAAACGACGTGCGCTGACCGAGCACCAGCTTGACTGCGCGCAGAATGTTGCCGGGACTGAGCGTCAGGCGGTATTCGGGATGCAGGGTTTCCGGCAAGCGCACGGCCAGCCAGATGGCGACTCCGGCGGCGAAGGTGCCGAAAACCGCGAAAATGTAGCGCCAGGGCGCCGCCAGGAGGATCAACTGGCCGATGCTCGGCGCCATCACCGGCACCGTCAGGAACACCACGAAGGTCAAGGACATGACGCGGGCCATGTGGCGGCCGGAGTAAAGATCGCGCACCACTGAGCGAATCACGGTGACGCTCGCGGCGGCAAGCCCATGGACGAAACGCGCCGCGAGCAGCATCTGAAATGTGGGCGCCAGCGTGCAGACGAACGAGGCGATCACGTAGAGGGAGAGCCCCGAAAGCAAAATGCGACGTCGGCCGAACCGGTCCGATATCAGGCCCCAAAAGGACTGGCCGATGCCAAGGCCCGTCATATAGGCGGTAACTATCCACTGGCCGTGATTGGGGTCCTCGACCCCCAGGGCGCGCACGATAATGGGGAAAGCCGGCAGCATCGCGTCGATCGCGATGGCCTGGGTGGACATGGTCGCGGCAGCTAGGGCAACAAACTCGGAAAAACGAATGGAAGCAATACCGCGATTCTCGGCCACTATCAGCTGCTCTTGATGGGAGGAGGCGGCGCGCCGCCCGCCCCGGCTGAGGGGGGTGCCTTGCGCGCGATGCTGGTCGCCATCGTTACAACAGAGGCCAGATCGGTCAAGTTCGCGGGCACCACCAGCGTGGTGCCTGACTGCGCCAGGCGCCCGAATTGCTTGACGTATTCCTCGCCGATGCGCAGCTGCATCGCCTCGATGCCGCCGCGGTCGGACAACGCAATGCCTACCTGCCTGAGGCCCTCGGCCGTTGCGCTAGCCACCGCGAGAATCGCCTGCGCCTGACCTTCGGCTTCATTGATCTGCTGCTGTTTGGAAGCTTCCGATTGCTTGATGACGCGCTGCTTGTCGCCTTCAGCTTGATTGATCTTCGCGTCGCGCTCGCCTTCCGAGGTCAGCACCACGGCGCGCTTTTCGCGCTCCGCGCGCATTTGCTTTTCCATGGCGGAGAGCACGTCCTTGGGCGGCGTGATGTTCTTAATCTCGTAGCGCAACACCTTGACGCCCCAGGGCGCCGAGGCCTTGTCCAATTCGGCCACCACGTTCGCGTTGATCTGACCGCGTGCCTCGAAGGTGCGATCAAGCTCGATCTTGCCGATTTCACTGCGCAAGGTCGTCTGCGCCAGCTGCGAGATGGCAAAACCGTAGTTGCTGATGCCGTAGGAGGCCAGGTGCGGATCGAGCACCTGCAAATACAACACCCCATCCACCGCCACCTGCACGTTGTCGCGGGTGATGCAAATCTGCTCGGAGATGTCGGCGGCAGTCTCCTTGAGACTGTGCCGATAGGCCACGCGCTCCATGAACGGAATCAGTATGTGGAATCCTGCGGACAGCGTACGGCTGTACTTGCCGAGGTGTTCGACCACATAGGCGCTCTGCTGCGGCACCACCACAGCGGTCTTCGCCACTACGATCACCACCAGAATGGCGATCGCGATGGCTGCGTAAGCCAAAGTCATGGATTGTCTCCTAAGCTATTTCTCGATCCCTAAGAATCAGCGCTCGCCGTGGACCACCAGGGTGATTCCGTCGACGCGATCAATGCGCGCCTTGCCCCCTGCGGCAATCGGGTTCTGGCTGCCGTTCACAACGCTCCAGAAGCTGCCGCGATACTCCAGGCGGCAACTTTCGCCCGGGGAGAGCCCTGCGGGTACGGTTACACAGTCGCCGGCCGGACCGGCTTTTAACGCGGGCAGGTTGCGACGCAACTGCTCGTAGATTCTCTTTCTGAAGGTGATCAGCGAAACGGCTGCCAGCGCGGCAAACAGCAGCCATTCCACCCACTCGGCATACAGCACGCCGAGCATTTTCAGTCCGCCGACGATGAGAGCGGAGGCGCCCAGGAACACCAGGTAGAACTGAGCATCGACGAAGGCAAGCTCGGAGCCCAAGAGTATGGCGCCGATCGCAATCCACGCCCACCATTGCATCACTTGCCCCTTTTTTGACGCGCTCCTAGCGCTTCATTGCATCGAAGAAGTCTGAATTGGTCTTGGTATCTTTCATTTTATCGAGCAGGAATTCAATCGCGGCCAGCTCGTCCATCGGATGCAGCAGCTTGCGCAATATCCACATCTTGGACAGTTCCGCCGGATCGGTGATGAGCTCTTCCTTGCGCGTGCCGGAGCGATTGATGTTGATCGAGGGGAACGTGCGCTTCTCGGCGATGCGGCGATCCAGGTGGATTTCCGAATTGCCGGTGCCCTTGAATTCCTCGAAGATCACATCGTCCATCTTCGAGCCCGTGTCGACCAGCGCGGTGGCCAGGATCGTAAGACTCCCGCCTTCCTCGATGTTGCGGGCGGCGCCGAAGAATCGCTTCGGACGCTGCAGCGCGTTGGCATCGACGCCGCCGGTGAGCACCTTGCCGGAACTCGGCACCACGGTGTTGTAGGCGCGCGCCAGGCGCGTGATGGAATCGAGCAGAATCACCACGTCCTTCTTGTGCTCGACCAAGCGCTTGGCCTTTTCGATCACCATCTCGGCCACCTGAACGTGGCGGCTGGCCGGTTCGTCGAAGGTCGAGGACACGACCTCGCCCTTCACGGTGCGCGCCATTTCGGTCACCTCCTCGGGTCGTTCATCGATCAAAAGAACGATGAGGTAGACCTCCGGGTGATTGGCCGTGATCGAAGTGGCGATGTTCTGCAGCAACATGGTCTTGCCGGCCTTCGGCGGCGACACAATCAGACCGCGTTGGCCCTTGCCGATCGGCGCCACCAGGTCGATGGCACGCGCCGTCAAATCCTCGGTCGAGCCGTTGCCGCGTTCGAGCTTCAACCGCTCGGTCGGATGCAGTGGCGTCAGGTTCTCGAACAGCACCTTGCCGCGCGAGCTTTCCGGGGAGTCGAAATTGATTTCGCCGACCTTCAGCAACGCGAAATAGCGTTCGCCGTCCTTCGGCGGCCGGATCAGACCCGAGATCGAGTCGCCGGTGCGCAGGTTGAAACGACGGATCTGGCTCGGCGACACATAGATGTCGTCGGGGCCGGCCAGATAGCTGGAATCCGCCGAGCGCAGGAAGCCAAAGCCGTCCTGCAGGATTTCCAGCACGCCATCGCCGTAAATGTCCTCGCCCTTGCGGGCATGCGCCTTCAAGACCCCGAAGATGATGTCCTGCTTGCGCGAGCGGCCCATGTTCTCGAGACCCATGGTCTCGGCGAGCTTCACCAGGTCGCTGATGGGGCGCTTCTTCAGCTCGGTCAGATTCATCGAGCTGCGGCTGCGGGCGAGGTCCTCCTTGGCAATGATCTCTAGATCATCGCCGCCCTCCGGCAGATCGCCGTAGTCCTCGTGCATCGGGCGGCCGCCATTGGAATTTCCGTTGCGATCGCCGCCGCGCTGCCGATTGGAGCGATTGGCGCGACCGCCGCCACCGCCACCACCTTGTCCGCCGCCTTGGCCGCCGCCTTGGCCGCCGCGGGATTGATTGCCTAAGTAGCCTCTCACAGGTTGCTGTCCAGGAAAGCGGCCAGCTGGGATTTGGTCACCGCGCCCACCTTCTGCGCCTCCACGGTCCCGTTTTTGAACAGGATGAGCGTGGGAATACCGCGAATGTTGAACTTGGGGGGGGTGTGGGGGTTGTCGTCGATGTTGAGCTTGGCAATGCGGATCTTGTCTTTGTAGGTATCGGCGATCTCATCGAGAATCGGCGCGATCATTTTGCACGGGCCGCACCATTCGGCCCAGAAATCCAGCAACACAGGCTTGTCCGACTTAAGCACGTCCTTGTCGAAGGTAGCGTCGCTGGTATGAACGATACTTGGATTACTCACCGGTTAATTACCTCCTGTTGGAGATGCATACGAAGTTGAAACGAGGGTTTGAGTGTGGGAGTGAGCCTCAACGGCAAATGCGCGAAGTGACGATGCGCGGCCGTTCGGGCACAATACAGCGGGTTTAGCGGTCTTGATTACCTTAAAAGGGTACCGATGATCGGTTGATGGGAGCGGAAAGACCTGCTCCTGGTTGGCCATATTGTTATCCGGTCCCCATCAATTTGCAAGTTTCTGCAATTCATAAAGCGAAAATGTCAGACGCCCATCTTAGCCATTTAACATTCGATTCCTTGTCGTTAGCCGAGCCCTTGAAAAGGGCGATTGCCGAACTCGGCTACACGCGCGCGACTCCCATTCAAGCGCAAACGCTCCCGATAGCGCTCGCCGGGCACGATGTCGCCGGGCAGGCGCAAACCGGCACCGGCAAGACCGCCGCGTTCCTGATCGCGCTCTTCAACCGACTGTTGACCACGCCCGCCGCGCCTAACCGCCCGGTGAACGCGCCGCGAGCCATCGTCATTGCTCCGACGCGCGAACTGGCGGTGCAGATACATTCGGACGCGGTCGGTATCGGCAAGTATTTGGACTTCAAGCTCTCGATCGTGTTTGGGGGTGTGGACTACGATAAGCAGCGTCGCATTCTGGAAAGCGGAGTCGACGTACTGATAGGCACGCCAGGTCGGGTCATCGATTACTTCAAGCAGCACGTCTTCGATTTGCGACATGTGCAGGCAGCGGTGCTCGATGAGGCCGATCGTATGTTCGATCTCGGCTTTATCAAGGACATCCGCTTCATTCTGCGGCGCCTGCCCCACCCCACGCATCGCCTCAACATGCTGTTCTCAGCCACCCTGTCGCACCGCGTGATGGAACTGGCCTACGAGCACATGAACAATCCGGAACTGATTCGCATCGAGCCGGACAAGATGACGGTGGACCGCGTTCGCCAGGTGCTCTACCTGCCCGCGACCGAGGAGAAGATCCCCTTGCTCATGGGCCTGCTGCGCCGTATCGACGCGCGCCGCACCATGGTGTTTGTCAACACACGCCGAGTCGCCGAGGTGTTGGAACGCACCTTGAGCGCAAACGGCTTCGTGGCGCAGGCCATCTCAGGCGATGTCCCGCAGAACAAGCGCCTCAAAATGATGCGTGATTTCCACAATGGCGACGTCGCGGTGCTGATCGCCACCGACGTCGCCTCGCGCGGCCTGCACATCCCGGATGTGAGCCACGTCTTCAACTACGATCTGCCTAATGATCCCGAGGACTATGTGCATCGCATCGGTCGCACCGCACGCGCCGGCGCCGAAGGCGATGCCATCAGTTTTGCCTGCGAGGAATACGCCATCTCCTTGCCCGACATCGAGAACTACATAGGTCACCAGGTTCCGCGCGCGTCCATTGACCCTGCGGACCTTGCCGCGGTGACCGCACCGCCGCCCGGTGAACGGCGCGAACGTGCGCCTCGGCCGGGGCAGGGTCGCGGCGGCCGTCCCCACGGCTCGCGCCCCCAAAACAGAGGCCGTCATCGCGGCCCTCATGAGGCTCCACGCCACGCCGAGCGCAAGGCGGAGCGTGCGCCAGAGGCCAAACCGCCGGCTGAAGGAGGCACGGGCGAACAGAAACCCGGGGGTCCCCGTCGTCGGCGACGACGCGGTCGCGGCGGCAAAGGCCCCGCCGGCAATGCGCCGCCGACGCCCGCCAATCCGGTGAGTTAGAGCAGCTCGGCCACTCGATCGACGCTGATGAAGGGCGTCGTGAGCTTCGGTGGCTGCTTGGAATCCGGGCAGCGGATCGCCCTCAAGTGGGCGATGCCGAACGCGGCGGCACACTTGAGCACCGGCAAGCTGTCATCGACGAACAAGGTGCGCTCCGGCGAGAACTGCTCGGCCACCAGCAGGCGCGGCCAAAACTGCGCATTTTCCTTCGGCGCTGCGAACGGATGAGTCGAGTAGCAAGCGTCGAAGTGTTCCTTCAAGGCCACTTTCTCGTTCTTGATGTTCAAAGTCTCGGGGTGCGCGTTGGTGACGAGCACGACGCGCTTGCCAGACTTACGCAGCCGCTTCAAGAACGCGTCCGCGCCGGGCAGGAAATTCACCTGTTCGAGGCTTGCGCGGGTCAGCGAGCGAATGTCCAGATCGAGTTCGCGCGTCCAATGATCGATGCAATACCACGGCAAGGTTCCCGTCACGCGAGTGAATTTAGGCACCAGCAGCTGCCGCGCGGCCTCCACGTCGAGGCCGCGGGCGGCGGCATATTCGCGCGGAATGAGTTCTAGCCAGAACCAGTTGTCGAACGCCAGATCGAGCAGCGTGCCGTCCATGTCCAAGAGCACGGTGTCGATCGAATGCCACTGGAGATCGGGCGAAGGATGCATTTGCGTATGATACCAACCCATGCGTGATTTCTTGACCCTGGCTTCCAAGCTCATGCCGGTGGTTGCCGAGGCCGGCGCCGCCATCATGGAGGTGTACGACCGCGGCTTCACCGTACAGCACAAGGACGACAACTCGCCGCTCACCCTCGCCGACCTCGAATCCCAGCGCATCATTATCGCGGGCTTGAATCGCATCACCCCTGAGATTCCGATACTGTCGGAAGAATCCGCGGCCGCGCCCTGGCTCGAGCGTCAGCGCTGGCAAGAACTCTGGGTGGTCGACCCGCTCGACGGCACCCGCGAGTTCGTCAAACGCAACGGCGAATTCACCATCAACATTGCTCTCATCGTCGAGCATGAGCCTTTGTTCGGCATCGTGGCGGCGCCGGCGCAGGGACTCGTGTATTGGGGCGCTCGAGGAATCGGTGCGTTTACACAGCATCACGGCGCCCCACGCACCCCCATCCGCGTCTCAGCGCCCGGATCGCCGCTGCGCGTCGTCGGCTCGCGCTCTCACGCCAGCCCGCAGACCTCGCAATACCTGGCCCGCCTGGGGCCGCACCTGATGTCAGGCGTGGGCAGTTCGTTGAAATTCTGTCTGCTGGCGCAGGGAGATGCGGACCTGTATCCCCGTTTCGGCCCCACTTCCGAGTGGGATACGGCGGCTGGCCAAGCGCTCCTCGAGGCGGCCGGAGGGCACGTCACGCGCCTTGACGGCCATCGCCTGCGCTACAACTGCCGCGACAGTCTGTTGAACGGCGACTTCGTCGCCTTCAATGATGTCTCGGTGTTGCCGCGCGGTTGAGCTCAGGCGTTGCCGGCCGGTTCGCACAACTCCAGGGTGGCATCGAGCAGCGTCGGGATGTCGAACACCACTTCGTCGTCGGCGACCTTGAGCTTGGCAACCCCGGCGGCGGCGATCAGGGCTGCGGGCACATGAATGTGGTTCTGTCGCTCAAGCGTGGTCCAGGTGCTGAGACGCTCATCGCTGAAGGCCCGGTTGAGCGCGTTCCAGCGAAGATGAGCCGCGCGCGCGAGCGGCGTGTCGCCGCCCCATTGGCGCTGTGCCAGGACCACTGACGGGTCCGGCAGGGACGCACCGCGGGGCGCAACCATGAGATTCTGCACATAGCGCACCATATCGGTGGGCTCGATGCGCACGGAAAGATTTGAATGCACCGGATTGCTCATATTGCGCCTCTGTCTGGCTTGACTCCTTCATGGGGATGCTTTAGCCGAAATCCAAGCCTGTTACACAGCATTTATCACCCGACGGGGTTAAGCTTCGCGCCATGGATCAAGGGGTCTATCTGCTGCTGACGGCCGCCATCTGCCTAACCACGACGTACAAGGCCTGGCAGAGCTCCATGGATGCGCGCGAAGCGGCAAACCGCATTGCGCAGGACACCTGCTCGCGGGCCGTCGTGCAGTTGCTCGACGGCACCGTCGCATTTGCCGGCTTCAGCCTTCGCAAGGGCGCAAACGGCCGGCGGCGGCTGCTTCGCACCTATACGTTCGACTACACCAGCGACGGCTTCGAACGCGCTCAAGGCTTCGTGGTGCTTGCCGGTCAACAACTCGAGGCTGTGGGTCTCGCCGGACGTTCGTGAACGACTCCCTCAAAATAGACCTGCATACCCACTCCAACCAGTCCGATGGCGCACTCTCGCCGCAAGCCCTGGTCGAGCGCGCCCACCAAGCCGGCATCAACGTCCTCGCATTGACCGACCATGACTCCATCGCCGGCATCGAAGCGGCTGCAGAAGCCGCGCGCGCGGTCGGCATGAGCTTGGTGCCCGGCGTGGAGATTTCGACCGCGTGGCGCGCGCAGGCGATTCATGTGCTGGGCCTGTGGATAGATCCCACCTCGCCCGCATTGCAGGGCGCGCTCGCCGCCCAAGCCGAGCGACGCAAAGAACGCATGCGAACCATCTGCGGACGCTTGAGCAAGGCGCGGCTCCCGGGTGAGGCGCTGCTGCGCGCGGTCAGCGGCATTCCCGGGGTGGCAACCCGCACCCACCTGGCACAGGCGATGGTGGATGAGGGCGTGGTCGAGCGCACCGATGAGGCGTTTCGCAAGTATCTCGGCAAGGGCAAGTGCGGTCACGTAGCCGTGGATTGGCCTGGGCTTGCCGAGGGGATCGCCTGGATCACAGCCGCGGGCGGCGTCGCGGTGCTCGCCCACCCCTGCCGCTACGGCCTATCGGCAGGCGCGCGGCGGCGGTTTCTGACCGACTTCGTGACCGCCGGGGGCAAGGGCATCGAGGTCTTGAGCGGAGGAAACAGTCTCCAGCACCTCGAGTCCTGCACCCGCATGGCCGAGACCCATGGACTTTTAGGCTCGGTAGGGTCGGACTTCCACAGTCCGCAGTTTGCGTGGAATCCCATCGGCCGCTCCCTTAAGCTACCGGATTGCATTACCCCGATTTGGCGCGGGCGATTGCCGTGAGCGACGAAGAAAGTAACGTCAATACAGACCTGTTCAAGAATATCGAGCGCTTGCGCCAATTGCGCATAGAACATCGCGACCTCGACGATGTGATCTCGCGGCTGTCGCTCGATTTCAAGGTCGATGAACTGCAAATGAAGCGCCTGAAACGCCGCAAACTCATGCTGAAGGATCAGATCGCCCGCCTCGAGAGCCAGCAGATCCCGGATTTGAACGCATGATGGAGCTGTGGCTGCGTATCGAGGCCTACCTCGACATCCTCTCGAGCCGGAACGTACGCATAGAAATCCTGATGCTTGCCGTCGCGCTGATCGTCGGCGGCATCTGTGCGGCGATCCTGAAGCGCCGGATGCGCGTGAAGCGCATCAAGATGCCCATGACACTGTCCTGGGACTACTTTTGGACCCAAAGCAGCGTGGTGGTGCTGCCGGTGGTCATCGTGCTGGTGCTGGTGCTGCTCGCGCGCAGCATCCTGCAGGCGGCAACCCTGGACGTCACCATGCTCGGCGGCGCGGCGCGACTCATCGCGGTGTACATCGTGGTGCGCACGGGGGTGCTGTTGTTCACGGCCAGCCTCGGCACCAAGTCGTGGATCCAGAGCTGGGAGGCTCGTGCCGCACTGCTGATCTGGCTGGCCATCGCCGCCGAATACCTCGGCTGGCTCGACCCCATCATCACCACGCTGGACAGTTTCGGAATCGCCGCCGGCAAGAGCCGCATCACGGTCTGGTCGGTCTTGAAGCTGCTCTTCATCCTCACGCTCTTCGTGCTGGTCGCCGCCTGGCTCAGCCGCTGGCTCGAGCGGCGCATCAAGAAACTGAGCACCGTGGCCCTGTCGACCCGCATCGGCATCGCCAAATTCGCCAATGCTTTCCTCATCGGATTGAGCATCCTGCTCGGCTTGAACGCCGCGGGCGTCGACCTCACGGCACTCACCGTGCTCACCGGCGCCATCGGCCTAGGGTTGGGTTTCGGCCTGCAGTCCATCGCCGCCAATTTCGTCTCCGGTTTCGTGCTGCTGATGGACCGTTCCATCAAGCCGGGTGATGTGATCTCCCTCTCCGGCCAGTCGGGCACCAGCACCGAAAACTTCGGCTGGGTGCAGGAACTGCGCGGACGCTATGTGGTGGTGCGCGACCGCGACGGCATCGAAATGCTGGTGCCCAATCAGCAGCTCATCTCCAACGCGGTGATCAACTGGAGCTATACCGATCCGCGAATCCGCCTCAAGCTGCCGGTGCGAATCGGCTACAACGACGACCCGGAGCTTGCCCTGCAGACCTTGATTCACGCCTGCGAGGGCCAGCAGCGGGTGCTGCGCGATCCGCCGCCGGTTTCCAGGCTCATGCATTTCGGTGACAGCGGCATCGAACTGGAGCTGCGCTTCTGGATTTCCGATCCGCAGGAGGGCGTGAACAACGTTCGCTCCGAGGTGAATCGCGCCATCTGGCGCCTGTTCAGGGAACGCGGCATCAGCATGCCGATTGCGCAGCGGGAGATCATCGTGCGCAACGCCTCGCCGCTCGATTGATGCCGCTCGTCATCAACGACTCGCTGGTGATCCCGGACGATGAGCTCGAATGGAAATTCATTCGCGCCTCCGGTCCCGGCGGTCAAAACGTCAACAAGGTATCGAGCGCCGTACAGCTGCGCTTTCTTTTGCCGACCAATGCGAGCATCCCGATCGCGGCGCGCAACCGGCTGCGCGCGCTTGCGGGACAGCGCATCCTCGACGATGGCACCATTCTCATCGCGGCGCGCAGCGAGCGCAGCCAGGAACAGAATCGGCGCGAAGCGCTCGAGCGGCTCGCGCAGCTGATTCGTGCAGCGCTGGTGGAACCGAAGATCCGCCGCAAGACCAAGCCGACGCGGGCGTCGAAGGAACGGCGCATCGATTCAAAGAAGCGCCGCGGTTTGACCAAGCAGGGCCGCGGCGTGCGCTGGGACTGATCACTGGCCGAGCGTCACCTGCAGGATGCTGTGGCGGATCTGCTCCGACAGCACCCACTGCGCGTCCTGGGCCACGCCCAAAAGGGGGTCGCCGAAAACCAGCTTCTCATCCGCAGAGCTCTGGATCACGTTGCGCTTCAGCAGCAGCTGGATGAAGTTGCGAAACAGGCTCTTGTCGAAGAATTCAGGACTGTTGAGCCCGTAAAGCACCGACATGCGCTGCGCCATCAGATGGCAGCGTTCCTCTAGCGAGCCTTGGTCGATCTGGCCGCTGCCCGCCTGCAGCAGCAGCGCGATAGCCAAATAATAACGCTCGATGGTCTGGATGGTAGCCTGGGCGAGTGAAGACAGGCGCACGGCCTCCTGCGAGGTGGGCGGGGGCCGCTGCCACTCGCTGCGGTCTTCGTTGCAATCGAGCAGATTCAAGCGTTTGAAGGTGTCGAGCATGGAATCGGCCACCGCGGCGACTTCCGACTCCTGCCAGCGCAGGAACAGCTCGGGGCAGATATACGGATACACGCGCCACACCAGACGCTGGATGTCGACCGCGCGCAGGCGGGTGTTGTTGACGAAGCCGCAGGCCAGCAGTGAGGGCATCGCAACCAGATGCAGGACGTTGTTGCGGTAGTACGTCGCAAGAACCGCGTTTTCCCCGTTCATTCGCATGATGTCGCCCAATGCGTGCGGCTGGCGCTCGAGGATGCCCATTTTCTCGGCGTATCGGATGATCTGGCCGCCCTGCTCCTTGGCCACGGTCACCAGCGGCGAATACGGCGCGATGCGCATCAGTTCCTGATACAGCTCGATCTGGCGGCACAGCTCCGCTTCGGGCAGGGCCTGGCGCGGCGTCGCGAGCATCGCGAGCGCCACCAGGTTGATGGGAGTGACTGCCGCGGCGGCGTTTATCTCTGTGTTTATGCGCACCGCAAGGTCGTGAATTGCATCGCCCACCCAACCGGCCCGCACCTGCTCCCCAGGGGGCGCGTCCTCACGCCAATTGGCATTGTGCTCGCTCAGCAGTTGATCGAGCTCGATGGGGCGGCCGAGATTGACGTGCACCTTGCCCAGATGACTGCGCAGCACCGCCACGGCCGCCTTGACGAGCATCCAGACGCTCTCTTTTTCCTTGGGCCGTCCCGAGAGCTCGCCGATATAGGTGCGCCCCTCCATGATCTTCTCGTAGCCGAAATAAACCGGCATGAAAATCACCGGGCGAATGGGCTGGTTGATGTAGCTGCGCACCGTCATCGACAGCATGCCGGTCCGCGGTTGCAGCAACCTGCCGGTGCGGCTGCGGCCGCCCTCGATGAAATACTCGAGCGGATGACCCCGGGCCATCATGAAGCCCAGGTATTTGGCGAACACCACCGGATACAACGCGTCGCCCTTGAAACTGCGGCGCAGGAAGAACGCCCCACCCTTGCGCAGGAATCGGCCAATCACCGGCATGTTGAGGTTCGCGCCCGCCGCCACGTGCGGCACGGCGAATCCCTTGCGGTAGATGATGTACGACAAGAGCATGTAGTCCATGTGGCTGCGATGGCACGGCACATAGATGATCTCGGCACCGTCGGCCGCTGCGTTTAGATTTTCCAGATGCTCGATCTCGACGCCGTCGTAGAGCCGGTTCCACAGACGTTGCAAGACCGCGGCCATCAGGGAAACAAAAGTCTGCGAATAGTTGGCTGCGATCTCAACGGCGTGTTTGCGGGCGGCGAGCAGCGCGGCACGGCGGGAAACTTTCTTGGTGCGTATTTCCGCGCGCACGGCCTGGCGGACCGCCTGGGTCTTCAAGATCTGCAGCACCATGGTGCGCCGGTGCGAAAGATCCGGGCCGATGCTGGAGGCGCGCTGGGCGCGCATGACCGTGCGCAAGGCTCGAAACGCGCGCCGCACGCCGCGCTGCTGGCCGATCTCGGCAGGCACCAGTTCCCGAAGGCTCAGAGGCTCGCCGAAATACACCAGGGTATTGCGGCCGTTGAAAACCACGTTCAAGAAGCGGCGTACGCGCCCCGCCAGCACCCAGTCTTCCTGGAACAGCTGCCGCCACCAGCTCTCTTCACGATGGGGCGCGCGGCCCCAATAGATCGCCACCGGCACCAGATCCAGATCGAACTGCGGATCTGCACGCGCCGCATCCACGAGTTGCTCGAGGAAGCGCGGCGCACGTTCCCGGGCGCGGGCGAAGAAGCTCGGTCGCCGCAGCAGCTCCAGGTAGGCATGCGCGGTGCGCCGGCCGCCGACCATCAGGCGCCGTTCCGGGCGCGGCAGGTTCTGCTGCGCGCATACGGTGCTCAAGATGGCCAGATCCGCCTGGCTCTCCCGTTCCAGGACGTAGCAAACCGGGCGCGGGCGCGCGGCAATGGCCGCCGCAACCTCGTCCGGCTTAATGGTGGCCCTCATCCACCGGCTTAAGACCTTGCGGACACTCCAATGCCACGCCTGGCCGAGGCCAGTGATGGGATTCATGTGATTTTGATAAGTGCTACTGCGACGAGTCGCCGCGTTCTTGTTTATCTACGGCGTCGCGGTTCCGCTGGGCGCTTTCGTCAATCGTTCGTTGTACGTCCTCGGCGCGCTGTTTTTGCTTAAGCAAGGGATCGGCAAAGGTTTTTTGCGGCGGTTGCGGATCCGAGCAACCTACAATGAACAAAACCGACAGGGCAATGGTCGAAAATTTCGAGAAGTTCATAGCTACCCCGCAAGGCCGGCCAAAACCAGCCTGAGTGTACAATTCTTTCAGGTCCGAGCGTCACTTTTGGAGTCATGCATGCAGCGGTGGATACCCTTACTGTTAATTGCTGCGGGCAGCGGCGGCGCCTACGCCGCACCCCCCGTCGCGACGGTCGATATCGACACGGCGGCAACCCTCTATCAGGAAGCCGAGATCCGCGCGCAGGTGCGCGCCTCGTTGGGCAACATGCCGCAGCAAATCCGTCACTTGTTCGAAAGTGACACCAACAACAAATTGAACAATGACCAGCTCGCGGCCGTGAGCGCCGCGGCCAAACACTACTTTCGCATCGACGTATTCGAGACCCCGGCATTGAGCGCATTGGCCGCGAATCTCGACCCCGCTACCGTCAAGAAAGCCGAGGCGTTCCTGTCGAGTGATCTGGGCAAGCGAGTGGTCGCCGCGGACGTGGCAATCGCCACCAAACCGCAGGCGGAAATCGACAAGATCATGAGCGGGGAGATCAGCGCACCGTCCACGCCGCAGCGGGATGCGATCCTCGACAAGCTGGAGCGTGCAACGCATTCGACCGATTCGGCGGTGCAGATCTTTCTCACCATGGGCTCGGCGGTGGCGGTCGGCACCGCGGTGGGCGCGGGAAGCGATCCGGGCCCCGTCAGCGAACGTTCCAAGCAGGCCGGCGATTCGAGTCGCGCAGCGCTGGAGGAAGGCTTGCGCCAGCCGCTGCGGCGCTATCTCGCATACGGCTATCGGGACTTGAGCGACGAGGATTTGAAGCACACCTTGAGCTTCCTCGAGTCGCACACGGGCCAGCGTTACATCGGCGCCTACATCGCCTCCATGGATGCCGGCTTCAGCGCCATGGGACGCCGCTGCGGCGAGCAACTCGGAGAAAGCCTCCGCGAAATGGCCCAGGCCAAGCTTGCAACCACGCAACGCGACGAAGTGCCGCCGGAGATCGCACTGCCCGCACCGAACAATCCCAAGCCGTAATCCGCAACTACAGGCGGAGCAGAAACTCGCGCAGCAGCGCGACAATGTGCGGTATTTGATCCTCGAGCCGATGGCCCGAGTCGAGCACATGCAAGGCGGCCGCTTCTTGCCGGGCCCAGCGGATGGAGTTCTCAACCGGCACGATGTCGTCGTGCCAGCCATGCACGATGGCCGTGGGTACGTTCAGGCTCTGCGGCGTGTACTGTTCGAATCCCGGCATGAAGAAGGCCGGCGCCAGCAGAAAGACTCCTCTGGGCTGCAAATCGTGCGCTGCTGCGGCCGATACATGGCCTCCCATGCTCGAACCTACCAGCACCAGGGGCGCGGGTAGGCTGCCCGCCTCGGCAATGAGCTTTCTCACCCGGGCCGCCGGATCGTCCATTCCGCGATAGTCGACCGAGGCGACCTCGGCGCCGATTTCTCGCACCACTTCGGCCATCGCGGTGATTTTCGAGCCCCAGGGACCGCTCTCCTTGCCGTGCGAAAACACCACAGTTTTGAAGGATTTACTCAAGATTCCCCCCATTTTGGCCGCTAGAGTGGTATGGCACTGGATGAAGAACAGCCGAGCGAGGCCTTGGAGTCCGGCCTGTCCGTCGAGTGGCTGTCCGAATGCCAGGATCTTGGCGGGGTGGACCGCGACGCCTTGAGGGCACTGGCCGCCGGTGCGATCCACTTCTCACTTCCGGCCGGCAGCCTGCTGTTCGAATCCGGCAGCGCCTCGGACGGAGTATACCTGCTTGCCAGCGGACGCTTGGGCGTGAAGACTCCCGGCAAAGCCGGTCTGACGGCCGAGATCGAGCGCGGCGAGCTGGTGGGCGAAGCCGGTTGGCTCTTGCGCCAGCAGCGAAGCGCCACCGTGGTGGCTTTGCGAGACAGCGAAGTGCTGCTCTTGCCCGGCGCCGAACTAGATCGCGTGGCGGCCCAGTCCACGCATTTCTCCATGGCCCTCGCGCGGCTGTGTGCGCGGCGCCTACGGCACAGCAACCGTCAGGACAACAAGCCGAAACGCGCTCGGGTACTCGCACTCATACCGAACAGCCTGGAGGTGGACGTCGCGGAACTGGCCACGGCGCTGGTCGATGAACTCGCGCGTCTGGGCCGCGCCGAACTGGTCTGGGATGTGCGCGCCACCACCCACACCGCCGCGTGGTTCAACCGCGTCGAAGAACTCAACGACTACGTCGTCTACGTGGCCGACTGTACAGCGAGCGGCTGGACGCGTCAGTGCAGCCGGCAGGCCGACGTGGTGCTGATGCTGGCCGATGCGCACCTCGATCAGCGTCCCTGGCCGAGCGGTGTGGCCGAGCTCGCCGTGGCCCGCGGCGCCAGGGTCGATCTGGTGCTGCTCCACGATCAGAGCGTGGTCATCGGCGCCGCTGCCCGCTGGCTGGAGGGCCTGCCCGCCTCCTTGCATCATCAGATCGTCGACCGGGACGACATCGGCCGCATGGCGCGGCTGCTCACGCGACGCGGCGTGGGCCTGGTGCTTTCGGGCGGCGGTGCGCGCGGCTTCGCGCATCTCGGCGTGATCCGCGCGTTGCGCGAGGCGCGCGTGCCCATCGACTTCGTCGGCGGTTCAAGCATCGGCGGCATCATCGCGGCGGGCGTTGCCATGGGCTGGGACGATGAGGAAATGCAGCATCGCTACCGGCGCAGTTTCGTCGCCACCAATCCGGTGAACGACTACACCTTTCCTTTCGTCGGTCTGACCCGCGGGCGCAAGGTCTCCAGGCTCTTGGAGCGCGAATACGGCGACACCTTGATCGAGGATCTGCGCCAGCCTTTTTTCTGCGTGAGCGCCAACCTGACGTCCGGCAAGACGCACGAGCACCGGGCTGGGAACCTTGCCCAGGCGCTGCGCGCCACGGTCGCGATCCCCGGCATCATGCCGCCGGTGTTCCGCGAGGTCGGGGTGCTGGTCGACGGCGCTGTCATCAACAACCTGCCGGTGGACATCATGCACACGCACACGCCGGGGTTCGTGATCGGCTGCGATGTGGGCTCCGATCGCAGCTTCGGGCAGAGCCGCATCAACATTCTGCAGATCTTGACGCGCGCCGGCATGGTCAACAGCACCTCAGCGGCAGCCGCGCAACGCGAGTTGGCGGATCTATTGTTGAAGCCGCCGCTGCCCGAGGTGGATCTGCTCGACTGGCAGGCGTTCGACCGCGCCGTCGAGGCGGGCTATCGCTACGCCGGCGAGGCGGTGGCGGGCGCCACGCAATTGCCGCGCCTGTCCGCGCGCACGACGCAAGCCGTCCGCGCCACCTCGCTCGAGGCGGAATTGGATCGGCGGGTAACTCGGCTCGCGACCTAGGGCTCGAGCTGGACGGCGATGCGGTCCACCCACTCGAGTTCGGCGGGACTGTAGGGCGCAACGCTCAAACGGTTGAGGCTCACCGGCTGCACGCGGGTGCCGGCGGGTGAGTGACTGATGCGGTAGCTGTGGAATTGGTGATCCCGGGTCGCCGCAAAACCGATCAGAAAGCGGAACTCATGGCTGGCAGCATCGCTCGCAGGGTCGCTTTGGTCGCTGGCGACGAAAAACGCTTCGTCGACGCGACGCGCCCTAAACGCGCCCGCCACGAACAGGCTCTCCAGGAACACGCGCACCTGTGCCGTCAAAAGCTCCGACACTTCGGCGTGCGGCTTCACGTAGGCCACCCAGCGGGTGCCCCGCTCGATGCAATTGACTATGTACAAGGCGAGGCGCCGGTTCGACAAATACTGCCAGTCGGCATTTCCGGCGCTGCCGGCGGCGAGCGTGCGGGTTGCGGGTCCCGAGCGGCTGGCCGAGCGCACGCCCAAGATGGTGTTGACCCCGGACAGCGCAAGGCGATTGCGGCGGTCGTCGCTCACCATGCAGGTGGGTCGATAACCGGGCCGCAATACCGCATCGTCGTTGCGCTCCGGATCCCACAACGGAAAAATCTCGTCACTGCGCGCCAGCATGCCCGCCACCGCGCCACACGGGGCGAACACCTCGAAATGGCCGCGCAGCTTGTCGTGCGCCAGGATGTGCGGGAAGTACATCACCGCATTCTCGGTGGCGAGTTCCCAGTCCCGCAGCCCCAAGAGCGCATCGTCGGCCGTGTGCCAATGGGCCGGCGGATCGACGATGAGCATCGCCCGCCGTTGCTTGCAGTAGCGGGCCGCGACCAAGAGCGCGCTCGGGCCGACATCTTGTTCGCGCGACAGGGGCGGCACGCACAGGAAGTTGAAATAGTCGATTTCGCCGAGCGCGAATATCCCCGTGTGTTCCAGCTCCGAGCCGATCAGGTCGTAATCGCAGAGCGGCGCGCCGTCGTCGCCGTCGGGATTGGATTGAACATAGGCGGTGGCCAACCCGCTCGCGGGATCGAGGGTTCGATCCGGACGTTTCCCGGGCAATGCGCCGATCGCCCGTACCAGGGAAGACGCCGACAGCGCCTGCGGCAGGAACGCCTCGCTCCCCGGCATCACGGACACGCGCCTGAAGATTTCCTGATCCTCGACCTGCGCAGTGCCCGGCGCCTTGACCCGCTGCACGGTGAGATTGAAGCATTCCGGCGATTCGTCGGGAATGTTGTCGTAGTCGACGCTTGCGCGCAGAAATTCGCGCGTTCCGGGACGCAGCGCCTGCAGCTTGAGGTTGCCAGAGCCCGCATTCAAGGTGAGCGTCGCGGCACGCGCGCCATTCACGACGCGAACCACGATGGCTTCGCGGCCGCCGTTGTCGAAGAACTGCTCGACGGCGTAGCCCAACGGGCTCGGCTGCCATAAACCGCCGAACACATGCTGGAACTCGGAGAAATTCTTGACGACGACTGGGCGATTGACCGGACCGCGAAGCGTGCGGCCGACGAAAGCGGTGCGCGCCGTGGCGAGACGCGCGATGGATTGATCCGGGCCGCGCTCTTCCTCGACCTGGAGCCCTACGTTACTCGGCGTCACCAATCTCTTTCCGGGGGGCGGGGTTGGTGGACTGTACCACATCCGCACCGCGGCGTTGTTCCTCGGCGAGCGCCGCTTGCGCCTCGCTCTTCTTGCGCGCGATTTCCTCGAGCATCACCTTCAGCCACTCGCTCATCATCAGTCGCTGTCCGAGTCCGGTTCCATCAGGGCGTCGATCGCACTGACCGTGTAGGCGTGATAGTTAGGACGCGCCTGCTTGTAGACGCGCTTGGCAAGTACGCGCCCGGCTTCAGTCTTCGCCAGTTGCTGATAGAGCGGCAGCACCAGCTTCAGGCGCCCGACATTGATGAGGTAGGACTCGAGGCGCGCCTTGCCGGGACCATAGTCGTGCGCTATGACCACCTTCAGCCAGCTTTCCTCGATCTCGGCATTGGTGCTTTTGGTCAAACCGTAAGCCTGATCGAGCGTGGCCATCTGCGCGCTTGCCAGCGTGGCGGGCAGATTGTCGAGGAAGTAGATCCATTGCTGCGTGACCCAATCCTTGCCGAACTTGCCCGCGGCCGCCTTGCCGGCGAGCCAGTCGGTGCGCGTCTGATCGACGACTGCAAACATCTGCGTGCTCGGCAGCACCGCATAGGCCGGCAGCCCGGGCCCATTCACCCACTGGTCCACTTCCGCAGCGCTCACCGTGTCCGGGTACTTGTCGAGCAGGTTCTCCTTCAGATATTTCACGAACTGCGAAGTGGTGAGCGCCTTGAAGGCAAAGTGATCGAAATAGCCCCGCAAGAAGGCATCGAAATGCTCGCGCCCGAACTTGGCATCGAGAAATTTCAGGAACAGTCTGCCCTTCTCGTAGGGGACCTCGCTGAACACTTCATCGGGATTGCGGTTGCGCAGATCGACGGCGAGCACCTGATCCTTGGGCGGCAGGGTCTTTAAATCCTCGCGCAGCGAATTCAGATCGAGCACCTCCTCCATGTTGGCGCGCTCCGCGCCGTACACCGCCGTTATGATGCGGCTCTGCATGTAGTCGGTGAAGCCCTCGTTCAACCAGAGGTCCCGCCATGTGGCATTGCCCACGAGGTTTCCCGCCCAGGAGTGCGCGAGTTCGTGGGCGATGACCGACACCAGGCTCTTGTCTCCCGCCAGGATGGTCGGCGTGATGAACGAGAGGCGCGGATTTTCCATGCCGCCTACCGGGAAACTCGGCGGCATCACCAGAATGTCGTAGCGTTCCCATCGATACGGTCCGAACATCTTCTCGTTCGCCTGGATCATCGCTTCGGTGTCGGCGAACTCCTTGACCGCCTCCTTGAGGACCGACTTCTCGGCCCACACGCCGGTGCGCGGCCCGGTGGCCTGGAAGCGCAGGTCGCCCACCGCGAGGGCGATGAGATAGGAAGGCACCGGCTGATCCATGACGAAGTGGTACTCGCCGCGGTGTTCCTTCGGATCGGACTTGGCGCTCATGACCGCCCGCTGGTCTTCGTCCGTGTAGACGGTCGCCTCGTAAGGGGCGCGCACCGACGGGGTGTCCTGCAGCGGTATCCAGGAGCGTGCGCCGATGGCTTCCGACTGCGTGTACAGAAACGGCTTTTTCTGGCCGGCCGTCTGGTGCGCGTCCAGCCACTGCAGCGCCGAGGACGCCTCGGTGGTCTCGTATTGGATCTTCAAGACCAGGGTGCTTTTCTTCGAGCGCGGCAGATCGATGATGAGCGCGCTGCCCAAGATGGGATCCGGCTTCTCGACGTGAAAAGGCCGGCTGACCCAGGTTGCCTCGGTCTTGGAAGTGGCGCCGATGATGTCGTTGGTCTTCTCGCTGACATCCTGGATCATCAATCCCTTGGTATCGAGCACCACCTGAGTGGCGTCCGGATCGAGACGCTTCAACTGCAGCCCGACGACTCCATCCATGGCCTTCTGCGACATGTAGATGCGCAGGTTCAGTTCGAGATGGGTTACCCGGAACTGATCCGTGTTGGCGTAGGAGTGGTAGTCGAACTCGGGATCTATGGCGCCCAACACGTTGTTCGGCACGGCCGCGAGCGAATGGGCGCTCGCCAGTGCGAGCGCCGCGCCCAGAATCCTGTCACGCATGGTTTTATTCCTATCGGGCGGAGGCTTGCGTCTGGGCGTCCGGCGGCGTTGCCGGGGGAGTGTTCTTCTCACGCCCGCCGACCAGGTCGTTGAAGGTCTTTTCGTCGACCAGTAGGCCGCTCTTGCCATCCCAGTTCGAGCCCTGCGGCAGGGAGTTCTCCACCAGCAATGCCTGACTCGCGACCGCTTCGACGCCCTCTTGAGCGCCGGTGATGGGCACCGGCAGCGCGCGCGGCGAATGGGCGAGATCTCCCGCCCGCTGCCAGTCGATCTCCGCATCGTGTGCGGCAATGCTCTGCCGCAGCTGCGGCTTCACCAACTTGGTGAGCAGCTTCTCCCGGTCCTTGCTCCAATTGCGCGAGTCGTCCTCCATGACCGAGTAGGCCTGCATGTACAGCGTGCCGTCCTTCCAGCCGAAGAGGTAGGGCTGATTGACAACCGTCACCTTGGTGCCGATCGGAATCAGGTCGTAGAACACCGCGATGTCTTCGGGATAGAGGCGCATGCAGCCGTGGCTCGAACGCATGCCGACGCCGTAGGGCTTGTTGGTGCCGTGAATCAAATAGCTCGGCCAGCTTAAGCGGAACTCGTAGGCCCCCAAGGGATTGTCGGGACCGGCAGGCACGGTGGCGGGAAGCTTCTCGCCGTCCTCCGCATGCTCCTCGCGCACCGACTTCGGCACCACCCACACCGGATCCTTGACGCGCGCCACGATCTTGGTCGTGCCCTCGGGCGTCTTCCAGCCGACCTTGCCGATGCCGATCGGATGGGTGTAGACCGTCGCGGGCTCATTCTTCTTGTGCGGCGGAAAGTAGTAGATGCGCATTTCCGCCACATTCACCACCACCCCTTCACGGGGTGCCGCCGGGAGGATGAACTGCGTCGGCACCACCACCTCGCGTCCCACGCCGGGCAGCCATGGGTCCACGCCCGGATTGGCCGTGACCATCTCTTCGTAGCCGACGTCGAAGCGCCGTGCGATGTCGGGTAGGGTGTCGTCCTTGCCGACGATCACGCGCTGTACGTAGCCCACCATGTCGCTGTTCGGATCGAGCGTGAAGTGATGCGTGGCGGTAGGCAGGGGCAGCTGCGGCTTCGGCGGCGGCGCCAAGCTGACCACGGGAGGGGGTGCCTTGGGAACCGGATGAAACAGGGAACATCCTGCCAGTGTCGCGCCGAGGACACAGGAGCAGAAACCTAAGGGGCGGAAAACCTTACGATTTGAACGAAACATCAAGACTATCTACAGCAAAGTCGGTCGATCAGGCAATTGATTGTGCGCGCGGGGGCTCGCTTGGGCCCTAGCTGGGAAATGACGAGCTAGTAACGTACCCACGGCCTCGACGCCGGCAATGGCGCCTTGCTGAAAGCGGCCAGCGCGGAAGTGCTCTTCCATGAGCCGGCACACCGCGTTCCACTCACCCTCGCTGACCCGCCCGGCAAAGCCCCGGTCGGCGACGATTTCCACGTGCCGGTCGGCCACCTGGACGTAAATGAGCACGCCGTTGTTGGCCTCGGTATCCCAGACCCGCAAATGCGCAAACACCTCGCGCGCCCGTTCCCGGGGTGCGATGCGGCGCAAAATGTGCGAGGGCGTGAGGGCGGTCTCGATGGCAAAGCGGATTTCGCCGCCGTGCGCGCGCTCGGTCCGCGTAATGGTTTCCTCGACGGCATCGAGCGTGGCTTTTGGAAACAGCAGTCGCGTGCGCCAATGTGGCGTCGCGATGTGACGAAGCAGCCGTGCGAATTGCATTACCAGCTTCCGGAAGCGCCGCCGCCCGCGCCCCCGCCTCCTCCTCCGCTGAAGCCCCCGCCGCCCCCGCCTCCTCCGAAACCGCCTCCTCCGAAACCTCCGCCGTAGCCGCCCCAGCCGCCACCCGAGGTCCAGCCGCGCCCCGTGGCGCCCGACAACAGGGCGAATACAAAGGCGAAGAGGCCGGCGCCGAACCCGATCGCGAGCAAGTGCGTGAGAAACCAGACGATCATGCCGCCGAGACCGCCGGTGACGACGGCGCCGAACAACCTGCCGAAGATGCTGCGCAGGATGCCGCTCGCCACAAACACCCCGATCAGCAGGATCGGCAGCAGTGAACCCAAATTGCCGGTGCTGCGTTCCCAGCGATGATCGGGTGCCGGCAGCGGCTCGCCGTTCACCACCGCGATCATCTTGTCGATGCCGGCTTCGATGCCGCCGTCATAATCACCGCTCTTGAAGCGCGGCGTTATCGCCTCCTCGATGATGCGATTGCTGGTGGCATCGGTGAGCGCACCCTCGAGTCCGCGCCCCACCTCGATGCGCACCCGGTGATCGTCCTTGGCGATGATCAGATAGGCGCCGTCGTCGACGCCCTTTCGACCGAGCTTCCAGGCATCCTCGACGCGAATGCCGAATTGTTCGATCTCCTCGGGCTGCACGGTCGGCACGATCAGGACCGCGAGCTGCGCGCCCTTGGCATCCTCGAGCGCCTTGAGCTTCGATTCGACGTTGGCGACCGTGGCGCCGGACAAGGTGCCGGTAAGATCCACCACCCGCCCGGTGAGCGGCGGGACCGCGACCTCGGCGTGGGCGAAGCCCGCCAGTAAGACTAGCAATGCCCAGGCGCGGGCGAACCTCATGTCAGTGTGCGGCGGAGGCCGGCGCGGCCGCGGGCGCGAAGTCCACCGTGGGCGGCTTGGAGATCTGCGCTTCGTTCTCCACCGTGAAGTTCGGTTTTTCCTTGTAGCCGAACATCATGGCGGTAAGATTCGCCGGGAAGGTCCTCACCGACAGGTTGTAGTTCTGCACCGCCTGGATATAGCGGTTGCGCGCCACGGTGATGCGATTCTCGGTGCCTTCGAGTTGCGCCTGCAGGTCCCGAAAATTCTGGTTGGACTTCAAGTCGGGGTAGTTTTCAGTCACCGCGAGCAGCCGCGACAAGGCACCGCTCAACTGCGACTGCGCGGCCTGAAAGTTCTTCAGCGCCTGCGGATCGTTGACCGCATCGGCCGAGAGCTGGATGGAGCCCACCTTGGCGCGCGCCTCGGTCACCCCGAGAAGCACCGTCTGCTCCTGGGCGGCGTAACCCTTGACGGTGTTGACCAGATTCGGCACCAGATCGGCGCGGCGTTGGTACTGATTCAGCACTTCGGACCAGGCGGCCTTGGTCTGCTGGTCCTGCACTTGAATGTTGTTATAGCCGCAACCTGACAGCAGAAACGCGCAAGCGGCGAGCGCAATGGTCCACTTCATCCTTAAGATCCCCTGTAGTTCCTGATGGCGAAGCCTAACCCAGGGATGAGTCTACCATCTGACAAAAAAAAGCCCCGAGGGTCGCTCGGGGCATGAGATGCGGACTTCAATGAAGGGAAGTAAAGCCCGCTAGGGGATACCGGTTAGTGGAGCTGGTCCCACTGCAGCACTTGGATGTCGTTCTCCTCGAGATCGAAGCTGCGCGCCAACATGCGCGCGATTTCGCGATCACCCTGGACATTGCGTGTGCGACCGAGCAACTCGACGACGCCGCGGTACTCGTTGTACTCAACGGCATCTTCCGAATGGGCTATGAAGTGGGTGTAGTACTTGACGCTCATGGGACAAAGCTTATGTTTGGGGGGCCTTGGCATTCTGTGAAACAGCGCTCAGTCGCTTGTAGTCGCATTCGATCCATTTCACGTCCTGAATCGAGCCTGGTTAATATTGCACCGTGTCAAGGTATCGCCCACCCGTCATCCCGGGATCTAAGTACATAACGCCGGCCGGCGCGCAGCGCCTGAAAGAGGAGCTCGACCAGCTCTGGCTGATCGAGCGCCCGCGTGTCACGCAGGCGGTCTCGGAAGCCGCCGCGCAGGGCGATCGCTCCGAGAACGCCGAGTACACCTACGGCAAGAAGCGGCTGCACGAAATCGACCGGCGCGTCCGGTTCCTGCGCAAGCGCCTCGAGGGCATGGCCATCGTCGATCCAAGCGCGGGGCGGCGCGATGCGCAGCGCGTGTTCTTCGGCGCCTGGGTGCAGCTGGAGGATCTGCAGGGGGACTTGCGCTGGTATCGCATCGTCGGACCCGACGAGTTCGACATGGCGGAGGACTACATCAGCATGGATTCGCCGCTGGGGCGCTCCTTGATGGGCAAGCGCCTGGACGAGGCGGTCGAGATCAGCTTGCCGGGAGGGGCGACCACCTTGACGGTGGTCGCCATCGACTATCGTCTCTTGAAGCCGGCTACATGACCCGGACGTTCTTGAACTGCCAGGGGTCGGCGCTATCCAGATCCTCCTTGAACAGCTCGCCGCGCTGATACAGGGGAGTCCAGTCGGTGTACTTGCCGACGACCGGACCCAAGTACGGCATGCAGATCGAAAGCGGCCGCTCGTGGTCCATCTCGTCGGGTTCCACCAGCCCGCGCCGGGGGTTCTCCATCGCCCAGATCATCCCCGAAAGCGCGGCAACCGTGACCTGCAGGCTGGTGGCGCTGTTGTAGGGGGCGAGCTTGCGCGCCTCGGCTATCGAGAGCTGCGAGCCGTACCAATAGGCATTTTTCTTGTGGCCGGCGAGCAGCACGCCGAGCTCATCGATGCCGGCGCTGATCTCGCTGTTCATGATGCGTTTATGGTCCTGCAGATGCCAGTTGCGCCCCGCGAACTCGTGCACCGAGAGCACCGCGTTGTCGCTCGGATGATAGGAGTAGTGCGAGGTCGGCCGATACAGCACCTTGTCGCCGTCCTTCACCGTGTAATAGTCCGCGAGCGAGATCGCCTCGGAGTGGGTGATGAGAAAGCCGTGGAAGTGTCCCGCATTCGGCGTCCATGTGCGCACCCGGGTGCTCGCGCCCGGGCGATTAAGATAGATGGCGCAGCCCGAACCCTCGGTATGGCGGCCGCCGTCGGCCGGGAAGTGCTTCTCGTGGCTGCCCCAGCCGAGTTCCGCCGGCTGCGCGCCCTCGCTCACGAAGCCGTCGACCGACCATGTGTTCACGAACTCGTTGGCCTGCTTCGGCCGTTCCGAAACCTGCGTGTCGCGCTCGGCGATGTGCATGACCTTGACGCCGAGCGTCTGGGCAAGTTTCGCCCATGCCGCCCGCTCCTTCGGATTGCCCGCCTCGACGCCCGTGTCCTTGGCGATATTGAGGAGCGCCTGCTTGATGAAGTGCGACACCAGACCCGGATTCGCGCCGTGGGTAAGCACGGCGGTGGGCGTGTTTGGCGCACGCAACTTCAGCGCTTCGTGACGCATCATGTAGTTGCTGCGCGCCGAGACCGAGGCGTTCGGATCGGTGTAACCGCCCGCCCACGGCTCGATGCAGGTGTCCAAGTAGAGCGCGCCGCGCTCGCGCGCGAGCTTCAGCAACGCGACGCTCGAGACATCGACCGACAGATTGAGGAGGAAATCGCCCTCCTTCAACAGCGACTCCAGAATCTTGCGGTAGTTGCCCTCGGTGAGCGGCGAATTCACGAATTTCACGCCGTACTCCTTCGCCTCCGCCTGCCCTTTGTCCTCCGCCGTGACAATGCTGATGCGCTCAGACGAAGTGCCGATGTGACGCAAGATCAGTGGCAAGATGCCTTGCCCTATGCTGCCGAAGCCGACCATCACGATCCTGCCCGGAAATTTCACATGCACTTCGTGGTTGTTCATAAACGCGCTCCCAACACTCTTGTCACGGTTCGATTCCTTCTTAAGGTTTAGCGCCCCGGAAAAATCGCCCCCGGGGTCGTAAGGCGCGGCCAGACTACCGTCGGCTGGACGAATGCTCAAGCTGCCGGGTTAAGAACAGTCAGCCGTCGCGCCAATGAGGCGGATAGGTGTTTTCGTATCCAGGCAGCGATTCGATCCGCTCGATCCAACGCGCGAGCGCCGGATAGTTGCGCTCCATCGGCAGGAAGCGCGCGCCGAGTTCGGCAGCGCCGGGCTTGTCGAGGGCGCGGCGCAACAGCTGAATCCAC
Organism: Steroidobacteraceae bacterium; assembly: GCA_036494165.1. Taxonomy (GTDB): domain Bacteria; phylum Pseudomonadota; class Gammaproteobacteria; order Steroidobacterales; family Steroidobacteraceae; genus Bog-1198. The sequence continues at coordinate 29,563 of DASXOQ010000074.1, forward strand.
GGAAAGATGACCATGTCGGTGGCGGAGTAGTTGGCGCCCACGATCCACTCCTCCTTGCTCAGACGTCCTTCGATGGTGCGCGCCTCGCGCCCCACGATGTGCATGGCATCGGTGAGCTGCTCGTACTCCTCGCGGACGCGGCCCTCGAAGATGGCGTTGCAGATGGTGTGGAGCGAGGGCTCGGCGTAGGCCTGAAACTCGCAGATCACCCTCATGATGACGCCCGCCTCCTCGGGCGTGAGCCCGAAGATCGGCGGATCCTTGTACTTGACGTCCAGGTAGTAAAGAACGGCCACCGACTCGAACACCACGTAGTCGCCATCCTTCAGGACCGGCACCCGCCCACGCGGATTCATGCGCAGCATTTGCGGCGATTGATGCTCCTGTTTGTCGAAATGCAGCAGCACCGACTCGTACGGCAGCCGTTTGTGTTCGAGCGCCAGCATCACCCGCCATGCGAACGGTGAGCCGCTGCCCCAATAAAGCGTGATCGCCATGGGAGCGGATTGTAGCGGATGAACTTACCCGATCGGCGCGCTAAGCTCGGCTCCATGTCCCACCACACCTTGATCGACGCCGCGACCCTGAGGTCCCGGCGGGCTGCCGGCGGCGAATTCGCGATCATCGACTGTCGCTTCGACCTTCAGGATATCAACGCCGGTCGGGCCGCCTTCCTTGCCGGTCACATCCCGACGGCCCAGTACGCGGATCTCAATCAGGACCTGTCCTCGGCCGTGACGGCGGCGAGCGGCCGCCACCCGCTGCCGGATCCTAGGGTCTTCGCCCGGCGGATGGGCGAGCTCGGCGTCGGCGCGCACATCCAGGTCATTGCCTACGATGCGGCCAACGCCTCCTACGCCGCGCGGCTCTGGTGGCTGCTTCGCTGGGTGGGCCACGACGCGGTGGCAGTGCTCGATGGCGGCTACGCGGCATGGCTCGCCGCCGGCGGCGCCATCGAGACAGGATCCGGCCGGGCGGCGCCGGTCACGCCCCTGACGGCGCGCCCGGGCAGCGTGCCCAGTGTGGACACCGCGAACCTCGCCGCGGCGTTGGCCAGCGGTCGGCACCTGCTCATCGATGCGCGCGCCGCGGAGCGCTACGCCGGCAAAATCGAGCCCATCGATCCTGTGGCCGGGCACGTGCCGGGCGCCTTAAATCACCCGTTCGGCGAAAACTTGGACGCGACCGGCAAGTTCCTCGCGCCCGAAGAACTGCAGCGCCGCTGGCGGGCGCGCTTGGGCTCGCATCGGCCCACCGAGGTCGTCGCCATGTGCGGCTCCGGCGTCACGGCCTGCCACAATCTCCTGAGCCTCGAGGTGGCCGGACTCACCGGCGCGGCACTCTATCCCGGGTCCTGGAGCGAATGGATCCGCGATGCGCAAAGACCGGTGCGGCGCGGCGAGTCGCCGTAGGCAATCCGCCAGGGAAAAGAGGGACGGCGTCGTCATTTACATGACGCCACAATTTGTTATCGTGCGCGGCTCATGAACACACCCGCCAAAGCGCTTCCCGTCACGCTGCCGTGGAAGGTCGAGGAATCACAGGACCTCTACCAGGTCGAAGCCTGGGGCAAGGGTTACTTCTCGATCAACGCACAGGGCCACGTGGTCATAAGACCCAACATGGACCCGAGGCAGGAGATCGATCTGCTCGAGGTGGTGCAGGGCTTAAAGGCCCGCGACCTGCACACCCCGGTGGTGATCCGCTTCTCCGACATTCTCGCCCACCGCCTGCGCCACCTCGCCGAGGCTTTCGGCAACGCCATCGCCGAGAACGAATACAAGAATCGCTATGCGGCGGTATTCCCGATCAAGGTGAATCAGCAGCGTCTGGTGGTCGAAGAGGTGTACCGATACGGCAAGGAATTCGGCTTTGGCCTCGAGGTCGGTTCCAAGCCCGAGCTGCTCGCGGTCATGTCGCTCACCGAAGATGCGCCCGACCGGCTGGTGATCTGCAACGGCTTCAAGGACGACAGCTACATCGAAGCGGTGATTCTCGCCACCAAGCTCGGGCGCACCATCATCCCGGTAGTGGAGAACTACGAGGAAATTCACCTCATCCTGAAGCATGCGGAACGCTACAACGTGCGCCCGAAGATCGGCGTGCGGGTGAAGCTCGCAAGCGAAGGGGCGGGCCGCTGGCGCGAGAGCGCCGGCGAGAAGTCGAAGTTCGGCCTGTTCATCAGCGAAATCCTCGATCTGCATGCGCTCCTGAAGGAGCGCAACATGCTCGACTGCCTGCAGCTGGTGCACTGTCACTCCGGCAGCCAGCTGCAGGACATCCGCCGCGTGAAGGATGCGATCAACGAGCTCGCCCACGTCTATGCGGAGTTGAAGCTCATGGGCGCGGGCCTCAAGTACATCGATATCGGCGGAGGGCTCGGGGTCGACTACGACGGCAGCGGCACCAATTACGAATCCTCCATGAACTACACGCTCAACGAGTACGCGAGCGATGTGGTGTACCGCATCAAGAGCGTTTGCGATGCTCGCGACGTGCCGCATCCGATGATCGTGAGCGAATCGGGACGGGCCATTGCCGCCCATCACAGCGTGCTGGTGTTCGACACCCTGGGCTCATCCAAGCTCGACGAGTTCAAGATCACCGGCAGGCCGGCCGACGACTACCACGGCACCGAGGAGCTGCCGACCCCGGTGCGGGACTTGTTCGACAGTTTCCGCTCGGTCAACGAACGGCGCTTGGTGGAGTGCTACCACGACGGCTTGCAGGCCCGCGAGCAGGCGCTGCAGATGTTCAACATAGGTTACCTGTCGCTGGAGTTTCGGGGTCTCGCCGAGAAGCTGTTCTGGGCCACCTGCACGAAGATCAGGGACTATTGCCGCAAGCTCGATCGGATTCCCGAGGAACTCGAGAACATCGAAACCTTGCTGAGCGACATCTACTTCTGCAACTTCTCGCTGTTTCAGTCGCTTCCGGACAGCTGGGCCATCGGCCAGGTATTCCCCATCATGCCGATCCAGCGCCTGCTCGAAAAACCGACCCGCAACGCGGTGTTGGCCGACATCACTTGCGACTCGGACGGCAAAATCGACCGTTTCGTGCACCCGCGGATCACCAAACGCACCTTAGAGGTGCATGAACTCAACCCCGATGAACCCTACTACATGGGAGTCTTCCTGGTGGGGGCCTATCAGGAGACCTTGGGCGACCTGCATAACCTGTTCGGTGACACCCACGTGGTGCACATCCGGTTGCAGGAGTCCGGAGGGTGGTGGATCGAGGAGATCGTCAAGGGCGATACGGCCAACAAGGTGCTGGAGTACATGGAGTACGACACCGACGAGCTCTATCCGAGGATTGCCCGGGACTGTGAGCGCGCCGTGCAGGAGGGCCGGATGAGCCTGACCGAGGCGCAGGCGGTGAAGCGCTTTTACGAGAACGAACTCAACGGTTACGCCTATCTGGAAGGCGAATAAGCCGCTCATTTCGCCCCGTGCAGGGGTTTGCCATCTTAAATTCCCGGGCGTAGCATCGCCTCGTAGGTCCGTCCCCTAATTTCGTTAGGGTGCAGACCTTAACAGGTACAGGCCTCGACGTTGCACTGGCGCGGCGGTGTCTGATCGTTTGAAACCGCGTGTGAATGGGGAACACCAGTTTCGGATAACCCGTGCTGCACGCACCGTTAGAGAGACAAATTGGATGACGACGATTTACGTTGGCAACCTGCCATTCAGCGCGACGGAAGACGAAGTCCGCGGGCTCTTTGAGCGCTACGGCAAAGTCGAGTCAGTAAAACTGATCAACGATCGCGAGACGGGACGTCCCCGGGGATTCGCATTCGTTGACATGCCGTCGGGCGAGGCGCAGAACGCGATTCAACAGACCAATGGCTTCCAGATGGGCGGCCGTCCGTTGCGCGTCAATGAAGCTCAAGAACGAGCGCCGCGTTCGAAGCCGCCGGGCGGCGGTGGAGGCGGAGGCGGCGGAGGCCCGCGACGCTGGTAAGGCGTCCGCGCTAGTCGATTCGGAGATTGATCGAGGACGCACGGACCCTTCGCACGAAAGGGCGCCGCGGGTTAAGTGCGCTCACCACATTTCCTTCAGCTGAGCGACCACGTCGACCGTGGCATCCTCGCCGGCTTTCAGACTGTCGACACCCACCGTGGTGCGTATCGAGACCTTCTCGCAGCTGTCCAGCACCCGGTCTGTCATGAAGCGGCTCTTAGCCCCGTAAACGTGCTTGTCGCCCGTCTTCGGCTGCTGCGTCACCTGGAATTTGAGTGGCGCGCACAGATGAAGTTCATTTCTCGCGCGCGTCATCGCAACGTAGAGTAGACGCCGCTCCTCCTCGATAAGTTCCGGCTTGCCGGTGGCGAACTCGGAGGGGAAGTTGCCGTCGGATACATTCAGCACGTAGACGATGTCCCATTCCTGGCCCTTGGCCGAATGGATGGTGGAGAGCGTTACGTAATCCTCGTCCTTGCTGGCGTTGCCCGACTGGTCGGAGGTCTGCACCGGAGGATCCAGGGTCAGTTCGGTCAGGAAGCGCTCGCGCGTCGGCTGGTTCACCGACAGATGCTCGAGCTGCTCGAGATCGCCCATGCGCGTCCAGCCCGAATCGTAGATGCGTTCCAGGTGCGGCTTGTACCACTCGCGCACCAGTCCCACCTGGCCCGGCCAGGGCGTCTGCGGATCGGCGAGCTTTTCGAAGAACGCGCAGAAGCGCTTCCAGTCCATCCTCACGCCCTGCGGCGCACCCTCGAAATTCTGCAGGCTTTTCACCTCGAAACCCTGGGCCTCGAAGTAATCGAGCGCCTCCTTGGCGGTCGCCGGCCCGATGCCGGGCAGCAGTTTCAGCACGCGGAATCCGGCCACCGAATTGCGCGGATTGTCGGCCCAGCGCAGTACCGACATCAGATCCTTGACGTGCGCGGCCTCGAGGAACCTCAATCCGCCGTATTTCACGAACGGGATGTTGCGTTTCGCGAACTCCACTTCGAGCACATCGCTGTGATGGCTGCTCCTGAAGAGCACCGAGTGCCTGCGCAAGGATCCGCCGATCTCGCGGGTCTGCAGGATCTTGCCCGCAATGTATTCGGCTTGCGCCTGCAGATCGTCGAGCGATACGTAGGACGGCTTCTGCGCGGAGTTGCGCGTCGCCATCAAGGTCTTGCGGTGCTGACGCGCGCCGTCGGCCATCAGCGCGTTGGCAGTATCGAGCACCTGCTGGGTCGAACGGTAATTCTGCGACAGCACCACGACGTCGGCCTTCGGCTTGTAGCGCTCGGCAAAACCCAGGATGTTCTCGACCGCGGCGGCGCGGAACGAATAGATGGCCTGCGCGTCATCGCCCACCACGGTCACGCCCTTGCCGTCGGGCTTGAGCGAGTGAATGATCTCGCCCTGCAGGGTGGAGGTGTCCTGGTACTCATCGACGAGGACATGATCGAAATTCTTGGCGAGGTTCTGCGCGAGCGCCGGCTGCTGCATCATCGCGTGCCAATACAGCAGCAGATCATCGAAATCGAGCACCCGGTTCTTCTGCTTGCGCACCACGTATTCGCGATAGAGCTTGCTGAGTTCCGCCTCCCACTCACGGCACCAGCCGAACTGCTCCTCAAGCGTCTGCTTGAGCGAGAGCTTGGTGTTGACCCGGTAGGAGTAGATCGCAAGGCACACATCCTTGCGCGGAAAGCGTTTCTCCTTGCCCGAGAGCGCCAGATCGTGCCGCACCACATCCATAAGGTCGGCCGAATCGGATCGATCGAGCACGCTGAAGGAGGGGTCCAGGTTCAGATGTTTGGCATACAGCCGCAGGATGCGGCTGGCCACCGAGTGAAACGTACCCGACCAGATGAGCCGCGAGACGACGCTGCGATCCCCCGCCCTGCCGCGATCCGACTGGATGTCGCCGACGATCTTCTGCGCGCGGCGGATCATCTCCTGAGCCGCACGGCGGGTGAAGGTGAGCATCAAAATACGGGCGGGATCGACGCCGTTTAAAACCAGGTGCGCGGCGCGATGTGCCAGAGTATCGGTCTTGCCCGTGCCAGCGCCCGCCAGAATCAGCAACGGACCCGCCTCCACACCTTTGCCGGGCACGACGGTGCCGAAGGTGGCAGCGCGCCGCTGCGAGGGATTGAGCGCATCGAACGCGCCGGGTTTGGCTTTCATCATGGCGGAATTACTGTACGGATATCCAGATACGTTAGCAAATGTAAAACCAAGTGATGCAGGATGGCCTAGTTAACGGCTCCCGCGCCCTGCACCAGATCACACAAGATCCACTTTCCGCCATCATCCTAAGCTTTGAATTCATTTGAGAAGGAAGCCCGATTCATGCAGAAACCGACGGTGGTCCGAAGTCAGCACATCCACACGGGGCGCGTCATCAAGCTCTCCACCGAGCGGCTGCGTTATGCCAACGGACGCGAATACGACATCGATTTCATTCGCCATCCCGGGGCTTCGGCCGTGGTGGCGGTGGATCAGGCAGAGCGGGTCTGCATGGTCCGTCAATACCGCCACGGCATCGAGGACTTCCTGTGGGAGATTCCCGCCGGCAAGCTCGATGCGGGCGAGGATCCGAAGGTGTGCGCCGTGCGCGAGCTTCAGGAGGAGACCGGGGTGCTCGCCGAGCGCTGGAATTCGCTCGGCCTGTACGTGCCGGCCCCCGGGCTTTTTACGGAAGTAATTCACTTATTCCTCGCCCGCGATCTCAGAAAAGGTGAGGCAAATCCCGATGCGGACGAGGAGCTGGAACTGCAGTGGTTACCCCTGGTCGAAGCGATCGAGAAGGTGGCGCGCGGCGAATGGAATGACGGGAAAACGGCCATGGCGCTGCTGAGGGCACAGTGTGAACTGCGTTTGTGACGCCGCGCCAACTTCCTTGTAGTCCAGATTGACTTAAAGTCGTAAGGTCTTAAAAAGGTAGCGTGAGTCAAGATAACTCAAAACCCAACTCCAAAGCCGTCCCGCCCGGAGAGGGCACCGCGCGCAACGGCAAGGACGACCGCACCACGGGGCGGGTCAAGTTCGACGATCGCGGCAACGCGGTATGGGAATGGCAGGTGCAAACCGGTTCCTTCGGCGATGACGTCTCGACCGCGCGGCTGCAGAAGCTGGAGCACCCGGCCCTCTCGCTCGCCGATGACGCGCCCAGCCCGGTGGAGACGGTGCGCAGCAACCCCTTAGGCACCAAGAAGGGTTACGACCCGTACGATTCCGGCAAGCTCGGCAAGACCAATGCGGCCCCGAAGAAGAAGGATCTGCGGCGCCTGTCCGAATGGCTGAAGATCAAAAAGAGCCACTCCGACTTGAAGAAAGACGGCGGCGAAGAGTAGCCCCTAGGCCATCGCGTACCTCAGCTTTTCGCGATTCCCCAACCGATAGAATTTCCGCAGCTCGCGAGTCAGCGCCTCGATGCGCGCAACGCCGCGATTGACGAAGCGCCGTTCCAACCGCCGGCAGAAGCGCGCCGCGCACTCATGCGCCGTACGGTAGCGCTCGGACTGCTCTGCCGCGAGGCGCGCATCGAAGGAGATGCGATCGAACAGACGGGAGTGAACGTGCTTGGGATAGGCGCCGCCCTGCTGCAGGCCCAGCAGGAATACCGTCAAGGCGTACTTGTCCACCTCGGCCTGGGTCTCGAGTTCCAGCAGGGACACGGGTAGATCCGCGTGCAATCGCCAGGCCGCGTACACGAAATGACTCACCCCTTCGAGAGCCGTGCAGAAGTCGGCGAGATTCTCATCGGTCAGCTCGTCGACGGGGTCGGTACGTTCCAGTCTCTTGAGGAGCTCGGCATCCAGGTACAGGCCGATGCCGACGCCATCGGCCGATTCGGCGAGCAGCAGTTGTTCGTCGAGGTCGCGCGTGTCGTTGACGGGCTTGAATTTATCGAGGGTGCGCCGGTCGGTGATGAGGAAATCCGCCACATCATGCCGGTACTCGACGTCGTAGAGGCGCTCCAAGAGACGCTGCAGCCCCGACAGCACCATGCTCATCAGTGCTCCCGGCGCGCGCCACCCACGCTCACTGGCTGTACTCCCAGCTGCTTGAGCAGCCCCTGCGCCCGGGCGCTGCCGGTCTTCATCCAGATCTCGTAGAGGCGCAGGATGTCCTTGTCGCTGTAGTGATAGGAGAGATCGCTGATTTCATTCAGCGCATCGACCAGCCGCTGGAACTTCTCGGCGAGCTGCTGGAATACGCCGCCGATGGTGCGTCCGGAACTGGAGCGCTGCATGGTATCGGCGAGCGAGCTGTAGGCATTGCCGCCCATGGCGATGTGATAGTCGATGTCGATTAGCTTGCGGGCAAAACTGCGCGCAAAAAAGCCGGCGACGAACAGCGACACATCGCCCAGGCGCTGCAGGCCGCGCTGCCGCGCCCCCTCGCTGGGCGCCTCGAGCGCATCGGCGAGCATCTTCGCCAGCGGCCGAATGCGCAGGCCGTCGGGCGTCTGTTCGTAGAGCGCGTCGGCGCGCGAGAACATGGTTAGGAGATTGACGACGTAAGCTTCGGTCTGTTCGTCGATCCCGACTTTCTGATGCTCGCTCGCGGTGTGAAACGCATCACGAAAGAATTCGCGCAACGAACTCACCGCAACCAAAGATCCCGCAGACGCTGTCAGCATGCTTTGATCCTCGCAACCGACTCGATAGCCATCCTATCGACAATCGGGCGGGCGAGTGAAGACCAAAAACGCGAACTGGACGTCAGAAAACGCCTATGTTCGTAGCGTTTTTACCATCAGCACTCGATGCCATGCGCTGCTAATGAGCGCTGCATCTCATTGGTGCGAAAGAATTTCACTGAGGCTCTTAACAGTGCGCGGCAGAGCGCCGAGCGCTTCGGGCCAGAGTTTGGCATCGCGGTTGAGCCATAGCGCCTGCATGCCGGCTTCGCGCGCACCATGCACGTCGGTGTAGGGATCATCGCCGATATGCAGCACCTGCGCGGCGGACACGCCCGCCGTGCGCGCAAGATGCGCGAAAATGCGCGCGTCGGGCTTGGCGGCGCCGGCGCTGATGGCGCTTACGTGACCATCGAAGAAATCCGCAAGACCGCAGCGCTTGAGATCGGCATTGCCGTTGCTCAAGGCGAACAGGCGGAAGCGGCCGCGGAGCTTCTCGAGCACCTGCTGCACCTCGGGATAGAGCGTCACCTGATTGCGAGCCGCGAAGAACACCTCGAAGGCGGCATCGGCGTATTGCTGGGCGCGCGCATCGCTCGCAAACAGCTCCATGATCGCGCGGTGGCGCAGAAAGGTCATGTCGTGGGCGCGCTCGGGGAATTCAGTGCCGATGCGGGCGCGGATCTCGCGCACCGACTCGATGCTGTGCGCGCGCATGGCCTCAGGATGCTCGCTCCTAAGCCACTGCCACATCGCCGCCTCCGCGGCGACGATCACCGGCGCGATCGGCCACAGCGTGTCGTCGAGATCGAAGCTCAAAACCCGCACTTCAGTCATTCCCGTCCCTCGCCGGCCGCGGCGCTTTCTTGCCTGCTAAAATTGCGCCAATGAACGCCATCAAGCCCACCGCGCCGGTACTGGTGATCGGCAGCAAGAACTACTCCAGCTGGTCGCTGCGCCCTTGGCTGCTTCTGCGCAAGATCGGCTTTGCGTTCGAGGAGCGCACCATTCATTTCGACGGCGCAGAGTACCAGAGGGAGATAGCGGCCATCTCGCCCTCGCGGCGGGTGCCGGTGCTGCTGGTCGGACCCAACAAGATTTGGGACTCACTCGCCATCTGCGAGTATGCGGCCGAGCTCTGCGGACGCGGCCTGCCGGCCAATCCGGTGGCGCGCGCGGTGGCGCGCTCCGCGGCCGCCGAGATGCATTCGGGCTTCACGGCGCTGCGCGAAGCGTGCCCTATGAATGTCCGCGCGCGCGGCCGCCGGGTCTCTACCAGTCCTGCGCTGTCCGCGGATGTCGAACGAGTGGATGCGCTCTGGTCGAACTGCCGCCGTCAATACGGGACGGGCGGACCATGGCTGTTCGGCGATTTCAGCATCGCGGATGCCATGTTTGCCCCGGTATGCTTTCGCTTTCAGACCTACGGCGCCGCTTTGAGCGATGCGGCCGAAAGCTACCTGGCCTTCGCCCTCGAGGATCCGGTGCTTAGGGAGTGGCAGCAGGCGTCCGAGGCCGAGGGCCACCCACTGTCCGACGTCGATGAGGTCGGAAAGCTATAATCGGCCCATAAACACTCGACCATGAGAACCACCATGCCCTCTCACATCGTTAAGGCCGCGTCGGCTGCAGCCATCGTCGCCTTGTTTTGCGCCCATATCAGCCTCTCGGCCGCGACCGCGCCGAGCGACGCCGTGCCATTTTCGGTGCAGGACATGGTGCGCATGGAGCGGCTTTCGGATGTGGCCGTGGCGCCGGATGGCAAGCACGTCGCCTTCACCGCGCGCAGCACCGATCTCGAGGCGAACAAGGGGCGCACCAGCGTCTTTTTGCTGGACACCTCCAAGCGCAATGCCAGTCCGCAGCGTCTCACCGACAGTGCCGACAATTCGAGCGCGGCGCAATGGAGCGGCGATGGTCGCTTCGTCTACTTTCTGTCCAACCGCGGCGGTTCGAGCCAGGTGTGGCGCGCCTCGGTCGGCGGCGAAGCTCTGCAAATCACCAAGCTGCCCCTCGATGTCGGCACTTTCCGCGTTTCCGCCAAGGGCGAGCGCCTCATTGTCAGCGCGGAGGTGTTCCTCGATTGCGCAGACCTCGCCTGCACCAAGGAGCGCCTGGACGCCACATCGCACGCCAAGGCCACGGGCGTTTTATATCAAAGCATTTTCATCCGCCACTGGGACGCTTGGAGCGACGGGCGCCGCTCTCAGCTCTTCTCGATGCCGCTCAACGCCGACGGCACCGCGGGCGCGCCGGTCAATGTCAGCGGCGGACTGGGCGACGTCCCGGGCAAACCCTTTGGCGGCCGCGAGGACTATGCCATCAGCCCGGACGGCACCACGGTCGCGTTTGCCGTGCGCGGCATGCAGGGCGAGCCCTGGTCCACCAACTTCGACATTTACCTGGCGCCCGCCGACGGCAGCGCCAAGCCGAAGGATCTCACCAGCGACAACCTCGCCTGGGACGCGCAGCCCGCCTTCTCGCCCGACGGCAGCCAGCTCGCCTATCTTGCGCAGGATCGCCCCGGATTCGAGGCCGACCGGTTCCATCTCGCGTTGATCGATCTGCATTCCCTCGCCAAGCACGCGCTCACCCAGAATTGGGACCGCTCCATCACCGCCTTCGCCTGGTCGCGCGACGGCAAGACGCTCTACGCCACCGCCGATCACCTCGGCCAGCGGCCGCTGTGGACGGTGGATGTGGCCTCGGGCCGCGCCTCGGCCATCACCGGCGCCGGCGAGGTCGAAGGATTCAGCGTCGGCACCAACAAGGTGTTTTACGCCATGAGCAGCCTCGGGGGGCCTGCGGATCTTTATTCCGTCGGCTTCGGCGGGGGCCGGGCAAGTGAGCTCACGCACTTGAACCAGTCGCTGCTGGAGAAACGCAAGCTCGGCGAGTACACGCAGTTCAGCTTTCCCGGCTGGAACGGCGAGAACGTGTTCGGTTACCTCGTCAAACCCGTCGACTTCAAGAAGGACCACAAATATCCGGTGGCGTTTTTGATCCATGGCGGCCCGCAGGGAAGTTTCGGCAACGCCTGGAGCTATCGCTGGAACCCGCAGGCGTTCGCCGGCGCAGGCTTCGCCGCCGTGATGATCGATTTTCACGGCTCAACCGGTTATGGGCAGGCCTTCACCGATTCGATCAGCGGCGACTGGGGCGGCAAACCGCTCGAGGATCTGAAGGCGGGCCTGGAAACCGCCCTCAAACAGAATCCCTGGCTGGATGCCGATCACATGTGCGCGCTCGGCGGCTCCTACGGCGGCTTCATGATCAACTGGATCGCGAGCCAGTGGCCCGATCGCTTCAAGTGCCTGGTGAGCCATGACGGCATCCTCGATCAGCGCAGCATGTACTACGGCACCGAGGAGCTGTGGTTTCCCGAACACGAATTCGGCGGTCCGGAGTACCAGAATCCGGCGGCCTACGAGAAATTCAATCCGGTCGCCCACGTCAGCCAGTGGAAAACCCCCATGCTGGTGATTCATGGGCAACAGGATTTTCGCGTGCCGGACACCCAGGGCATCGGGGTGTTCACCGCCCTGCAGCGCCGCGGCATTCCCAGCGAGCTGCTGTACTTCCCCAACGAAAATCACTGGGTCTTGAAGCCCGCGGACAGCATCGAGTGGTACGACACGGTGCTCAAGTGGCTGAACCGCTGGACGCAACCGTAATAAGGTTTCAGGTCTCGGTGGCGCGCCACGCGGCCTTGTAGTTCGAACCGAGCTTCATGATCCGGGCCAGCAGTTCGTCGTAGCGCATGCCGGCCTTGTGCGCCGACTGTGCGAAGTCCTCGGCCGCCGAGATGTTGGGGTTGGCGTTGGCCTCCAGCACAAAGAGTTCGCCGTCGCCGCGCAACCTGAAATCCATCCGCGCATAGCCGGTGAGGTGCAGCGCGCGGAAGATGCGCTTGGACAGCTGCTCCAGGCGGGCGAGCGTGGCGTCCGGCAATTCGGCTGCGGCGGCGGTGGTGATGCCGTATTTTTTCTGGTACTTCCGATCCCACTTGACCTTGCGGGTCGCGATGGCAGGCAGACTCTCCGGCAGCGAACCGAAGCTCATTTCCCACACCGGCAGCACCTTCAGGCGCTCATTGCCGAGCACCCCGACATACAACTCGCGCCCTTCGATGTATTCCTCGACCAGGGCGTCGGAGTGGGTCTGCTCATGGATGAAGTCGATTCGTTCGGCGAGCTGCTTGCCGTCGGCCACCACCGAGGCATGCGCAATGCCGAGCGAGGCATCTTCAGTGGAGGATTTGACGAACAAGGGGAAGCGCAGCTTCTTGGGTATCCGCGGCTTCTTGCCGCGCGGGAACACCATGAACTGCGGCGTCGGCACCCGGTGGTAGGAGAGCAGCTGCTTGGACAGCACCTTGTCGCGGGACAACAGCATGCCGCGCGGATTGCAGCCGGTGTAGGGCTGATGCATCAGCTCCAGGAACGCCACCACGTGCTGATCGTAGGTGACGATGCCGTCGAACTCTTCCAGGAGATTGAAGACGATGTCCGGTTTCCATTCGGTGATCGCGCCGCGCAGCTCCGAGAGACTGTCGCTGATTCCAAGCGGCATGACCTCATGCCCGGCATCCTTGAGATGGCTGATGACATCGTACTCGGTGCGCCACTCCTCGATCTGCTTCTCCGTGGATCCCTTGAGCGACTCCGGCGGCACCAGCGTTGAGTGCACCAGCACGAGCGCACGCAGTTTCTTCACCCCGCTCACAACGTCACCCGCGGCAGCTGGCGGTCCTCGTAGGACTCGGCAAGCCGGCCGATGATCCACAGCAGATGCGAGCGCAGTTCGCGCTTGGAGCCCGCCACGTACAGATTGAGCGCATCGCAGCGCAAGATCATCAGCCTCAAGACCTGGTGCACCAGGTAGTCACTGTAGACGCCGGCCCGCACGATCGATTTGCGCAGCGGCGTGCGCAGCTCGCGCAGCAACGTCGCGGCACGCAGCGCCGCGCGATTCCTCGGTGTCGGCGCAAACACCGTGAGAAGCAGCTCGTCCGCCCCCGAGCGGCGCGGACGCAGGTAGCGTTCGCGTTTGCCTTCGTAGTGTTCACGCAAGGTGCGCGCATCCTGCGCCACCGCCTCGATGGTGGAGCGATCCCTCACCACGGGTTTGGCGCGGCCGATCTCCTGCGCGAGTTCCCCGATGTAGGTGAGCTTTGCGAACGCCGGCCAGTCGCGGTATTCGCGCCGCCAGGTCGAGCGTGGTTTGAGCCACACCGCGAAGGTCTCGGCGAAATCCTCCGTGGGGTGCGCCTGCGCATACCAGGCGCCCAGGTGCTGCACGAAGCGGCGACTTCCCGGCCGCGGCCGGTAAGCCTCGGGATACGGGAGCGAGGCGGGACCGAACACTTCGCGCCAGCGGCCGCGCCGCCGCAAGCGGTAGGCCGAGTCGAGGGCATGGCCCGCCTCGTGCCTCAAGATCCGCATCAACCAGTTCTGATTGCCGCCCTCGACCTCGCGCATCATGCGCCGCTCGAGACTCATCAGGCGCGGGTGGGCGAGATAGAAGGGGATGGCGATGCCCGGAATGCCGTCCGGCGAGAACCATTCCTGCGACAGCCAGCAATGGGGACGGAACTTGAGCCCGCGCTGCTCGAGCTCGCCGTAGAGGCGCTCGACGGCGGCCTCGATCCGCGTCTTGCGCAACGAGAGCTTGAGATCGCAGAACCGCAAGCTCAACAGCTGCTCATCGGAGAGCTTCTCCCAGGGATAGCGCGGGACATGCCGCGGTTTAAGCGATCTCGACATCGAGCGTGCGCAGCAACTTCGCATCGAGTCCGGCGAAATCGAACAGCTTCGGATCCGCGAGCTGGGAGGCGGACACGGTGCAGATGCCGGAGAAGATCGATTCGATGCGCCCCGGAAATTCGCGCTCCCAGGCCTGCAGCATGTTCTTCACCGCCACGCGCTGCAGTTGATCCTGCGAGCCGCACAAGGTGCAGGGAATGATGGGAAATTCGCGCGCGTTCGCATATTTCGCGATGCTCGCCTCGGGCACGTAGCAAAGCGGGCGGATCACGATGTGACGGTGATCCTCGCTCAGCAGCTTCGGCGGCATGGCTTTGAGCTTGCCGCCGAAGAACAGGTTCAAGAACAGTGTTTCGACGATGTCGTCGCGATGATGGCCCAGCGCGATCTTGGTGATGCCATGTTCCCCGGCATAGCGGTACAGCGCGCCGCGCCGGAGCCTGGAGCAAAGACCGCACATGGTCTTGCCCTCCGGGATCACCCGTTTGACCACCGAATAGGTGTCCTGCTCGATGATGTGGTAATCGACCCCGAGTTCCATCAGATACTCGGGCAGCACCTGCTCCGGAAATCCGGGCTGCTTCTGATCGAGGTTCACGGCGGTGATCTTGAAATCCACCGGCGCACTTCGCTGCAGCGACAGCAGCAGATCCAACAGCGTGTAGGAGTCCTTGCCGCCGGACAGGCACACCATCACGTGATCGCCGTCGGCGATCATCGAGTAGTCCCCGATGGCCTTGCCCACCAGGCCCCGCAGGGAAGCCTGAAGCTTCTTGAAGTTGTTCGAATAGATTTTGGGACTGGTATGCATAGAACGCTTCTCAGGGCGTTTCCAGGTACTTGCTCTCCAAGTATCGCAGATACGCGGCCGCCGTCAGCGGCTTGTCGGTGGCCTGCTTTATCAGTTCCTGGATCGGCAAGCGCGCACCCACCCCGTGAACATTGTCCCGCAGCCACTCCATGACCCCGCCGAACTGGCCGGCGGCGATCTCCTCGTCGAGCGCCGGGCGCGCCTGGCGCATGGCCTCGAGCAACTGCCCGGCGATCACGGCACCGAGGGCGTAGGAGGGAAAGTAACCGAAATGCCCGACGGCCCAGTGGATGTCCTGCAGGCACCCTTCCGAGTCGTTGGCCGGCCGGACGCTCAGGCGCTGCTCCAGGTGCTCGTTCCAGGCTTCGGGCAGGTCCGCGACGCGCAAGGTCCCCTCGAGCATTTTCTTTTCGAGTTCGTAGCGCAACATGATATGCACCGGGTAGGTCAGCTCGTCGGCGTCCATGCGGATCAGGCTCCGCCGCACCCGGATCAGGGTGCGGTACAGATTGCCCTCCTCCCATTCGGGACCGGTGGCTTGCAGATACTTGTCCAACAGCGGCTTCAGATACTTCACGAACGGGCGGCTGCGGCACAGATTCATTTCGAACAACAGTGACTGGCTCTCCTCGAGCGCGAGCCCGCGATCGCGGCCGACCGGTTGGTCGCGCCACTTGGCGGGAAGCCCGAGGTCATACATGGCATGGCCGGTCTCGTGCACCGCGCCTAGGAGCCCCGAGAAGGGATCGATGGGGTCGAAGCGGGTGGTGACGCGGATGTCGCCCGGCACTCCTTCGGTAAACGGGTGCTCGCTTTCGTCCAAGCGCCCGCGGTCGAACGGAAATCCCAATGCCTTGAGCACATCCACGGCGAGCGAACGCTGCCGCGCCACGCCGAACTTGCCGCTGATGGGCAGCGGCGGATTCTTCGACTGCAGCTCGATGGCATCGTTGATGAGGCCGGGAAGTTTGCGCGACAGCGCCTTGAAGATGGTGTCGATGTCGGCGGTGGAGATGCCGGGCGTGAAGCCATCCACCAGGGCATCGTACGGGGCGAGGCCGCGCGCCTGGCCGAGGAGCGTGGCCTTGTCGCGCACCAGATGCACCACTTCCTCGAGGTGCGGCGCGAACAGCTTGAAGTCATTCGCCTTCTTCGCCTCCACCCAGTAGACCTCGGCGCGCGCGGTCGCCTTGGCGAGGCGGGAGATCAGGGACGGCGGCGTGGCGATGGCATGATCGCGCTGGCGGCGCATCTCGTGGAGGTTCGCCAGCGACCAATCCTCGAGCTGCGAGGAGCCGGCCTCGGCCCGCTCCAACAGGCGTGCCACCTTCGGAGTGGTCAGCAGAGCGTGGTGTTCGGTCTCGAGGGCCGCCAGCTGCTCGCCGCGCACATCCGCGCTGCCGCGCGGCATCATCACCGCAGCGTCCCAGCGCAGCAACGACAGAGCGCCGCGAAACGCATGCAATCGGCGAAACTCTTGTTCCAGTTGTTCGTACGGCGAGGCAGCCATGGGACCCTTCAAGCGGCTCCTTCAGGTTTTGAAGCCGCGCTTATTTCTGGTGCTCAAGTTTATCAGAGGCTCGGCAGCCGAGAGAGTCGTCCGGGCGAAAAGTTGTTTCTATTCAACTAGTTGCTAAATATCAGTTGCCTTTGAGGGAGAAACTGCCGTTCTGGTGAAAGGGTAGATTCCTCATGAAGGGCAGCGCGGTGGTGGCGTTGCCGGAAAGCTCGTAGTCGACGCTGTCGGCATGCTGATTGAGCTTGTTGCCGAGTTTCAGCACCGCGAGCGCCAAATTCGCGGTGACCGTCATGTCGAAGGGCGCCGATCCTTGTGCGGGCACCACGAAGGCACGGTCCGAGTCGCCGCTGGCGATGAGTTCGCCCTCGACCTTGACTTCGACGTGCAGCGAGTTCACCGGCAGCGGCCGCTCGTTGGGATTGTCGACGTTGAACTTTACGGCGAACGCCTGCTGCAGGAAGTTGCCGTGCCGCATCTCGATGCTGGCCACCGTCACCGTGGGCCGCTCGAAGTGCGGGCGCAGCAGGGAGCAACCGCCGAGCACCCACAGCAGCATCAACCATCCGAGACTTAGGCGTGGCAACATAGGCGCGATGATACCGGCTTTCGTTTCGCGCGCCGCCCTCGCCCCCCTCGCCCTCGCGGCACTCTGCGGCTGCGGCCATCCAGAATCGGCGCCCACGAAGGCCCAGCCGGCAACGGCGGGGCTCGCCAAGGACAGCTGCCTCGCCAGCGGCGATGGGTATTTGCGCGCGACGGTCGCCGGCGACATCGAAATGCATCTGGACTGGCCGAACAGCGGCACCCACTGCAACGGCGAATCGCGAGATTCACCGCCCGGGGTGCGGTTGAGCTTTCAGCGCGACGGCTCGCAGCCGAATCTGCTGCTGGTGTTCGGCTTGAGCGGCGTACGCGCGGGCGAGCCGGCGCGGGAGGTGGCCACCAATCTCACCGTCATCGAACAGGGCACCGACAAGATTTTCGGCACCCTGGGCGATTCACGTTGCACAGTCGATTCGCTCACGCAAAAGCGGCTGCCGGGCGGGGGCAACGTGTACCGTCTGGAGGCACGCGGGTTCTGCACGCAGCCGGCCCACGCGGTGCGGGGCAAGGGCGATGTGCTGGTGAGCACCTTTGAGTTCGCGGGACCGGTCAGCTACTTTGCTCCCGATACCGATCACACTTCCGCAAACCTGCACCGATAGAAACTGGAGTCGACGATGCGAACGGGGCACCTCTTCTGCGCGCTCACGCTGCTGCTGCTGACCGCCGCCACGAGCGCTTTGCCGCAGGCGGCGAACGAGGCGCCGGAACCATTGAGCGCGTTCCCGCAGAGCATGCTTTCCATCCGCACCCAGACCAACAACGTGGTGAACTTCAAGATCTGGACCGCAGACACCCCCAAGCGCGATCAGCAGGGACTGATGTTCGTGAAGAGCATGGCCGAGCATCAGGGCATGCTGTTCCTCTTCCCCCAAGTACGTCCGCAGGTCGCGATGTGGATGAAGAACACCTATATCCCACTCGACATGCTCTTCATGGATCGCTTCGGGCGCGTCGATTACATCAAGGCGAACGCAAAGCCTTTTTCCGAAGACATTATTGCCTCGCCGGGACCCGAGTACGCGGTGCTCGAATTGAATGGGGGCGCCGCGGCACGACTCGGAATCAGCGTCGGCGACACCGTCGTGCATGCGGCTTTTCGTAAGCGCCCCTAAAAGACATCCGACAGTCGGTCGCCTGCGGGTCTACATGCGATTCGGCGGATCGCTGACAGACATTCGCACTCTATGTAGTTCAAATGCAACACCGGATGCCGTGGCGCATCCACCAATCCCCTAAATAGATGAATTTTTAGGGTTTTGTTGCAACTTTCGCACCTGCAGCAACTCTATTCGTTGTTGTCTTTCTGCGAATGACCTGGAGACCTCAATGAAAAGAACTATTGCGCTCATTGCGTTCGGAGCCGTTTGGTCGGCGCCCTTCGCCTACGCCGTCGACGCCTACGACGACACCGGAGCCTTTTACGTCGCACCTCTGGCCGACTATGCCCTGCTGGATCACCACCGCGTTTCCAAGGACGACGTCGGCTACCAGGTAAGCCTGGGCTACAACCTCCCCGCCAACTTCGCCTTGGAGGTCGCGATCGCGCCGAACTCGTATTCCATCCGCGGATCAGGCGCCCACGAGAAGCTCTTTGCCACCTCGCTCGATCTGCTTTACAAAATCCTGCCGCCCACCGCCTGGGTGCGCCCTTATGCGCTCGCAGGCATGGGCGACCTCAAGGACAACATCGGCGGCAACAGTGCGAACGATCAGAATTTCTGGATGGCCGAAGCCGGCGGCGGCCTTCTGACCGCGCTTGGCAGCCAATCCGGCGCCACGCGCTTGCAGCTGCGCACCGAGGCCAAATACCGCTGGCAATGGGCGCAGAACACCGCTTTCATCCCGAGAAATCCAGGCGATGTGCTCATCAACGTGGGCCTGCAGGTGAGTTTCGGCAATCCGACACCGCCCCCGCCGGCGCCGAAGACCGTGGCAGTGGAGCCCCCGCCGCCGCCTCCTCCGCCTCCTCCCCCGCCCCCGCCCCCGCCACCGCCGCTTGACAGTGACGGCGATGGAGTCCCCGATTCGATCGATCGTTGCCCGGACACCCCGAAGGGCGACAAGGTCGATGCCTACGGCTGCACCATCAAGACGGAAATCCGCTTGCCTGGCGTGACCTTCGCAACCAACTCGGCGGAGCTGACCCCCGAATCGGATACGGTGCTTTCGTATGCGGTCACCACGCTCAAGAATCACCCTGAAATGGTGATCGAGGTCGACGGGCATACGGACAATACCGGCTCAGACGCCCTTAACATGCGCCTCTCGCAGCGCCGGGCGGAGTCGGTCATGAGCTATCTGAAGGAGCATGGCGTCACCAACACCCTGACCGCGAAGGGGTATGGCAAGACGGAGCCCATCGCCGACAATCGCACCGCCGATGGACGGCTCGCCAATCGTCGCGTCGCCTTGAAAGTGGTCGGCGGCCTTTAAAGACCGCCGGGCTCGCGAAGAGAGCCGATTCAGGCCCTCGCCCGGTTCCACGGGCGAGGGCTTTTTTATGGTTGCGTTCAGTTTCGACGAGTTTCGCATCGTTGCAGGAATGCAACACCGTTGCGCCGGCGGTGTCCACACCCTGGCCATGGCCTTCGATGTCACTTCCCATGGCACTCGGCTTGCCCGGAACGGGAATCCCTGCGGCCTCAAGCGTTAAGAAGCGCCTCGAGCTGACATAGATCGGCAAAAAAATTAATGCACCGAGCAGGGAACTTACACGCTGACGCGGCTTGGCAACACCCATTTGACATGGTCTAATCGCCGCACAACTTGCCTGGCGCTCGAAGACACGACTTTTCATGGTCGCTCGAGGAGATGTCCAGTTCTCTTGTACGTACGTATTTTCCGATTTTCACGAAGGGAGACATTAATGGGGAATCCGAAACTGCAGCTTGCGGTTCACGCGGTGCTAGCCGCGGCGGCCGCTACCGCTGTTGCTCCGATGGCGTTCTCGCAAACGGCTCCGCCCGCCGCTCAAGCCGGCGCCGCCGCATCCGACACGTCACTAGAAGAAGTGGTCGTCACCGGTTCACGCCTCAATCAATTGCCGAATGAGGTCTCGATCAGCCCGGTCACCAGCTTGACCAACCTGGACATCCAGCAGACCGGCTTGACCCGCACCGAAGACTTGCTCAACAACCTGCCGCAGGTCGTCGCCGAGCAGAGTTCCGGTACGTCGATCAGTTCGAACGGTACCGCCACCGTCAGCTTGCGCGGCCTGGGCTCGCAGCGCACCTTGGTGCTGGTGGACGGCAAGCGCTTGATGCCGGGCGCCGGCATCGGACCCTTGGTCGGCAACAGCGCCGACATCAACCAAGTCCCTGCCGACTTGATTGAGCGTGCCGACATTCTCACCGGCGGTGCTTCGGCCGTGTACGGCGCGGATGCCGTCGCGGGCGTCGTGAACTTCGTGCTCAACACCCACTTCGAAGGTGTGCGCATCGATGCGAACTACGGCTTCGGTCGCCACAGCAACAGCAATTCAACCTACCTCGCGGATCTGACGGCGCAGGGCGATCCCGCGCCGGACTCGACGGTGGATGCGGGCTTCACCAAGGACATCTCCTTCCTCGCCGGCGCGAATTTCGCCGACGGCAAGGGCAATGCCACGGTGTACTTCACCTATCGGCGCGACCAGCCGGCGGTGGGCTACCAGTACGACTACGCGGGTTGCACCTTGAACACCCCGGGCTCGCTGCCGACGACGGCCGCTAAAAACCACCTCTCGTGCGGCGGCTCCTCCTCGAGCGCCACGGGCCGTTTCCTGCTACTCGGCAAGACCGCGAGCAGCAACTTCGGCTTGCTGTCCGACAACACCGTGTCGCCAAACGGGAAGTTTGATCCGTATTCCTCGGCCGACGGCTACAACTATGGCGCATTGTCATACCTGCAGCGTCAAGCCGAGCGCTATACCGCCGGTTCATTCTTGAACTACGACATCAACGACAACGCGACCGCGTACTCGGAGTTCATGTTCGCCCGCAACTCCTCGTCCGCGAATTACGGCCCCTCGGGCCTGTTCGCGTTCGGCACGCCGGTGATCAGCTGCTCGAACCCGCTGCTGACCGCCGATGAAGTCGCCACCATGTGTACGCCCGCCAACATCGCCGCCAACCAGGCGACCTTCGGTCCGGCGAACGGCGGTGGCAATCCGTTGGGCGGCAATCCGAACGTCACCGGCAACAACATCCTGTTGTACGCCGCGCGCCGTGCGGTCGAAGCCGGCCCGCGTATCGACAACTACACCTCGGATGCCTTCCGCGAAGTGGTCGGCCTCAAAGGCAAGTTCAACGATGCGATCTCGTACGATGTGTACGGGCAGGTCGGCATCACGCAGATGTCCGACATCGAGGGCGGCTTCTTGGGCGCTCAGCAGATCAACCGTGCGTTGGACGTGGTGACCGGCCCCAACGGGCAGCCGGCTTGCCGCTCGGCGTTGAACGGCGACGATCCGGCCTGCGTGCCCTGGAACCTCTGGTCCCCGGGCGGCACCACCGCCGCGCAGCTTGCTTATCTGCAAGTGGCCTCCAGCTACGAGATCCTCACGAAGGAATACATCGTCGATGGTTCGGTCACGGCGGATTTGGGCAAGTACGGCGTGCAGCTGCCTTCGGCCAATTCCGGCTTGAACGCCGTAATCGGCGCCGAGTATCGTCAAGAGAGCTACAAGTTCACCCCGGACTACATCTTCGGCAACGGCTTTGCCTCGGGCGGCAACGGCGCCCAGCCGCCGATCGACGGCGGCTTCCATGTGTCGGAACTCTTCACCGAAGCGAAGATGCCCTTGATCGAAGACCGGTTCATGGCCGAATCGCTGTCCTTGGAACTCGGCTATCGCTACTCGTCCTACACCTCAGGGTTCGACACCAATACCTACAAGATCGGTATGGAATGGACTCCGGTCAAGGACATCAAGGTACGCGGCGGCTACAACCGCGCGGTGCGTGCGCCTTCGGTCTCCGACCTGTTCGCCCCGGGCGTGGTCGGTGCCGGTGGTACGGCCGATCCGTGCTGGAGTTCGGCGCCGTCCCTGTCGCTCGCCGAGTGCGAAAAGACCGGCGTGACGGCCCAGGAATACGGCCACATCCTCGCGAACCCCGCCGCGCAGATCAATACCTCGGTGTCGGGCAATACCGCGCTCAAGCCGGAAATTGCTGACACGTTCAGCTACGGTTTCGTGGTCACCCCGACCGCGGTGCCGGGCCTCGTGGCCTCGATCGATTACTACTACATCCGTATTCGTAACGCGATCGAGTCGTTGAGTTCCAACACCATCATCAACGACTGCGGTTTGTCGGGCAACGCACAGCTGTGCAGCCTGATCCATCGCGGCGCGGGTGGTTCGCTGTGGTTCAACAACCTGGACTTCGTGAACGCGCAGGAAGAGAACATCGGCGTGATCTCGACCAAGGGTATCGACCTTACGAGCAGCTACCACTTCGACATCGGGCAGTTCGGCAAGATCGGGTTGAACCTGGCCGGAACACGTGTGATGAACTTCTACACGCGTCCGGTGGATTTGCCTCAGTTCCCGGCCTCGTACGACTGCGCCGGCTACTACGGCACGACCTGCAACGCGCCGACGCCCCATTGGCGCCATGTGTTCAACACCGACTGGCAAATGCCGTGGGCGGGTTTGGACGTGCTGCTTCGCTGGCGCTATATCGGCCCGGTTCAGTCGGACCGCGTGAGCCAGGATCCGCAGTTGAGCCAGACCTACTTCGAACCGGCCTCTCGCATCGCTGGGTACTCCTATCTCGACTTGTCGGCGGCCATGCCGATCGGCTCGACCGGGATCAACCTGCGCGTTGGTGTCAACAACATCGCCGACAAGGCTCCGCCCATCGTCGCCAACGGCAACTATTCGGATTGTCCGAATACGTCGTGCAACGACAACACCTGGGTGGGTACGTACGACACGTTGGGTCGCTTCCTGTATGCGCACGTCAGCGTGAAGTTCTAAACCGAACCACAACAACAACAAGATCGAAGAGACTCAAACGGCGGGCCCAAAAGCCCGCCGTTTTTTTTGGGTGAAGACCTAAGGCTAAAACGGATAGTCGGCGATGAGCTGACGCAATTCCTCGGCCAGCGGCCCAAGCCACGCCTCGAAATTTCTCCACTGCTCCAGGGAATCGCCGTACAGCGGCCGCCGCACCTGTTCCGAACTGATGGTCTTGACGACCCTGGGGTTCTCGTAGAAGCGCAGACACGCCTCGTCGAACGGCAACCCGCAGCGCTTAAGCACCCGTTCAAGCTCGCCGCGGGGGTCGGCCACCAGCTTCTCGTAGTAAACCCGGTGGATCCGACCGGGCAATGCTTGGTCGAATTGCTCGAGCAGCCGGGCATAGTGCTTAAGGTAGCCCGCCAATTCGCCCAGCTCGTAGCTGAAGTTCATCCCCGTCGAGAAATGCTGCTTGTAGCAGGAAAACGCGCAGGCCATCGGATGGCGGCGCGCATCGATGATGAGCGCGCGTGGAAACATCAGGTGAATGAGGCCGAGATGACTGAAGTTTCCCAGCATCTTGTCGACGAAAAAGGGCGTGCCGGCGGAGCGGTATTGTTGGGTGCGCGCAAGATAACGCGACGCCATCGACTCGAACTCCTCCTTGGGCAGAAGCCCAAGGCGTTCCGGATACTCGACGCCGCGATCGAGGTCGGATCGCGCTGCCAGCCGTAACGCCATCAGGGGCACGTCGGGCAGTTCGTGGGTGCCGTCGATGGAGGGGTGGCTGGCGAGCATCTGCTCGAGCAGCGTGGAGCCGGATCGCGGCAGGCCCACGATGAAGATAGGATCGTTGCGCGTGCTGCCCCATCCTGAACGCGCGGCGAAGAAATCCCCGCTGTAGAGCGCACCGCATCGCTCCGCATAGATCGCGGTAGCCTCCGCATCGTAGTCGAGCTCCGCTCTCTTCAGGGCATTGCCGAGTACATAGTGTTCAAACGCCTCGGCAAAATCCGCGCGGTCCTCGAGGGACTTGCCGAGCGCAAAATGCAGTCCGGCGTTGCCCGACTGCCCGGAGAGGGCTATCTGAGCGCGCAACGCCTCGACGTCCTCATCGCCGAGCCTATAAGTCTTGAGGTTCGCCAGCGCCCAGTAAGCCTCGGCATAGCCGGGTTGCAGCTCGATGGCCCGTCGATATTGGGCGATGGCCTCCGCCTGCCTGCCCAGCTCCCTGAGCAGGTTGCCGAGGATCACCAGATTCTCGGCGCTCAGCTGCTCATCGTTGAGCTGACGCATCAGCACCAGCGCATCGGCGCTGCGGCCCGCGAGGCGCAGCGCCTGCACTTCGAGCACACGATGGCTGGTACTCTGCGGATCCTGGGCACGCAGCCGCGCGATATGCGCCAGCGCCTCCTCGCTGCGCTCTTGCTCGTGCAGCAGCTTCGCGAGGTCGTGACGGACGCCGGGGTGACCCGGCAGCTGCGCCAGACATTGCTCGAGCAGGCGCTCCGCCTCGACCTGATCGCCGCGCTTGAGAGCGACGTTGGCGAGCAGATACAGCGCATTGCCGTCCCCGGGCGCCTCCCGGAGTCTGATGCGTACCAGCTTTTCCGCCGTGTCGAACCGGCCGGCGTTCAATGCAACCACCGCGTCGGTGAGTTCGGGCGGGTCGCGGCTCAGGCGGCTGAATTCGAAATAGGCCCGATCGCCATTCAGGGTGTCGCCCATCGCAAAGTGCAACCCTGCGAGCTCCCGCCAAGCCTCTGCCAGATTCGGGTTGAGACCCACGGCAGCACGCAGCGACGCCAGCGCCTCCGGACGATTTCCCGCCGCGACAAAGCAACGCGCAAGCTCGAGCTTCAGCACCGCCGAATCGGGATTCGCCTCGGCAAGCGATCTGATGAGTCCGAGAGCCGAAGCGCCCTCGCCCAACCGCCGCCGCGCCGCCGCCAGCAGCAGCTGCGCAGCCTGGTGATCGGGCAGCTGCCCCAGGATCTCGCCGGCCTGGACGGCCGCGGCAGCCGGATCGCGCTCCAGCAGCATGGAGGCCTGCATCAACTTCAAATCGGCTGCGGCATGTGATGTCAAATGAACCACTCGCTGTTTGGGCAGTCTTTCAAGCGGGCGTATATAAGACGAACCACGCCGGCTAAGTCAACGGAGCACTTTATGGCCTGTTATACAATGGCGGCTTCGCCCGCCATCCTGAGGTCCGCGTGAACTCCCCTGCCGCCGCCCCGCTCGACGAACCCACGATTCTACGCGTACTGCAGGCCTCCAAGGCCGAGGCCGCCGCCGGCCGTCTAAACGAGTCGGATCAACTGCTCGCCAACGTGGCGCAGCGCGCCCCCAATCATCCGGCGGTGTTGAACGAGCTGGGCGTCCGCATGCTGGCGCGCGGAGCCCCCGAACAAGCGCAGCTGCTTTTCTCACGGGCCACCAGCGCAGATCCTAAGCGTGCCGCGCTCTGGGCGAATCTGGCCAGCAGCCTCAAGGCGCTCGGGCGGCGGGCCGAAGAGCTCGAAGCCATCGACCGGGCCTTGGCGATCGAGCCACGGCACGTATCGGCGCTGCTGCAAAAAGGCGCATATCTCGAGGAGACCGGCGATGCACGCAATGCCGCGCGCTCCTATCAGAATGCCCTCGACTCATTGCCGCCGGGCGTCGAAGTGCCCGCGCACCTGAAGGATGCCTTCGAGGACGCACGCGCCAAGACCCAAGCCGACCAGTCGCAGCTCGCCGCGGCACTCGAGCAATCGCTCGCCGCAGTGCGCGAGCGCCATGGCGGCGCTTCAGAGCCTCGCGTCGAGCACTGTCTTGAAATCCTGATGCACAAGCGGCGCGCTTATCACTCGCAACCCACCTGGATGTATTTTCCGCAGCTGCCCGCCATCGAGTTCTTCGACCGCTCGCTGTTCCCCTGGCTCAAGGCATTCGAAGCGGCCGGGGATGAAATACGTGCGGAGCTGCTGCGGGTGATGGTGTCGGATCGCGAAGGCCTGCAGCCCTACATCGACTTCCCGCAACACATGCCGCTCGATCAATTCCGCGATCTCAACCGTTCGCGCAAGTGGAGCGCGTACTTTCTGTGGAACCAGGGCGAGCGGGTCGAAGGTCATATCGCTCAATGTCCGGTGACCGCCCGAGTGCTCGAGGAGACCGTGCCTCGCTGCCGCATCATGGGCCGCGCTCCGACCGCCTTTTTCTCCATCCTGGATCCCAACACGCGCATTCCACCGCATACCGGGGTCACCAACACGCGTTGCACCGTGCACCTGCCGCTGGTGATACCGCCAAACTGCGGCTTTCGGGTGGGCTCGACCACGCGCGAATGGCAACCGGGCGAGGCCTGGGTGTTCGACGATACCATCGAGCACGAAGCATGGAACCTCTCGGATACGCCGCGCGCCATCCTGATCTTCGACATCTGGAATCCGCTGTTGAGCGCCGCGGAATGCGACATGATCCAAGCGGCCACCGAGGCGTATCAAACCTACTACGGCCGCGTGCTGGGAGGCGCGCTATGAAAATCCTGATGTTGCTTTTGGCTGCCCCTGCGCTTAGCTGGGGCGCTACCGCGCCGAGTGCCGAGGACATGGCGCGCTGTGCATCGATCAAGGCGAACGATGCGCGTCTGGCTTGCTTCGACGCGCTGGCAGCGGCCAGTGCGCAAGGGGCGACTCGGCCAGCGCCGTCAGCACCCATCGCGCGACAGGCACCCAT
This sequence comes from Steroidobacteraceae bacterium, assembly GCA_036494165.1. Classification (GTDB taxonomy): domain Bacteria; phylum Pseudomonadota; class Gammaproteobacteria; order Steroidobacterales; family Steroidobacteraceae; genus Bog-1198. The sequence continues at coordinate 56,524 of DASXOQ010000074.1, forward strand.
CGCTCCGGCGGCCCCCGTCCCACCATCGGCACCTGTAGCCCCGGTGGCCCCGGCCGCGCCGCAGGCGCCCGCTGCGGCGGCTGCAACCGCCCAGGCCGGCGCGAATCCCACCGTCTTCGACGTCGCCGATCCGAAGAACTTCGGACTGATCCCGGGACAGCGTCATTTCGTGGAGCAGGGTCCCAAGAGCGAAGCCGCGCGCATCATCTCGATGGCGACCGGCCAGCTCGGACGCTCGACCCTGGTGCTGGACAATGGGCAGACCTGGGTGGTGTTGGATGATGACGGGTGGCTGTCGAGCGGTCAGGAGGTCAAGATCAAACGCGCCACCTTGGGCTCCTTCACCATGCTCGCGCCCTCGCATCACACCTACAAGGTGCACCGCGTTCAGTAACCGAAGCGCTCGACCCAGGGTTTGAGCGTCGCCTCGATCGGTGCGAGCTCGGCTTGGTAGTGGCGCCAGTGCGCCACGGCGGCACTGGTAATGCCCTTGGACAACTGAGCGGTACTCGGCGTGGCATGTTCACGCTGCCGGGCGCGCTCGGCGACCGCGGCAAGGTCTGCCGAGGGCTCGATGGCCAGGAAATCGCACACGGCACGCATCTTCGGCTCGAAGTCTTCGACCAGCTGCTCGTAGCGGACCTCGAGGCAGTTCAGCGGCAGCACTTCGCGAGCCGTCGCGCCGAATGCCATGACCGCATCGTAGAACGCCGCCGCGCCGCGCAGGGTCAGCAGTTCGAACATCGCCGGATTCATCTTGAAGCGGCGCCGAAAGCAGCTCAACACCACGTCCCGCGGATCCCTGACCGCAAACAGGATTTTGGCGCGCGGGAAAAGCTTCGCGATCAACGCCAGCTTCAAGGTGTTGAGCGGGTATTTGTCGATGAAGACCTTGCCTGAAAGCGTGGCGCCGCCGCGGCGCGCGGCATCCCAATAGGAGGCTCGCAGGGTTTCGAGCTCGGCATCGCCGGCACGCGCGAGCGCCTCGAGATCCAACGGCTCGCGCATGTAGCGCAGCACCGCGTCGGTCAGCAGTTCGTGTTCCTCGAGGCTTTCCACCTGGGAATGCCCGTCGAGCACCACTTCGAGCAGCGTGGTGCCTGAGCGGGGAAATCCGATCAGGAACACATGTTCTGCCGGCCCCTCCGTCCTTTCTTCAGGAGAATCTTGGCGCCATGACTCGGCCGGCACCCGCTGCAACGCTTGGGACAAGCTGCGCGCATAAGCCAGAGCGCCGCTGTCGGCGAAACGGCGGTAGATGTTCTTCAGGGCCTGATTGCTGGTTTGGTAGGCTTCGAATGCCTCCCGGTAGCGCCCGGCCGAATCGAGCACATCGCCCAAGAGCGAGGTGGCCCGAGCACGATCCAAATCGCTCGCGCGCCCATCGATGATGATCTGCTGCAGCATCCGTTCCGCCGATGCGTGGTCCCCTTCCGATAAGTCCGCTGCCGCCACGCTCAAGATCGCGTCGGGAAATCCCGGTGCCTTGGCGAGCGCTTCCTGCGCGTGTCGGCGGGCCGTGGCATGGTCGCCGCGCTGGGTCGCAATCGAGGCAAGCGCCACCGTGGCCGCGAGATTGCCGGGCTCTAGTTCCAGGGCGCGCCGATGGCTTTGTTCGGCGGCGCCGAGCGCGCCCAGCGCGATCAGCGCATTGCCGCGGTTCGCGTGGGCAAAGGCGAGCTGCGGGTTGCGTTTCAGCAGTTCATCGAGATGCTGTAGAGCTTCCGGCGCGCGCTCCATGCGCAGCAGGCACACCGACAGCGCGCTGCGCGCTCCCAAGTCATTCGGGGCCATGCCGACCGCACGCTCCAGCAGCTTCAGCGCCTCGACCAGGCGACCCTGCATCTCCAGGCGGGTGGCGATCACATTGAGCAGCAGCGGGTGCTCGAAGCCGCTCGCCAAAGTTTTTTCGGCGAGCGCCGCGGCGCCCTCGATATCGCGGTTCTGCGCCAGGTTCAGCACCGTTCGCAGCGTGTCCATGTCGGCATGTAAGTCGCGGGCCATGCGGGAGATTACCGCATCGGCCCCAGGTTAAGCGATAGTCGCGACGAGTAGGATGTGGGAAACTCCGCGGCAAATCTCGTGATTGCAGGGGCGATTTTGACAGATACTCCCGATGACTTGATGCGTGAAGCCACGCAGCTGCACGTTGCGAATAAGGTGCCGGAAGCCATCAAGGCGTATCGCGACATCGTGGCGCGCTTTCCGCGCCTGGCCGATGCCTGGTACAACCTTGCGGTTCTGGAGCGCCAGACCTTTCATTTCTACGAGGCGCTCGACTCCTATGGGAGGGCGCTCGGTGCCGGCATCAACCGCCCCGAGGAAGTGCACCTGAACCGCAGCGTCATCTACAGCGATGTGCTGCGCGACTTTCCGGCAGCGGTCCGCGAGCTGGAACAGGCGCTCACCTTGAACCCCGGCTTCTCGCCGGCGCTCCTGAACCTTGCCAACTTGTACGAGGACTTCGGCGATCGGAATCAGGCAAGCGCCCTCTATGCGAGGATCCTGATGCTCGAGCCGAAAAATTACGAGGCGCTGGCGCGCTTCGCGAACGTGCAGAACGCCCGCGATGCCGATGGCCAGCTGATCGGGCGTCTTCAGCAGACTCTCGCCGGCGAGGCGAGCGCGCACGATCGCGCCGCGCTAGGCTTTGCACTCGGTCGGCTGCTCGATGCCAAGGAGCGTTATCCGGAAGCGTTCGGCGCGTATGTGGCGGCGAACCAGGCGAGCCGCTCGGCCGCCGGGCCTGAGTTCGTGCCCTACGATGCGCATCGCCAGTCCCGCTTCATCGACCGGCTCATCGCCGAAGGCACGCCCAAGGCAATTTCCGACAGCAGCGGCGAGCCGCGGCCGATCTTCGTCGTCGGCATGTTTCGCTCAGGCTCCACCCTGACCGAGCAACTGATCGCTGCCGTGCCCGATGTCGCGCCGGGCGGAGAAATAGACTTCCTGCCGCGTTTGCTGACCTATGAGCTGCAACCCTTTTTCGAGGGCCTCGCGGCGCTGGACACCGCAAGGCTCAATGCCATTGCGGACCGCTACCGCCAGGAGCTGCGCACGGTATCGAAGGATGCGGCTATCGTGAGCGACAAGCGCCCCGATAATTTTCTCTACATAGGCTTCATCAAAAGCTTGTTCCCCGAAGCCAAGATCGTGCACACCACGCGCGATCCGTTGGACAACTGCCTGTCGATTTATTTCCTGCACCTGGAACAGCGCATGAGCTATGCGCTCGACCTCAAGGACATCGGGCACTATTACCGCGAATACCGCCGCCTGATGGCGCATTGGAAAGCCAAGTACCCGGGGGATATCTTCGACTTCAACTACGACGCCATGGTGAAGAACCCGGAAAAGGAACTGCGGGCTCTGTACGATTTTTTAGGCATCGCGTGGCCCGGCCGGGTGCCCACCGTGCAGGCGCGAAGCGCCGCGATCCGCACCGCGAGTGTCTGGCAGGTGCGCGAACCGCTGTATCAGAGATCCTCCGGCCGTGCGCGTCACTATCGACCGCAGCTCGAAGAGCTGTCGCGATTGCTCGCGGATCTTAAGTGAACAGCGCTCCGGTCACGGTGATGCCGATCCTCGCCACCCCGCTCGGGATCGTGCGCGTCGCGGCCGGCGCGCAACTGAATCCTAAGCTGCTCGCGCTGATCGGTGAACGTCAGCAATCCGATGGCGCCGCGGGACGGCTTGTCTACGAGAGCCGCGACGATTTCTTCGAGTGGCAGGACCCGCAAGCGCGCGCGCTGGCCACCGAGATCATGCGCGGCGCGTTCACCGTGGTCGCCGGCATCAGCGAGCTGGACGAGCATGCGCTGCGCTCGCTCACCATCGAGGCGCGCGGTTTCGCTGCGGTGATCGCACAAGACGGCTATCTTGCCGCGCGCAGCTACCCCTTAACGGCGTGGTGCGCCATGTATTGCCTGTCGGTGCCGGAGCCCGCGGCCCGCGCCGACAGCGGTGTGCTCAGATTCTACGAGACACGTCTCGGCACCATGTTCCAGGATGCCACCAACGCGGCGCTGCGCATGCCCTACAAGAGCTCGCACTATGCGTGGCGGCCGATCCCGGGAGAGATGGCGGTGTTTCCAGGTTCCCTCGATCATGAAGTTGCCCTGGTGCGCGCCAAAGGCCAGCTGTCCTTCATCGTCGCCCGGCTGCGTTTCGTCGCCTCAGGACAGCAGGGCGTCGGCCGATGGTGACTTCCCTGCAGGTCAACTCACTTTTTGCAGTTCCCTTCGGCGAGTTGCACCTCTCGCCCTGCGAGCAGCTCAACCAGGAACTTGAAGCATTGTTCCTCGCACGCGAGAACGAAGAGCACCGCAACCCGACGCCCAGTCATGTGCCGCAGACGGAGACCTTCGAGAGCCGCTTCAACCTGTTTCGCTGGCCGGAGCCGTGTGTCCAGCAGCTGCGCGCCTTCGTGCTGGATGCCGTGGCGCGCATGGTGATGGAGACCACGCCGCTGAAGCGGGCTGATCTTGCGCACCTCAAGTTCCAGAACCACACCTGGTTTCACATTTCGCGCTATGCGGGTTCCTTCGTCGCGCACAATCACCCGCTTGCCTCCTGGTCGGCGGTGTATTGCGTGCGGCCGGGAGAGAGCGTGCCGGAGCAGCCGATGAGCGGCATCCTGCGGTTCATGGATACGCGCCCGGGGGCGGGTGCCTATGTTGATCCGGCCAACGCCCCGCTGCACCGAGCCTACGCCATGCGGCCGCTTGAACTGCGGCTGTCGGCGGGCCAACTGGTGATCTTTCCTTCCTACGTTTTCCACGAGGTCACGCCTTTCTACGGGCGCGACACGCGCATCACCGTGGCGAGCAATTGCTGGTTCGCATAGGGTCAGCTGCGCGGCGGACCCGGGAAGAACGCATTGGTCCGCCGCACGTAATCCTGGTATTCGGGCCGGCGTCGCCCAATTGTTTTTTCCAAGAGCGCGACCCCCGACACCCGCATCAAGAGCACCGACATGAGCAGCGGTCCGAGCAAACTCCACCACGCTCCCGCGCTCAAGGCAAATAAATAGAACCCCCACCAGACGCAGAAGTCGCCGAAATAGTTGGGATGGCGCGTGTAGCGCCACAGACCCCGGTCCATGACCCGATCGTGGTTGGCAGGATCCTTCTTGAATCTCGCCAGCTGCCAGTCGCCGACCGTCTCAAAGGCGATGCCGACGCCGACCAGGCATGTCCCGCAAGCGTCGAGCACACCCAGAGCGTGCACCGAGCTGAGCGCGCCCCACAGCGGCAGTGCTATGACCCAGGCGAGCAATGCCTGCAGGAGGAACACCAGATAAAGGCTCTTGAAATCGAAGTACGGCTGGTGGCGCGCGCGGATGGCCCGATAGCGGCTGTCCTCGGGTTTACCGAAATTTCGCGCGGTGATGTAAATCGACAGGCGCAGCGACCAAAGACAAAGCAGCGCAAGTACGATGTCGGCGCGCAAAGTGAGGAACGGTGAACGTTCGGCCAGCCACACCCCCAGGCTCAAGAACATGAGCGACCACACACTGTCGACGATGCCGACGTTGCGCTTGATTAGGCTCAAGAGCCATGCGGCCAGCGCCAGGCATGCCAGCCAAAAAAGTCCCTCCGCATAATCGGACCACATGTTCAAGGCGAAACCGTGCAGGCCGCGAGCGGCGCGCTTCCCGCCGCTTCAGCGGCGCTTGCTTCGCTCGCGAGGCGCTCGCTGCGCGGGAAGTCGATATGCACCTGGAAGTTGTCGCCGGTGCGGTCGCGCAAATTCGACAGGCCCTCGTAGCTTAGAAGCCATCGATCCTTGGCGTCATAGGCCACATCGATCCCCGGCAGGAGCCAGCCGAGTACTCCGGCCAGTTTCATGCGAAACAGCTGAGCGCCCGTTGTGCCGTCAGGCGCGGCCTCCCGGTGCTGTACCACAAACTGCATCTGCTCCATGCGACTCGGTACCAGAAAGGTGAGCGGCTGCACCGCGCCCGAAAGCAGCGATTCCCATTCGCTGTGAATGAACTCGTCGAAGCCGGCGTCGATGACCAACCCGGCTGATTTAGGGACGAGTGCGCTGCGCTCGGGTTCGGCGCGGTTGAGGCGGAACCACATCGTGCGCACCTCGCCCAGTGAACGCACGCCTTCACGCATGCCGTTGGAAGCATCTTCAAAGGCGAAATCGGGCGCCTGTAAGTCGCGGTATTGCACGGTTTTTCGCGCAAACGGCCTGCCGTCGCCACAGGTATACAGCACCAGGCGGCTTACGAGCCGGCCGTCCCGATATCGCAGGTAATGCTCCTCGCCGTACAGGAAGCGCGAGGTGTGTCGCGCCGTCGCGGTGCCCGCGTAGCGGACAAAAGAGTCCGCGGCGAGCGCCGGAGCCGCAGCGCTCGCCGTCGCGCCGAGCAGCAGGCCCGCGAAACCTCTCATAAAGGAGATATTCGCATGCCGGCGGAAAATGGATGCAATGAGGATAATGATCCGCAAAATCACCGACTTATTCTTAGATGACAGGTTCGCCGCGCACCCCGTTTCCGATTCGCGACGCCAGAATCGACCTACAGCCTCTAACCTGACGAGCATGAGCTTAGTTAGTTGAGTAATAATGAAGCCGTTGGCCGGGTCTTGTACACGAGCAGCAATGTTGCTGCGTATAACAATCGAGGAATCAAACATGCAGATGACCAAGATGTCGAGCGCAGCCATGGCTGCGGCAGCCGCGATGTTGTTCTCTTCGGCGATCACCACCACCGCTTTCGCGGGGGACGAGGCGTCGGTGCATTGTGCGGGCGTCAATTCCTGCAAGGGCACTTCCGAGTGCAAGGGTGCGAAGAACAGCTGCAAGGGCCAGAACAGCTGCAAGGGCCAGGGCTGGGTGTCGATGAGCAAGTCCGCCTGCGCGGATGCCAAGGCGAAAGCCAAGAGCTAATTAGCGTTCTTTTGCTGATCGGGGCCGGGGCAAACCCGGCCCCATTCTCATGAGTCTCACTGGATTTGGTCTCGGCTTGCGCACGCCGCACTATGAGGCCCTGCTCGAACGGCCCGCCGGTCTCGACTGGCTGGAAGTCCTGAGCGAGAACTATCTGGTTCCCGGCGGCAAGCCGCTCAACTACCTGGATCGGATCCGCGAATGCTATCCGGTGGTGATGCACGGGGTGTCGCTCTCCATCGGTTCGAGCGATCCCGTCGACTACGAATACCTGGCGCAGCTCAAGGCCCTGGCGAGTCGCATCGAGCCACACTGGGTTTCAGACCACCTGTGCTGGACCGGGATCGAAGGCAAGAACCTGCACGATCTTCTGCCGCTGCCCTACACCGAGGAAGCGCTGCGCACGGTCGTCGCACGCGTCGGCGAGGTCCAAGATTACCTTGGGCGCCAGCTGCTGCTGGAAAACGTCTCCAGCTACCTGAACTACCGCGCCTCGGATTTGAGCGAGTGGGAATTCCTGAGCGAGGTCGCGGCGCGTGCCGATTGCGCCATTCTTCTCGACATCAACAACATCTACGTCAGCAGCGTGAATCACGGCTTCGACGCGCTCCACTACCTCAAGGCCATTGCGCCCGCGCGCGTCCGCCAGTTCCACCTTGCCGGACACAGCGATATGGACGGCTATCTGATCGACACGCACGATCACCCGATTGCGGCGCCGGTGTGGGATTTGTACGCGGCCGCCGTGGCGCATTTCGGCGATGTGCCCACCATGATCGAGCGCGACGACAACATCCCGGAGCTGCCGGTGCTCCTCGATGAGCTCGATCAGGCGCGCGCTGTCGCGCAAGCCGCCAAGCAGCGCGCGGCATGAGCGCCCTGCTCCTCAAGGATTTGCAGCGCGAGTTGCAGAGGCACCTGCTCGGAGAGTCTTCCGCCATCGAGTCCGAGATAATCGATGCGCCCCCGCTCGACGTCGCCGCACGCCTCGGTATCTACCGCAATGCCTATCAAGTGCGCCTGATCGAGGCGCTGCGCGAAGTTTATCCGGTGCTGCACGCGCTGCTCGGCGATGAGGTGTTCTACGCGCTCGGCGAGTCCTTCGTCGCGGCTCACCCGTCGCCGTTTCGCTCCATCCGTTGGTACGGCGGGCAGATTCCCGAATACCTCTCGCTCAATTCCCCCTTCGATGAGCAGCCCATCTTGAGTGAAGTCGCACGGCTCGAGTGGACCTTGTCCGAGGTGTTCGACTCGCCCGATGCCAAGACCCTGGACCGAGCCGCCCTCACCGCCCTGGCACCCGAGGATTGGGAGGGCCTGCGGCTGGGCTTTCAACCCGGCTTGAGGCTCCTATCGCTGCGCTTCAACACCGCCGCGGTGTGGCAGGCGATGACACGCGAAGAAGAACCGCCGGCTCCGCAGTCTTCCGAGCATCCCGTGCCATGGATCATCTGGCGCCAGGATTTCAAGAACTACTTTCGCTCATTGGACGCCCCGGAAACGGCGCTGATCGGGGCCGCACGCTCCGGGGCCAGCTTCGCTGAACTCTGCGAAATCTTGGGCCGTTGGCTGCCCGACGAGGAAGTGCCGCTCGCCGCCGCCAATTACTTGAACACTTGGATCGGCAGCGGCCTGATCACGACCCTCAAGTACTGATGCCGCGGCGATGCGCCGCGGCATCAGCGTCCACTAGAGGAGGCTGCCGCCTTCGCCCACCATTTGCTTGCGCACCAACGGGATCGGCGGACCGCCAAATGAGAGGAATTTGTCGTGGAATTCCTTCCAATGCGACTGATCGTCCGGCTTGTAACCCATCTTAGTGGCCCAGTCGGTCCTGAGCTTGCGAATCATCAACTTGCCCAGGGTGTAGTTGAGATAGCCCGGATCCATGGTACCGCGCTCGGCCTGCTGGATGGCATTGCCGGGATCCTGGAAGGCCTTTTCCCGGAACATCTTCTCCGACTCGGCGACCGTCATGCCCTTGGTATGGAGCCCTATGGCCGACAGCAGGCGCACGTCGCGCAGCAACGCATCGGAGATCTGCCCAATGTGTTTCTCGGGACTGTCCTTGTCCAGGCCCATCTCGTACATCATCTCCTCGGCGTAATGCGCCCAGCCCTCCGCGAACGCATATCCGACCCAGAGCCCCTCGAGCTTGGAAGGATTCGAGTTCGAGTGCAGGAACTGCAGGAAGTGACCCGGCCACACCTCGTGCACCGTGGTCGACAGCAATACTCCCTCGGCGGGAATGTAGGAGGCTTGCTGCGCCTTGCTCCATTTCGGATCAGGCGGCGCGATGTTGTAGATCGACGCGACGCCGTGATCGAAGGGCCCCGGAACGTTGATGTAGGCGGCATTCGAGCGGTTGTATGGCGGCGCTTCCGCCACCAGCGCTTCATCATTGCTCGGAATCGAGACCACATTGTTCTTGACGATGAAGTCCTTGAGCATGGGCAGCATCGTGCGGGCTTCTTCCACCGGCCCGCCCTTAGGCTTGTCGGCCGACATCTTCGCCATGCACTGCGCGAGTGAAGCCTTGGGCGCGTAGGCGTCGCACTCGGTCTTCAAGGCCGCCATGTTGCGATCGAGATCTGCTTGACCGGCCGCCTGGATCTGGTCCACCGGCATGTCGACCAGCTCGGTGTCCTTGGTCATTTGCGCGAAAAGATCCGGCCCCAAGGCGAACTTATCGTTGGCGCCCTTGCGTTCGCCGACCAGATACGCCTTCAAGGTGTTCATCGCATTCGCGGCGTTGGTGTCGGCGTCGGTGAGCTGCTTCTGCAGGTCCGGATCCTGCACGGAGGCGAACACCGGCGTGACATTCTTGGTGTAGAAGTCGGCCAGTCCGCCGAACTCGTCGATCCCGTGTTCGACGTAGGTCTTCGGCAGCGGGCCTTTGAGATTGTCCTGAATGTCCTTGGCCATTTTGGGGATGGCGCGGGCGTACTTGATATAGGCCTTGAGGCGCACGTCGAGCGGCGCGTAGTTGCGGCTCAAATACATGTCGGGATCGATGAACTCCAAATACCACGCCGGACTTTTCAGCGGGAACTGCGCCTTGTCGATGTAAAACAGATCCCGACTGATCACCGCCAGCATGTACTCGCGGTCGAATTGCTCGCGCGGCTCGAGCGTCTTGGGATCGACGGCCCCGATCTGGGTGCTCTCGTCGTGCAGCCACGAACTCAGGCGCTTCAGCCCGTGTGAATTGAGTTCGGGCAGCTGACCATCGTATTCATGGCGACCGGACTGGGCACCGAACGAAGGAATCGCCCGCATGTACTCTTCAATGAAGCTGTTGGCCGTCTCCTGCCACTGCTTGCTCGCCTGCGTCTGCGGCTTGACGGCCGGCTTATTGGGCGGCGGCGCCTGATTGCAGCCGGCTAATCCAAACAGCAGAACGGCGGACAGGGCACTGGCCGCCTTGATCGATTTCCACATGGCAACTCCCCTCTCGTTGTATTCAAGACTCGATGCAACCCTAGTATTGGTACGGACCGCCGCGCTCCAGCGCGCGCTTGTAGGCGTCGCGCGCATGGATGCGTTCGAGAAAAGACATGAGATTAGGGCGTCCGGCGTTCAAGCCGGCGCGCGCAGCCGCGGCCTCGAGCGGAAAGCTCATCTGCACATCGGCTGCGGTGAATTCGTTGCCGGCAAACCACGGCCGGTTCTGAAGCTCGCTCTCCATGTAATCGAGGTGGCGCTTCAGATTCGGCGCGATGAACCCGGAGTCCACGGTCGCTGCAATCTTCCGTGCGATGGTGCTCACCGGCCACGGGGCCGGACCGCGTGCCACCCTGTCGAAAATCAGGCGTAGCAGCAGCGGCGGCATGGCGGAGCCTTCGGCGTAGTGCAGCCAGTACACGTAGCGCAGATATTCCGGGGTATCGCGGCCGGGGATGAGGCGTCCGGCGCCATATTTGTCGATCAAATAGGTGACGATGGCACCGGACTCGGCCACTTTGACCGCGCCGTCTTCGATCACCGGGGATTTGCCTAACGGATGTACCGCCAGCAGCGCCGGTGGCGCCAGCATGGTCTTCGGATCGCGCTCATAACGCTTCACCTCGTAGGTCACACCCAGCTCCTCCAGCAGCCACAACACCCGCTGCGATCGGGAGTTGTTCAGATGGTGAACGATGACCATCCCGCCATTGTAGCGCGATTCACACCGGATTCATCGCTATGGCATGCTGCAGCTCATGAAGGCTCCCGACGACTTTCGCATCATGACCCTCCAGGCGCACATCCTGGAGGAACAGGTTCATCACCCGCGTGCCAGCGGGACTTTTTCCTGGATTTTGTCCGCGCTTTCCATCTCCGCCAAGATTATTGCCGACAAGGTTCGACGCGCACGGCTGGAAAACGTTCTCGGCAGCATGGGTGCCGAGAACGTGCAAGGAGAGGTGCAACAGAAGCTCGACGTGCTCGCCAACGAGGTACTGCTGCGCACTCTGGGCGGTCGTGAAGGGGTCGCCATCGTCGCCTCTGAAGAGAACGAGCAGCCGGTGATCCTGCGCGACGATGCGCAGGGCGTGGCGCGCTACTGCGTGCTGTTCGACCCGCTCGACGGATCTACGAATCTCGACGTGTGCGGCGGCGTCGGCACCATTTTCAGCATCCTCACATATGAGAACCGGGACGGCGCGCCCGCGCTCGAAGCCCTCTTGAGGCCAGGCGTCGAGCAAATCGCCGCGGGCTACGTGCTTTACGGCTCATCGACCGTATTCGTGCTCACCATCGGCAAGGGCGTGGATATGTTCGTGCTGGACCCGAGCGTCGGGGCCTTCATGCGCGTGGAGCGCGGCTTGAAAATCCCGTCGGGCAACAAGACTTACTCGGTGAACGAAGGCAACCGCAAGAGCTTTCCGCAGGGCTATCGGCGCTATCTGGATTGGGCGCAGAGCAACGGCTATTCCAGCCGCTATGCCGGGGCCATGGTGGCCGATGTGCATCGCATCCTGTTGAAGGGCGGAGTTTTCCTGTATCCGCCGACGCAGAAGGCGCCGCAAGGCAAGCTCAGGCTGATGTACGAGGCCAATCCCATGGCGATGATCATCGAGCAGGCGGGGGGCAAATGCATGGCCTCGGCCACCGAACACACCATGAAAATCGAACCCAAGGCCATTCATCAGCGCACGCCGGTGATCATAGGCGCGAGGGATCAGGTCGACGAGGTGCTGAAGCACCTTGAAGGCTAGCCGTCTCCCGGCGGAAACCACTCGGCTCTTACGGCGCGAAATTCAGGCATCGCCTCGCAGCGCTCCGCGATGGCGTGCAGTCCCGTGTAGGCGAACCGGTCTCGATTGATCGCCAGCGCATCGGCCAGAAAAGTATAGGCGCAGGCCGTAGTGATATCCGCCTGCGTCAGCCGGTTGCCGACTAGCCAGTCGCCGGCGCGCGCCTGGCTTATCCGGTCGAGTTCCGCAAGCGCCGCGTGCATTTGGGTATGACAGCGCTCCACCCAAGGGCGATAGCGCTTTTCGGGCGGCCGGAATGCGCTTTCGTACACCTGCATCACGCCCTTTTCCGCAGCGCCGGTCGCGATTCCCATGATCTTGAGCGCCTCGCGTCGCGCCTCGCCCGCACGCGGCAGCAGGGCGCGCTCGGGGCCCGCATGTTCATCGAGGAAATCGAGGATGGCCCCCGATTCGAACATCGTTTCGCCATCCGGCTGCACCAGGGTCGGCACCCTGCCGAGCGGGTTGAATTGGCGAATGAGTTCGAAGTCCTTGCCTACCGACCAGTTGCGGTGCTCGAAGCCCACGTGCAAAAGATTCATGCTCACGGCCACGCGGCGTACGAAAGGCGAGTCATACATGCCGATCAGGATCATTTCAGTGCCCGCCCTTCACCAGCAGGCCGGTTTCGGCGAGGGCGGCTGCCAGCTGCACTTCGATTCGTGCAGCCTCGGCGCGTCGGATGAACTGCAAATGCAATGTCGGTCCCGTCAACACTTCAACGCCTCGCTTCAATACACTCCCTGCCGCTCGAATACCCGCTTTGTGCTGATCAAAGCGCTGCGCAGGACTGTATTTGCTCATTCCAACATACACGCCGTGCGATCCGATTCGATCGCTGTAATCGAGCAACACCATGTAGATGTTTGATCGCCCTTTTCCGGAAGCTTGAAAGCCCAAGGCGATCTCGTACGCGGCAGGCAACCACTCGATGTAACGCATGGGCAGCCAGTCCGGAATACTTTTCGCGGCGCAGGTCCACAATCGCTCGAGTGCGCGCTCAATAGTAAAGGACATTTCGCCGCGCATCCAGAGTTCGTGAACACCATGAGCGCCGGCCAGACCGTCCGCGCACTCATATGCCTCACTCAACATATCTATTAGTCGTTCGCGCCGCAAAAATTGCAGCGGCCGCAGAGCAGGACTGATTTCGAGGTCGGGCAGTTCGATGCGACAAAGGTACGCGTTTTGTAACGCAAAATCACCACACCGGCGCGCGCCGTGGACGCCTAACCGACGCTACCTCGAGTAATCCTTGTCGATTCCGCGTTCACGCGTATTCTCGCGCGCCTTTTGAAATTCGCCGCGATCGCGCATCTCGCGCCACCTTAGGGCGGCCCTGAGGGCCACGTCCCCCACCGTCTCGGAGGAGCGTGGTGCGACTTGGGGAGCCTGCTGCGGGACCAGGTTGCTGGGCGGCGTCTGGCGCATGGCCTCGTTTACTCGGCTCAAGGCACGGTGATCGATCCGCACGTCAAGCCCTGACGCGGCCAACGCGTCGTTCGCGCTCTCGGCCCAGCGACGCCGTACGTGCAGGAGTTCGTTCACCGACGAGCCCAAGCCGGCGCGGATGCGGCGCACATCATGCCATTCGATCTCTGTCTTCTCGCCGAGACCGGCGGCGGTGATGGAACGCGTGGTTGCCAGCAGATGGGCATGGAAATTGCGAGGATCGCTGCCGGCGTGGGTGCGCGGCGCGTGCACCGCAAGATCAACGCCGAATCCGTAGCGATCGGAAAGCTCGCCCGCGAAGCGGCGCGCAAGCTCGATCCGCCTCTCGGCATCGAGTTCGTGGGGCAGCAGCACCAGATATTCGCGTGCCACGCGGGCGTTGCCGCGCCGCTCGGCATTTTCAGCAGCATTCCAAAGCGCCGCGCGCTCTTTAGTCCAGTCGGGTGCGAGCGCCGCGCTCTGGGCCGGCAAAATAATCTCCTTGTGCAGGATGTCTTGCCTCTCGGAATGGTCATAGACCTTGCGGGTCCGCTCGTCGCGCAGGCGTTCACCCGATCGATACGCCGCCGCGCCCACCGAACTGCTGCCGTCGGCGCGGCTCAAGTTCTTGAGGCTCAAGAAATAGACCGCCATGACTTAGGCCGCCGGCAATTGCGGATAAAACGGCGGCTCCGGCGCATAACCCCCGGCCAGCCCGCTGAAAGCGACTGGCACATGCCGCATTTCGAAGCGGGCGGCCTCGGGGCCAAGCGGCATGAAGGCACCGCCCGGCTCGCAGTGCAGCTGGTCATCGCTGAGCGGCCGATTGCAGCCCGCACAGTGATTGCGCCAGAGCGCGGTGGCCTGCGCGTCCGTCGGCCGAAAGCCGCGGGAATGCTCCTCGATGGCCGCGGACGATGCCTGCCCCAGGCGGGAAAGGTTGAACAGCACCGCCGGCCCGCTCGCCCGGTACCAGCAATCGGGGGTATCGTCGTCGCGCCATTCATGCGCCTGCGGCAGCGCCAGGGCCACCACCTCGGTGTCGCACCCGCAATCCGGACAGAGAGTGCGTGCACGAATCAGCACAAAAGACGCGGCACGGACGTTTGCGCAAGGTTCAGACGAGGACTGCATGCGGCACCCATTTGATTTTGAGCCACCTTGGAGAGGACGCGGTTTTCAGATATCCGCACAAATCCGGCAGCTGCTCGATCTCCGCCGCCAGCACCGCGGACTCGGTGACCAGTTGCCGCGTGGTGCTGCGTGAGCGGCGCGAGCCGCCTTTGAACCACGCGCCATCGCGGTCGATACCGCGCGAGAGCTGCTGACGATAAACCTCCCGCTCGCCGATGAGCCTGGAGGCGAAGCTCGAGGTACCGCCCTGCTCGCTCGAGGAACAACGAAGAATGAGCGTGTTGCCACAATTTTCGATGATGGCTTGCCCATCGGCGCCATACGTTCCGGACATCTGCGAAGTCGATTGCATGCCCAGCACGCAGCGACCACCGAACTTCCTGAGCCGAGTCAAGGCATCTTTGAGGCTGTCAATCGCGCCCAATGCATCGAGCTCGTCTATGACGAACCAAATGCGCTGGTCATGCCCCTCCCGCCCGCTCAAGGTTTCGAAAATGGCAAGACGCAGCCACGCGGCAATGATGGAGCGCAGCGCGGCGATCTGATTGGCCTTGTACGGCATAAACAATAGGCGTGTTTCGTCGGGGGTTTGTATCCAGCGGCGTATCGAGAAGGCGCTCGCCCGCTGACGACGAATGAACTCCATCGATGCCAGAGCGGAACTGGTGACGGCGCGGATCGAGCCGAACATTCGGGAATTTTCCGTCTCAATAAAGGGCAACGCCGGGCTGCCCGCGAGCAGAGGACGCAACTCTTCGGTGGACGCCGTCGTCAGCAAACGCCAAAGCTCGTCGAGATTCGGACGCCGGCGCCTGATGCAGCCTCGCACCACTGACGCGAGGAACGTGCGCGCGTATCCGCGCCATTCCTGGCTCGACGGGTCGTGGCACGCAGGGATGAGTGCCTGCACCAACTGTTCCACTGCAAAATCCGAGTCGAGCTCACCGAACGGATCCCACGCAGCGCCGTTCTCGAACGGATTGAGTACGATGTCGCCGGCCCAACGCCTATAGAACGTCCGAAGATAGCCGCCGTCCGGGTCCGCGAACACGGCGCGATCACCGCGACGGATGGCACCCGCCATCAGCTCGCGAATCGCACTCGACTTGCCTGTGCCCGTGGTGCCCAGCATTTTGAAGTGCCTACATTCGTCGCCGGGCGGCACCACGACTCCCGCCAAGGACACCGAGTCCGCGCTCGTTCGCCGGCCGGCGAAGAGGCGCCTGCGAACCTCAACGCGGGCACCGCGCCCCCGACTCGAAGGCCGCTCCGACAGCCGGCGGAGGGCGATAAGTAGCACGGGCAAGAGAGCCGCGAGCAGCGCAGCGGCCACCGCGTACCTAATATCCTGCGGGTACATGGAAATCCGCGTGTTCGCCGAACCGGGGCGCGTTCTCGTCGATGCGCACGCAGAGCCGGGCCGCCGTGCCGCAGCGGCGAAGTTCCATTCGCGCCCCCTGCGCTTTGAGGACTTGCAATTGTTGCGTCAGTACCTCGCGCTGCGCCTTGAGCTCGGCCACCTGCTCGGTGGACGGCAACACCCAGCGCGCGACGCCCACCGGCACCAAAGCGCACAGCGTCGTTGTCGCAAGGCCGAAGATCACGGTGCGCAGAGAGTAGTTGCGCGCGGCGCGCGCCGCGCTGCGCGCGAGCCTGGCAATTTCCGCATCGAGGGGCTGCAACTCCTCGGTGAGCACGCGCCGAAACTCATCGCGCGCCACGACATCGAGTGACTGAGTGTGGACTCTGAGTGATTCGAGCGACTGCTCCGCCAGCCGCTGTTGCGTCTGGGCACTCTCCAGCAACAATCCGATGGTCATGGTGTCATCGTGACGCTCGCTCATGATCGGCTCTCATTCAGGCGCCGGATGGCGGCGCCGCGCCGACCGGAGTTCAGGCATCCCTTGGAGAGAGGCGCGGAATTCAACATGCGCGCTTGACCTTGGGATCGAACCATATCTCCTTAATAAATCTTTCATGGCGTTCGACGCCGAACTGAATAACCACGTCGATCAGCAGATAAAGGAGGCTCTTGATGTCGGCGCGCCCGAGCCCGCGGCCGGCTGGACTCTGCTTCACCAACAGCACCAGCTGCTCGAACGCGAGTTCGGCGCTGGTGGCGTGGACGCTGGTGATCGATCCCGGGTGTCCCGAATTCACGTTCCGGAGGTAATCGAAAGCCTCCTCGGCACGCAGTTCCGCCAATAGGATGCGATCGGGCTTCATGCGCAGGCACGACTCCAGCAACTGCTTCGGCGTCACGCGCGCAAGACCCTGATCGTCCTTGGAGTAGTACAGGCGCACATGATTGGGGTGTCTGTCCATAACCAGTTCCTTGGCATCCTCGATCGTCACCAACCGTTCTTCACCGGGGATCTCACGAATGAGTGCCTTGGTCCAGGTTGTCTTGCCGGAGCCGGTCGGTCCGGATACCAGGATGTTCTTTCGGCTTCGGACCGCGAGGCCCATGAATTGCTCGTAGTCGCCATCGGTGAGAAGCCGGGTGAGTTCTGCGTCGAGCACATCGTGCGCGCTATCCGCGCGGCGGGTACGTCTGAAAATCCCCCGCGCCGACAGCTCCGCAACGCTCCAAATGGAGTCGGCCGGCTTGCGAATGGTGATGGCCACGGATCCCTGAGTCGTCGCCGGCGGCATGACAATCTGCACCCGCTCGCCGCTTGGCAACGAAGCGGACAGGAGCGGCGAGGTGGCGTCAATCCGCTGCTGGGTGGAATTGGCCACGAGTTTCGCGAACCGGAGGCACCAGTCGTAGTCGGCGAAGGTCAGTGTCTCGCGGCGCCAGCCGGCATGTGTTTCCAGATAGGCCTCCAGGGGCCTGTTGATGCACAGCTCCATCACGCCGGACGCAAGATAGGGTCGCAGCGCATTGAAGGTGAGATCCAGCGCCGAATCAGCGGGGTTCAAGTTGATACACCGATCGGAAATCGAGGTCGCGGGCCACCAGAACCTGGATGCGCTCGCCCTGACGTTTGACCACGGTCGGCGGGATGTTGACGGTGCTTTTCAACACCTCCGTCATGACGTCCTGACTGGCCGAGGGGTTGACTATGACCGCACCGCCGCCGCGATTGGACTGCACGGCTGCCTGGATTCCTCCATCGACTACCGACACCAGCAATGCCGCTCCGAATCGCTCCCAGAAGTGGCGGTCCACGCTGCCCGACAAGCCCGAGCGGCCAATTTCATCGGTTCCCGGCGAGGCCAAAGGCACGACCACCCCGGCCGGCGTGCGGGCCTCATCCCATACCACGAATACCCGGGCGCTACCCTGCTGGACCTGACCGCGGGTTTCGCCCACAAGCTTGGTGCCCCGCTCCAGCAATACCACCTGTCCATCCACACCGAACGCATCGCTCGCCATCACGCAGGTGGTCATGCCTGGCAGCGTGGAGTCGATCGCCGTCTCCAGGGTACAGTCGATGAAGGCCCCTTTCGGCAGCAGCAGTCGCTGGGTGGGAAGCATTTCGGCCTGCACGGCGGTGGTGATGGTAGGTCGCAGCAAGGAGGCGAGACCGGCGGGCTCGGGAGAATCCGCCGCCGCCAGTGGCGCCGCGGCAGGGGCAATGGTAGCTGATGATGAAAAGACGGCACCGTTCAACTGGCGCTCCACGACAACTTGCTCCGGCGTCTTGCCCGGCACCGGCGCCGCAGGCGTTGTGCTGGGAGCCAGCGGAATTTCGGCAAGCTCGGTGGCTTGCATGGCATTTAAGGGCGATGACGCGGGCTCCGCGGGCGCTGCCATCGGAGGCGAGGCGATGTGTCCGAGGCTAGGCAGCGATGCTTCGCCTTGAGCACGCTTCGCGGAGGAAGTTTGCGCGTTCTTCGTCATGTCACCTTGGTGGCTGAGTGCATGCGCGTAGTACCAGCCGAGCATTCCCAGGCCGAGAACACTCATGAGTCCAATCGCCAGAAGATTGCTGATCCGTGATTGAACTGAAACGGCTCCCGCAAGGGCCCCCGGCGCGCGCTCGCCGCGCACCGCTTCTTCATCGGTCTTGGGCTCAGTCATTTTTGATCTCCCGGGTACGCCGTTCGACGTTGGGCGCGACCGTGCCCGATTTCAGCCTCTCGCTCGCGCCGGTGAATGCTTGATTGACCACGCAGCCTCGAAGGGCGCCCCGCCTGAGGATCAGCCGACGGGCAACGCGATGAATCACCACGTCTCCCTCGTCCATGCTGAAGTTCAGCAGCGATTCGACGCCATCGTCGTTGCGTACAAAAACAGCGGGCAGCTCCGCGTTGACGGCAAATGTCAGGCGCGTATGCACTCCGTCATCCGAGACCGCCGTGGGCTTCAAGGCTGAATCGCCGCAATACCAGTAGTCGACGTTGCGCGGCCGGGCGGCAGCTGCATCCCTGAGATTTTCGTCGAGCCGCTTCGCATCGCTTTGTGCCGCAAGCTGCCCCGGAAGCGGCGGGTAGGCAAAACGGAGCACGTAGATCACCTCGCTCTCGTCCGCGGCAGCATGCGCCGATGCGCTGTATTCGAACTGGTAGTGCCGGCGATTGGTCAACACCGTGATATTCGTGGCAACCTTCAAAGCGCGCGGCTTGAGAAACAGGTGGTTTTCCTTGCCCACGAAGGACAAGGCATCGATGTCGCCCGCCCCCAGCCCTACGAAGCTTTCGCCGGCTTCGAATTCAAGATCGATCTGATAGCCGATGAAGCCATGGAGGCGGTACACCTGATCGGCATCGTAGGCGGCGAGACGAATGCGCGAATCGGTCCCGCCCGGAGCCGGCGCGACCTCGGCGAAGGACTGCGCAGCGGAAAGTTGCAATCCCGCCAGGAGCAGAGCGCCCCACGCCGCCTTCACTTGGCACCTTCCGCAGCCAACGCGGCGAGCGGCTGAGCGACGACTTCGGGCTCGGTGCGGAAGTCCACCACCTTAAAACCCAATGGATTCCAGCGCCGGGTCTTGGGATCCTTGGCAGGATCCGCGTAGGCAAATTGAACGTTGGCGAGCCAGTGGGTGACCGATTCGGAGGTGCCGCCCGGCTGGCGTAGCGCCTTGATATAGCGCACCTGTGCGAGATCGAGCAGCCCGGAACCGCGCGTGAAAAAGCTGACCGAGGTCACCTCGACGCGGACTTCGCTGCCGTCCTTGTGTACGTTCAGCGGCGAAGCCGGGTTACCCTGCGCCCAGCTGGCATACCAAGCCTGGTTTCGTTGCGCCGACTGCAGGGCGCCGCACTCCTCATAGTCGCTTTCCGCGGTGGAGAAGTTGAATCGCTCGCAGATGCTGACGTAGTGGGCGAGGAAGTAACGACTCACCGACTCGTCGAGCGTCGCGCCGCCGGAATACACCGGCACGACATCCACGATGCCGGTGGAGTTGTCGACGCGAATCACGAATGGTTCGACCTTCTTCAAGGGCATGAGCGCCACCAGCGCGAGCGCACAAGCCACGGCGCAGAGCCATCCCGCGGCGGCGGTCCACCAAGCCTGCCGGGAGGTCCGGCGCAGCTGCGCGACCCGGTCTGCGTCCCAGCTGCGAGCCTGTTCGAAATAGCTGTCGACCCTGGCGCTCATGGCGGCGGGCTCCCGTGGTCCGACTCGCCCGCCGGCTTCGGCGCAGGCGAATTGATCGGCTGCAGGTGCGAATCGCAACGCACCGCATGCGCCGCGCAACCGGCGAGGCATAGATACAGGCCCAAAATAATCAGTCGCATTTAAACCCTCCTTGGTAGTCCGATTTATCGGTCTCTGCCCCGCCAACTCCTGCCGAGCCGCGCCAGACCTGTTCGGGTGCTGGTCACGGCGTCGCGCATCGCCGCGCGCGAGCCGGTCGCGAGCGACCCCGCGGTCCCCGCGAGCAGCGGCACAGCGGAAGCGAGTGCAGGTTCTGCGCGCCGTGCGATCCCATTCTTCAGACAACTGGCGCCACGACTGGCCAGACCATACGATGTGAGCGAAGTGCCGCCCGCAAGAGCAGCTGCGACGGGCATCACCTGTCGAAGCACCAGGAATACCAGCACGGCCACCAACATCATGTTGAGCGCATCAACCGTGAGTATTGCCGCGCCTCGTGCCGCGGTTTGCGAGGCATAGGTCTGCACCACGTGGAGCAGCAGCGCCGCGATCATGATGGTCAGCACCGTTATGAGCGCGTAGTTGGTCAACTGTGCAAGCCATGCCGTAAAGAGCCGGCGACTGGATTCGAAGAAAAGCGCGACGATGAACAGCGGCCCGAGCGCCAACAGCACGGCGAGCGCCACGCTCGAGAGAGCGATCAAGAACATCGCATACACGCAGAGAGCCCCGATCAGGCACCAGACGAAGGCCCCCGCGAGATAGAAGCCGAAATCGCCATTCAACAGGCCACCTTTATTCCAGAGATTGTCCGCAACGGTTCCGCCGCTTTGCCAAATGGCGTCGATCGTGCCGACAGGATCGCCGGCGCCGACGATCGCGGATGCGAGCTGCGCCGGTGCGTTGTAGAACGTATCGACGATCACCGCGTTGTAGAGCCAAAGCCTCAGGCCCGCACCCAACACCAATGCGATCAATGCAATGCGCTTCAGCCCCGTGCTGAAAGGCTCCTCGATCTTGCCGGTCAGGTGCAGATAGCCCCACACCATCACATAAAGCGTAGCGAGGGTCACCGCAAGCGGCTCCAAGGCAGTCGCCAGGCGCGCGGTGTTGTCTCCGATATATCCGCTGAGCTCTTGGTTCAACCAAGCCCAGAAGGTGGCAAAGAACCCCATGATGAGCCTCGTTAGGGCGTGGGTTGGAAACGCGATGTGAAGTTGCCGTGCCCCTGCACGACTTGCTCCCGCAGCTGGGTCTTCAGCACCAGATCCTCGGCGTCAGAGGACTGCGCCAATGCATGTAGTTTGGTTTGCTCGTTCTGAAGCATGCCCAATTCAGCGTTGATGCGGGCTTGCAGATCAAGGATGCCCTTCTGATCGTTTGCCGCGGAGATACTGGAAATCAGCGACTGCAGCGCCGCAAACCGACTACTCGCGTTGGCCAGGGCCAGGTGAGCGACGGCAATGCGCAGCGCATTGGACTGGCGCGCGCCTTGGATCAGCTGCTGGCCCGGCGGCGACAGGCTCGACATCTGTTGCGATGAAAGGATCGCATTGGAGGCAAGAGCGCCCTGCATTTCGCCCGAGAGAGCCGGATAAGCGCCCGCGCCCGATGCCGCGGTCGTGAATTGCGACCACTGCGGCGGCAGATAATTCCGGACCGTACCCGACAAGAGCGATTGCATGCCGCGATTGCCGGTCATGGTCTGCAGGGCTTGCTGCGCCTGGGCCAGCTGGCTGCGCGCGGTCTCAATCTCTTGCTCGGTCTCCTGCACCTGCTGGATGAGCTGCACGATGGCCGGCGCATCCACCACCGCCCATTGCGCGTGCGCGCCGGGGATTCCCGCCGAGCAGGCGAGCAGACACACCAGAATCGAAACCCATGCGGACTTCCTCATGACACCCTCCTTGTGGTTGATATTCAATTCATCGCTCCGTTCATGAATCCAGTCAGCCAGTTCTTCGGATCGGATCCCACTTTGCTCATCCACCCTTGCAATTGCTCGAGCGAAGACGCGCGACCGGAGATCACCGCCAATTCGCCGTCAAACCCTTTGAGATTCAGCTTGCACACCACGCTGTGGTGAGCCTGCTTAACCAGGAACATGCGCGAACCGGGTTCGATCTGGTCCTTGACTAGGGCGAATTCGCGCGCAGTCAGGCCGAATCCCTGGCAATATTCCCGCTCGTTCGCCGTCCCGTTCGGGAAAAAAATCTTGGTCGGCGTCTGCTCCACCAGGGTGCGACTGATCGCGCTGTCAAGCACATCGCTCGGGCTCTGCGTGGCGAGGCACATGACCGCATTCAGCTTGCGCCAGGTCTTGGGGCCATCTTTGGCGAAGCCTTCGAAGGCCGGATCGGACAGTAGGCGCCAGAACTCGTCCATCCAGCACACCAATCGCCGCCCATCCAGCATTTGGCGGATCAGGTGGAACAGGTACAAGGTGATCGGCGCCCGAACCGAGTCGTTGTCCAAGAATTCGGTCACGTCGAAACCGACAATGCTCGAACGAGTGATCCGGGCGACCACGTTGTCTTCGTCATTATCGAAAACCCAGGCGTAGTCGCCGCGCACCGAATGACACCACCGCGACAATCTGGCATGCAGGCCTTCAGGGTCCGTGGGGTCGAGGAATTCAAGCAGTCGAGACAGCGTTCTGGCGCCTTTGGCCAGTGCCAGGGTCCCGCGCAGCGCCTGCTCGAGATCCGAGGATTCGCGCACCGGAGTTGCCTGCGCGGCGCCACCCAGCCGGACACCGGCAAGCAACTTGAGCCAGGTCTTCAGAAATTCGACATTCCCGGGTGTCACGGGAAGTTGCAGGGGATTGAAGCCCGTTCTCGCCCCGCTTTTGAGAGGCAGATATTCACCGCCCATGGCGCGTACCAGAATCTCGAGACCACGATCCTTGTCGAACACCACCTGGGTAGCGCCCTGCCGCGACAGCATGGCAATCAAAAATCCCACCAGTACGGTTTTGCCGGAACCCGTTGGGCCGCAGATCAGGGTATGACCCGTATCCTTTCGCGAGCCCCCGTCGGGCTCGTGCGGATCGCTGGCGTGCAGCGAGAAGTAAAACGGCGACCCGGCGCTCGAGACAAACGTGCTCAAGGCATCGCCCCAGTGATTGCCGGTGGCACGTCCGGTCGGGAAGTTGTGAAACGGCGCCATGGCGGCAAAATTCCGCGAAGTGATCGGCGCCTTGCGCGGGCGCAGGCGGAAATTGCCGGGCAATTGCGCCCAGAAGGCTGCCTCCAGAGCCAGGTCTTCGCGAGCGACCAGCATGCCGGTATCCGCGAGCAGCGTGCGGGCCAGCGACAGCTGGTCGTTGAGCGCCTTCAACCGTACGCCGCCCGCAACCTCGCGTTCCTCGTCCGGCAGCTGGGCCATCAGCTGCAAGGAGAGGTGGTGATCCCCCATGACAAATTCGTTGCTGGTGAGCGCATCCAGCGCATCCTTGAGCTCGTTGGCCTGGGATATCGCGAAGTCGCCCGCGTTGGCCATGCGATTGAACTGCCGCGTCAACAGCGCCTGCGCTGCGGCTTTCGAGAGAAAACCAAAGGACTGGCTCAGAACGAATTCAAACGGCGCGGACAGCAATCGGTTGTACATCCCGACGACGCTGGGCGTTGGGTACTCTTTGATGCCGAGCATGGCCCCGACACGGGTTTCGCCGGCGAGCCGATATTCGATGACCTCGGCGCCGAACAACACTCGCGAGGTGACCAGAACCGAGGGCAGCGGCGCCATCGCGAGCGGCATCGGCTGAGCGTGGCCGTTAATGAGGACGCCCAGGAACTCGAGCACTGATGAGTACAGTCGTCCGTCGCGTTCATATACCCCGAGCTGTCTCGGCTCGTATCGAGCCAATGCCGCAAGCACCACCTGCGCCAACTTGTCGCAGGCCTCCACGGCATCGCGAACGTCGAGCGTCGTCGCCGACGACCTAGCCCGGCTCATCGCCTTCATCGCCATGTTGCTGGCGATCCCCGCCGCGGGACGATGCAGCAAGGTGAGGTAGAGATCGTTGGACATCATCTCCTCGGCAGCCAGTCGGCAGCGGTATTTGTGTTCGAGCCCCGCGGCAAATCCAGCCGCCTCGCCGGGCTCTGAAAGACGTTCCGGCGCTGCGCGACGCCTAATCAGGTGACTCCATAGCGCCACGTTCGGGCTGGCGATGTTTCGCCACAGGACATTGAGCCGCTCGTGCCAGCCGTTGAGTTCCTCGTCGTCGTTGGTCTCGAAACTGGCGCCGCCGAGGCGTATGACCTGCAAGTAGTCTCCATAGCGCGTGCTGACGATGCCGGACGCCACATGCGCCGTGTATGGCACGCTGTCGGCGGCTATCGCCTCGCGACGAAGCGCGGATGTCCGGGTGAACTGCACTACATGCGCTCCGAGCGATGTCCGCGACGAGGCAGGTCGATGGACAACGGACTGTAGCTGCTGGCCTTCCAGAGCCGCAGATTGCCGAAGAGTGCCGGCAAACGCGTTCGCCCCCAAAGCAACAGCAAGTCGAAGTAGCGCGCATCACGCGCACAAAGCAGCATGCACACGCCATGAATGGGCGCGCACAGAAGGAGACACAGAAGATTTTTGGTGAGCAGGAACACTTCCATGGTAAAGACCAGATTGAAAAGAAGCGCCGAATACGTGACACCCCAGCGCATAGGCGGCCGAGTGCCGCCGACGAATAGCGGATCGGCGATGAGGCCTGCATTCACTTGATTCATGGGGCTCATACGCCAAACATCCCGCGAACCCACGTCACGATCTGCGGCGCACCGAATCCAATCGCAATGCCCATGATCGCGCCGATGCACCAACCCCATGAAAGTCGATTTGCCATCGCCATGCCGCCCAAGACCATCACGAGAATGATTGCGACAGGGGTCAACCACGCGAGTAAATTTGTCTGTAGCGCCGTAGCGCCGGTCATGAACGGCGAGGCTTGCGCGAGCGCAAGTTCCGGAGTGCCGAGGATGAAAAGCACCAGGAAAAACCCCGCTAAAATCCGCAGCGGCGCCTGACGCCGGCCGGATCTGCCGTTAACGTTCGTGCCTCGAACGCCTTTCAGGCGCGAGGATCGCATCTGCGCAAAGCTGCTGCGCGGGTGATGGTCATGGTCTGAGGGACCGACGATCGAATCGATCGCCGCGATCGAAAGGCTGCGCATGCTCGCTCCTTGAATTTATTCGGCTGAGGAAATTCGGCCGGCGAGCAATACTGCGTCGGAGGGTGTGCGGACCTCCATGCACTTTACTGCCGTATTTGCGCAGATTAGAAACGCGACAGACAGAGGCGCCGCCCACCCAAGGTGGACGGCGGACAAGCACTCGCGAACGCCGACGGGCTCAGGCGCCCCAGACAGATGTGAACAGTCGGGCGAAATTCGCACCAAGAATTTTATCGATGCGACTGGCGGGCCAGCCGCGACGCGAAAGATCGTCGGCGAGTCGACTGAATCTTAAGGGCTGGTTGTATTCAGGAATGACCAAGGGCACATTGGGATTCTCGCCCGGCGCCGAATAGCCGGCCTTTTGACGCGCCTCCACCTGTTTGCGGAACGAGGCGAGAAATGGCTCGGTCAGCGGCGTCGCCGATATCGAACCGTCCGTACCGAGCCCGACATGATCTTCGCCCGCGACGTTGACCGCATGTTCGATGTGGCGAATGAGGTCCTCGGCATGCGGCTGCACGCCCTCCTCGCGCAGAAAGGGCATGAAATAGATGCCGGCCACCCCGCCCCGATCGCCAAGGGCCTTGAGTTCCTTGTCGTAAGTATTGCGCGGCACATCGACCAAAGCCCGACAACCGGTATGTGTGATTGCCATAGGTGCCTTCGAATTAGCAATTCCTTCGGCGATGGTGCGGGGACCGGCATGACTCAAATCCAGGAGCAGTTTCAGGCGGTTCATCTCGGCAACAAACTCGTACCCGAGTTTGCTGAGACCTCCATCGGCCTTCTCGATGCATCCGTCCCCCATGAGGTTCCTCACGTTGTAGGTCGGCTGCACGATGCGCACGCCGAGATCGGCGAAAACCGACAGCTTCTTGAGGTCTCCCTCCAACATGGTGGTGTCCTGGCAGCCGTAGATGATTCCGAGCCGGTGGCTGGACTTGGCAACCTGCAAATCCGCGGCGCGATGAATCGGCATGAGAAAATCCGGATGCAGTTCCATCTCATGATCCATCTCGGCGATGTTGGTGACGGCGGCCTCAAATCGCGCGGGACCGTTACCCACATCGTTGATTGTCAGATTGATCGCCGTGACACCGGACTCGCGGGCATCCGCAAGATCGTCCGCCGACATCGGCGCATCGTTTGGGCCGTTGGGATCCGGCCGACCAATGCCGCCGAGAGCATCGATCACCATGGCCTTGTCGTATCGCGCCCGGCCGTAGGACGGATCGACTTTGGCCGGCAATCTGGCTGCGTAGAATGCGGCCATGGCGCCGATTCCCTGCATCAGGGTTCGCCGATTCACCATGCTTGCACCCCTCCCCATCCCGCTTCGTTTGAGATATCCATGAAGTTCCCCCTGTCCTCTCAAGATCGCCGCTTGAACCTTAGGTCTCCGTCTTCACGTACTGCGCGCGCCCTTCGCCAAATGACCAGTCCTCGGGGGCGACCGGAACCAGCGAGATGAGCACATCCTCGGGCCGGAGCCCGGGATTTTTCGCCAGTCGCTCCGCGATGGCCTTGTAGATCGCAAGCTTCATGGCCTGAGGCCGCTGATTCAAGATGATCTGGATCATGACAATGTCATCGGTGCGCTGAATTCCAAGGTAGCTCGCGTCGTAGATCAAATCATCCGCCCGATGTTCGGTAACGATCTGAAATCGATCCTGTTCGGGCACATTGGCGACCGCGACGATGGCCTGATGGACTTCGTTGGCGATGGCGCGACGATAGGTGGCGGATTTTCCCTCGCGCAGCGCAATTCGGACTAGCGGCATGGATGAACTCCTGGTTGGCTGGTGCGCATATTAACGCCGCGAGCGGTCGCACGGTTAGCGAGAGACATCCGTGGCAGCCACGGCATTGCTTCAGGCGGAAGGACGGGTGCATGAGACGAAGATGTTCCTGACTGCTGCGGCCCGACGCCCTCGCGATCACTGGCTCTTGTAGCCGCGCGGCTTGCGCGGCGGCACGGCTCGCAACGTGCAATTCTTTTTTCCGCACTTCGAGCAGCGCATGCGTTTGGCCACCGTCTCGAGACGCGCATCCCATCCGCACAGCCGACCGAGCGTGGTGGGTGATGCGCTACGCTCGTGTCCGCACTCGGCACACTTCAAGAGTAATGTGTACTGGCCGAACTCGTCACTCAACTTGTCGATGTGAAAATCGCGCCCCATGGGCGCGATTTTCACGAATCGACTCTCTTCACGTCCATCCAGTATCGCGGCATCGCCAACACTGTATGGAATACGCCTTACTCGTCGTACTGGTCGTGGCGCCGCACCCAGCTCATATCGTACTGCAGCCCTTCCTCGTCGCGACCCTTGGACATTAAATCCAGCATGTTGTAGGCGCCGTTCATCAGATCGATACCGCGTGAGTAGCAAGAATAGGTGTGGAACACCTTGCCATCCTCCATTCTGAACGCACTGAATCCCGGCATCTCCGAAGAATTGACTTTCTGTTCCACGTAGTTGTAGCAGCCGCGCTGCCTCTCGACCTGCTCGGCCTTGAAGGAAACGCCGTAATCGAAGTTGAAATCCGATTCTTCGGAAGATACCCAGTCGAAACGCCATCCCATCCGTTTCTTATAGGCTTGGATACGTGCGAGCGGTGCGCGGGAGACCGCCAGGAAGGTAACGTCGCGATGCGCGAGATGAATGTCGACGCCGTCGAAATTGTCGGCCCAGAAAGAACAGCTTTTGCATCCCTCCTCCCATGTCGGGGCGAGCATGAAATGGTAGATGAGGAGCTGACCGCGGCCGGCGAAAAGCTGCGGCAGGCTCAAAATGCCACGCGTACTATCAAAGCGATAGTCCTTGTCCACCGCCTCCCAGGGAAGCTGACGGCGCTGCCTCGACAAGTCGTCGCGAATTTTGGTGAATTCCTTTTCCTTCACGAGCAATTTCTCGCGTGCCGCCAGCCATTCTTTGTGCCCGACCACTTGATGTTCGATCATGAATGTATCCTTTTAAGGTTAATGAAAGTCGGGCATCGCATGCATTGCGACGCCGGTAACTGAACCGATAAACGCGAGGGCACCGACCAGGCGTGCCGCCCGCTGCGGCCTTCCGGCCACTCGTTCCGCGGTCATGGCGCACGCGAAGAGCGCCATGACGCGCGAATCCATCGGACTGGCGACAAGGCACATGGCGTTGAGCCCCGCACAACACATGAAGCAGGCGCCGCCGAGCTTCAGGCCGTAACGCCAGCCGGGTGGCGGGCAAGCGCCGCGCGCGCAGCAGCGATCGAGCCACCGAGCCTTGCAGGCGCTCAACTGCCAGACCGTGCCACAGAGCAGTGCGACACCGCTGATACAAGGCGCAAGCTCGACGCTTGCAAGGCATTTTTCCAGCAACGCATTGGTCGCGATTCCAAGGGCGAACACGGGCAGCGCACCGGCGAACCAGACCCCAAAGTAGCCGGCGGCCGCGGCCGTGCGACTGCCGATTCCCCGCAAAATGGCACGATCTTTCCACAGTGAAACCGCCAAGACCGGCCCCATCATCCCGACGCACATGAGCGCCCACATGAGAAGGAAACTTAAGAAAAGCTGCCATCCGGTTTCACCCGGCATTTGCATCCATATCATCAGGCTCTTTCCCCGCGTCGCAAGGTAGGATAATATTCATCCATATGGTTGAATATATGCGAAGCCTCCATGAATGACAATCGTGAGTTGAGTCTTGATCGGGTCTACGGCGCGATAGCCGATCCTACCCGACGCGCCATCTTGAGCCTGCTGAGCGAAGGCGAAGCCAACGTCGGCGCTTTGGTGGAACGTTTTCCAATCTCCTTCAACGGCGTTTCGAAACACGTCAAGGTATTGGAACGCGCGGGCCTCATCAGCCGCACTGTTCACGGCCGCGAGCACCGACTGAAGCTCAAGGCCGCGCCGCTGCGCGAAGCCTCGCAATGGCTCGAGTACTACCGTGAGTTTTGGGAAGTTCGCCTCGCGAATCTGGAAAAGGTTCTTCTGGCACGCGAAAACCGCAAGAAGGAAAAGTGAATGCAACCAGCCAATCAAGTCGATGAAGAAGTGGTGGTACGGCGCAACATGCCGATCGCGCGCGAGCGGATTTTTGCCGCGTGGCTGGACCCAGGAATCATGGCCGAGTTCATGAAGATGCCGGACTGTCCCGATTCCGTTGTCGAGGCCGATCCGCGCGTCGGCGGCAAATTTCGAATCATGATGCGCCACGGCAAAAGCGGCACCGAGCATTGGGGCGAGTATCTCGAAATCGAGCCGCCATCGCGCCTGTCCTTCACCTGGATTTCGGTCCATACGCGGCGCGAATCCACCACGGTGACGGTGGAACTGATCGCCCGTGGTGGCGGCACCGAAGTGATTTTGACCCATCGCAAGCTCCCGCAAATGCACGACGGACACCGGGGCGGCTGGACCCAGATCCTCGGGGCGCTGGAAGCTAAGCTTTCCCGTTAGAGCGCGGCGAGCCGAACCAGCATCTTGCCGGTATTGGCACCCGTGAACAGGCCGATGAGCGCCTGCGGAGCGTTGGCAATGCCCTCGACGAAGGTCGTCCGGTATTGCACGCGTCCCGCGCGCAGCCACGACTTCATGTCGGCGAGAAACTGCGCGCGCTTGGATTCGAATTCGTAATACACGAATCCGCGCATGGTGATGCGCGCATAGATCATGTTGGAGAGCGTGGTCACCGGCTCCGACACCGCGCCGAAATTGTTGTATGCCGAAATCATGCCGCACACGGCGATCCGGCCGAGCGCATTCATACGGGGCAATGCGGCATTCAGATGCTCGCCGCCGACGTTCTCGAAATACACATCGATTCCCTTCGGCGCCGCGTTCTTCAGCGCGTTGCGCAGCACTTCCGTGCGGTAGTTGATCACCGCATCGAGCTTCAAGTCCTCCTTCAGCCAGCGGCACTTCGCCTCCGAACCGGCGCTGCCGATGACATAGCAGCCCTTCACCTTGGCAATCTGCGCAGCCACGCTGCCCACCGCGCCCGCGGCGGCCGAGACGAAGACGTTCTCCCCGTCCTTGAGGGCGCCGATGATGAGCAGCCCGCCGTAGGCCGTCAGCCCGGTGAGCCCGAGGACGCTCATATAGGCATCGAGCGGCATGCCGTCGGGTTCGATCTTGCCAAGCTCCTTGGCCGGCGCCACGAAATGGGTACGAAAGCCGCGCATCGACTGGACGTAGTCGCCGCTCGCGAAATCTGCATGACGCGAGGCCAGCACGCGCCCGATGGCGCCGCCGAGCATGGCTTCGTTCAGAGCCTGCTGCCCCGCAAGCCGCGGGCGCATGGCCGGATCCACCGACAGATAGATGTTCTCGACGAGAACTTCCCCGTCCTTCGGATCGGGAACCTGCGCCTCGACGACGGCAAACTGCTCCGGCGCCGGCATGCCGTCCGGGCGGGCAATGAGATGCACTTCCTGGCTGCGCATGCCGCTATTGTTACACGGCTACGGCGCGCTTCAACATCGCATGCTTCCAGCGCCCCGACTTGAAGCGCCAGATCAGCAAGGATCCTTTGAGCATGTAATCGCCGATGATGGTGCTGTACACCCAGATTACCGGCAGGTGGTACACCGCGAACAGCGCCGCAAGACCGCAACGCATGCCGATAAGGCCGAGAAAGGATGACATCAGGGGAAAGCGGGTGTCGCCGGCGCCGCGCAGCGAGCCGCCGATGGCCATGTCGACGCCGAGCAAGGGCAGCATTGCGGCCATGATGTAGGTGAACTCGGTGGTGCGAAGCACCGCCAGCTGATCCGATCCCAAGAAGAATTTCGCCAGCGTCGGCGCGTTGATCACGATTATCATGCCGATCAGGGTCATCGCGGCAACCGCCATGGTGCACGCGCGCCAACCGCTGCGCGCAGCCGCCTCCACCTCCCCCGCGCCGAGATGCTGACCCACCAGGGTGGACCCTGCGATCGAGAAGCCGAAACCGACCACCATGGCGGCGTTCAGCATGTTGACCCCGACGTTGTAGGCGGCGAATGCCTCGGTCCCGTAGTAGCGGCCGATCAGGGTAAGGAACAGAAAGAATCCGGATTGCAGCACGACCTGTTCCAGACCCACCGGATACCCGATATGCAGCAGGCGAGAGTAGCGCACCTTCTTGAACAGATCGCCCGGCACGAACTTGATGGTCAACTTCTGCCGCATCCACAGAAACACCAGCACCGCGCCGCAAATGACGAAGGACAACCCGGAGGCGAAGGGCGCGCCCGCCGGACCCATGCGCGGCGCGCCGAGGCGCCCGAGGATGAAGGCATAAAGCAGCGGCAGGTTGACCACATTGACGGCCACGCCGAACAGCAGCGGCGTGAAGGCGTTACCCGCGGCACGGAGCGCGCTCGACAGGATGATGTCGATGGCGAATCCGATGATGAAGGTCGAGAGCCAGAAGATGTTGTGCGCGGCCAGCTCTTCGGTCGCGGGGTCGAGGCCGAACAGGTTCGCAATCTGACGCGAGCAAGTCATGCCGAATACCATGATGACGAGGCCGACCAGGGCGCCCAGCATCAGCGAGGAGGAGGTGATCCTACTCGCCTCTTCGCGCTCGCCGGCGCCCCATGCGCGCGCCACCAGCGCAGTGGTACCCACACCGATGGCCATCAGAAGCGCCTGCAGGGCGAAGAACACTCTTTGTCCCGCACCCACCGCGGCAATCGCGGGAGCGCCCATGCCGCCCACGAACTTGGTCTGGATAATCGCCACCGTGGAGAACATGAGGTTGGAGGCGATCGAGGGAAGCGCCAGCTGCCAAATGGTTGGGCGTCGGTGTTTGTCCGGCGGCGCCGCGCTATCCATGATCCATGAAGCAATTGTTCATCTTGGAAGCGACATATTCTGACAGAACGGCCGGGCGTGCATCGGACCGATGTCACAACTTAAGCGCCGGGTCTGGAACGATCCTTCAGATTTCGAGCGCGGCCGAACGTCGCAGCCACAAGGTCAGTCCGAGGTAGTAGAGGATACCCACGCCGAGCCAGATGGCGCCGACCCACTTGGCGGTGCGGTCCATCTCGAACAATACGTACAGAATGATGGCCATTCCGACCAGCGGAAACACCAGGTGCTTAAGCCAGGCCCCGCTGCGCTGCCGGATAAAATAATGTCGAATGACCGCGATATGCAGCAGGACAAAACTGGTCAAGGCGCCGAAATTGACGATGCTGGACAACGCATCGACGCGCGCGGCGAACAGAGTGCCGATGAGGAGCGACAAGGCGGCAACGAACAAGGTGCTGATGTAGGGCGTCTTGAACCGCGGATGCACCTTGGCGAACACCGCCGGCAGTTTGCCGTCCCGCGCCATCGCGTAGAGCACGCGGGCGACCGCTGATTGCGCCGCCATGGCATTCGCGATGGCGCTGGCGAGCACCGAGGCCACGATCACGATGACCCGCAACCAGTCACCTCCCGCGCGCTGCGCCACCTCGTAGAAGGCGGTGTCGAGGGCCGAGAAATTCATGCCGCGCGACAGATCGGCCGCCAGCCAGGTTTGCAGCATGAACAAAGCGCCGACGAGAATCAGCGACACCACGGTGGCGCGTCCCACGGCGTTGAGTCCCCCGCTGCTCTCTTCGGCAAGCGTCGATATGCCATCGAATCCCAAAAACGAGAGCACCGCAATGGAGGTGGCGCTCGCCACGGTGGCGAGGGAGAACCCCTTGGCTTCGAAGAGCGGCGTTGGAGTCAGGTGACCGGCGCCCACCCCGTGGTAAAGCGCGTACAGGCCGACGACCATGAAGATCGCCAGAACCGCAAGCTCCATGACCAGCATCCAGCGATTCACACGGGCCGAGAGTTCGACCCCCACGAGATTGACCGCGGCATTGAACGCCACGAAGAGCACCAGCCACACCGCGGCGGGCACCCCTGGGAACAGCGGCCGCAGGGCCACCGCACTGATGACGTACAGGAGCGCCGGTACCAGGATGTAGTCGAGCAGAATCAGCCAACCCGAGAAAAACCCAAGCCCCTCGTGCAGGCCCCGTTGGACGAACGCGTACACCGACCCTGCCACGGGGAACGCGCGCGACATGCTGGCGTAACTCAATGCAGTGAAGAACATGCCGGCCAGACCCAAAAGGTACGCCAGCGCCACCATGCCTTTGGCGCCCTGCCAGACGAACCCAAACACCGCGAAAGGCGCGATCGGGACCATGAAGATCATCCCGAAGATGATCAGATCCCTTAAGCTAAGTGCCCGTCGCAGCTCTTGTTTATAGCCAAATTGTTCCAGCGACACTAAAGCACATCCGCTCCTGGTTGAAGGCTGGGGAAGTCTACCGGAACCGCACCCATGCGCGTTGCCGCGCGGCGCTTTACAATGCGTGCAAAAAGCGGGATGAGATGACTCGACACACCATCCACCACCATCACTTCGGTTGGGACAACAGTCTGGCTCCGACGGCGCACGTGACGCCCGGGGAAAGTCTGGAGTTCGAAGTGGTTGATGCCGCCGGCGGACAGCTGGCACGCCATTCCACGGCGGCGGACATCGCACGCCTGGATTTTGCGCGGGTGAACCCGGTGACCGGCCCGATCTACGTCGATGGCGCCGAACCCGGAGACGTGCTCAAGGTGACTCTCCTGTCCTTCGTCGCCTCCGGCTGGGGCTGGACGGCGAATATTCCGGGCTTTGGTCTTTTGGCCGACGATTTCAAAGAGCCGGCGCTTCACCTGTGGCAGTACGACGCACGTGCGCTCTCGCCTGCCCTCTACGGACGAAACGCCAAGGTGCCGCTCAAGCCTTTCACCGGCACCATCGGGCTCGCGCCTGGGGAACCGGGCCTGCACAGCGTGGTGCCGCCGCGGCGGGTGGGCGGCAACATGGACGTTCGCGACATCGCCCAGGGCAGCGAGCTGTACCTGCCGGTGGAAGTGGCGGGAGCACTCTTTTCGGTCGGCGACACTCATGCCGCCCAGGGCGACGGCGAGGTCTGCGGAACGGCCATCGAAAGCCCGATGCGCGTCGCTCTGAAATTTGAGCTCATCAAGCAGACCCCGCTGGCATTCCCGCGCTTCACCACCCCGGGCCCGGTAACCTCGCACCTCGACCGTCGCGGCTACGAGGTGACCACCGGCATCGGTGCGGATTTGATGGAAGGGGCACGCGCCGCGCTCCGCTCCATGATCGATCTGCTGACGCGCACCCGCGGCATGAGCGCGATGGAAGCCTACCTGCTCTGCAGCGTGTGCGGCGACTTGCGAATCAGCGAAATCGTCGACGTGCCGAACTGGACGGTTTCCTTCTACTTTCCGCGACTGGTGTTCGATTAGCCATGAGCCATCGCCCCAAATCGCGATCGCGGCTGATCTTCGGCTTGTTGTTGGTGCTTTGCACCGTACCCGCCCTCGCCAAACGCATCGCGCTAGTGATCGGCAACGACAGTTACCAGAACGTGCAGACGCTCAAGAACGCCCGAGCCGACGCCAAGGCCATCGCCGCGGAACTGAAAACCGTCGGATTCGACGTGACGCTGAAGCAGGATCTGACTCAAAAGGCGATGAAAGCGACGCTGCGGGACTTCAAGTCGCAGGTGTCGGGCGGCGATGAAGTGGTTTTCTATTACTCGGGCCACGGCGTCCAGTTCGGCGGCACCAACTATCTGGTGCCGGTGGACATCTCGGCGGAGAGCGAAGCCCAGGTTGCCGACGATGCGGTGCCGTTGCAGCGCATTCTCGATGATCTGACCGAACAGAAAGCGCGCTTTTCGCTCGCCATCATCGATGCCTGTCGCAGCAATCCTTTCAAGGAGGTCGGCCGCGCCATCGGCGGACGCGGCCTGGTTCCGGTCACGCCCGCCACCGGGCAGATGATCATGTACTCGGCAGGAGCAGGCCAGGCGGCGCTCGACAACCTCGGGCCCAAGGATGCGAATCCCAACGGCGTGTTCACCCGGGTGCTGATTCAGGCCATGCGCAAACCGGGCGTACCGGCAGGACAGCTGCTGAAGGATGTGCAGGGCGAGGTGGTGGATCTCGCACACGGGGTCGGCCACGAACAGGTGCCGGCGCTCTATGACCAGTCGCTCGGCAAGTTCTACTTCCGAGCAGGGGCGCCCGAGGCGGCGGGCGCTCCCAATGCCGCCATTCACGTGCCGAGCGCCGCGGAACTCGACGAGTCTTATTGGCAGGGCATCAAGAGCAGCGGCGATGCGGCCGATTTCTCAAGCTACGAGAAGAGCTTCCCCAAGGGCATGCACGTGGCGGAGGCGCAAATGATGGAGCGCAAGCTCACGCGCAGCGCGCCATCCGCGCCCGCGCCCACTCCCGCCAAGGCTGCCACGGCTGAACCCGCAACGCGCGTGACCTTCGTTCCCGGCACCTATGCAGGATGGGGCACCACCAACCTGCTTCCAGGCGTGACCGGCACCGGCACCGTGATCGTGAATCGCGACGGGAGCCTGGATGTTTCGGATGCCAACGGCACCCATCAGCACGCGGTCTTCGACATTTCGGACCCCAACAACGTCAGTGGATCCTCGGTGTGCAATCTCGGCAAGCTGCGTGGGGTGCAGATCCGCTATCCGGACGGCACCACCAGCACCCATATCTCTTTCAAGGGGAAATTGCAGAACGGCCAAATCGTCGGCACGTGGCGCGATAGTTACCAATACGGCAACTTCGGCTGGACGGTGATGCCGTCCCACTAGGGCGAAAGATGCGCGCTAGGTTTCGGCGCACCTGTCAGCAGCGAATCGAGGTCAACATCGGCGCCCGACTCGCGCTTCACCTCGTGACCGGACGGATCCAGCACCACCAGTGTCGGCACCGATGTGACTTTGTAGCCGCGGAACAGCGCGCCCGACGTGTCGAGCGACAGCGGGATCTGCACGGCGTTCTTATCCTGGTAGGCCTTGAGATCCGCGGCATCTGCCCAGAGACCGGAGGAAATGCCGATCCAGCGCACCGTGCCGGACTTGGCTTTCGAATCGGTTTGCTCGCGCACACGGCGGCACTGCGCCGACATTTCCGGACGGCTTTCCTTCAAATAGCCTTCGCACCACGGCGACAGAAATACCAGCACCGTCGGCTTGTGGCCTTGCGGGTCGCGCAGCGCAAAGGGTTTGCCCGCAGAGGTATGGACCATGGCTGGCAGCGCCTCCGCATGCGCCACGGCGCGCACCTTGGCGACGCTGGCTCGCGAGTTGGGCTGGCGCACCGAGGCGATGGATAGATCCAGATTCTCATCCGCCAGATGCCCGACGAAGGCGATGCGGCCATCGCGGGCGATGAGCACGTGCTGCGGCGTGACGCGCAGATTCAGCGCCGCTGCAAGCCTG
>DASXOQ010000075.1:0-1540 GCA_036494165.1 Steroidobacteraceae bacterium
GGAATTTCTTCAGCGTCTTCTCGACCATGGTCTGGGTGGCGATGGCTGATTCGAGCGAGATGCCGGGCAGCTTGGTAGTCGTTACGGTGAGCGCGCCTTCCTCCAGACGCGGCAAGAACTCCGCGCCAAGGTGGGAGCCGATCACGAGGGCGCTGCCCAGCATCACCGTCGCCAGGGCGATCGTGATGACTGGATGGCGCATCGTCCTCGCCAGCGCCGGTGCGTAACCGCTCCGGGCAACACTGATGATACGGCTGTCCCGTTCCGCGACCGGCTTGCGCAGGAAAAAAGAAGCCAACACCGGCATCAGCGTGAGCGTCAGCGCCAGCGACGCGACCAGCGCGAACATCACCGTCAGCGCCATCGGGCGGAACATCTTGCCCTCCACGCCCTGCAGGCTGAGGATTGGCAGATAGATGAGTGTGATAATCGCAACCGCAAAGGCAACCGGGCGCGCGACATCATGCGCGGCCTCGCGTACGACCTGCTCGACCGGCAGAGACGGTGCCTCCGCGCGACGGCGCACGATATTCTCGATCATCACCACCGCGCCGTCGACCAAGAGTCCGAAATCGATCGCGCCGAGGCTCATCAGATTCCCCGAGAGGCCGGCGAAATACATGGCCGTGACGGCGGCGAGCATCGCGAGCGGGATGGCCAGCGCGACGATGACGGCTGCGCGGAAATTGCCGAGCAACAAAAACAGGACAATGATTACCAGAAAGGCGCCTTCGGCCAGGTTGTGGGCCACGGTCTGCAGAACGCGGTCGATAAGATCGGCGCGATTATAGTAGGGAACGATGCTGACTCCAGGCGGCAGCGTCTTGTTGATCTGTTGCACGGCGGCGGACAGCCGCTGCGCGACCGCGCGCGTGTTCTCGCCCAGTGTCATCAATGCGACGCCCACAACAGCCTGCCCGGCGCCCTGGCTCGTCACCGCGCCGAGCCGCGGCATCGGCGCCTCGACGACCTCAGCAACATCCTTGACGTAAAGCGGCGAACCGCCCGTCGAAGTACGCACCACAATGTCGCCGATATCGCCGGTCGATTGCAGTAGCCCTTCGCCGCGGATGAGCGCCTGCTCGCCATTGCGGGCGATCGTGGCACCGCCAATGGCCCGATTGTTCTGCGCAACCGCATTGTAGATGTCTTCGATTGACAGGCCAAAGCGGGTCAACGCGGCATCGAAGACGCTGACCTGGTAGGTCTTGAGTTCGCCGCCGTTGACATTGACCTCGGTGATGCCTGGAACCTGCTTGAGCTGCGGTGCAACCTGCCAATCCAAGATGGAGCGCAACTGCATGAGCGAGTAGTTCTTGCCCTCCACCTTGAACTGATAAATCTCGGAGAGACCGTCGGACAGCGGGCCAAGCGTGGGCGTCCCGGATTCTGGCGGCAACGCCGCCTGGCTCAACCGCTGCGCGACAAGCGTGCGGTCGGTCAGAATGTCACTGCCGTCGGCGAACTTCACATAGATGACGGAGAGCCCGTAGCGCGAGATCGAGCGGTAGCTCGTCATACCCGGCAGACCCTGTAAAGC
>DASXOQ010000076.1:0-1938 GCA_036494165.1 Steroidobacteraceae bacterium
GGCGCGCGAGATGGCTCGCCGTGATTTTGGCGCGCTCATTCATGGCTCGCCTCGTTAGCTGCCGCCACCAGCATGCGGGCAATCAGGCGCGCCAGGATCTCGAGCGCAGCACAGCGCGCGGGCTCGTCGAGCTGTTCCCAGAGGCTCGGTGCGAGGCTCTCCCAAAGAGGCCCCCTCGGTGGATCGGGCGGATCGAAAAAAGCCAGATTCAGTTGCACGACGGCTCCCCTTCTGTGGCGGTGCCGACCCCGATCGATCGGCCGCGGAGAGCGTCGACGAGATGGCGCAACTGAAGCAAATCGCCAAGGCTGCCCAGAGCACGCGAGCCGACGTTAGCTTCCCGACACGCGCGCACGCCGCCACAATGATCTTCGTCCCAGTCAGTCCACTGGGCCGGGATCAGCGCGCGACTGCCGTCGGGGAGGCAGGCCAGCACGAACAGAACACCGCGGCGGCGGATACTGCCGATGACGGCGAGCGCGCAGCCCTCAAAAGGATGGCGCTCGCGCGTGATAATTACTGAATCGGGAAAATCCCGGCGATGGGTAGTCTGTTGCCCCTTCTTTCACCACTATTCGGCATGGTCCGCTGATGCGATGCCTGACCCGCCGCATCGCCGACGGACGCCTTCTCCGCGTCATCAAGGGCTGGTTGACAGTACCGGTCGTGGAGCGGGTCGGACGACGCGCGATACGGACAGCAACGGCCCGGAAGACGAAGAGAGGGACGCCACAAGGCTCGGTAATAAGCCCGATGTTGGCGAATCTCTACTTCCGGCGTTTTCTGCTGGCCTGGCGCAACCACGGGCACCAAGATCAACTCGACGCCTACGTCATAAACTATGCGGATGATTTCGTGATCTGCTGCCGACCCGGCAATGCCGAGATGGCAAGGACACGAATGAAAGCGCTGATGACGAGGCTCGAGTTGGAGGTGAACGAGACCAAGACCCGGCTCGCGCGCATACCCGAAGATGCCATTACCTTCCTCGGCTATACGCTCGGCCAGTTCTACGGAAAGGAGGGTCGACCGTTCATTGGAACGCGTCCTTCCAGGAAAGCCGTCAAGAGCCTGCTTAAACGGATCCACGATCGAACGACGAAACGATGGTACGCGGACACCCCGAGAAACACAGTCGCCGTCCTCAGCCGCCTACTGCGCGGCTGGTGCGGCTACTTCGATCAGGGGCCGGTCATGAAAACCTACAACTTGATCCGCGAATACGTCAATCGTCGGCTGCGACACTGGTTGGTGAGGCGAACCGGAGATCACGGTCGCGGTTTCGAGCGCTTCCCGCAGGAGTACCTGCATGACACGCTCGGGCTGTACCACATTCCGAGGCGCCGCGCCGACCTGCCGAGAGCGAAAGTCTGATGGGGCGGGTGAAAGCTGGATGCCGGAAATCGGCATGTCCAGTTTGATGAGCGGCGACTGGAAACGGAACTACGGCGCGAACTGCGACACCGGCACGGGCGAAAGCCGCCGGACAACAGTAAAGCCTCGCAAACCTAACGCTACCGCGCCAGTCGTCGACTCTACGGCCTGCAATCTCGATTTCATGACGCGCTCCCTTGGGCGCTGAGATTGGAACTGTCCCAAGAACGGGGTCTTCCGGAGCCACATTCCTCTACCTCATTGATGTAAGATGCGTCAGGTTGCCGCATACGCATTGGCGCGGACCCTGGGATTTCATTGGGCGGTCCGCTTGGTGATGGCGACCCCAAAAACGCCTCTTTCGTATCGCATATTCGCAAGTCATGGCGATCCTGAACGAGACGCAGGGTGATGAACGAGCCCCGACGGGCGAGAGGTTCTACGAAAAAGCGCTTCATAAGGGCGCGCGCCGGCTGCCGGCTACTGCAACCGGCAGGCGAGGTTCGCTGTAGATTGGCTGCGGATACAGCGACGAGGCAATTACTTGCTCAACTTTTGATTGTA
>DASXOQ010000077.1:0-2463 GCA_036494165.1 Steroidobacteraceae bacterium
TGACCTGATGCGGTGTCCGGTTCGATCAGAACCGGAAACTCGAATGCATCCGCCTGCGTTTCAGGAGAGTGACGAGAAAATATGAAATGAGTGCGGCCAAAGCAAGAGGGTGGGCGATTTTGCCCGCTTTGGCGTAAACGCAGTGACAAGTGGGTAAATTTATCAATGATCATAATGGCTTGACGATAACGAGAATCACGATTCCGATCATCAGCAGGGTCGGAATTTCATTGATCACGCGATAAAACTTCTGCGAGTGGGTGTTCCGGTCCTCGGCAAATTCATGCGTCCAGCGCGCAAACAGCCCGTGGATTCCCGACAGAATCACCACCAGCAGGATCTTGCCGTGCAACCACCCGGCCTTGAGGAACCCGCCCTCGACGGCAAGCCAAATTCCCAGCACCCAGGTGGCGATCATTGCCGGACTGATGATCGCGCGCAGAAGCCGCCGCTCCATCATCTTGAAGGTTTCGGACTGCTTCGAGCCCTTCTCTGCCTCGCAGTGATAGACGAACAGTCGTGGCAGATAGAGCATGCCCGCCATCCATGCGATCACCGCGATGACGTGGGCGGCCTTGAGCCAAAGATAGACCCCGCCTGAGCTCAACATCGAGACACCCGGCAACGCTGCAATGCGCGTTTTCTTGCGCGCTCAGCGTACGCTCGATCCACTTCTTGTCTTCCGATCATTGTTTCGCTTCCAAACGAAAGTCAAAATGCCTTGCTGCCCTGGAACGTTTGCACAGGTCTACCGTTACGCACGAGCCCTTCTTCTCAATTAAGATAAGATTTCTTGTTTGAGACTCTTTGACCGTGATTATGACTCGTAAGTCGGGTGCTGTCGTCTGTCCCCCAATCGTCCTCACGTAATACTGATCCTTGCTATCCGGTCTGATTTGATAACCCGTACCAAACCGCTGAATCGCTTTGCTGTTCTCATAACCATCCACGGACTTTTCCACCGGCAGGCCGGGTTCTTGGGTTCTTCGTCGAAGTTCACCGATTCCCCGTCGGACGGCAGCCATGTGGATGAAACGCCGACTTGTCCCGTGAGCCATCCCCGCGCCTGCTTGCACTCGCCCTAAACCCGTGGCCTTCTCCCCAGCGGTCCACACGTTATGTCATCCATGCCTCATCGCGGCGGCGGGTTTTTTCATCTGCATCTCGTCTCGGACGCAACCGGCGAGACGCTGATCACCGTCGCGCGTGCAGCCGCCGCACAATATTCCTCGGTCGCGCCGATCGAGCACATCTATCCGCTGGTTCGGACCGAAAAGCAGCTCGACCGTGTCATTTCCGAGATCGAAGCCGCGCCCGGCATCGTGCTCTACACCATGCTGGATTCGGCGCTTGCCGAGCGTCTGCAAACCAAGTGCCGCGAGTTCTCGATTCCGTGTCTGTCGATTCTCGATCCGGTGCTCGGGCTGTTCCAGTCCTATCTCGGCGCTGAATCCGCGCGTCGCGTCGGGGCGCAGCACACACTCAACGCCGAATACTTCAAGCGCATCGATGCACTCAACTACACGATGTTGCATGATGATGGGCAGCATACCGATGATCTCGAACATGCCGATGTTGTGCTCACTGGTGTGTCGCGCACCTCGAAAACACCGACCTCCATTTATCTTGCGAACCGCGGCGTGAAGACCGCGAATGTCCCGCTCGTCCCGAATATGCCGGTACCGTTCCAGCTTGAGGCGCTCACCGTGCCGCTGGTGGTCGGGCTGACGGCGAGCCCGGAGCGCATCGTGCAGATCCGCCAGAACCGGCTGCTCGGGCTGAACGCGCATCGCGATGACGATGCCTACGTGGACCGCCAGGCGGTCGCGGAGGAGATCGCGTTCTCAAAGAAACTCTGCGCCCGGCACAACTGGCCGGTGATCGATGTGACGCGCCGCTCGATTGAGGAAACCGCCGCCGCCGTGATGGCGCTGCTGGCCGAACGGCGCCGGCAGGCCACGAGCTAATGTCTTTGTGGCTCGCTTCCGAACCACTGGTCCTTGCTTCGCAGAGCAAGGTGCGCCGCGCGTTGCTCCAAGCCGCCGGCATTCCGGTCGACGTACGGCCGGCGCATCTCGACGAACGCGCGCTCGAGCAGGGCGTCACCGGCGGGCCCGGCGATGTCGCGCTGACGCTGGCGCGCGAAAAGGCCCGCACCGTTGCGGCAATGTCGGGCAATGCCTTCGTGGTCGGCTGCGACCAGACGCTGGCGCTCGGAGACCGGCGGTTTTCCAAGCCGGCCGATCGGACCGCGGCGCGCGATCAGCTTCTTGCGCTGCGCGGGCAAACCCACGCGCTGCATTCGGCCGTGGCGGTCTGCCGCAACGGGGCCGTGACTTTCACTCATGTGGCGGTCGCGCGGCTCACGATGCGGGCATTTTCAGAAGCTTTTCTCGATAGTTATCTGGATGCCGCGGGCGTCAATGTGACCGCGAGCGTAGGGGCCTATCAGTTGGAACGAAC
>DASXOQ010000078.1:0-2053 GCA_036494165.1 Steroidobacteraceae bacterium
TCCGTGGTCGCCGCGATCCAGACGCTGTGGCTCGCGGCGCGCGCCGAAGGGCTCGGCGTCGGCTGGGTGTCGATCCTCGATCCCGATGCGGCCCGAACGACGCTAGAGTTGCCTGCAGACTGGAGCTTCGTCGCCTATCTCTGCCTCGGCTGGCCCGAGCGGGACCACGACGTCCCCGAGCTTGAGCGCGAGGGCTGGGAGCAACGGCAATGTGAGGAATCGGTCAAGCCATTGCGGCGGTAGAATGTCCGCTTGCAGGCCAATGGGCCAACAACCGGCCACCGATGCTTGATCATGCGGCCGACCCGGAGTTAAAACGAACCGCGATGATTGCCGTTCTTCTCTCGAAACTCGGGCGCACGGGGCGCTATGCGGCGGCCATTTGGTTCGTCGGATGTTCAGCCGCGGCCATATCGGCCGTCCATGCGCAAGGACTATCGGCTCCGTCGCAGATCGTGCTCTATGTTCATTCGGAGATGAAGCGAACGGAATTTGTCGAACGTCTCGAATGTGCGCTTAAGCATGTTCTTGTGGCGCCCGTCTCGACTCAGGAATTGAGACTTGCTCTTGGAAGCGATCTGAGGGCCTCGCCGACGCAACTCGATGCGCAAAAGGTAGCAAAGGCATTCGTTCAGGCGACTGCGAATGAAGGCGGGCCGCGAACCTTCAAATATCTCATCCTGCCGTTCGATTTGAAGGAGGCACAGCTTCCCTTCGTTTGGAATACCAGCTTTACGAGTCCGCAGATTCCCGTTCACATCGGGATCATGTCTACGGCGCGCCTTGATCCACCGAGTCCCACTCATCCCGACGAACAGAATAGTTCTCGAACGACGTACCGCCTCTACAAATTGATTTTGAGGTCGATGGCGCGACTGGTAGGCCTCAAGGATCCGAACTCCTGCGTTCTTGGTCGTGTGCGAACTGTCGAAGAGCTTGATCAACAGCCTGCGGAGTTTTGCCCGAACGATCGGGCAGCGCTGGTTGAAGCAGGGATCGTGAAACCCGAGCAGGAGGTTGGCACCGCCTGTGCATTGATGTCAGGCGCTCCGTCGCCGAATCTCCTGGCCAGCAGGCAATAAGCGTGATCCCACACCTCATTCGGGCCAGGTCTGCTCGATCAAGGAGATATCGATGTTCATCGCGATGAACCGCTTCAAGGTCATCAAGGGCTGCGAAGCCGATTTCGAGCAGGTCTGGTTGTCGCGCGACACCCATCTCGACAAGGTGCCGGGCTTTG
The DNA here is from genome assembly GCA_036494165.1 of Steroidobacteraceae bacterium. GTDB lineage: Bacteria > Pseudomonadota > Gammaproteobacteria > Steroidobacterales > Steroidobacteraceae > Bog-1198. The sequence goes on from DASXOQ010000078.1 coordinate 1,241, forward strand.
CGGAGTTCCATCTTCTTAGGGGACCCGAATTGGAGGATCACACGCTTTATGCGTCGCATACGGTGTGGCAGAGCCGTGCCGCCTTTGAAGCGTGGACCAGATCGGAAGCGTTTCGTGCGGCGCATGCGAAGGCCGGCGGCAACAAGCCGCTGTATCTCGGCCACCCGCAGTTCGAGGGTTTCGAGACGCTTCAGACGGTCGGTGGCGGCAAGACGGCGGTGGCGTAGCGGCTGCGTCGGGTCAATGGTGGGGGGCTGAAGCACCAGGGCTGTGGCGGCCCGTGGGAAGCTCCTAGCCCTCCACAAACGCCAGCAGTGTCCCGTTCGCTGCCGCGGGTGGCGCGCATATGCTGCCGCCACTGCGAATGGCCGCACCGCCAAGCGCCTTTTCCGCTTTGGTCGAGTCAGCCGCAATCACAAGCCCGGCCGCGCCGCGCTCGGGCAGGCACGCCAGCGACACGCCCGGATAACGCCCGCTCAACTGCTCGCGCGTCATGAACACGAAGTCGGCGCGGTCGCCGCCCGAGGGCACGGCTTTGGCGCCATCGCCCTCATTCAGCGCTTCGCGATCAATCAGTTGTGACAGGTGGGCGGCCTCTTTTGCAGGATCGGGCGCGACCAGCAGCACCTGTGTGAGGTGCTTCGCGCCATTGGCGTGCCGCATCAGCTCCGGAATCCACACGGTCTCGCGGGTCTTGTGCTGGCAGGCAAAGATGCGCATGCCCGCCGGTGCCTCGGCCACCGGCCACTGGAAGGTGCGGAATTTCGCCGCCGAGAGCCGGCCGTCCGGCATCGTCACCGGCCGCTCGAAATC
>DASXOQ010000079.1:0-2783 GCA_036494165.1 Steroidobacteraceae bacterium
GGCTTGAGGTTCGGCAGCGCAAGAAACCGCCAATACTGCATATTGCCCTGGCACCAGCGCAGATCGCGGCGCATGAACTCGAGCAGCGTCGGCGGGTTTTCCTCCCACCCCATGTCCTCGCGCGCCAGCACACGGACCTGATAGCCGGCGGACCGCATCAGTGCCGCCTCGATCTGATCGTGACTGAGGATGTGGCGCTCCTCTTTTGCGTCCTTCAACACCGGGAGCACGCAATGCTGGAAAAAAGGCTGAAGCCGCAGCGCGGCGTTATGTCCCCAGTACGGGCCGCAGTCAGCTTGCCACCACGCGCTACCGACGGTGTAGGAACGCATGCCGAACCGCATGCCGAACTGGAAAATCCGGGCGAACAGGCTGGTCGAGGGCAGGCCTACGATGAGGCCCTGAAGGATGCCAAGCCTGGAATCCACCTGCATGATACGCACCAGACGGAGAATTGCATCCGCGGTCATGAAGCTGTCGGCATCGAGCGTCACGGCGAGGTCATGGCGGCTTCCCCACCGTTCGCAGAAATCACGGATATTGCCGGCCTTGTAGCCCGTATTTACCGTACGACGTCGGTAGATAACGACGATGCGGTCATGCCAACGCTGAGCGAGCTCTGAAAAGGACGTGTCTTCCGTTGCAGCGATATCGCCGTCATTGGTGTCGCTGAGAACGTAGAGATGGAAGCGATCACCGCAACCGGAGACAACAAGGCCGGCAAGCATGGGTTCGAGATTCCGGATGATCCGTGCCGGCGGCTCGTTGCGGATGCAGAGCAGGATCGCCGTCGAGGCGATGATGGATTCATCACCGCGAACGCGCTTGATGGCCGGAAGAACCTCTGCGGCGGGATCGGCCGCGAACCGCAGAATGACAAACCCGATCACGGCATTCCAGAATCCCGCAACCATCCAGGGCAGAACCACGGCAAGCAGAACGAGCGTCACGATATCGAGCAATCCCCACCCGCCCGGCGCCAACGCCAGTATTCCAAGGCCAAGAGACCCCGCCATCGTGACCGCAAATGAAACGGCGAACAGGACGCGCCGAATGAACAGATGGCCCTCGGTTGTATCGGCTTGCATGGTTTGGGATTGGGTCGAATTGAACACGAAGGGTGATGGCTTCTCATTTGCCGGCAGGCAGGGCAGATTACCGTCTATAACACGGCAATGAGCCCACAATTCCAGTCCGAGATAGACCAAGATGGCTGTTAACGAAAGCGCCGGCACCGCCTCGGCCCTCTGGTATTGTGGCCCGGGTCAGGCCGAGTTGCGCGAAGAGGCCATTGCGCCACCCGGAGCGGACGAGATGCGTGTCAGGGCACTCTATGGCGCAATCAGCCGTGGCACGGAAGCGCTTGTGTTCAACGGGCGTGTTCCCGAAAGCGAGTTCGACAGAATGCGCGCGCCGTTCATGGCGGGCCAGTTTCCATTTCCGGTCAAATACGGCTACGCCACGGTCGGGCAAGTCGAGAGCGGAGCACTGCGAGGCAAGACCATTTTCGCGCTTCATCCGCACCAAAGCCTGTTCAATATCCCTGCAAGCGCTGCCGTGGAGGTACCGCAAACCCTGCCTCCACAACGCGCTGTGCTCGCCGCCAACATGGAGACAGCTCTTAATGCTGTATGGGACGCAGCGCCGGGGCCTGCCGATCGCATCGCCGTCGTTGGCGCCGGGATGGTGGGAGCGCTGGTCGCCTGGCTCTGCGGCCGTATTCCCGGCACCGAGGTGACCCTCGTGGACGTCAATCCGGCACGCGCGGAATTAGCCGGAGCGTTCGGGGTTGATTTTGCAGAGCCTGCGAATGCCAAAGGCGAGTGCGACCTCGTCGTCCACGCCAGCGGCACGCCCGAAGGGCTGCGCACTGCGATCGAGTTGGCGGGTGAAGAGGCGGCCGTGCTTGAAATGAGCTGGTACGGAGACACGGCGGTCACCGCGATGCTCGGAGGTTCCTTCCATAGCCGGCGGCTTCGCCTGGTGTCGAGTCAAGTCGGAAAGATTGCCACATCGCATCGGCCACGGTGGACCCACGGTCGCAGGCTCGCGGCCGCCGTTGCGCTGCTCGCAGATCCGCGGCTCGACGCGCTGCTTGCGCCGGCGGTGAAATTTCGCGATCTCGGCGAGCAACTGCCCAAAATCCTGAGTGCACAAAGCGGAACGCTCTGCCAACTCATCGACTACTCATAAGGAGTCAACTTGTTCACCGTCGAAGTCCGCGATCACATCATGATCGCCCATTCGTTCCGCGGCGCCGTGTTCGGGCCTGCGCAATCGCTCCACGGCGCCACATTCGTCGTCGATGCGGCCTTCATTGCCGAGGCGCTCGATGCGAACGGAATCGTCATCGATATCGGTCGCGCGCACAATGCCCTCAAAGCGATACTGGCGCCGCTGAACTATCGCAACCTGGACGAGATTCCCGAGTTCAAAGGGACTAACACCACGACCGAATTCCTGAGCAAACATATTTTCGACGGCCTGGCGAAGCCTGCCCGCGCCGGGGAACTGGGCCGTGTTGGCCGGGAGCTCAAGGCGATACGTGTCACGCTCTCCGAGTCGCATGTCGCCCGCGCGCAGTACGAGGCACCCTTGTGGTGAAACGCGCGGCCTTTGCCGTACCGGGCGACCTGGAAACACCGACCGGCGGTTACGCATACGACAAGCGCATCATCGCAGAGCTCGAACGAATGGGTTGGCGGATCGCCTTGGTCGATCTTGGTGAAGGATTCCCGTGGCCAAGCCACGCAGCGCGGTCGAAGGCGCGGACGCGGTTGTTG
>DASXOQ010000080.1:0-2003 GCA_036494165.1 Steroidobacteraceae bacterium
GGGAGTTTAAATCGCTGGAACGCCCGCGGCCGCGGTCAAGAACGCCGCTTCCGTCTGCCCCGCCTTGTCGAGCGTCGGCTTCCTGCGCAGCAGCGCCTTGCGGTTGAGCTTGCGCGTGGCGATGCCGTTGAGCTTCTTGTCGGTCGCCTTCTCTTCCTTGAGGGTCATCGCTAAAAGCTTGGCGATGTCGCTGCGGACGATAAGCTTCGCCCATGCCACCAGCGTACCGTAGCGCGTGATCTCGTAGTGCTCCACCGCTTGCGCCGCCGCGATCAGCGCCGCGTTGAGCACCATCTTGTCGTCCACCTCGCCGGCGATGTCGTTCGCCTCGTCGAGGATGCCGTCGATGGCCGGGCATTTGGTGCCCTGCACCTTCGCCTTGAGTTTCTTGAAAGCCTGGTCGAGCCGCTTGATCTGCCCCTTGGTCTGACGCAGATGCATGGAAAAGCCCTTCTTCAGCTCGGGATCGGAGCCTTCGCCACCATGTCGGGCAGCGCCTTCTCGATTTGATGCTCGGCGTAATAGATGTCCTGCAGTGTGTGCAGAAACAGGTCGTCGACGGTTTTGATGTCGGGCGTAAACCAACCCATGGTCGCCTCCCTTTTTGTCGTTGCTTCTGGAATAAGCCGCCGAAGCGGCGCGGGTTCCCAAACGGTGCGGAGATGGGCTAGGAAGACGCCCCGAATTCAAAACGATACAGCGAAAGGCAATACGCGATGAGCATCCAACGTCACGAAGTCGGCGCCCGCATGAGCAAGGCGGTGGTGCACGGCGACACCGTCTATCTGGCCGGCATCGTCGCCGATGCCGCCAAGGGCAAGAGCGTTACCGAGCAGACCAAGGACATCCTCGCGCAGATCGATGGCCTGCTCGCCAAGGCCGGCAGCGACAAGAGCAAGCTGCTCACGGCGAACATCTGGATCACCGACATGGCCAACTTCGCCGAGATGAACGCGGTGTGGGATACTTGGGTCTCGCCCGGCAACACGCCCGCGCGCGCCACCGTCGAGGCCAAGCTCGCCGCGCCCGACTACAAGGTCGAGATCATGGTGGTGGCGGCGGAATAATCTTTATCTACACCGCCACCGCTTGCGCGCTTATCCCTCCCCTGAAAAGGGAGGGTGGCTCCGCGCGAAGCGCGGAGTCGGGTGGGGTCGCCTCACAACTTATCGCTTGCGCCCCCCACCCGCCGCCTTCGGCGGCAGCCTCCCCCGCAAGAGGGGGAGGGACAAAAGAAAACGCGGAGGAGCGACCCCGATGCAAGACCTTCTACCGATCGCGGAAAAAATCGCCGCGCGTTTGATCGAGCGCCGCGAGACCGTTGCGATTGCCGAGTCCTCGACCGGCGGGCTCATCGCCGCCGCGCTGCTCGCGGTGCCTGGCGCATCCGCCTACTTTCTCGGCGGCGCGGTAGTTTACACAAAGGCGTCACGCGCGGCGCTGCTCGGCATCGGCAATGCCGAGATGACAGGCCTTCGGCCCGCGACCGAAGCATATGCCTTGTTGATTGCGCGGCGTGTCAATGAGCGGCTTGGCGCGACGTGGGGCCTTGCCGAAACCGGCGCGGCTGGGCCGAAAAGCAACAACTACGGCGATCCGGCCGGTCATTCCTGCATGGCGGTCGCCGGCGCAGCCGAGCGTGCGACCACGCTGCGCACCGGCAGCGCGGACCGGCAGGCGAACATGGATGCCTTCGCCAAACGCACGCTCGAGCTTCTTCTCGAGGTCGTATCCGTGAAGGGATAGATTGGCTGACCAGGAAGTCGGATGAGTGAGAGACAATTCGAGGACGCCACACACTCCGCTCATTCCCGCGCAAGCGGGAATCCAGAGCTTAATGGCGGCTCGGTAAGAACTGGATGCCGCTTGCGCGGGCATGAGCGGGGTACTGATTATTCCGCCGCTTCCGACATCTCCTCGCGCACCTTGGCGCGGAAGGTGTCGATCGGCGTCAACCCCTTGTCGGTCTCGATATGCCAGAAGGTCCAGCCGTTGCACGCCTC
>DASXOQ010000081.1:0-1523 GCA_036494165.1 Steroidobacteraceae bacterium
TCTCGTTGTTCCAGAGGTAGACAGCGCCCGACACGGGGGACGAATTCGTTGCGTCCGACAGCACCATATCGATGTCCGCCGACACTCCAGGCCGAACGCAAAACCGGTCGCCCGATATCCTCTCAAAGCCGGATCCTGGAAGGAGGCTGATGACCTTTCCTCCAGCGGCTCCAATTCGGACTGAAAGTTCAGCTCCGAGTGGCCCCCCTGTATCAAGAACAATCCACAGCCCTTCAAGCCGAAGCGGCCCGCCGCCATCAGCAGCATCGACCCGCAGCCACGACGGTGCATAGGAAAAGTGGTCCAGCTTGTCGGTGAACGACGACCGCACTTGTCCCGTGACGGTTGCCGCCGATCGCGTTGGCCGCTCGACGACAAGGCGCTGTCTTTCGAAGGGATAGGTTGGAAGAGGGATACGCCGCGGTTCGGCGCCCTGCTGCATCGCCAACCAATCCAGCTTGACACCTGACACCCAAAGTCGGCCCACAGCCTCGAGCATGCTCGCGCCATCGGCGACGTCAGCGCCGGGACGCGGAAGGCTCGACAGGGTCGCCGGCTGCCGCGTCTTGGGCAGACTCATGCGAGCGATGGTGGAAAGCGCAACGCCAGGGCCGACTTCGAGAAAGACCGACGACTGATCCGAGGCAATCGTCGCGATGCCCTTTGCAAACTCCACAGTTCCACGGAGATGGCGACACCAGTATTGCGGCGACATCGCTTCCGTAGCGGTGATCCAGTTGCCTGACACGTTCGAGACGTAGGGGATGGCCGGCTCCGAAAGCTTGACGCCCTCAAGCACCCGACGGAACTCCGGCACAGCCGGCTCCATCATGGCGGAGTGGAATGCGTGTGAGGTCTTGAGTTCGACGGTCTCAATCCCCGCCTGGCGGAGTTGCTGCAGCGCCTTGGCGATTTTGGCTTTCTCGCCGGCGATCGTGCAAAGAGACGGTGAATTGACTGCTGCAATCTCGGCAAGATCGCCGATCAGCGGCTCGAGTTGCGTGCGCGGGGCATGTACGGCCGCCATGGCGCCCGGCGCCATCGCCTGCATGATCCTGCCGCGCGCAGCGACCAGGGCAAGCGCGTCGGCCAGCGTCATCACGCCTGCAAGGTGAGCCGCCACATATTCACCGATGCTGTGGCCGATCATGGCCGCGGGCTTCACCCCCCAACTCATCCAGAGCTGGGCGAGCGCGTATTCGCATGCGAACAGTGCAGGTTGGGCAAGCCGTGTTTCGTTGATTCCAGGGTGTGCACCCTCGATCACCGTGCGAATGTCGAGGCCGAGGTGGGGTGCGAGCAGGCGCGCGCACTCGTCTATTGCCTCGCGGTAGACCGGCACGTTCTTGTAAAGGCCGGCGCCCATGCCGGCATGCTGACTCCCCTGCCCCGAGAACATGAACACGACCGGCCGCTCGCCTCCGTCGTAAACGGCCGAAATGTCGCGCGCTGAATTGCCGAGGTTCCTGACAGCCGCCTCGGTGCAGTCCGCTACAACGGCCGCACGGTGCTGGAAATGCCGG
>DASXOQ010000082.1:0-1785 GCA_036494165.1 Steroidobacteraceae bacterium
AGTTAAAGTGCATGTGAGCCCGGCTACGCGAAACAATGACAATGTCACGATGGACTTGCTCCATTCGTCTTTGACGATTAATCAACCCAACTATGGTTTTGCTAAGGCTCAATCCCAACGGCGACTGGCCGGCCAACGGCAAAGAACAGCGTATCCATGACTAGACGACCGATTCCATGAAAGTTGTCATTTCGGGGGGATTCATTCCGCTTCTTTGGATTCCTATGTAGGCGCCGTGAGCCCAAATGGAGAGGAGTGGAAGTCATGGCAGCGTGGCGGCAGGCGATTGAATTGTCGCTCGGAGATGAGGATACGGCCGAGTTGAATTCGATGGCGCAATCGCGGACCGAGCCGGCGAGCCGGGTCGAGCGGGCGCGAATATTGCTGGCCTATCGGGAGGATCCTTCGTTTTTTGCGGTTGGTCGGGCGCTGGGGCTTCACCATCAGACAGTCCAGCGCTGCGTCGAGCGCGCCGTAGTCGAAGGCCCGATGGCCGCGCTCGACGATCGCCCGCGTCCCGGTCGGGAACCGACGATTACGCTCGAAGCCAAGGCTTGGCTGGTGTCGTTGGCGTGCCGGAAAGCGAAGGACCTGGGCTATCCCCATGAACTGTGGACGACGAGGCTTCTCGCCAGTCATGCCCGCGAGCACGGACCGGCGCAGGGACATGCGTGCCTTGCGCATCTGGCGCAGGGTACGGTGTGCAAAATCCTCGACCAGGAAGAGGTCAAGCCGCACAAAGTGCGATACTACCTGGAACAGCGCGATCCCGACTTTGCCGAAAAGATGGCCGAGGTGCTGTGCGTTTATCGCCAGGTGAAAATCCTGAAGGAGGCGGCCGCAGCGAAAAAGAAGCCGAGCAACGCGGTGGCGATCATCTCCTACGACGAGAAGCCGGGCATCCAGGCGATCGCAACCACCGCTCCGGATTTGCCGCCCGAGCCCGGCGTGCATGCCACCTTCGCACGCGAGTTTGAATATGAACGCCACGGCACGGTGAGCTTGCTGGCCGGCATCGACCTTGTCAGCGGCAAGGTTCATGCCCTGGTCAGGGACCGTCATCGCAGCCGCGAATTCATCGAATTCCTCGAGCTCCTCGACGCCGCCTATCCGACCCACACCGCGATCAAGTTGATCCTCGACAATCATTCCGCGCACATCTCCAAAGAGACCAGAGCCTGGATCGCACGGCAACCTGCACATCGCTTCGAATTCACCTTCACGCCCACGCACGGCTCCTGGCTCAACCTCATCGAGGGTTTCTTTTCCAAGCTCGCCCGCTCCGTGCTGCGCCACATCCGCGTCGCATCCAAACAAGAACTCAAGGATCGCATCATGGCCGCAATGGATTTCTTCAATCGAGAGCCCGTTGTCCACACCTGGACCCACAAGCTCGACAGGGCGGCCTGATATGATTCGAACTTCGGAAACGCTCGTCTAGCTACTTTCCGGCGCAAAATGCATGTTTCCGGATAGAGCGGTGCGTATCGTACAATGGAAAAGCCCCGCCAGGGTGACCGGCGGGGGAGAGTGAAGGTGTCCGGAACGGAGGTGATTGTTACCGTGCGGCCTTCGCAGTCTGTTTGGCGATGGCGCGCCCGATGTTGATGAGATTGTCGGAGATCACGCCGAGCCCGACCCAACGCTTCATTCCGTTCTCGCCTTTGTACCGGCAGCGATTGAGACCGTGTCGCCGCTTGGCGACGCTGATGCGTCCCTCGCACCCGGTCCGCCATTTCTGGCCGTTGCGGAACCAGCGCTTCTTCTGCTCGCGTTTGCGCTCGG
>DASXOQ010000083.1:0-11611 GCA_036494165.1 Steroidobacteraceae bacterium
GTCGCAAATAACTCGACTTATCAAAACCAGCTCGTCAGTTACGTCGAATCCATCAACGGCGATTCGGACTTGAGCCTTGCCCAGGCGGAAACGGACTTCAAAGGCTTCACAACCCACCAGCAGAGCGCGCTGGTCGATCAATTCTTCTTCAACGAGTTGTTGCTCTCGGGCCGCGCCGCCAATTCGGGCAGCGGCGTGGGCTTTGCCCAGGGCTACGCCGCGATCGATGCTTTCTACCCCGGCAGCCGCGGATCGCAGTCGCCGTACTCCGGTGACCTGACACTCACCTCGAGCGAGATTTACACCTTGAGCGGCGGCAACATCTCGCTGCTGGTGCCCGGCGGGCAGATCGATGTGGGTCTCGCCAATCCGCCATCCACCATTGCCGCCAAGGGCGCCTCGTCGCTCGGCATCGTCGCGCAGGGCGCGGGGGATGTCAGCATTTTTTCCAGGGGCGATGTCAATGTGAATCAGTCGCGCGTCTTCACCTTGGGCGGCGGCAACATTCTCATTTGGTCGAATGAGGGCAGCATTGATGCCGGCAACGGATCGAAGTCCTCACTGTCGGTGCCACCGCCGCTAGTATTGATCAACGCCAACGGCACGATTTCCCTGGATTTTGCCGGTTCTCTCGCCTCTGGATCCGGGATCAGGACCATCCAAACCAGTTCTGCAGTGCCACCCGGCAACGTCGATCTGGACGCCCCCGTCGGCACCGTCAATGCCGGGGATGCCGGCATCGGCGCTTCCGGCAACATCAACATTGCTGCGGCGCACGTCATTGGTATCGACAACATCAGCTTCGGCGGCACTTCCGCGGGCGTGCCCTCGGATGTGAGCAACCTTGCAGCTTCACTGTCCGGGGCCTCCTCGGTCGCGAGCGGCGCCACTTCACAGGCCACAACTTCCGTAAGCGCCCAATCGGAGGCGAACAAGGAGATCGCGCCGCTGGCGCAAAACGCGCTTAGCTGGCTGGACGTGTTCGTCACTGGCCTTGGCGAGGAGAACTGCAAGCCGAGCGACGTCGAATGCCTGAAGCGACAGACCAAGGTGTCGCAGTGACTGACTTGTCACAAAACGATCACGCGCGTTGCCGACAATGCCGCCTCTTAACGCCAGGAACGAAAACATGAAGGGATCAACGAAGGCGTGGGTGCTCATCGCTGCCCTGCTGCCGACCGTGGCGTTTGCGGCTTCATGGTGGAACAACGACTGGAAGTACCGCAAGGAACTCGGTTTCGATCTGTCTGCGAGCGGTGCCGATGTGGCCGGCAGCACCCAGGATGTGCCCATGCTGGTGCGCCTGTCGATTGCCAATTTCAGCTACTTCAACGACACCAAGGCCGATGGCGCGGATTTTCGCGTGGTCGCGGGCGATGACAAGACGCCGCTCAAGTTCCATTTCGAGCGCTACGACGTCCAGAACCAGATGGCGCTCTTATGGGTGCGTTCGCCGCAACTGGGCGGCGGCGGAAAAGCCGACAAGATGTATGCCTACTACGGCAATCCGGATGCGCCAAGCGCCCAGGATGTCGCCGGCACCTACGACGTGGCGCAGACCCTGGTGCTGTCGTTTTCCGAAACGGCCGGACTGCCTCAGGATCAGACTGCTTACAAGAACAACCCCAGCGCTTCCACCGCCGAGCTCACATCCGCTTCCTTGATCGGTGGCGGTGCGAAATTCGCAGGCAATCAGAGCATCACGGTTCCCGCGACCACCTCGCTGCGGCTCGTGCCGAGCCAGGGCTTCACCGCTTCGGCGTGGCTGCGCATCGACAAAGCGCAGCAGGCGACCGTGTTCGCCCTGAGCGAAGCCAAGAAGGTACTGGAACTCGGCATCGACGGGGGCAAACTCACTGCACGCGCTCAATTCGACGGCGCCCCGGTCACCGTCACGCAGGCCAGCGACCTGTCCTTGAACCAGTGGCACCATGTGGCCCTCACCGCAGCGAACGGCAAGCTCACCCTTTATGTAGACGGCGCAGCGGCCGGCAGTGAAGCCGTAACGCTTCAGGAAATCGGTGGCAACTTCACCGTGGGCGCGCTCGATGGCGGCAAGTTCCTCAGCGGCGAACTCGACGAAGTCGAAGTCGCGAAGACCGCGCGCAGCGCCGACTGGATCAAGGCGTCGGTTCATGCGCAGGCGGCTGACGGCAATCTCATTCTATATGGCGGCGACGGCCAACGCGAGGGCGCCGGCCAGACCTCTTACTTCACCACCATCGCCAAGAACCTGACCGTGGATGGCTGGGTGGTCATCGGTATCTGCATGGCGATGCTCGCCGTGGCGCTCGTCATCATGGTGCTGAAGGCGATCTTCCTGACGCGCGTGGAGCGCGCCAATGCGCAGTTCCTCAAGGAGTTCCGGCGCCTGAGCGGCGATCCGACCGCACTCGATGCCCCGGCGGGCGAATCAGCGGAAGAGGACTTCATCGCCGATGCGCCCTCGATGGCGGAACTGGCCGGCGATCCCACCAAGTTCGGTCCCTCGACGCTGTATCGCCTCTATCACCACGGCGTGTTCGAGCTGCACAAGCGCGTTGCGGGTCCCACGGTCAGTGCACAGCGCGCCCAGATCCTCTCGTCGCAATCGATTGATTCCATTCGCGCGGCGATGGATTCTTCAATGACGCGTCTGCAGCAGACGCTCTCCAGTCAGATGGTGCTTCTCACCATCGCGATTTCCGGCGGCCCGTTCCTGGGCTTATTGGGCACGGTGATCGGCGTCATGATCACTTTCGCCGCCATCGCGCTGTCGGGCGATGTCAACGTCAATGCCATTGCGCCCGGCACCGCTGCGGCTCTCGCGGCGACGGTGGCGGGACTCGCGGTCGCGATTCCATCGCTCTTCGGCTACAACTGGCTCAACACGCGCATCAAGGCCATCAGCGCGGACAACCGCGTGTTCGTCGAAGAGTTCGTCACCCGCATCGCCGAACAGTACAGCTGAGGCAACGATGTCAGGCTCCATCGACAGCGGCGACAAGGATGTCTACGACGACATCAACATCACGCCCATGCTGGATCTAGCCTATGTGCTCATGGTGATTTTCATCATCATGACCACCGCCTCGGTGCAGGGCATCAAGGTCAATTTGCCGAAGGCGAGCGACACCCCCTCGCTCGCCAAACCGCAAACCAAGGCCATTACCATCACTTCCGACGGCACCATGTATCTGGACACCTATCCGGTGAGCCTGCCGGAGCTTGAAACGCTGCTCCGCCAGTACAAGACCGCCAATCCCAATCTGCCGGTGATCGTGAAGGCCGACTCGACCATTGCCTATCAAAAGGTTGTCGACGTGCTGGATATCGTCGGCCGCCTGGATATCACGCAACTTGGTCTCGTAACCCAAAGAATCGTCAAGTAGCGGGCTTGCCATGATCGACAAGCGTGAGAAGCGCCGCCTCGCCGCCCGGCTGTCCGGAGTGCTGTTCGGCGCTTTGCTGATAGCGAGCTTCGTCTGGTTCGTGCACAGCATGATGAGCGCAAATCCGAAGAAGCCGCGCCAGGTGCAGATCGTGCAGATCATCCGGCCGCCGCCACCGCCGCCCGATCAGCCACCGCCACCGCCGCCCGAGAAAGCCGAGGTGCCGCTGCCGAAAGATACGCCGCAGCCCAAGCCCGACGAACAACAGCCGCCACCGGATCAGCCACTTGGCCTCGACGCCCAAGGCAGCGCGGGCGGCGATGCCTTTGGACTCGCGGCACGCGCCGGCGGCAGCGATCTGATCGGCGGCAATGGATCGGCGCCCTTCGCCTGGTACACCAATCGCATCCGCGACATCGTGCAGGAGAAGCTCACCTCCGCCGCGTGTACCCACGCTGCCAAAGGTTCGCTCTCGATCCACTTGTTTGTCGAAGCGGACGGCCGCGTCAAGCAAATCAAGCTCGCCACCACCACCGGCGATCAGAAACTCGATCACTGCGTCGATTCGGCGCTGACCTCCATCACGAAGGTCAACGATCCGGCACCTCCGGGCATGCCCGAGCAAATCACGATGCAAATCGCCTTTAGAAGCTAATAGAACGAAGAGGGATTGATGAAGTCTTCTCATACTCGAGTTTTTCGCACGCTGCTGAGCGCGTTGACGCTGGTGTGTGCTCCGTTGGTGTCGCATGCCGACGAAAAGCAGTCCCTCGAGGAGCTGCGCAACACCGTCATCAACCTGCTCCAGGCCCTCGTCGACGAGGGCGTCATCACCAAGGAGAAGGCGCAGCAGATGGTCAAGGCGGCGCAGGACAAGGCGGCCGCGGACGCCGCCGCTCTCGCGAAATCCGACGAAGGTGCGGTGCGCGTGCCTTATGTACCGCAGATCGTCAAGGACGAGATTGCGAAGCAGGTGGCCGAAGAGGTCAAACCTCAGGTCGTCGCAGGCGTCGTACAGGAGGCCAAGGCCGAGAAGTGGGGCGTACCGGGTGCGCTCGCCGACTGGCTGACACGCACGCGCATCTACGGCGAGGTGACAGTGCGCGAAGAGGGCCTGTTTTACGACAGCAACAATGCGCACGATCAATTCCCGAATTACTACGCCATCAATCAGGCGGGCTCCATCGCCAAGTCCGCCGCCGCGCTCACCGAGTTCCTCGACGACAACGAGCAACGCGTGCGCTTTCGCGGCCGGGCGCGGTTCGGCGTCGAGTCAAATCTCACCGACTCGATCAGCACCGGGATGCGGATCGTGACAGGCAACACCACCGATTTGGTGTCGGAGACGCAGACCGTCGACGGTTCCGCGCCGTATCAGTTCGGCCTCGACGAACTCTATATCCGGCTCGACGAGCGCAATCTCATGCGTTTTCCCTGGCTTACCGCCGTGGTCGGCCGCTTTCTGAACCCCTACGAGAACCCCACCAATCTGATCTTTCACCGCGATCTGACCTTCACCGGTGCCGCGATCACCGGACGATTGGGATTGGGCGACGGAACCCCGGAACAATCCAACCTGTTTCTCACCATCGGCGGTCATCAGCTGCAGGAAATCCAGTTCTCCGCGGACGACAAATGGCTGGTGGCCGCGCAACTCGGCGCGCAGCTGCGTTGGGGCGAGGCGCAGCATCTGCGTGTGGCGGGCGGCTATTACGACTATTTCAACGTCACGGGTCGCTTGAATCCGCCCGGCAGCCCGGGGCTGTACAACTACACGGCGCCCCAGTTCCTGCGCTACGGCAACACGGTGTTCGATATCGCGAACGCGGCCGATCCCACCTCCAACTTGTTCGCCCTGGCCTCGAAGTTTCGGTTGGGCGACGTGAATGCCGTGTACGGCATCGGCGTTGGTCGCTATGAGCTCAGCATGACCGCCGATGCGGTCAAGAACTTCGGCTACAACACCACGGAGGTGGCGGCCAACGTGGGCTACGCAGTGCCGGCCAATCGCAACATGGGTTACCAGGCGGAGTTCGGCTTTGGCTATCCCACGATTTCCGGGCCCGGCGCCTGGCGCGGCGTGGTGGGTTATCGCTTTCTGCAGAACGACGCGGTCATCGACGGCTTCACCGATTCGGATTTCCACTATTTCGGCGGCACCAACGCCAAGGGCTATTACGTGACCGGTGAGGTCGGCCTCGCCTCGGGCCTGTGGCTTCGCGTCCGCTACATGAGCGCGAACGAAGTCGACGGGCCTCATTTCGGCGTCGACACGCTGCAGTTCGATCTGAATGCACGCTTTTGAAGGAGTCAGTCATGTTCACATCGAAGTATGCAATGGTGCTGCTGCCGCTGGCGCTCATCGCGCATCTGGCGCAGGCGCAGACGCAGCGCTCGGGCGGCGAAGCGCAGCGCTTCATGCAGCAATATCAGCAGATCTCGGCGGAAAAGGCCGCGCTGCAGGGCCAGCTCGCGGATCTGCAGAAGGATCTCGATGCCACCAAGGCGCAGCTGGCGGCCGCCAAGAAGGATCACGATGCCCAGCAAGGGCGGGCGAGTGCGTCGGCGGCGGCCGCCGTCACCCAAGCCAACGCCGCGCGTGATGCGGCTGAGAAAAACCTGGAGCAGTACAAGCAGCGCATGACGGAATTGGTGAGTCGCTTTCGCGAAACCGCGACCAACTTAAAAGACGTGGAAGCGGATCGTTCACAGCTGAAAAGGACCCTCGAGGAGCGCAATGCCGCCTTTGGCAAGTGCGCTGCAGACAACGCCGAGCTGCTCAAAATCAACAATGAAGTCCTGGATCGCTACGGGCACATCGGCGTCTTCACCAAGGTAGGCAGCGCCGATCCCTTCACGCACATTACCAAGAACCGCCTCGACAATTTCGCAGTTGAGTACCAGGAAAAAGCTCAGGAGCACGAGGTCAAGAAGCCCGCAAGTAATTGAATCAACGGGTGCCTCAGAAGATGGCCGGTACCTGCAATAAGCCGGTAACCTAACTCCACTATCTAGTGGGGGCCTTTCGCCAGAAGAGTCCCATGCAAACCGAAGCAAAGCTCGTCGGCCGCAACGACGCCTGCCCCTGCGGCAGCGGCAAGAAATACAAGCGTTGCTGTGCGCTCGCCGAGCCTCGCGTCGCCAAACTCACGCCGGTGCAAAGCCGTGAGTCCAGCGCGGCCGAGCTATTGGGCCTGTTCCAGGCGCGCCGCTTTCCCGAGGTCGAGAAGCGTGCGCAGGAGCTGATCGCGCGCAAACACGATTCCGGCCTGGTGTGGAAACTTCTGGGCGCTGCCCTCTATCTGCAGAAGAAAGACGCGCTCCCAGCGCTGGAGCGAGCCGCAGCGCTTCTGCCCGACGATGCCGAGGCGCATACCAACCTAGGTAACGTTCGGCGGGCCAACGGTTATCTGGAAGCAGCGGTTCAAAGCCACCGCCGCGCCGTCGCCCTGCAAAGCGACTACGCCGAGGCGCACAACAATCTCGGCAGCGCCCTCAAGGATTTGGGCCGGAGCGAGGAGGCCATTGTCTCCTATCGACGCGCCCTCGCGCTTAAACCGGATTTCGCCCTGGCGCATGCAAATCTTGCCGTGGTGCTCATGGCGCTGTCGCGGCTCGACGAGGCGCGCTCGAGTTTGCGGCGTGCGATCGTCATGAAGCCGGACTTCGCCGAGGCCCACGCGCATTTGGGTGAGGTGCTCGCTCGTCAGGGAGAACCCGCCGAGGCGCTAAAGAGTTTCGAGCGCGCAGTTGAGTTAAGCCCAGGCCTTGGCGCCGTGCACGCGCGCCTCGGCGTGCTGAGGCGAGAGTCGGGAGATCTCGAACGGGCGGCGATGAGCCTGCGGCATGCGCTCGAATGCAACCCGCAAGACGCCGAAGCGCACAACGATCTCGGCATCGTGCAGCGCGAACTCGGTCTCATGCAGGAGTCGGCAGCCTCGTTCCGTCGAGCACTCGTCTTCAAACCGGACCATCCCGAGGTGCTCAATCACCTGGGTAACGCGCAATTCGACTTGGGCCGGCCGGAGGAGGCCGCGGAAAGCTATCTGAAAGCCGTTGCGCTCAGGCCCGACTACGCCAAAGCCTTGAGCAATCTCGGCAGTGCCTACCGCGAGCTCGGTCGGCTGGACGAGGCGGAAGCGGCTTTCCTGCGCGCGCTCGAATATGCGCCCGATCTTGCGGAGGCGCGCACCAATTTGGGTACGGTACAGCGCCTACAAGGCCGTCCCGCCGATGCGGAAGCGAGCGGTCGGGCGGCCCTCGCATCGAGTAAGGATGCGCCGACGACGCTCGCGTTCCTCGCAGACTTGCATGCCGACCGTGGTCAGTTCGCCGACGCCCTGCGTCTATATCAGCGCATCATCGAGTTGGACCCAGAATCACCGCGGGCCTGGGCGGGTATTGCGGGCCTGCGAAAAATGACCCTCGAGGACCACGATTGGATCAACCGTGCGCAGCGCATTGTCACCCGCCGGCTGCGCCCGCGCGACGAGATACAACTGCGCTACGCCATCGGCAAATACTTCGATGACACCAAAGAGTTCGACCGGGCCTTCGAGAACTACCGTCGCGCCAACGAACTCACCGAGGCCTGCCGGCCCGCCCATGATCGGAGGCATCTCGAGCAATCGTTCGCCGCCGTGCGCGAGCTTTACGATGAGCGCTGGCTGGAGCGCATGCGTGGCGTGGGATTGCGCGATGCAACGCCGGTATTCGTGATCGGGACGCCGCGTTCCGGCACCTCGCTGTCCGAGCAAATCCTGGCATCGCACCCCGCGGTATTCGGTGCCGGCGAACTGTCCTACTGGAAGACGACCGCGACCGGCCTGAGCATGGCTCTGATGCAAGGGGACGAGGGCGGCGCGTTGCAGGCCGCGGGCAAAGATTATCTTGCCAAGCTCAAGGAGCTTGCGCCGGAGGCAACGCGCGTCGTCGATAAAATGCCCGCCAACTTTCTCTATGTCGGCATGATTCACGCCGCGCTGCCTGAGGCGCGATTCATCCACATGCGCAGGAACCCCGTCGACAGCTGCTTGTCGATCTACTTCCAGAACTTCCACCTGATCCATTCCTACGCCAACGACTTGGGCGATCTTGCGCACTTCTACCGCGAGTATTTGCAGACCATGGATCATTGGCGCCGGCTGCTGCCCGAGGGCACGCTGATCGAGGTCGACTACGAAGCGCTGGTGTCGGACCAGGAGCAGTGGAGCCGCCGCATGGTCGAGCACATCGGCCTGCCCTGGGATCCAAGGTGCCTTCAGTTCCAAAAAACGGAGCGCACCGTCACCACCTTCAGCAAGTGGCAGGTTCGACAGCAAATCCACCAGGGCTCGGTGGCGCGGTGGCGCCGGTATGAAAAGCACTTGGGGCCGCTGCTTGAGCTCGCCCCGACTGTCCTTTAAGAGGTTGGTCTTGGCGCCCGGTGCAACCGAACTTCATCGCGGGCGGGATCCGGTCCCCTGCCAAGATGCCATGGAGCTCTTTCTCAATGGCGACGGTTTGCGGCGCTTGGGGCGCTTCGAGGAGGCGCTTGCGTGCTATCAAAGCGCGATCGCCTTGAGTCCCCCATTCGCGGAAGCCCGATGTCACTGCGCCAACGTGCACCTGCTTCTCGGACGCTTCGATGAAGCGATCCGCGCATACGACGAGGCGATAACGGCCCGCGCCGACTATGTGCATGCGCATGCCAACCGGGGCGTAGCCCTGCAGTCTCTTGCTCGGCACGACGAAGCGCTTGCGAGCTACAACACCGCGCTGTCGTTCAAGGACGACTATGCCGGGGCCCGCTTCAACCGCGGCCTCCTGCGTCTTACCCTGGGCGAGCTGCCGGATGCCTGGGCTGACTTTGAATGGCGCTATGAGGACTCCAACAGCACCGCTTCGCGCGAAAGGCGCGCCTTCCCGAAGCCGCGTTGGTGCGGCGAGCCCTTGGTGGGCCGGAGCATCCTGGTCTACTGCGAGCAGGGTTACGGTGATGGGCTGCAATTTGTCCGCTACGTCCGCTGCCTCGCTGCGCGCGGTGCCCGTGTGATCCTCGAGGCGCACCGGCCACTGATCCAGCTGTTCGCCGATATTCCGGGCGTGACACAATTGGTGGTGCGCGGCAATCCGTTGCCCGCATTTGACTATCACTGCCCGCTCATGAGTCTGCCGTCGGTTTTCGGCACCACCTTAAATGATGTGCCGTTCGCGGAAGGATATCTTGCGAGCGACCCCGGCAAAGTTGGCGAATGGCGCGCGCGCCTCGGCGAGAAGCGCATGCGGCGGGTGGGTGTTGCGTGGAGCGGCAACCCCATCCATGCCAATGACCGCCGTCGCAGCATCGCCTTGGAGGCATTGGAGCCATTCCTTCCCGAGGGGATCGAGTACGTCGCGCTGCAGACCGAGGTGCGCCATCAGGACCAGGCCGCGCTCGGAGGCGGACGGTTCCGCGACTTCGGTTCCGAGTTGCAGGATTTTTCGGATACGGCGGCGCTTTGCGAATGCCTGGACCTCATCGTCAGCGTGGATACCAGTGTGGCGCACCTGTCAGGTTCCCTGGCGCGGCCCACCTGGATCTTGCTGCCGAACCCGGCCGACTGGCGCTGGCTCCTTACTCGGCGCGATAGCCCCTGGTACCGGAGCATGCGGCTGTTCAGGCAAGGTGAAGATCGAGGCTGGCTCCCTGTGTTCAAAGCGTTGCGCGAAGCGCTCGAACTATGGCGTGAAGCGCCTCAGTGACCGACCTGCTGCAGGCGGCGCTCGCTCTGCATCGCCAGGGAAGACTCCTGCATGCACGGGCCCTATACGAGCAGATTCTCGCCGCCCAACCGGAGCAAGCCCAGGCGCTGCACTACAACGGCCTCATTTCGCTGCAATCCGGCGAGCCGGCGCGCGCCGTCGAACTGATCGGGCGCGCCATCGATATCGACCCGCGCGATGCGCTGGCCCATTTCAACCGCGGCTCAGCCCTTCAGCATCTGGGACGTCTCGAGGAGGCGCTCGCCGATTATGGCCGGGCGCTTGCGTTGAAGCCGGAATTCGCCGAAGCCCTGAGCAACGCGGCTGCCGTATTGAACGCGCTTGCTCGTCACGAAGAGTCGTTGGCGAGCGCCGAGCGCGCCCTCGCCCTCAATGCGCGTTCGGTCGAGGCTCATTTCAATCGTGCCGTAGCGCTCGGCGAACTGTCGCGCGAGGCAGAAGCTCTGAACGCCCTGGATCAGGTACTTTCGCTGCGGCCGACGCATGTCGAGGCCGAGATCAATCGCGGCGTGCTGCTCGAAAAGCGCGGCGAGTTCGCGGCGGCTTTGGCAAGTATTGAGCGCGTCTTGACGCTTTCGCCGCGAAACGCAGCCGCGTACGTCAATCGGTGCAAGCTGCATCAGCGCTTGGGCCGTCTCGACGCGGCGCTCGCAGACTGCGACAGCGCCATTGCCATCGATTCGCGTTCCGCCGTCGCGCACTTGAATCGTGGCAACGTTTTGGCCGCGCTCGGGAGCGGCGATGCCGCGATGTCGAGCTACCATCGCGCGCTCGCCCTTGCGCCCTCCATAGCCGAGGCTCATTTCAACATCGGAAATCTCCACCGTCGCCGGGCCGAACTCGACCAGGCCATCGCCGCGTACGATCAAGCCCTCGCCACGCGGCCCTGTTACCCTGAGGCGTTGTGCAATCGCGGACTCTGTCAAGCGGACCTGGATCATCTGCCCGAGGCTCTTGCCGACTATGATCAGGCCCTTCGCCAGAAGGCGGATCATTCCCAGGCGCGCTACAACCGTGCATTCATTTATCTTAAGCGTGGCGATCTAAATGACGGCTGGCGCGACTACGAGGCACGATTCGACCCCGTGGCAGGATCCAGCCGCGATGTGCCGCATGAGAAGCACGCTCCCCGCTGGCACGGGCAGGAAAGCCTCTCGGGCAAAAGTATTCTTGTGTACGCAGAGCAGGGCTTCGGCGACACCCTGCAATTCTGTCGTTATGTGCCGCTACTGGCCCGCCTCGGTGCGCGGGTGGTTCTCGAGGTGCCCGCGGCTCTGGCGGGACTGCTGGGCGCGCTCGAGGGAGCGGAAAGTCTGGTAGCGCACGGCGCCGCCGCGCCGCCGTGCGACTACTCCTGTCCGCTGATGAGTTTACCGCTGGCGTTTGGGACGACGCTTTCGAGCATACCGTCGCAGGTGCCGTATCTTCGGGCGGACGGTGAGCGGGTGAAAGTGTGGGGCGAGCGGTTGGGGGAGAAGCGCAAACCGAGGGTGGGT
>DASXOQ010000084.1:0-107026 GCA_036494165.1 Steroidobacteraceae bacterium
TCCATTTGTGGGATGGGAGGTTAAGGGAGGAGTCTTGCTCGAAACTTGCGGTATCTTAAGGTGCCGCCAAAGTGCGAACTGGTTCGCAGAATACCTGCCCGTCAAAGCCCCCGTACCGGCTTCACGGGAACTGGATCGTGACGCGTGTCCCCTTGCCGCCGGCACCCGCATCGATGGCCATGCCGCCCCCGTAGAGGCGGGCGATCTCATCGACGATCGCGAGTCCCAAGCCACTGCCGTGGCCTGGAGAATTGGGCAGGCGATAGAATCGCTGGCGGACCCGCTGGCGCTCCTCCAGCGGGATGCCGGGACCGGAATCCTCCACCGTGATCGCAGGTTTGCCATCGGTCGACACCACGCTCACGGTGACGCGCCCGCCGGCAGGTGTGTATTTGAGGGCGTTGTCGACCAGGTTGCTCACCAGGTCGTCGAGGAGCGAAGGATCCGCGCTGATCGAGGCGGGGGCAGCCTCGATGCCGAGGTCGATGTTCGATCTGAGGGCGCGGTCGAAATAGCGCGCCGCGATGTCACCCACCAGGGCGCCCAGGTCCACCTGCTGCGTTTTGGCGGCGAGGTTCGCGGTGGGGTCTGCCCGGGCGAGCGTCAGCAGCTGATTTGAGGCGTGCGCCAGTTGTCTGATGCCTTCCTGGAGGGTGCGCAGGCGCTCCTGGACCGGTTGCGCCGCAGGTTCCGCGACTAGGGCTTCCAGCTGCGCCTGCATGCCGGTGATGGGCGTGCGCAGCTGATGGGCGGTGTTGGCGATGAACTGCTGCTGCGACTGGGCCGCACCTCGCAATGCCGCGAACAACCGATTCAGCGTAACTACCACGGGGGCGATTTCGCGGGGCACCGTGGTCTCGACGATGGGCCTAAGATCAAGCGGGGAGCGCCGCCCGATCTCATCGCGCAGGCGCTTGACGGGCCGAAGCCCCAAATGAATGCCGATCCAAACGAGGACCAAGGTGACATCCAGCTGTACGAAGTCCCAGAGCAGGGTGCTCATGAAGCCGTAGCGCGCGCCCGGATTTCGGGCGCTCGGTGCCGCGATTGCGATGGACAAAAGACCCGCCGGCGAGTCGAAGCGGGTCGTCAGTACGCGGAAGTTGTGATCCTCGATCTGCGCCATCGAGAAGATCTGGCTGGTATCGCTGTCGAGATGCACGGCGGGCACCTGGCTCTCTCCCGCCAACAGCCGCCCCTTGTCGTCGCGGATGGCAAAGCGAACGCCCTCGCGGGCGGCGAACTGCCTGCCGTCGCTGCCGTCGGCGAAGCTCACCGTGTCGTTCTTGACTGCCAGGCGCGCCATCAAGGTGTTGGCGACATCTTTCAGGCGCGAATCGGAACTCAAGATGCCGGGCGCGACGTTGTTGTAGTAGTGGACCAACGCGCCGCACAGCGCAATCAGCATGAGCGGAATGGCGAGCCAAAAGATCAAACGGCGGCTGATGGAAGTCACGCGCTCTTACCGCCCGTCAAGGCGCCTTGGCTTCTTCGAGCCGGTAGCCCAGGCCCCGCAGGCTGCGGATAACCGCCGCATCGCCAAGCTTGGTGCGCAAACGCGAGACGTGAACCTCCACGGCATTGGCGCTGGTGTCCTGATCGGGGCTTGCGACCGCCTGCTGCAGCCGCTCCTTCGGCACGATCAGTCCCACCCGTCTTACCAGGCACTCGAGCACCAGCCATTCGCGGGCGGTGAGCTCAATCTCGTTGTCGTCGAGGGTGAGCCGCCGCCCGACCAGATCGACGCTGAGACGATTGAGCTTGATGATGCCGTTCAAGGCGCCGCTGGAGCGGCGCATCAGTGCGCGGCAGCGCGCGGCGAGTTCCGCCGCCTCGAAGGGTTTGCTCATGAAGTCATCAGCGCCGAGGTCGAGCGCCTTGACCTTGTCGGCAAGGGTGCAGCGCGCGGTGAGCACCAGGGTGGGAAGGGACTTGCCGCTGCTGCGAATTCTTCGCACCAGGCTCAATCCATCGGTGCCTGGAAGGCCCACGTCGATGACCGCGAGCGCGAACTCCTCGTCCGCCAGCGCTGCCTGCGCCGATTCGGCGCTGCTTACCCGGTGGACATCGTAGCTCGCGGACTTCAGCCCGCGCGTGATGGCGTCCGCGACGATGTCGTCGTCCTCGACGATCAACAGTCGCAAGGGATTCTCCCGCTAGTGATCGCCGACCGCTTGGTCGCTCGATTCACCGTCATCGCCCCTGTCCGGTCCGAAACTCGAACGACGCGGCGGCACCAGGGTGCGCAGCTTCGCCTCGAACGCCTTGGCGAAGGTCTCGGTGAAAAGATGCGGAAAACCATTCTCGGGTCGCTGCGCGAGACCGTTGTACATCTCGGCGTATAGCTCCCAGTATTTGTTCTTGTTCTGGGAACCGAACACGCCGCGCTTGCCGGCGCGCTCGAAACGTTCCTCGAGTTCCTTCGGATCCATGCGTCCCAGAAATTCCTCGAATGCGGCGTGCATGGCCACCATGGCGGCGGTGTTCTGCGCCTTCAGCTCGCGGAAATTGCTGCGTATGGCCTCCACGGAACCTGCGCGGGTCGACAGGTTGGTGAGCAATCGTACCAAGGCTTCATCGACGCCTTTGGAAAAGTTGAGCGGCGACTCCGGCGCCTCGTTCGGCGGCGGGGGGATGCGGAAGCGGTTGCGGAACTCCGAGCGGCTGTGATTGAGGTCCATGAGCCCGAGAGTGGTCTCACGCAACAGCTGGCCTGCGAGCTGTAAGGCGGCGCTGCGCGCCACGTTGGACAGCGCCCGGGCATCGATCCCGGCGCCGCGGCAGAAGGCCGCAAGACCGACGTCGAAGTCCCCGTCATAGAGCGCGGGACCCTGGCCCTGCACGGCCTGAGCCGCCTGCATCGAGCCTGCGGCATTCATGGAACCGGTGGCGAGAAAGTCAGGCTTCGGCGGATCGACCTTCAAGGGCCGCGTCAGCATGTGCCACGGCGTACCGGGTGCATCCGCCGGCGGCGTGTCGTCACGAACGTTCAGAGCCTGGCCGTAGGCGTCGCGCGGGCGGATGCCGGAGTCCTGCGCCGCCACGTCCTTCACGCTCACCGAGATGTCGCTCGGCTCGAGCAATGCGCTCAAATCAAGATCGGCGCCCAAGTCATTGGCCGTGGATTTTTTCGCGGACGAGGAGGGCGAGTTGCCGTCGTAGGCGATGATGGCACTTTCGTCGGGTGGAAAATCGTTGGTCTTGTCGATGCTGACGAGCAGTTCGTACTCGCCGACGCGTATGTAATCTCCGTCGCGAAGCACGTAGTCGTGATACTTGCCGAGCGGCACCTGCGCGCCGTTCACGTATGTGCCGTTCGAACTGGTGTCCACCAGGATGTAGGAGCCGGCGCGAAAGTCCACGCGCGCGTGCTTGCCCGAGAGGTATCTCTCAGGGTCAGGTAGAATCCACTCGTTGTCGGATGCCCGACCAATCGTGCCGCCGTGGACGCCGAACACTTTGGTGGCTAGCTGTCCGAGGCGGGCAGAATGTTCGCTCACAATACGCAAGCGTAAGGCCATGCTCAGTCTCTCCGCCGGGTCTCAGGGTTTGCGCTAAGTGCCCGTATAATATGGTGAAATATTAGCAATGCCTGGAGACCTCTGAATGGCCGCGAGTCACATTTTTAAGGTTCTGTTCGTCAACCAGGGCAAGGTCTATGAGATCTACGCCCGCAAAGTGAGTCACGGCAACCTATTCGGCTTCATCGAAGTGGAGGAGCTGGTGTTCGGCGAGCGCTCCAGCGTGGTGGTGGATCCGTCCGAAGAAAAGATAAAGGCCGAGTTCAACGAAGTAAAGCGTACCTATCTTCCCATGCATTCGGTGCTGCGTATCGATGAGGTGAAGAAACAAGGTGTTAGCAAAGTGGTCGCCCTGGAAGGCGGCTCGAACGTGGCCCAGTTTCCGGTTCCGATGTACACGCCCGGCGGCGACTCGAACGCCCGCAAATAGGACCTTTTCCTGTAAAATGTCGCATGTTTAGCGTTTACGGCGCGCCCGCGCTGTCGCAATTTCGCCTG
Source organism: Steroidobacteraceae bacterium (assembly GCA_036494165.1). Taxonomy (GTDB): domain Bacteria; phylum Pseudomonadota; class Gammaproteobacteria; order Steroidobacterales; family Steroidobacteraceae; genus Bog-1198. The sequence continues at coordinate 4,020 of DASXOQ010000084.1, forward strand.
GATCAGCTGCTGCGGCAATTTCAAGCTCGATCGCTCCCGGTCCGCTCCATTTCATCGCGCTTTGTGCACTTCGTCGATGCGGCTCACAAGCTCGACGAGGCGCAGATGCAGCTCCTCACTAAGCTTCTCACCTACGGTCCGACCCCCGAAGGCCCGGCATCGCTTCAGGGTTCCCACAAGATTCTGGTCACGCCCCGGGTGGGCACCGAGTCTTCCTGGTCGAGCAAGGCCACGGACATCTTCCGCGTCTGCGGCCTTACGGCCGTGAACCGCGTCGAACGGGGCACTCTTTACGCGCTGGAGGGCGGCGCCTCGGTGAGCGAGCGCATGCTCGCCAACATTGCAGCGCAACTTCACGACCGGATGACCGAGTCGGTTTGGCTCGACCGGGAGGATCCGGTGGGGCTGTTCCATGCCGCCGCGGCGCGGCCGCTGCGCACGGTCCCCTTGAAACGCGAAGGCCGTTCGTCCTTGGTCGCGGCCAATCGCGATTGGGGCCTGGCGCTCTCGAGCGACGAAATCGACTATCTGGTGAAGGCCTTCGACAAGCTCGGGCGCGATCCCACCGACGCCGAGCTGATGATGTTCGCGCAGGCGAACTCCGAGCATTGCCGCCACAAGATCTTCAACGCCGACTTCATCGTCGACGGCGAGAAGAAAGCCCAATCGCTTTTCTCGATGATCCGCGCGACCTACGCCAGCAACTCCTCCGGGGTGTTATCCGCCTACCGCGACAATGCCGCCGTGATGGCGGGAAGCGAGGCCACGCGATTTTTTGCCGATCCTCACACGCTGCGCTACGACGGTCATCGCGAGCCGGTCGACATTCTCATCAAGGTCGAAACGCACAATCACCCGACGGCGATCTCACCGTTTCCAGGCGCCGCGACGGGCTCGGGCGGCGAGATTCGCGACGAGGGCGCCACGGGCATCGGCGCCAAGCCCAAGGTCGGCCTCACGGGATTTTCGGTATCGAACCTCAAAATTCCCGGCATGGTGCAACCGTGGGAGGAGGAATTCGGCAAGCCCGACCGCATCGTCTCGGCATTGGACATCATGATCCAAGCGCCCCTGGGCGCCGCCGCGTTCAACAACGAATTTGGACGCCCCGCGACCTGCGGCTACTTCCGGGTGTTCGAGCAGAAGTCGACCGAGGCGGGCCGCGAGGTCGTGCGCGGCTACCACAAGCCGATCATGATCGCGGGCGGTTTGGGCAATGTCCGCCGCGCGCATGTCGAGAAACGGGAGGTGGTAATCGGCGCGCCGCTGGTGGTGCTCGGCGGTCCCGCGATGCTCATCGGCCTCGGCGGGGGCGCCGCTTCCTCGGTGGGCAGCGGCCAGAGCTCATCGGATCTGGATTTCGCTTCCGTGCAGCGCGCCAACGCCGAGATTCAGCGCCGCGCGCAGGAAGTCATCGACCGTTGCTGGGCATTGGGTGAGGCAAATCCGATCCTCCTCATCCACGACGTCGGTGCGGGCGGATTGTCCAACGCGCTGCCGGAGGCCATCGCTCACAGCCACCGCGGTGGCCGCATCGACATGCGCAAGATCCCGAGCGCGGAATCGGAACTGTCGCCCATGGAGCTCTGGTGCAACGAGGCGCAGGAGCGCTACGTGCTCGCGCTCAAGCCGGGCAGCGTCGAGCAATTCGAAAAGCTCTGCGCGCGCGAGCGCTGCCCCTTTGCGGTAGTTGGGGAAATCACCGGCGACGGCGAATTGAAAGTCGCCGATGCAGGGTCCGCCGCGCCGCCCGTGGACATGCCGATCGATGTGCTGCTCGGAAAGCCGCCGCGCATGACGCGGGATGTGAAGAGCATCTTGCGGCCGGTGGTGCCGCTGGCCACCCGCGGCGACATCGCCCAATCCCTCGAGCGCCTGTTGCGGCTGCCCACCATCGCGGACAAGACCTTCCTCATCACCATCGGCGATCGGACTGTGGGCGGCATGGTGAGCCGAGATCAGATGGTGGGCCCCTGGCAGGTGCCGGTCGCGGACGTCTCGGTATCTTTGAGCAGTTACGATGAATACACGGGCGAGGCAATGGCGATGGGCGAGCGATCCCCCGTCGCGGTACTCGATGCGCCAGCCTCCGGCCGGCTGGCGGTGGCCGAAGCGGTGACCAACATCATGGCCGCGGATGTGCGCGATTTGAAGGACATCAGGCTTTCGGCCAACTGGATGGCGGCTTGCGGCGAGCCTGGCGAGGATGCGGATCTCTACGCCACGGTCAGAGCCGTGGGCGTCGATCTTTGCGCCGGCTTGGGTATCACGATCCCAGTGGGCAAGGACTCCTTGTCCATGAAGACGGCATGGCGAGACGCGCAGGGCGAACATGCGGTGCTCGCCCCGGTGTCGCTGATCGTTTCCTCCTTCGCGCCGGTCCAGGATGCGCGCCGCACGCTCACCCCGCAGCTCGATGCCGCGGCCGGGACGCGGTTGCTGCATCTGGATTTGGGGCGCGGCCAGGCCCGCTTGGGCGGTTCCTGCTGGGCGCAGGTGCATGCGCTTTCCGGGGGTGCGCCTGCGGATCTGGACGATGCGAAGCTGCTGGCACAGTTCTTCGCCGCGGTGCGCGAGCTGAAAGATCTGGATCTGGTGCTTGCCTACCACGATGTTTCCGACGGCGGAGTGCTCATAACGGTGCTGGAAATGTGTTTCGCCAGCCGTTGCGGCGCCGAGCTCGATCTCGGCAGCGTCGACGATGTGCTGGCTGCGAGCTTTGCCGAGGAACTCGGTGCGGTGATCCAAGTGCCCGCGGCCCGCGCCAAGGACGCGTTCGACATCCTCGCGCGCCACGGACTGAAAGGCTGCTCGCGCGACATCGGCACGGCCATGAAGGGCGATGTTTTTCGCGTCACGGCCAATGGCGAACCTGCCTATTCGGGTTCGCGGCTGAAGCTTCACAAGGCCTGGAGCGAGGTCTCGTTTCGCATGCAAGAGATGCGCGACAACCCGCAATGCGCGCGCGAGGAGTACCGGCGCCTCGATGCCGACGATCCGGGTCTGCACGCAAAACTCAGCTTCGATCCCCGCGAGGATGTGGCGGCGCCGTTCATTGCCAAGGGCGCGAGACCCGCGGTCGCAATATTGCGAGAGCAGGGCGTCAATAGTCAGACCGAGATGGCGGCAGTGTTCACCCGCGCCGGGTTCGACGCCTACGACATCCACATGACCGACATCCTGGCGGGACGCGTCAAGCTTGGCCGCTTTCACGGCATGGCGGCCTGCGGCGGCTTTTCCTTCGGCGACGTGCTCGGTGCCGGCGAAGGCTGGGCCAAGTCGATTCTGTTCAACGCGCGCGCGCGCGACGAGTTTGCCGCCTTCTTCGAACGCGACGCGACCTTCACGCTCGGCGTCTGCAACGGTTGCCAGATGCTCTCGGCGCTCAAGGATCTCATTCCGGGCGCCGAACAGTGGCCGAGGTTCGTGCGCAACCGATCCGAACAGTACGAAGCGCGCGTGACCCTGGTGCGCGTCGCCGCCTCGGCTTCAGTGTTGTTTGCCGGCATGCACGGCTCGATTCTTCCCATCGCCACCGCGCACGGCGAAGGGCAGGCCGAGTTCGGCAAAGGCAGCGATGCGAAAGGCCTGCTCGCCGGCGGGCAGGTCATCGCCCAGTATGTCGACATGCAGGATCAGCCGACGCTCATGTATCCCTTCAACCCCAACGGCTCGGCGCTGGGATTGGCTGGTGTCTGCAGCCGAGACGGGCGCGTCACCTCGATCATGCCGCACCCGGAGCGGGTGTATCGCACCGTGCAAAATTCCTGGAAGCCGCGCGATTGGGCCGAAGATGGCGGCTGGACGCGCATTTTCCGCAACGCGCGCGTGTTCGTCGGCTAGCTAGTTGATCTCCGCTTCACTCGGCGCGACGAAGCGCCGAAACGTCACGGCCTGCACCAGGCGCGCCTTGCGCACGAAGGTCTGGTAGAGCAGATCGCGCATCACTTCGAGCAGGATCCCGGCGCGCTCGGCATTCAGGTTCGGCTGGTGCGGCCATGGGTCGCTGTCATTGCCGAACAGCACCGCGCGGATGGCCCCGAAGGTGTCGTCGTCGAGTTCGGCCAGCGCGCGAATCTCCTGCAGGCTGTCGAACAGCTCGAGCTTGCCGCGTTCGCCGAGCTCCCGGAACAGCGATTGCGCTGTGCGCCGGCTCATCGAGCCGAAGGCGTTGAAGCAGGAAGCGGCATAGCAGCTCAACGCTTCCTTGAAGAGCAGTTCCGCCTCCTCGGGAAGATAGGTCAGCGGAAAGTTCTCGCGTGCGCGCTCGATTTCCGTGTAATTGTTGGCAAGTTCGACGCGCTGCGGCAGATAGGCCTTGGCGGTGAATCTCAGGAACACCGGTTCGTTGCAGGCATCGCAGCGGAATACCACGCCGACGTGCTTGGGTTTTCGCTGCAGCAAATCCTCGAATTTTGGCACTCCGACCGACGTCAGGTGCGTCATGGTCTGGCAGTGCGGGCAGGTAAGTGCGATGCCTTGATATTCGACGTGCAGTTCGTCTTGCGGCGTGATGTGCATACGACCTCAACCAGTCAGTGGTTTGTAGCGAATTCGATGCGGTTGCGCCGCGTCCTCACCCTTGCGGCGCTTCAGATCCTCGACGTATTCCTGGTAGTTGCCTTCGAACCAAAAAACCTGGGAATCGCCCTCGAAGGCGAGAATGTGGGTGGCGATGCGGTCGAGGAACCAGCGATCGTGGGAGATCACCACCGCGCAGCCGGGGAAAGCCACCAGGGCTTCTTCCAGCGCGCGCAGGGTTTCGATATCGAGATCATTGGTGGGCTCATCGAGAAGCAGCACGTTGCCGCCCGATTTCAGCACCTTCGCAAGGTGCACGCGATTGCGCTCGCCGCCGGACAGCTCGCCGATCATCTGCTGCTGTTGCACGCCCTTGAAGTTGAAGCGTCCCACGTAGCCGCGCGAGGCGGTCTCGTAGTTCCCGACCTTGATGATGTCGAGGCCGCCGGAGATTTCCTGCCAGACGGTGTTGCCATCGTTGAGCGCCTGGCGGGATTGATCGACATAGGCGAGCTTCACCGTCGGTCCCATGCGAATCTCGCCGCCGTCGGGCTTCTCCGCCCCCGCGAGCATGCGAAACAAGGTGGTCTTACCGGCGCCGTTGGGTCCGATGATGCCGACGATGCCGCCGGCGGGCAGGTTGAAGTTCAGCGAGTCGATTAGCAGCTTCTGGTCGTAACCCTTGCGCAGGTTCTTTGCCTCTATCACCAGGTCGCCGAGCCGCTCGCCGGGCGGAATGTAGATCTCGTTGGTCTCATTGCGCTTCTGAAATTCCTGCGACGCCAGTTCCTCATAACGCTGCAGTCGCGCCTTGGATTTGGCCTGTCGCGCCTTGGGATTGGTGCGCACCCATTCGAGTTCGCGCTTCAGGGACTTGGCCAGTGCATCCTGCTGGCGCTGTTCCTGGGCCAGCCGCTGTTCCTTCTGTTCGAGCCAGGACGAGTAGTTGCCCTGCCACGGGATGCCGTGGCCGCGATCCAGTTCCAGGATCCACTCGGCCACGTTGTCGAGGAAGTAGCGGTCGTGGGTCACCGCGATCACCGTAGAGGGGTATTCCTCCAGGAAGTGTTCGAGCCAGGCAACCGATTCGGCGTCCAGATGGTTCGTCGGCTCATCGAGCAGCAGCATGTCGGGTTTGGAGAGCAGCAGCCGGCAGAGCGCGACGCGGCGTTTCTCGCCGCCGGACAATTTCGCCACCTGAGCATCCCAGGGCGGCAGACGCAACGCGTCGGCGGCAATCTCGAGCTTGCGCTCCAGCTCCCAACCGCCGACCGCATCGATCTGGTCCTGCAGTTTCGCCTGCTCCTCCATCAGCTTGTTCATCTCGTCGTCCGACATCGGCTCGGCGAACTTGTCGCTGATGGTATTGAACCGGTCCATCATGCTCTGGATCTCGCCGACCCCTTCGCCGACGATCTCGCGGACATTCTTGGTCTCGTCGAGCTGCGGTTCCTGGGGCAGATAGCCCACCTTGATGCCGGCCTGAGCGCGCGCCTCGCCCTCGTGCTCCTTGTCTGAACCCGACATGATTTTAAGCAGGGACGACTTGCCGGAACCGTTCAACCCGAGCACGCCGATCTTGGCGCCGGGGAAAAAGCTCAAACTGATGTCGCGCAGAATAATGCGCTTGGGCGGCACGACCTTGCCGACCCGGTTCATGGTGTAAATGAACTGAGCCATCTTTAACCTGTGTGATTTATCGCTTGATAAGCGCGGGAAATACGAATTATCCGTGACGCCGTTAATCTTGTCACGGACGCGCTGTAGTCGCTAGGGAAAACAGGGCTGGTACGCTACACTTAGCGGTTGTTTACCGAGGGATTCTGACTCCATGTTCAACGCCCAAATGACCATCGCCGGCTTCGATCCCGAACTGGCCAAATCCATCAGTGGCGAGAAGGGGCGTCAAGAGGATCATATCGAGCTGATAGCTTCCGAGAATTACGTGAGCCCGCGGGTGCTGGAGGCTCAGGGCTCGGTGCTCACCAATAAATATGCGGAGGGCTATCCCGGCAAACGCTACTACGGCGGCTGCGAGTTCGTGGACATCGCGGAATCGCTTGCGATCGAGCGCGCCAAGAAACTCTTCGGCGCGGAATATGCCAACGTTCAGCCGCACTCCGGCTCGCAGGCGAACGCCGCCGTGTATTTTGCGCTGCTGAATCCCGGCGACACAATCCTCGGCATGAGCTTGGATCACGGCGGCCACCTGACACATGGCGCGAAGGTAAATTTCTCCGGCAAGCTGTTCAAGGCGGTGCAGTACGGCCTGAAGCCGGACAGCGGTCTGGTCGACTACGATCAGATCGAGCGCCTTGCCCACGAACACAAGCCGCGCATGATCGTGGCCGGCTTCTCGGCATATTCGCGCGTCCTGGATTTCCCGCGCTTCCGCGCCATTGCCGACTCGGTGGGCGCGCTCCTCTTCGTCGACATGGCGCACGTGGCGGGACTGGTGGCCACCGGGCACTATCCGAATCCGGTACCGCTCGCCGATGTCGTGACCTCCACGACGCACAAGACGTTGCGTGGACCGCGCGGCGGCCTGATCGTGACGCGGGCCAATCCGGATATCCAGAAGAAGCTCAATTCGATGGTGTTCCCGGGCATCCAGGGCGGCCCGTTGATGCATGTAATCGCCGCCAAGGCGGTGGCTTTCCTCGAAGCTCTGCAACCTGAGTTCAAGAGCTATTCGGCGCAGGTGATCAGCAACGCGCGGGCGATGACCGACGTGCTCAAGCAGCGCGGCTATAAAATCGTTTCCGGCGGCACGGACAATCACCTCTTCCTGCTGGATTTGATCGACAAAAACATCACCGGCAAGGACGCGGACGCCGCGCTCGGACAAGCGCACATCACCGTAAACAAAAACGCCGTGCCGAATGACCCCCGGCCGCCTTCGATCAGCAGCGGCTTGCGCATCGGGACCCCGGCGGTCACTACCCGCGGCTTCAAGGAGCCTGAGGTGAAGCAGTTGGCCAACTTAATCGCGGACGTTCTCGGCGCTCTCGGCGACGAGGCAGCCCTCGGCAAGGTGCGCCAAGAGGTCATCAGCCTGTGCCGTCGCTTCCCGGTGTATGTCTGAGCCTGCGGCGGCCGCAATGAGATCCCATGCACTGTCCTTTTTGCGGCCACTCAGAGACTAAAGTCATCGACTCCCGCCTGGCGGCGGAAGGGCGGCAGATCCGCCGCCGTCGCGAGTGTCTGGACTGCGCGGAGCGATTCACTACTTTCGAAACCGCCGAGCTGCTCCTGCCCAACGTGGTGAAAGGCGACAAGAGCCGCGAACCGTTTGACGAGAAAAAGCTACTCACCGGCATGCAGAAAGCTCTGGAGAAGAGACCGGTGGGGAGCGAGGCCATCGAAGCGGCGGTAGCGCGCATTTGTCATAAGTTGCGCAGCATGGGCGAGCGAGAAATTGCCTCGCGAGCCGTCGGCGAGATGGTTATGGAGGAACTGCGGCACCTGGATGAGGTGGGTTACGTGCGCTTTGCTTCCGTATACCGCAGCTTCCAGGATCTCGAGGCATTCCGTTCGGAAATCGATCAATTGAAGCGCAAGCGTCGCCGCGAGCCGAGCAAGGATCAGCTGCCACTGTTGCCGGGCGAGAGCGCGAAAGACTCGGACAAATGAGCGGCATCTCGGCGCACGACGAAGCGCTGTTGCGTCGTGCCTTAAGTCTCGCGGAGCGCGGGCTCTACACCACCGATCCGAATCCCAGAGTCGCCTGCATCATCGTACGGGGCGAGAAGGTCGTGGGCGAAGGTTGGCACGAGCGCGCGGGCGGACCGCATGCCGAAGTCAACGCGCTCAAGTCCGCCGGAGCGCAGGCGCGCGGCGCCACCGCCTATGTGACGCTGGAGCCGTGCAGCCATACCGGCCGCACGCCACCGTGTGCGGACGCCTTGATCGCGGCGGGACTGGCGCGAGTCGTGTGTTGCACGACAGACCCCAATCCCAAGGTTGCAGGGCAAGGGCTGGAAAAGCTGCGTGCGGCGGGCATCGAAGTCGCGGTCGGGGCGCTGATGGCCGAGGCGCGAGGACTCAACTGCGGGTTCTTCTCGCGATTCGAACGCAAGCGCCCCTATGCGCGCCTCAAATTGGCCATGTCGCTGGACGGACGCACCGCGCTTCCCGGCGGCGGCCCGGGGTGGATAAGCGGCACGGCCTCGCGGCAGGACGTGCAGCACTGGCGCGCGCGCAGTGCCGCGATTCTCACCGGCTCCGGCACGGTCCGCATCGACAACCCGAGGCTCGACGTGCGCCTGCAATACGGTCCGTTCGTGCGTCAGCCATTGCGCGTGGTTCTGGATACGGAATTGAGTTGTTCGAGGGATGCACTAGTCTATCAGGGCGGCGCCAGTCTCACATTCGCTGCTGTCGATGCGCACGGTGATGCACAGGACCGCCTGGTGAAACGCGCGGCCCGCGTGCCGGGCGGGCTGGACCTCCACGCGATCCTCGCCGACCTGGCTGCCCTTGAGGTCAATGAATTGCTGCTGGAGTGCGGCGCGACGCTCGCCGGCGCATTCATCGCGCAAGATCTGGTGGATGAAATGGTCCTTTATGTCGCACCACGTTTCTTGGGTGCCGATGCCGCACCGCTGGTGAATTTGACGGGCCTCGATCCGCTACAATTCAACTCAAGATTCGAATACCGCACGGCCGAGAGCGTAGGCGAGGACCTGCGGCTGATTTTGGTGCGGAGGGCGTAAGGCGTACATGTTTACCGGAATCATCGTTGCATTGGGTCGGATCACGTCCATCAAAGACAAGGGCGGGGATTTGGAACTCGGCGTGGATGTGGGAGAGCTGGAGTTGTCGCGCAGTGCGATCGGCGACAGCGTCAGCGTGCAGGGAACCTGCCTGACGGTGACTCGCAAACAGGGACGGGAATTCTTCGCCGACGTATCGCGCGAAACCATGTCCAAGACCACGCTGAACAAGCTGCGCCAGGGTTCGAAGGTCAATCTGGAGCCTGCGTTGCGCGCGGGAGATGCGCTCGGTGGCCACATGGTGAGCGGCCACGTCGACGGCGTAGGCACCGTGACGTCCGCTTCCGAGGATGCCAGATCCTTTCGACTAGAATTTGAAGTGCCGTCCGAACTGCAGCGCTACATCGCGCCAAAGGGATCCGTGTGCGTGAACGGCGTCAGTCTGACGGTCAATGGTGCCTCCGGCCGGCGCTTCGACGTCAACATCATTCCGCACACCCGCACCGTCACCACCCTCGGAGAACTTGCGGTAGGCGATTCGGTTAACATTGAAATCGACGTGATCGCGCGCTATCTCGAGCGCCTGGTCGACGAGGCAAAGAAGTAGCAGTTATGGCAGAGCTGAATTCCATCGACGAAATCCTCGAAGATCTTCGCGGCGGCAAGATGGCCGTCATCATGGATGATGAGGACCGTGAGAACGAGGGCGATCTGATCATGTCCGCGGAGTGCGTGCGCCCCGAAGACGTCAATTTCATGGCGCGTTATGGGCGCGGCCTCATTTGCCTGACGCTCACCCGCGAGCGCTGCAGGCAGCTGCGCCTGCCGTTGATGGTGAGCGATACGGATGCGAGTCACCGCACCAACTTCACCCTCTCGATCGAGGCGGCGGAGGGCGTCACCACCGGCATCTCCGCGCACGATCGAGCACACACCGTGAAGACGGCGGTCGCGGCCAACGCGCGCCCCGAGGATCTGCGCCAGCCCGGCCACATATTCCCGCTGATGGCCCAGCCTGGGGGTGTTTTGACGCGCGCCGGGCACACGGAGGCGGGCTGCGATCTTGCGCGGCTGGCGGGCTTTTCGCCGGCAGCCATGATCGTGGAAATCCTCAACGAGGACGGCACCATGGCCAGGCGTCCGGACTTGGAGCTGTTCGCACAGTCACACGACTTGAAGATCGGCACCATCGCGGATCTGATCCGCTACCGATTGAAAAATGAGCGCTCGGTGGAGCGCATCTACGATGAGCGGGTGGACACCGAGTATGGTGCGATGCGCCTATGCTGCTACGAGGATCATGTCAACAAGACCGTGCACCTCGCCCTGGTCAAGGGCGACTTGAACGGCCCCCTGCCGCCGCTGGTGCGTGTGCATATAAAAGACACGCTGCGCGACGTGGTCGGTGTGCGCAACGAGAAGCTCGGTTGGCCGCTGCGCGCCGCGATGAGCCGGGTGGCGCGGGAACCTTCCGGGGTGGTGGTGATCCTTCGGCCGGAGGAATCCGCCCGCGAGTTCATGCACAGCATCCGCGTGCTCGACACCAGGCCGATTCCGGTGCACGGCGCGGGTGCCACCGTGGTCCGGACCTACGGCATCGGCGCGCAGATTCTGCAGGACCTCGGCATCAAGCGGATGCGGGTGTTGAGCGCGCCGAAGCAGCTGCAGGGCTTGTCGGCCTTCGACTTGGAAGTAACCGGCTACGTCGACGGCGACGATTAACGAATAGAGGAGTGACTTGTGGCCAATGACCTGCCCCGGATCATCGAAGGCGAGTTGAACGCACGCGATCTGCGCCTGCTCATCGTGGCGGCCCGGTTCAACGAGATCGTGGTCGAACCGCTGGTGCGGGGAGCGTTGGACGCGTTCAAGCGTCACGGCGTCGCCGAACGGCAGATCGACATCGTGCGGGTTCCCGGTGCCTTCGACATTCCCGTGGTCGTGAAGAAGCTTGCGGATGCCAAGCGCTACGATGCCATCGTGACATTGGGCGCGGTGGTCCGCGGCCAGACGCCGCATTTCGACTATGTCGCGGGCCAGTGCGCCGGTGGCATTTCCCGTATCGCACTCGAATCCGGCGTCCCGATCGCCTTCGGCGTGCTCACCACCGACACCATGGAACAGGCGATGGATCGCGCAGGCGGCAAGGCGGGCAACAAGGGTGCCGATTGCGCGCTGGTGGCGATCGAGATGGCGAACCTGCTGCGTCGCCTGGATTCCTGATATGTCCGGCCACCGGGCGCGAACTCTGTCCCGGCGCCTTGCGTTGCAGGCGCTCTATCAGCTGCAGATAAACCCGCGTCCCTGGCAGGATGTGTACAACGAATATGCGCGCGATCCCGAGGCCGAGCGCGTCGACAGGGACTACTTTCGAATCCTGTTCGAGTCCATTGCCGCCGAGCGCGGCACTCTCGATGAACGTCTTGCCTCCTTCAGCGAGATCCCGCCCGGCGAACTCGATCCGATCGAGCATGCCATCCTCTGGGTCGGACTCCACGAACTCGAGTCGCAGATCGAGTTGCCCTATCGGGTGGCCATCGCAGAGGCCGTCCAGCTTGCCAAGCAGTTTGGAGCCACCGACGGCCACAAGTTCGTCAACGCGGTGCTCGACAAGGCGGCGCAGCAGGCGCGCCCGCACGAGTACGGATTGCCCGCGGCCTGATATGCCAAGAGCGCCCGAGCGGCTCGATGAATTCGAACTGATTCGCCGTTACTTTCTGCGATCCGCAGACACCGCAATTGGTGTGGCCCTCGGCATCGGCGACGATGCCGCGTTGCTGGAAGTTCCGACCGGCGAGCAACTCGTGGCCGCGGTCGACACCCTGGTCGCCGGCCGCCACTTCCTACCTTCGACCCCGGCCCGTTCCATTGGACACCGTGCTCTTGCGGTCAACTTGAGCGACATGGCGGCCATGGGCGCGACGCCGAGATGGGCAACGCTCGCCCTGACCTTGCCCCAGGCCGACCCGCAGTGGCTTCAGGATTTCGCCGCAGGATTCCTCGCGCTTGGCGAGCGGCATGGCGTGACGCTCGTTGGCGGCGACACCACGCGCGGCCCGCTGACGATCAGCGTGCAGATCATGGGCACGGTGCCTGCGGGTGGCGCACTGCGCCGCGATGCCGCGCGAGCCGGCGATTTGCTCGTGGTGAGCGGAACGCTGGGGGACGCCGGCGCAGGACTCAAGTTCGCGCAAGAGTCGCCGAGACCTTCGGACAAGGCGCTTCAGTTTTTGATCGAACGTTTCGATTTCCCGACGCCGCGGGTTCAACTCGGCGTGGCGGCGCGCGGCCTTGCAAGCGCCGCAATGGACATCTCCGACGGTCTGGTCGGCGATCTGCCGAAAATACTCGACGCCAGTCATCTTGCAGCTGTTGTCGATGTGGAGCGGCTGCCGGTTTCGTCGGCGCTGCGTGCGGTCGTCGCGGAGGAAGAGGCGCGCGAGTTGGCGCTCGGCGCCGGCGACGACTATGAATTATTGTTATGTCTGCCGCCTGTTAAATTGCAGCAGCTTGTCGATGCGGCGCGCCGATTGAACTTAACGCTGAGCGTTATCGGCGAATTGCGCGCCGGAGCGGGCATCCGGTGGACGTTGCACGGTGCGGACTTCGCACCTCGCCTCTCCGGCTTCAATCACTTTGATTGACTCACGACTCAATCACAGTCCGTGCGCAGTGGCGTGAGTATCCTCTGCCTCACATATTTCACGACGCTCCGCAGCGCTTGGGTCACCCTTGAGCAACAGCCGCTCCATCAGTTCAGCGAAAGCCCAGCCGGCACGCGCGGCATTGCCGGAGAAGATCGGCAAGTACGTCATCATCAATGAGGTAGGCCGCGGCAGCACCGGTGTCGTCTATCTGTCGCACGATCCGTACTACGGCCGCGACGTCGCCATCAAGGTCTACAACGTCGATGCCAGCGGCGATGAGAATCGCAAGCGCATCGCCCGCAAGATGTTTCTCTCGGAAGCGCACATGGTGGGCATGCTGCAGCATCCAAACATTCTGCCCATCTACGATGCGGGCGAGGAAAACGGACACTGCTACATCGTCACCGAACACGTCCACGGTGCGCGCACCCTTGCCGCGTACTGCCGACCCGACAACCTGCTGCGCATCGACGACGTCGTGGAACTCGTCTACAAGGCGGCGCGCGCTCTGCATTACGCGCACAGCCGCGGCGTCATTCACCGCGACATCAAGCCGAGCAACATCATGCTCACGCTCGACAGCGACGTGCGCATCATCGATTTCGGCATTGCGCTGGTTGCAGACTCCGAGATCTCGCGCATCGAGGGCATCGCCGGCAGTCCTTCCTACATGTCGCCGGAGCAGGTGCAGTCGATCGAACTCACCAACCGTTCGGATTTGTATTCTCTTGGCGCGGTGATGTATGAGCTGTTGACTGGAACGCGGCCGTTCCGCGCCGGCAACCTGCAGAAGCTGCTGCATCAGATCGTGTTTGCGACGCCGCCGCCGATCCACACGCTCCGTCCCGAGATTCCGGAAGAGCTGGAGACCGTCACTGCGATGGCCCTGCAGAAGGATCCGGAGAAGCGCTATAAGACCGGACTCGACTTTGCCGCCGAACTGACCCGCGTGCATCAAAAGCTTCGCGCGCAGTACAACCGCATCGATCAGCAGGAGCAGTTCAGCCTGCTTCGCAAACTGAAGTTCTTCCACGACTTCTCGCACGGCGAGATCTGGGAGGTCTTGCGCGCCAGCAGCTGGCAGGACTACGCGGACGGGGAAGAGATCGTCAAGGAAGGCGAGATGGACGACCGCTTCTACATCATCGTGCAGGGCCGGTGCGGCGTGCAGCGCATCGGCAGGGCTCTCGGTTATCTCGAGAGCGGCGACTGCTTCGGCGAGACCAGCTATGTGCGTGGCGCCAAGCGCACCGCAACCATCGTCGCGGCGGCGGCGGTGACGGTTATGAAGGTGAGCTCGACGCTCCTGGAACAGGTTTCGGCGGAATGCCAGCTACGCTTCAATCAGGTGTTTTTGCGCAGCATCATCGGGCGTCTGCAGAGCGCGGAGCGGGGCATCGCGAACGCGAGCGCCAGCCTGAATTTGAGCGCCAACGCCGGCTGACCCGCTCCCAGCCCTCTCAGGCTGCGGTTTCCTTGTCGTGCTCGATTAGCGCGTACGCCGAATGATTGTGGATGGACTCGAAGTTCTCCGCTTCCACCACGTAGGCGCGAACCCTCTTGTCCTTGTTGAGCGCGACCGCCACATCCCGCACCGTGTCCTCGACGAATTTCGGATTGTCGTAGGCCCGCTCGGTCACGAACTTCTCATCCGGCCGCTTTAGAATCCCGAACACCTCGCAGGAGGCCTCTCCCTCGGCGAGTTCGACGAGTTCTTCGAGCCACATATGCTCGTTGAGCCGCGCCGTCACGGTGATGTGGGAACGCTGATTGTGCGCCCCATAATCCGAGATTTCCTTCGAGCAGGGACAAAGGCTGGTAGTGGGCACCACGACCTTCAGCCACACCTCGGTCTGGCCGTCGTGGTGCTCGCCGAAGATGGTGGCCTGATAGTTCATCAGGCTCTCGACCCCGGAAACCGGCGCTTTCTTCATCATGAAGTAGGGAAAGCTCATCTCGATATGACCGGAGGTGGCATTTAAGCGCTGGGTCATTTCTTCGAGCATGACGCCGAAGGATTCCACCGAGATTTCCCGTTCGTGGTTGTTCAGTATCTCCACGAAACGCGACATGTGAGTGCCCTTGAAGTTGTGCGGCAGGTTCACGTACATCTTGAAATTTGCGATGGTGTGTTGCTCGCCGCGGGCCCGGTCCTTCACCTTGACGGGGTGGAAAATGTCCTTGATGCCGACCCGGTTGATGGGGATCCGGCGGGTGTCCGCATGACCCTGCACGTCCTCGACGGCGTGGGTACTCGGCTTCTTGGCTTTGACGGCGGCGTCCGCATTCATACTCGATATCCTGCTAGGGGCGATCAGGACCGAAATGGTACCGAAACCGCGTTTCTCAAGAATTTTAGACCATTCCGGCTCAATCGGCCTGAAAGCGCCGTCGCTACGGTTCCCCTAGGCGGAATTCGACCATTTGGGCCCGTGTTGTGGTGTTTTTACGACCGCTGCGGGCAAGCGATGCTCCGGCTACCGGTGAGTGACGCCTCCGGGCGCAAAGGTTGCTGCAATTTTTCGCCCCGTGACGAAACAGCCCGCGAGTTCCCGTCGCGAGAGAATTAGCCCGCTGTCACGGTTCCTCGGGGTCGAACTCTTCGACCGAGTTGCCGCCTGCCTTCTTGAGCAGGATCTCGACCTTTTGTTCGGCATCCTTGAGCGCGCTCTGGCAGGTGCGCGTCAGCATCACGCCGCGCTCGAAGGCCGCGAGGGATTCTTCGAGCGGCAGATCGCCTCGCTCCAGCTTCTCAACCAGTTGCTCCAGCTCGCGCATGGCCACCTCGAAATCGGGCGGCTGATCCTTCGTGGTTTTTTCCGGCATGGGAGCCACGGTACAGGAGCCCGCGAGGGGCGGTCAAACCCACGGTTAAATGCGGTTTCGGATGCGTACTTCACAGACTGCGGGAACAGACGAGTACGAGATATCCAAGTCGTGAGACGCGTCACAACCGCGGGGTCGCGTTCCAGCGGCTTTTCAGTAGGATGGCGCTTGGGAAGCTATATGTCGCTGTCAATGAAATCAATTGTTAGGCTGAGCTTGGTTGCTGCCGCAACGCTGGTGGCGGCCGCCTGCAGTCCGCACAAAATTCCGGCCGTCACGGTCGCCGATCTCATGGAGGATCGGGTGACGTTGGACGGTATTCTGATCAAGTGCAATCAGAAGCCCTCGAGCGCGCAAACCAACACGGA
Organism: Steroidobacteraceae bacterium; assembly: GCA_036494165.1. GTDB lineage: Bacteria > Pseudomonadota > Gammaproteobacteria > Steroidobacterales > Steroidobacteraceae > Bog-1198. The sequence continues at coordinate 20,097 of DASXOQ010000084.1, forward strand.
TTGCGTCAACGCGCGCATCGCTGCCGAACGTCTGGACAGCCAGAAGCAGCAGCAGCGCAGTGCGGATGAAGAAGCCAAGCGTGCCGAAGCCTTCGAGCGCAGCCGCGAACAGCTGCGCCAGCAGCAGGACAAACAGCGTCAGGAACAGGAAGCCAAGGTGAAGGTCGATGCCTATCACCTGCCTGTCGTGCCGGTGGATCAGCCGCCGCCGCCGAAAGACCCGCAGTCGCCCATCGTCGGACAGACCACCACGCCTTAAACGCGAGCGTCGCGACGCGGCGTTCGATGCCGCGATGGCCTTGCGCGCGGCAAACGTTAAGGCGGAATCACCGGCAGCATAATCCGCGAGGGGTGCTGCTCATCCATGTAGATGCTGTTCGTCGCCACGCGCCAACCGTGATTGTCGTTGAGCCCTTCGCCGGTATTGGGATTGGCGTCGAAACGCGGATAGTTGCTGCTCGAGATGTCGACACGGATCTTGTGGCCGCGCTTGAAAAGCAACGAGGTCGGGTACAGCTCGATGGTGTACTCGTAAGGCTTACCCGGCTCGATCAGCCTCGCAGCTCCGCCGTCCCTATAGCGTGCCCTGACGATGCCGTCGCCGATGTTAAGCGCCACACCGCTGGGAAAGTCCGCGTTCGCGGGATAGACGTCGATCAACTTCGCTGTGAAATCGGTGTCCGGCCCATCGGAAGCGGCCCAGAGCTTCACCGTCAGAGGACCGGTTACCTCCATGTCCGCGCCGAGCGCCGCGCTCTCAAAAACCACCACGTCCGCGCGCTTCGACAGGGCCTCATTGTCCGAGCAAAATCCCGTCCCCTGCCGGCAGCGCTGATCCGTTGCGCCCGCGGTCGAAAGGTTTCCCTGCGAAGAATTATTGCCGCCCAAGGTCGGCACCGGATGATGCGGATCGAACCGGTAGACCAGGGGAGCGTGCGCTGATGGGGATTCCCGCGTCAGGCTGTGATCTCCGTGCAGGTAGAAGGCGGCGGTTCGCGCACGGCTCAGCGGCCACTCGTTTTCATCGCGCCAGTGGCCGCCGACGAAAATCCTGCCCTCGGGTGTCTTGTGCGCATCGCCGCCGCCCATCACGTAGATGCGCACCGGCGCTTCGGTGTCCACGTGGTTGTCCGCGTGTTTGAGCCAGTGATCGAACCAGCGCGCTTGAAAGGCATTGAGATCGATGGCTGCATCGGCCGTGAATTCTGCATCTCCGGCGAACGCGCGCCCGGGCGCGCTGTGTGTCCACGGTCCGACGATGAGCCTTTGCAGGCTCTTCTTGCCCGCTTTTAAGGTCGGATAGTTGATGTTGGCAACCTGCAGCGCCCACGAGTCGTACCAGCCGGTGACATGATAGGCCGGTATGTCCTCGTAATCGGCCACGTGGTCGATGAGATCGACGCCCATGTCCTTGTAGAACGGATCGTCACCGCCGCGCTGCATGGCCGCTACCAGCCACTGTTCGTAGTCGGGAGCATATTTCAGTGGCGTGTCGCCGCTTCGCAGCGGCAGTGCGCGGAGGTAGTCGGGGACATGCAGGCCGAGTTGCGCCAGTTCGGGCGCGTATTTCGGGTCAATGGCCGCGCGCTCGGCGGCGACGAGATTCGGGGCGCCGCCGGGATCTCCCAAGGTGAACACCCAGTTGAACCAGCGCAGCTCGAACGCGCCTTGATGCCGCGTACCGTAGCGTCCGACATCGGACATCGCGAAGAGCGGGATGAGCGCCTTCAAATACGGCGCATGCTTGATGGCCATGGCGTGCTGCGTGCCGCCTTCGTACGAGGTCCCGACGGTGCCTATCGACTCGTCGCTCCAGCTCTGGTGCCCGATCCATTGCGTGGTGTCGAATCCGTCGTTGCCGTCATCGTAGAGCGGACGCCAGTGGCCTTGCGACTTGTACCGGCCCCGAACGTCCTGCACCACGACAGCGTAGCCGCGAGAGACAAAGTAGGCGGCAAAGGCTTCGGCGCGCACCGTCTTGTTGTAGGGAGTGCGCATCAGCACGGTTGCGAACTTGCCGCCGGATGAGGGACGGTAAACGTCGGTGGCGAGTTTCACCCCGTCGCGCATCGGTATCATGACGTTCAATTCCTGCACGCCACTGCCGTTCGGCTCGGACGCTGCGGCTGCGATGCGCGCCAGCAGGGGAATCAGCAGGGCCAGGCACAGTGTCGCCATTCCATGGCCGAAATTCGCGCATTTGCGGTTTGCCATGAGCACCTCCGGGCATCAAGAATCGGGCGCGCGACGGAATTTGTTTTCCGTCGCGCGCCCCAACGGCTCGCTAGATCGAGGCCAGTGCGTACAGATGCTTGACGTAGGAGAGCGTCGCATCCGCCATGCCCTGGACCGCCGGATTGCTCGACTCGATGACGTAGTACTCATCGGGTGCGTGCGCGCGGCTGCCATGACCGGTGCCGAAATGTCCGGCGGGCAGGCTTACCGGCGGCCCGGTGAAGATGTAGCCCGGCCAGGAACCGGCAAGGCGCGGCGACAAGCTTACCGGCATGCCCTCGTGCTTGTAAACCGATATGGACGCCTTGATGAGCGAGGAGTTCTCGTCGGTCTGCGTGGGATCGTACCCGCCGGTGACCTTGACCTCGATGTCGCCGAAGCCGTGCTTGGCCAGATGCGCCTTGAGTTTCTGTTCGGCTTCGGCCTTGGTCTGATCCGGCACCAGCCTGAAATCCATCTTGGCCACCGCCTTGGACGGCAGGATGGTCTTGCCGCCGGGTCCGGTGTAGCCGGCGTACATGCCCTCGATGTTGGCGGTGGGCTGCGAGGCCAAGCGCTCGAGCGCTTCGCGGTAGGAAAGATCGTGCACCCAGTGTTGCACGCCGAGCAGCTTTTTCACGTCGACTTCTTTGGTGTTGGCTACCTCCTCGGCGATGATCTGCTTCTGACGATCCGTGAGCGGTTTGACGTGCTCGAACCACCCGTCGATGGCCGGATCGTTGCCGTCCTCGGAGACCAAGGTATTGAGCGCTTTGATGAGGTGCCACACCGCGCTGTCCAGTTCGGCCTTGTAGCTTGAATGAATGTCATCTTTGCTGCCCCGGCCCCAGCGCTCGGTGGAGGAGACGAGTTCCACCTCCATCGCGCCCTTGGCGCCCAAGGCCACCATCACGCCGCCCTGCGGATTCTGGGAGGCGAAGGGCATGAACACTTCGTGACATTTCGACAATGCCTGCAGCACCTCCGGCTGATGCACCACTTGCGCGAAGTGCGGCGAGGCAATCTCCTCTTCGCCTTCCGCCACCAGCACGATATTAACGGGCAGTTTTCTTCCCGCGGCCTTGAGGGCATGCAGCGCGGCGAGCCAGGTCGCCTCGGGTCCTTTTTGATTGATGGCGCCGCGACCGATCATTACCTTGCCGAACGGCGCCTTCTCGACGATGGCCGCCTCGAGCGGCGGCGAGCTCCATTCCTTGGGGTCGAACTGTTTGACGTCGTACATGAAATACATGCCCACCGTGCGCTTGGCACCGGCATCGAGCGTGGCGAACACGCCGGGCTGCCCGTCGGTGGGCATCACCTTGGCCATTTGAAAGCCGGCGTCCTTCAGAAGCTCGACCAGCATTTGCGCGCCTTCTTTCATGTTGCGGTTTTCGGCCGCGATCGAAGGCAGCGCAATCCAGTTCTGCAATCGTTTGATGGCCTCCGGACGCTGTTTCTCGATCGCAGCGTGCACCGCGCTCAAATCACCGCCGAAATTCTTGTCGGAACCCTTGGCGGCAGCGCGCAGCAACCGCGGCGTCGCGATCGTGGCGCCTGCGGCGGCGGCCATCATCAGAAGGCCGCGTCGATTGACGGGTGGATATCGGAACTCGTTCATGCACATCTCCCCTACGCTTGAAATGACGGATCGATCAACTCAATGGGATGCGGTGACGCGGCGCTTGGCCTTGAGCAGCACGTCCACCGCCTCGGGCCGGTCGTCCCAGTATTCGAGACGCACCCTGCCGTCCGGAAGCTGCGAGACGCTCGCGGGCGCCGCGCTTTCCGTGCAGTACCAGCCGCTGGGTAGAACCACGGCGTTGCGCGGCCGGCCGAGGCTGCGGTCGAACACCAGTTCGTCGCCGTCCAGTCGATAGCTCACCGGCGCGGAGTAGGTTTCCTCGATGCGCAGGCGGATGCTGCGGCCCGCGCTGATCGGCGGGAACGGGATCACCACCACGCGCGCATCGGGCGGGGCGCTCTCGCCGGCGTTGATTTTCGAGGCGGCCATCTCCTTGCCGCTCATTTCGTGCACCGGGAGCTGCTCGCCGGTATCGAGTATGCGGGCGGAGGGATTGCTGGCAGTGCTGCCTTCGCGCACCACGTTGGCATAGCCGTTGATGCCCGGGCGCGATTCTGTGTAGTCGTGATACAGACGGAACGCGTGGGTTTCGGGCTGCTGCAGAAAATAGACGATGTCGCGATCCTGATGGGCGCGCTCACCCATGCGCTCCTCCTCCGTGGTGCCCTGGAAGGGCGACTCCCAGCTGCGTTTGTCGGTTGCCTTCTTGGGCAGCGCGGCCTCGCCCGATTGCGCATCTTTCACGGCGTGAATGACCAGCGGCGACTCGCCGCTGCCGGCGTGCAGGAAGCTCACGCCTATGCGGCCGTCCGCCTCGGTGCGAATCTGCGCCGGCACCGTGAGTCCCACCACTTCATAGCCTGGCGGCAGCACCACCTTGTTGCGCGGGACGCCGAGCGGCCGGTCGAAGACGATGCCTTTGGCATCCTTGTGATAACTCTTGGCATCCTCGTAGGTCTTGACGATGAGGACGCGACCCTGACCATGTTCGGGCACCGGCCGTGCCAGGCTCACCTTGATGTAGTTGGTGTCAAGGTCGGCGTCCGGCATCAGAGCGTCTTTGCGCGCCTGCTCGCCGCTCACCACCTCGAATTTGAGCGGCGCGCCGGTCATGGCGTCGATCACATGCTCGTCGCTCGCGACGCTGCCCTTGCGGATGGGGTTGTAAAAGAATTTCGCGCCTGCCGTGGTGGCCGTGACCTCGTAGGTGATCTTGAAGCTCGAGGTCTCGGGAGCCAGCAATTCATAGCGGGTGTACTCGTCGGTCTCGGTCTGGGTGGTGGCGGAGGGCAGGTAGACACTCTCCTCCGACCTCGCGGCACCTGCTGCGAGCAAACCAACGGCCACGAGCAGGGTCAATTTGAAGCCGGGTGCTGGCATCGCGGAATCCTCGAGTTGTTCTCAGACTTTAAGGGGAGCAGGAAACGCCGGCCGGCGCCCCCGTGGGTGCGCCGATGCGCTCTTGGGGTGAACTCAACTTGTGAAAGCTCAGGTGCTGCACGCGCGGCGGCTCGGTGGGCGAGAGGGTGTAGAAGGCCGCGACCGCGCCGCGCTCGCAGCTCATGTTGAGCTGGCCGCGCAGCCAGTTCTCGGCGAGCACCGGACCCGGTGCCTGACAGGCACCCACTTGAGATTTGAGCGCCTCGATTTCAGCGCGGCGCTGCTCGGCCGGGAAATCGATCCCGAAGTTCATGGCGGCGATGGCATCGGCATCCGCCTGATTCCAGTGATTCCAGAGGCCTAAGACATGTTCGCGCATCGCCTCGAGAGCCGCGGAGGCTGGCAGCTCGCGCCGCTTCAGCGCGCCGGTGGCGAGCATGGCGTCGAAGGCGCGGTTGATGGGATCGGCGGGTCCCGAGTAGGTGAGCGTCGCCATGGCGAACATGCCGACGCCGTAATCCGGCAGCCACTGCATGTAAGAGCCGAAGCCCGGCAGGCCGCCGCCATGGGCCACGATATGCTCGAAACGGCAGTCGCTGGTGATGCGCAGGCCGAACCCGTATCCCCGCTCGCTTCCCTGCACGTGTCCGTCCTTGTAACTCATCGTGAGATTGGAGGGCCTGGCAAGCTCGCTCATTTCGCGCACCGAGCTGCGGCGAACGGGCCCCGGATCCTGAGCGTCGCGCGGCGGCCACGCGGCGAGGTGAAAGGCGATGTAGCGGCCCATATCCTCGCTGGTGGTGAGCAGGCCCCCCGCGGAACCGAACGCGCCCTGCGGCAGGGGCGGCTCCTCGGCGTAGCTGCCGTCGGGTTTCAGGCGATAGCCGACGGCCCGCCGCGCACTCGGCACCGCTTCGAAGCGAAACGTGGAGGAGTCCATGTGCAGGGGCTTCAGGATCTCGGTCTGCACGTAGGTTTCGTAAGGAATTCCGGCCGCCTTCGAGACGATCCGACCGAGAAGTCCGAAGGCGAGGTTCGAGTATTCGTAACGCGTGCCGGGCGGCGTGGAGAACGGGAAACCGCGCTTCAGCATCGCGGTCAGATCATCCTCGCTGTCGGCGAGCTGCTGATCGCCCCAGGGGTTGTCCTCCGGCAGCCCGGAGCTGTGGCTCAGGAGCTGGCGTATGCGTATGGGCGCGCTGTCGCGCGTGGGCAGTGTCGACTGCGCGAACTCCGGAATCCACTTGGATACCTCGTCGTCGAGCGAGAGCTTCCCCTGGTCGCGCAGTTTTAGAATCGCGAGCACCGTGAAACTCTTGGTCATCGAGGCGATGCGGAAAGCGGTGTCCTTGGCGAGCGGCGCCTGCGACTTCAAGTCGCGTACGCCCGAGAATCCGACATGATCGAGTTTGCCGTCGATCACGATGCCCCAGGCGAGCCCCGGCACGTGCTGTTCCTTGGCATATTGCTCGAAGAGCCGGTCGATGTCGGGATAAGTGGCTTGGAGCTTCGACAATCGCGCAGGATCTTCGAATCTGGGTTCGGGATATGAGGACCCGGATGCATGGGCGGCTAGACCCGATATCGCGAGCAGGCACGTGGCAGTGCTCGTCCGGCCCCAGGCCGTCAGGTTGTTCGTCTTCGTCATGATGATTTAAGGCTTGGCCTGAGAATTGTCGCGCTGCTTGCTGCGGCAGACCTCGTAAGAGTCGGTGCTCTTGCAGGTCGCACAGGCCGTCACGGAGACGATCAAGATAATGCAGAGTAGTTTTTTCATGACTCTTGTCATCTTGCGGGCGATGGTTTCATTATAGCCGCACGGCGGTTCCCGCCCGCGACATTAGCGGAGAATTCAATGTCCACGACCTTCACTCTCAACGGCCAAGCGACCACCCTGGAGGGCGATGATGCCATGCCCCTGCTCTGGGCCATCCGCGAACTCGCCGGCCTCCATGGCACTAAATTCGGTTGCGGGATGGCCCTATGCGGCGCCTGCACGGTGCATCTGGACGGCCAGGCGGTGCGTTCCTGCGTCACGCCGCTCGCCAGCGTCGCAGGCCGCGCCGTCACCACCATCGAGGGGCTGAGCAGCAAGCAGGCAAAGGCGGTGCAGGCGGCATGGATCGACGTCCAGGTTCCCCAATGCGGCTATTGCCAGTCGGGGCAGATCATGTCCGCCACGGCGCTGCTGGAAAAGAACCCGGCTCCCACAGATGCGGACATCGACGGCGCCATGAGCGGCAACATCTGCCGCTGCGCGACCTACAACAGAATCCGCGCCGCCATCCATACCGCGGCCACCGCGGCGAAGGCGTAAGGTCATGAGCATCGCCATCTTCGACAAGTCCAAGACCTCGCGCCGCGATTTCTTGAAGGCCTCCACCGGCCTCAGCGCCATCGCACTTACCATCGGCTTCAGCTGGACCGGGCCTTCCCGGCGCGCGCTCGGCGCACCCGCCGAGGCCAGCTTCATGCCCAATGCCTTTGTGCGCATCGGTTCGGACAACTCCGTCACCGTGATCTCCAAACATGTGGAGCTCGGGCAGGGCGCTTACACCGGCATCGCCACCGTGCTTGCCGAGGAACTCGACGCCGACTGGGCGCAGGTACGCGTCGAAAGCGCCCCGGCGGACGCGAAGCGCTACAACAACCTGGCTTTCGGCACCATGCAAGGCACGGGCGGCAGTTCGGCCATGTCCAATTCCTGGGTGCAACTGCGCGAGGCGGGCGCCAAGGCGCGCGCAATGCTCTGCGCGGCGGCGGCCCACGAGTGGCACGTGCCGGCGAGCGAGATCAGCGTGGAGAAGGGCGTTCTCACGCACGCGGCGAGCAACCGGCGTGCGAGCTTCGGCGCGTTGGTCAAAACGGCGGCGACCCTGCCGATGCCGGAGAAGGTGGAGTTGAAGGACCCCAAGTCCTTCAAGCTGATCGGCACCCGGCCGCCGCGCGTGGATGTGCCCTCCAAGTGCGACGGCACGGCCCTGTTCACCATCGACGTGGTGCAGCCGGGCATGCTGGTTGCGCTTCTCATGCGGCCGCCCCGTTTCGGCGGGCAAGTGAAATCCTTCGACGACAGCGCCGCCGCCAAGGTGCCGGGCGTCGTCAAGGTGGTGCAGGTGTCGCGCGGTGTGGCGGTCATCGCCAAGACCTTCTGGTCGGCCAAGGTGGGTCGCGATGCGCTCAAGGTGGAGTGGGACGAATCCAAGGCCGAGATGCGCGGCAGCGCCCAGATGATGGCGCAGTACCGCGAACTTGCGGGAAAGCCGGCCGCCTCGGCGCGAAACGACGGCAATGCGGCCGAAGCGCTCACCAAGGCCGCTCGGCGCGTGGCGGCAGAGTACGAGTTTCCGTATCTCGCGCACGCGCCCATGGAGCCCATGGACGCGGTGGTGAAACTCACCGCCGAGAGCTGCGATATCTGGACCGGCGATCAGTTTCAGACCATCGATCAGATGAATGCCGCGCAGGTTGCGGGCCTCAAACCGCCGCAGGTCAACATCCACACGCTTTTAGCGGGCGGCAGTTTCGGGCGCCGCGCCAACGCCTATTCGGACTTCATCGTGGAGGCGGTGTCCATAGCCAAGGCTCATGGTGCCGACGGCACGCCGATCAAGCTGCAGTGGACGCGGGAAGATGACATCCGGGGCGGCCTGTACCGCCCGATGTACTTCCACAAGATCGAAGCGGGGCTCGATGCCAACGGCAAGCTCACAGCATGGCGACAGGTCATCGTCGGCCAATCGATTCTGGCCGGTACGCCGCTCGCGGCGATGATGAAGAACGGCATCGATCCGACCTCCGTGGAAGGGGCCGCCACCCTTTCGTATGACATCCCCAACATCTCGGTGGATCTTGCTACCACCGAGTCCAAGGTGCCCGTCCTTTGGTGGCGTGTGGTCGGAAGTTCGCACACCACCTTTGCGGTCGAGTCCTTTATCGACGAAATGGCCCACGCCGCCGGCAAGGATCCGTATGCTTTCAGGCGCGACATGCTCGCGCACAGCCCGCGCATGAAGGCGGTGCTGGACCTTGCCGCCGAAAAAGCCGGTTGGAATTCCGCGCCGCTGCAGAAGGGCCGGGGTCGCGGCATTGCGGTCACCGAGGCGTTCAATAGTTACGTGGCGCAGGTAGCCGAAGTAACCGTGGACGAGAAGGGCGAGATCAGAGTCGACCGAGTGGTGTGTGCGGTAGACTGCGGCACCGCCATCAATCCGGACATCATCAAGGCGCAGATGGAAGGCGGGATCGGTTTCGGCGCGAGCGCGGCGCTTTATGGCGCGATCAGCTTAAAGGACGGTCACGTCGAGCAGTCCAACTTCAACGATTACCGCGTGCTGCGGATGAATGAAATGCCCAAAGTCGAGGTCTACATCGTGCCATCGAGCGAGCCGCCCACCGGTGTGGGCGAGCCGGGCGTGGCGCCGGTGGGTCCTGCGATCGCCAATGCGGTGTTCGCAGCCACGGGCAAACGCCACTATCAGTTCCCCTTTGCCAAAGGCGGTGCCGCATGAGTCTGCAGAGTCGAATTTTCGCTTCGAGCCAGCGCGGACGCGCGACGCATCCGCTGCTTTGGACGCTTGCCGCCATCCTCGTGGTCGTGCTTGGTGTCTTTGCCTACATCGCCTTCGGCCCAGGACCCATGGATTTCGCGAGCGGCAAGCATGTGACGCTCGCCGACTACAAGGGCGTCAATCCGACCGGCGTGCCGAAAGAGCTGCAGTCGGCATCGCCCATCGAGAAGGGCGAGTATCTGACGCGGGCCGCCGATTGCATGGTCTGTCACACGGCCAAGGAGGGCACCCCGTTCGCCGGCGGACGTGCCTTCGTGCTGCCCTTCGGCACCCTGTACTCGACCAACATCACCGCCGATCCCGAGACCGGCATCGGCCACTATTCCGACCAGGATTTTCTCGATGCGCTGCATAAGGGCATCGGCAAAAATCATACCAAACTGTATCCGGCCATGCCCTACGCGAGCTACACGTACATGTCGGATGGCGACGCGCTCGCCATCAAGGCGTATCTTTTTTCCCTGAAGCCCGTGCAGGCGGCGGCTCCGGCCAACACGTTGTCGTTTCCTTTCAACCAGCGCGCTCTGATGAGCCTCTGGGCGGCATTCTTCAATCCCGACAGGCGTTTCGAACCGAATGCCGAGCGCGGCGACGAGTGGAACCGCGGTGCCTATCTGGTCGAGGCGATGGAACACTGCGGCGAGTGTCATACACCGCGCAATCTCATGTTTGCACTCAACAATCGCAAGAAATTCGCCGGTGAGATCCAGGCAGGCTGGCGTGCTTACAACATCAGTTCCGACAAGGGCAGCGGCGTGGGCGCGTGGAGCGATGCGGATCTGCTGCACTACCTCTCCATCGGCCACGCCGATGGCCGCGGCACTGCGGCCGGTCCCATGGGCGAAGCGGTCGACGGATCCTTGAGCCATCTTCAGGCGAGCGACGTGGCGGCGATGGTGACCTACCTTCGCAGCGTGGCTCCGGTGGCCACCTCCGAGATTCCCGCCGTCAACGCGACGCCCGCGAGCGCCACGTTCGCCGATGCCAAGAGCGCGGATGTCCGCGGCAAGCAAGTGTATGAAGGCGCCTGCGCAGGCTGCCACGGCTGGAGCGGCATCAGCCCGGTGCTGCCATTCGCCTCGCTGACCGGAACTCGGGGCGTCAACGATCCAAAAGCCACCAATGTGGCGCAAATCATCATTCGCGGCGCGCAGCGCCACAGCATGGATGAGTCGGTTTCCATGCCGGATTTCGGTACTACGTATACGGATGCGGAAATCGCCAGCGTCGCCAACTACGTGACCGGGCGATTCGGCGCGCAGGGCTCCTCCCTCACCGCTGACAACGTCGCGAAACTCCGGGCCGCCGACTAAAGCCACGGCAAACAATTTTTGCGGGCGGCTGTCCGCGCCGCCCGTGCTCGTGCGCATACCTATGTACATGCACACCTGGAAGCTGTCCTGTCTCGAGCGCGAACCTTCCCCGGCAGAGCGGGCGCTTGCGCTCAACATCGTCAGCGACCTGGATCTGCTGCGCCTCAAAGCCATTGCCCGCATGCACGCGAGGCGCCTGCCGCCGGACGTCAACTGGTCCGATCTTCTGCAGGAGACCTTCGCGCGGGTGCTCAGCGGCAGGCGCCGCATTCCCGAAGGCGTGAACCGGGTGGCCTTTCTTGCGGGCGTCATGAGAAGCATCCGCGCGGAACTCTGGCGCCGGGCGTATCTGGAAGGGGTTTCGTATGCGCGGCACCTGGCAAGGCTTCCCCGGGAAGCCGCAAGTCCGGAGCGGGTGCTCGCCGCTTTGCAGGAACTGGCCGAGATTCAGCAGCTCTTTGCCGGCGATGCAGAAGTGCTCGATCTCATCGAGGGGCTCGGCGAGGGGTTGAGCGCCGATGAGATTCGAGGCCGGTACGGGCTGTCGCAGGCTGATTACGATGCCGCGCGCAAGCGCATGCGTCGCGCGCTGCTGCGCAAGGGTCTTGCATGCATAACGAACTGAGCGCGGAGTTTGCGAATATGGTGCTGTCGCGGCTGCTTGAGTTCTTCGAGGCCGAAATCGCCCAGTCGAGCGACGCGGAGGTGTTGGAAGCGGCGGCTGACCTCCGGATGAACCCCCGCATGAAAGGATCGGCCGCCTTCGGCGGCATCACCTATCCGTGGGGACTGGGCCGCGGTCAGAGTTTTTACGGCTTGAGCGCCGAGGAGTTTGCCGCATTGCAGCGAAGATTTCGAGCGGCGCAGGATGACGCCGAGTGGCCGGACCTGTGGCCCGACGGCGCGAATGTTTCTGACTGGCTGGCCCTCATCCGGCAACTGCGCGAGAAGTAGCTCTACTTCAGCTGCGCCATGTACAGGTCGGTATCCGGCCAAGACTGCAGCGAACGCGCGCACCGAAATCCCGAGTCGTCATCCGCCCGGTCCGCCACCTCGCCGCGGCGGCTCGCGGAACGGCGATTGGCCGGACTGCTTTCAAGCCAGGAGCCGCCTTTGAGAATGCGGTGAGTTTTGTCGTAGTGCGAATCGACCCACTGCCACACATTGCCGGAAAGCCCGCGATAGCGCCCGCCGATGCCCTCGGGCGGACCGTCGCCGACCTTCGGCTGGCTCAAGGGTTGATTGAGCGCGGGCCCTTCGTCTTCACCCCACGGGAAGGTGCGCCGATCAGCCCCGCCGCGCGCGACGTATTCCCATTCGTTTTCGGTGGGAAGGCGTTCGTTGCGGAAGCGGCAGTAAGCCTGGGCATCCTCGAAGCTCACGCCCACCACGGCATTGTCATCCGACGGGGTGCGCTGCTTGACGGCATTGCGCCAGTTGCCGCCCTCCACTGAGAGCAGGTGACCGCCCTGCACGCTGGCGTAGGCATAGCCGCGGTTCTCAGCGGTGGTGCGGTAGTGGGTGGCTTCGACGAACTGCCGGAAGGCGCCCACGCTTACCGGAGTCTGATCGATGTCGAAGGGCTCGAGGGTCGCCGGCCGGATGATCTCGTCGCTGAACCAGTCGCGCCGGCAGGGCGCCAATGCATGGTGCTGGCAGAGGATGAAGGCTGCCTCGATCTGCTTGGGGTTGTTGCCGATGTTGACGCGGCGCGGGCTCTTTTCTATCAGCTGGCGCATGCTGTCCTGCGAGTAGCTCCCGGTTTCGTTGATGTCCGCCACCTGGATGCCGAGCAGCTTCAGCAGCGACAAGGCCTTTATGCCCGAGACGGTGGCGCCCGCCGAACTCGCCACCAGGAGCGTGGCCGGCTTAGCCGCGGGCTGAGGCGGGGGTGCAGCTTGAGCCTGCGGCGCACTCTTCGCCAACGGATCGGGCTTACCCGAACCTCCGAGGAGATTGGAGAAGAACCCGCTGACGCCACCCGAGCGATTGGTGTCCGCCGCGGGCGGGGTTGCACCGGCCGAGGACGGCCGCACGGGCGTGGCGGCGCTCGCCTGCGAAGGCGGTGCGTTGAAATAGAAGTCTCCCGTCAGCGAGGAGGCCTCCCAGGGGACCTGCCGGCCCTGGGTGCTGTTCATCACGCCCACACGCACGTGCTTGAACACCTGTTCCAGAGGATCGTGCTCCGTGAGCATGGCCTTGGTCAGCGCTTCGGTGTACGGGCTGTCCCTGCCGCTGCCGTCCGAGGCTACCGATCCCGGTGCGGTGGAGTAGGCGATGAGGATTCCGGCCGGGGCATCCATGCTGGCAAGTCCATGATCCGCGGAGCGCATGCTGCGGACGAAGGGATTATTGCGGCACGCATCCAGGATCACTACGTTGAGGCCGTTGCGGGCGTAACGCATCTGTTCCAGCACCCAGTCGGCGCTCACCGCCTCGATTTCCACATCCCCCTCGCGCTCGATCTGCGCGGTGGTGGGGATGAGAAAGTTCTTGCCGTTGAGTTGGATTCCGTGCCCGGCGTAGTAGAAGAGCCCGACGGCGTTGGGACCGGCCTTCTCGAGGCGCGCCCCGAACTCCTGGATGGCCCTTTTCATCGTGGTCTGGTCGGCATTGATGCGCTTGATCACCTCGAAGTGCAGGTTGCCCAAGGCGTCGGCCATCATCTTGGCGTCATTGGCGGGGTTTGGCAGGGGACCCGAGGGGTATTCGCTGTTGCCTATCACCAACGCCAGCCGCGTCTCGGCACTCGCCGTCGCGGTCAGCACCAGCGCGAGCAGCAAAGTCAGGGCGAGTCGGATCATGGGGACAAGTATAAGGTGAAGTTTCGCGGCGGCGCGACGGCGAGGTGGGACTTAAGGTCTTCACATAATTACCCCATTTCGCGGTGGCGCGTGTTTCTGCCTTGGTGCATTATCCTCGGCCATAAGGGACTCTGGGGATAGACATGAACCCTCGTAATTCGATCACCGTCGCGATCGCTCTGGCGGCGGCGTTGATCATTCCTTCCGCGAGCGATGCGGGCATTTTCCGGGACGTATTGTCTTCTGTAGGAATCGGACAGAAGGACCCTCCCAAGGATGCCAACGGCATTCCCTCGTTTCCGCGCATGGGATTTGCCTGCTGCGACCTGCATTACAACAAGAGCGGCATCAACGACTACAACTACTCGGAACTGCCGATGATTCCCGCCGGCACCCCGGTCGAGGTGATCAGGTACGGCCGGCACAGCGCGGATCTGAAGGTCGACGGCAAAGCAGTCACCCTGGATCAGGACTACGGTCGCGATCAGGAATCCCTCGACGTGTTCGTGAAGAAGCTCATCATCAACGATGATCCCCGGCCGCGCATCGCCTCTTATCCGGTAACGGTGCAGGAAGCGATCCGTCAGGGCAAGGTGATGGTGGGGATGACACGCGAACAGTGCATCGTCGCCATCGGCTATCCGATCATCACCGAGAATTTGACCTTGGATGCGCCGTCCTGGACGTTGTATCACGCCTCAGGCGAGGCCTACCGGCTGTATTTCGGACCGGACGGCCATCTGCAGAAGATCTCGGCGGACGGGGATCTGGCGAAGGTGGCTTACTCGCCCGGCAGTTAGCGCGCGTGACAGATGAGGAGCACGTTGGCAAACGGCGTGCCCTCACTCATCGGCACCGCTTCCACATCGAACGCATGCTCTTCAAGCAGCAGCTTCCACGCGCTCACCGCGCGGCAATGGGTTCTCACCCATGAGTGTCCACGCAGCAGCATGATGGTGCGGTCAACCCACTGACTGTAATGGAAGGGCAGGCCCGCCCCGGCGTCGCCGATTCGCAGCAACAGCAGCCCGCCGGGCGGCAGTGCCGCGCGCACCCGCCTCAAGACATCGCGCTGCGATTCGTCGTCCATGTAGTGCAGCACGTCGAGAATCACCACCGCGTCGGCTTCGCCGAATGCCGCATGGCGTATGTCTCCTTGCGAGACCCCGCAGCCCGCGCCGAGCGCGCGCCGCGCGCGCTCGACATCCGAATCCATCAATTCGATGCCGCGGATCGAGTGCGGCGCCGGGGCCTGGGGCCACAGCTTCGGCCACGAACCCGACTCGTGCAGGACACGCGCGGCCCGCAGCCAGGAGGTGAGCAGTCCCTGGCCGCAGCCGAGGTCCAGGATGCGCGTGCGCGCGCGCAATAGCCCCCGCTGCAGGATGCCGCGAAATGCCGGATCGCCCGACAGCTTGCCGCGTGCGAAGTGATACGCAAACGGGCCGACCTTTTGATACGGCGCGCTGGCCGCGTCCAACAACACCGACAGCGGCGGCGCGCCTCCTGCGAAATCTCCTCCCTGGATGCTGGCCACGGACTAGTGTGCGCCGCTGCCGAGATCGCGGATTTCGACGCGGCGGTTGCTCGCATCATCGGGCTTGTCCGGGGTCAGCAAGTGCTCCGAGCCGAAACCCACGGTCTCGAGCCGGGCAGCGTCCATGCCCTTGGCCACCAGGAAACTCTTGACGGCCTCGGCGCGCTTCAAGGACAGCTGCTTGTTGTATTGCGCGCTACCCTTGGCATCGGTGTGGCCGGCAACGATGAAACGATCGCTGCCGAGCGCGCTCGAAGTCAATGCGAGCTTCAGCTGCTTCAACTGCTCGGAGGCCTGCGGCTTCAAGGCGCTCGAGTTGTATTCGAACGGGATGTTCAGATTGACCGACTGATCGCTCTGCGATGCTTCGCGCCGCGCAAGTCCGCGCGGCGTGAAGCTGCGCGTGACGGCGGCAGGCGCGGGCGCCAGCGCACGCTGGATCTCTTCATTGGAAAGCACCTTGGCGGGTTCCTCCGCGCAAACGATGAGAGCGCTGCCAAGCAGCCCCGCGCAGACAAATCCCAGCGTGCCAAGCCTCAAACGCCTCTTGCTCATGGTATCCGCTCCAATCCCAGCGATTCTCGGGCTACGTTGTAGTTGTCGCGCGCCGCCGCGAGCTTCAGCTGCGCCTGACGCGCCGCGTTGCCCGGGGCCGGACTCCTTGCATCGACGAGCGCATCGTAATAGCGCGCGCGGGCCGTTTCCAGATCGTCCGCGCCGCCCTGGTTGAGATCCTCGGGTTTCAGGGACTTGGACAAGATGCCGGTGGCGGCATTGCCGACCGCGGAGGCCACCAGGTCGCTGTTGGTGCCAACCATCTCCGCGAGGGCGACCTGCGCCTTCTTCTCCGATTCGGTCTCCGTCACGGCCACCTCGATGCTCACCGGCATGAACTCCAGCGGCTTTCTCGGCAGGTCCTGGTATTCGGCCTTGCGTGCGTCGAGCTCCGCGCCCTGCGACTGATTTTGCACGGCAACGCGGGTGCGCTCCTGTTTGAGGCCGTCCTTGAGGTCGGCCGGAGCGCTCTCGATGCGTTGGTCGAGGCCGGCGAGCATGCGTTGATTGCGCACCTGCGAGCGTTCCAGCGCCTGGATTTCCGCGGTGGTGTCCTGCTGGATCTTGGTCTGCTGCTCGTAATTGCGCCGCGCCTCCACCGACAGCGGCGGAACCTTGAGCCAGGGTGCGGAATCATCATTCTTGCCGGCCGAGCGCGCGCCGGCCTTGACGGTGCCTATGTTGACCCAGGCGCTCGACAGCACTTCCTGCTGGTCGGTGGCCGCGGGATTGGAGATCTTCAAGGTATAAAGCCCGGTACGCGTCGCGCCCGCTTTGTCGGTGGTGAGCAACGCGTCGATGCGATAGCCCGCGTCCTTGAGCCGATACGCAGTTCCGTCCTTGGAGAACTCGAAGCGCGCTTCGTACACCGCGCTCGCCTTGCCCTCGATGCAGATGTTGGCGCGGCGCAGCTGGTTCTCGATCGAGTCGTCGGTGCGCGAGGTTTTCCATTCATCCTGGGGTTTGCCGACGCTGTCGGGCGAGAGCTGCTTGGGGATGTAAGCCGCGGTGCAGTCCACCGTTTCGGCCTTGAAATTGCCGGCCACGATGGTCATGCAGCCCAACCGCGCGTTGATGTTGAGCGAGGGGGCAGGATCGAAGTCCGCGCGATACAGATTCATCTGCGAACTCATGGCGTAGCGGGTGTCCTTGCGCGCGTAGCCGGCCTTGTAGCGGTTGGCAGAACTCTGGATTTCGTGGTTGATGAAAAGCTCCGCGAGCTTGCCGACCACCAGCCCGATGAGCGGCAGGAACTTGGGAGTCTCCGCGACTTCACCGTCCTTCGGAGCGGCGACCGGCAGGAAGAACGGTTCGTCGGCGATGATGCAGGCATCGTTGACGTAGGCATGCACCACCACCGGATCCTTGTCCTTGAAAGCGAAGGCATTGCCCGCAGCGAAGACGCCGAACAGCACGCCGAGGCAGAGCCAGCCCAGTGAGGCTTTCATGGCGTCTGGGGCGCCGCGGCGGGCGCGACGGTGGGCAGCAGGGATTGCAGCCGCTTCTGAATGTTTTTCCATTCTTGTACCTGGTTGGGGTCGGTGAGCGTCGCGATCTGGTGGACGACCTTGGCGCCGGCGAGATCGCCGAAGCGTTTCAGCAGCACGCCCGCCTCGAGGATGTCGAGGCCGTTGCAATTGTTGGCGTTGAACAGCCACACCGAGAGACTGTCGGAGGACTTGCTGCTGCTCATGCCGCAGCGCTGCGCTGGCGCATCCCCGCGCCACAGCAGCCGGAACAGATCGAAAATGGCGCCGGAGTTCGCCGCAAAGTAGCTGTGGCCCAACGAGTCGGCCGGCACCTGCGACATGTCGATGGAATCGAGCCCCGCGAGCTTCACGATGACATCGCCCGCGGTGCCGGCCCGCGGCGCGCCGTGCACGAACTGCGAGCTGCGCAGCGCGTAGTCGTTGTCGGAGGCATACAGCGTGGTGCGCTCCGCGACGCCGCTCAGATCGTTGACCGCATCGAGGAAATAGTCGCGGTCCACGTCCGGTGCGGTGAAGACGATCTGCCCGAACAGGTGCTGTCGCTTGTCCGGCGCACGTCGTGCAAGATAGGTCTGCAGGGCTTCGATGAGTGCGCGATTGCCCATGCTGTGGGCGATCAGGTGGATGCGGCGCGCTCCGGACTGGCTGACCACGGTGTCCAGGAAGTCGGCCATTTTGCGGCCGCTGATGCCCACGCTAGCCTCGTCGATGGTGTAGGCGGTGGCGCTGCCCTGGCTCGGCCAGCTGTAGAGCAGCGGTGTGCCGTCGAAATCAAGATCGTAGGTGAGCTGCGCGACCCGGCGGGCGGCATCTTCGAAGCTGTTGTTGAAGCCGTGCACGAAAATAAAGAGGTCCTGCGAAGGCGAGGAACTCACCTGGGCGTGCAGCGACTTCGAAAACTCGTCCTTCGAGAGCGGCGTGACCTTGTCCAAGAGGACGTAGCGGCGGCGCATCTCGGCGGGGTCGACGCCGAAGGTATACTCGATCCAGCGCGGCTGCGTTTCGAGTTCGGCCTCTTGATGCGTTTCCGGGATGGTGACATCAAGGTAACCGTAGGCAAGATCGCCGCGGGCCGTGCCGTAGAACTGCGCGGGGCGCGGATCCCCGCTCGGCGCGCGGTTGGTGCCGTAGAACACGCGCACGGTGGCGAAGCCGTTGTTCTGCTTGTAGCGGCGGCTCTTGGCCACATCCCCGGGCATGGGCAATCCGCCGCGGTTGTTGAGATGAGGTTTGAGCTGCTCATCGACGCGCGCCACGTTCGCGGTGTCGCTGTCGGCCACGTAAACTTCGCGCAGTGCCTTCAATGCCGTCACCACGGTCTCGTGGTCCGCACCGTAAGCCGCCGTATCGATCGCGACGACACGCTCGTAGAGTGCCGCCGCGTCCTTGAACTGCCTGTCGCCGCGCTTCAGCTGCGCGATATCGCCGATCAGCGGCACCAGGTCTGGATGGGTGCTGCCAAGGCGCTTCTGCTTCAGCGCCAGGGCATGCTGATAGAACCCGAGCGCCGCCGCCTTTCGATCGTGGGCGGCCGCGAAATCGCCAAGATCGCGGTACAACCCCTCAAGGTCCTGCTCCTGGCCGGCCTGTTCGGTGAGTTGCGCGGCAGCGGTGCCCTGTTTAAGCGCCTCGTCGATTTCGCCGCCGCTCTTGGCAGCCTCGTACTTCTGATAAGTGCGCAACAGCTCTGCCGATTGCGCGAGCAGCAAATTGGGCGACGCGCCGAGCAATACGGCGAGCAGCAGGTATTTCGGGGCGCACCTTGTCATCATCCCATCCCCGGCGCCGGTGACATAACGCTAAACCGCTTTTGGCGCGGCCTTAGTCGAGAAATCATAATTCAGCACCGCGCCAGTGACCACAGGCTTAACGCCCGTGGGAGGACGTGTACAATGAAAATCACAAGACCGAGAAGAATAAAGGGGATGACACTGCGCATCGCGGCGTTGTTGCTTTGCCTGATCGCGACCGGCTCCGCCGGCGCGAAGAACGTCGCGTTGCTGATCGGCGTAGGAGAGTTCGAAAACCCCGGCCTGAAGGCCTTCCAGCTGCTGGGCCCCGCCCACGACCTCGATGCCGTCCAGAAGACCCTGAGCGGAGATTGGCATTTCGCTCCCGGCGACATCAGGACCCTGAAGGACTCGGACGCCACCCACGAGCATATTCTCTCCGAGATTTCCGCGCTCGAGCAACGCAGCGCGCCCGGCGATACCGTTCTCATCTATTTCAGCGGCCACGGCACCTCGGCCCGGGCCAAGGAGGGCAATGCCTATGATCTGCCGTATGACACCGGCGCTTGGGTGCCCTATGACCTCGACTACGACACCACGGCCGGCGCGCAACGCACCCTGGTGATAGGCCGCCGGGATCTGGTGCCGCGGCTCAAACATTTGGACGACTCGGGCCGTTTCGTGGTGGTGGTTTCCGACAGCTGCTATTCCGGGCAGGTGGTGCGTTCCTTCGGACAAAAATTTGCCCACACGCGCTACTTGCCCCTCATTACGCGTGATCTGGGAGTGGCCGCCGCACCGCCCGCGCCGGTGGTGAGTGCGCGCCAGAAGCCGCCTCCTTACCCGTATCAGCACGTGGTGTTGCTCTCCGGGGCGAGCGACAGCGAGACGGGCGCGGACATTTCGGATGCCGCGATGCTCGCGCAGGCCCCGACCATCGATGGCCAGTATCACGGCGCCTTCACCGATGCGTTCTTGCGGCTCCTGAAGGGACAGCTGGTTCCCGGCTCCTTCAGCTATGCCCAGGCGCGCGAGGCCATGAACGCGTTTCTCGAGCACCGCACCTTCACCCAACATCCGCAGTTGCTGCCCGGCATTGCCGAGGATCCGCACGATGTGGGCTCGAACGCCTTCCTGGGCGCCGCCGCACCACCGGGCCCCCTGGTGAGCCCGCCGCCGCCGCCGGGCGGCCGCGATACCACGGTGCATGTAAAGCTCGAATCGGTCAGTGCTTCGCTGCAGGGCAAGATCGCCTCGCTCGTCGGCGTGGCCATCACCGATAAGGCGCCCGATATCATCGTAAGACAAAGCGGCGACAAAGTGACGCTGTTCGGTCCGGCGAGCGATCCGATCGTCAACACTACGGCTTCCGATCCGCTGATTCTCTCGCGCCTGTCGGCGCAAGCGTGGCTGAATCGGTCGCTCCCGCTGGTGCAGGACAAACTGGGCCTGCGCGCCGACACCGATCCTGCCAGCCGCGGCAACACCTACGTGCAATGCGAGTCTTTCGTGTTCGAGGTGCGCTTGAAGAAAGCCGCTTATCTCATGGTGCTCGACCTGGATAGCCAGGGTGGCATCACCGTGCTCTATCCATCCAATGCGCTCGAGCGCCGCATCATCGCCGCAAACGTGCCCACCGCCATCCCCGGCGCGGATCCGAAGGATCACATCCTGGTGTTGCCGCCTTTCGGTACGGACCTAGTCACCGTGCTCGCGTTCGAGAAGCAGCCGGAGTTTTTCGCGGCATTGACCGGGGCCGACAAGTTTTCCTATGACAGCACGCGGGCGCAGGCCTTGAGCAAGGGTCTGGCGAACATCGGCGGCGAACTCAGCATTCACCAGGTCAGCGTCAACACCTATCCGGCGACCACCAACATCAGCTGCAAGTAGCCCGTGGGCATCACCGATTGGCTGTTAAGACCTCTAGGCTGGTTGTTCGCACGCCATCCTGACTGGCGCGACGCCTTCGGCCGGCTGCTGCTTGCCGCGGGCGTCCGTTTCTACGTAGCGCTCGCCCTCGTGGTGGCGGCGTTCGGTGCGTGGAACCTGCTCTCGCATCCCTTTGACAATCAACTGGCGCACGACAGCTTCGATCTTCTGATGCGGCAGAGGCCCATCGCCTATCGGCCGGATGCGGATGTCGTGGTGCTCGACATCGACGAAGCGAGCCTTGCCGCCATGAACGCCGAATACGGCCGCTGGCCCTGGCCCCGCAAGGTGCTTTCCTCGGTGGCCGCGCCGCTCGAGGCGGCGAGGGCGCGTGCGGTGGTGTTCGACATCCTGTTCACGGATGCGGATGTGGCGAACCTGGAGAGCGAGGCGGCGTTCGACCGCTACGTAAGGGCGAGCCGCGTCTCGTTCTTTCCGGCGATTCGCCTGAATCCGAAGAACGATGCGGCCAGTGAGGTTCCGGTGTCGTTGTTGAATTTCGCGAGCCCGGATCCCGAAGCTCCCGGCATCGCGCTAAACGCGCACCGCACGCTCGCCATCATGACACCGTACTTCAAGAGCATTTATGACAGCGGCCGGGTCGGCACCAGCAACATCTATCCCGACAGCGACAACATCGTGCGCTGGTATTCGAGTTTCGAGCCGTTGGCTGGATACAAGATTCCCTCGTTGCCTTACAAGGTGGCCGAACTGCTCAAGTGGCCGCTGCCGAAGCATGCGCACAACCTCATCAACTGGCCCAAGGGCATCGCTCCCTACCGCACCATCAGTTTCGTGCGCGCCATGGCCGCGGCCAAGGCCAATGACGGCGCCTTCTTTGCGCAGTTTGCCGGCAAAGTCGTCGTGGTCGGTTCCACCGCGGCGGACTTGGGCGATATCAAGGCAACCCCGGTGGACGCCCAGTATCCCGGCGTCTATGTGCTCGCGACGGTGCTGGACAACACCAAGAACGATCGCTATTTGAAGCCCTTGAATCCCTGGCTCATCTTCTGCCTCGAACTCGCGCTGCTCATGGCTTCGGCGCTGCTGTTCAGCCGCACCAATCAGGCCCTCGCCATCGCCAAATATTTCTTCATCGTGCCGGCGGTGCTGTTCGCGCTCTCGCTCGCCTCGGTCAGCGTCAGCAACTGGCTGGTGGATCTGTCGGTTCCCGCCGCCCTGGTCTTGGCGTACTTCACCTTCGCGAAGCTCTTCGACGCGAATTTGCGCGACTTCATCGCCGGCACCGGTCCCTTCCTCGCCACCGCAGGTGAAGTGACCGGTCGCCTGCAGGTAGCCTGCCTGCCGGCGAGCGAACCGCGTGAGCGGGTGCTGCAGCTGCTCATCGACTGCCGGCCGGTGGTCAAGCTATGGGAACCGGACGCCGCAGGTATGGGACGACGTTGGCGCGATCAGGGCTGGGTGCTGTGGCGTTGGGCGGCGGCCGGCGCGGCGGGCGAGGAGGATGCGATCCCACCATCACTTCCATTATGCTGGGTGGACGTGCCGGGCAACACCGACGCTTCCTTTCCTCTCGCCGAAGCGCTGGCATCGGCCGGACGGGCCATGGAGAAAAAATGAATACCGGGATGAGCCTCAATTGCATGCTCCCGTGCATCGCTTCGCTGCTGATGGCGCCGGCGTTCGCACAACAACCCCAGGGCGACGCGCCGCACCTGGACAAACCCGCGGTGCAGCAGTCGCCACTCGCTCAGCTCAAGGACGGACGGCAGGCCGGCAACAACAACCAGATCCTGTCCACGGGCATCCGTGAGATCCAGCCGGGGTTTCCGCCGCCGCTGCCTTCAAATCACGCGCTCATCATCACGGTATCCGAGTATCAGAGGAGCCCGCTGCCGGGTGTGCTGACGGACCGCAAGCTCGGCATCGAGCTTGCGCGGCGCTTCGGCGTGCCGCAGGAAAACATCGTCGAGCTGTCGGAAACCCAGGTGACGCGCGAGGGTTTGCGGCAGGCGTTCGCCACCCTGAATCAATCCATCATGCCGGGCGACAAGCTGTACGTGTATTTCTCGGGCCACGGTGCGCGCTTTTTCAACAAGGCCACCAATCAATGCACCGAGAGCATCGTGACGCAGGACATGAAGCTCGTCACCAATGTCGAATTCGCCGCCATGATCAAGCCGCTCGCGGCCAAGACAGACAAAACAATCGTGATGCTCGATTCCTGCCACTCAGGAGGAGTGGCGCAGGCCGCGGGAACGCGCTCACTGCCGCTGGATTTTCGCTCCAAGTTCAGCCCGGAGGTATCGAGTCCGCAATGCAGCGTGCCGGTGAATCTCGGCAGCTTTGCCACTTCCCGCGGCGCCGATTTTCATACCACCGACCACAATCTGGTGATCCTCGCCGCCGCCCGCAACAACGAGGTGGCCTGGGACACATCGAAGGGGGGCGCCATGACCTACGCCTTCGAACAGTGTCTGGCGGGCGGCGCCACTGATTCCGATCACAGCGGCTCGCTGTCCATGCAGGAACTGGCCGACTGCGTGCAGGCGCGCCTCGACAAGACCCAGGAACAGGCGGCGCGTCAGCACGCCACGCTCGCAGGCAATGCGGGTCTGGTCCCGGCCATGACCGACGCGCCGCCGGTGCCGCAACCGGCAACCCCGCCGGCCGGCGCGACCGCCCCCGCGCCGCCCGCCGGGCCGTCGAGCGTCAGCATCGTGGCGGCCCTCACCGACATCTACAATCAGCGCGACGATCGCTGGACCGTGGATGCCAAGGCCGGCTCGCCGCTACTGAAGATTGGCACCAACATGACCCTCAAGGTAGCCTCCGATCACGAAGGCTACGTGTATGTGTTTTATCGCGGCACCTCCGCGGACAGTTTCTATCTTCTTTTCCCAAATCAACTCGATGCCGACAACCACATCGCCGCCAATCAGCAACTCGCCTTGCCGCGGAACAACTGGAATGTGACGGCCCTGGGACCTGCCGGCACCGACCATTTCATGGTGATGATCACCGAGACCCCCCGGGATTTTTCCGCCCTTGCGCTGCCCGCTGCGTACGTGAGCCAGGCGGGTCCCTTCGAGAAAATCGCGCCCAACCCGCAAGCGGTGGCGAGCGTCGGCCAGGCGGCCACTTTGTCATCGGCGTTGGCGAGGCCGGAATGCAAGAGCGCGCAAAACCGCGATCTCGGCGTCGCCAAACGTTGCTCCAACGTGTTCGGCGCGAGCTTGCTATCGGTCGAGGAGACCGACTGAATCAGTCCTTGCTGATTTCCATGAACCAGTCCGGCCCTGACTCGATTTTGTGGGCGGCCGCGTAGCTCGACTGGTTGAGCGCCAACGCCACGTTCAAAAGACTGTTGATATAGACGAGCGGCTTGCCCACCGGCACGCTGCCGAACGTGCGCTCGTAGGGGATACGCACCTCGTCGATCAGCTTGTCGTTGTGCAGGATGCGCACGTGCACCGTTTCGCCCAAGCCGACGTGCAGTTCTTCGAAGAGCGCTTTCGGGATGTTGCTCCAGACGTTGCCGAACTGCACGTCGAGCACCGGCACGATGCCCGAAATCTTGTTGCCGGTCCTTTGTGCGCGGCGATAGGGGATGGTGATGAGCGTTTCCGGCGGCAGCTTGGGACCAACCTGCTCGAATCCGATCACGCCGGCGGCGAGTCGCGCCCCCGTATAGACGAAGACATCGCGGCCGTGAAAGGTATGTGAGTCATCCGATCCCGGACGGCGATTGACCGATTCGTCTATCTGCCGCAGCCCCTCGATGCCGTCGCGTTCGGCCACGAGCGACAAAAGGCCGTTATCGGGGCCCACGAAGTAGCGGCCGGTTTTGGTCTTCAGGACCACGGAGAGCCGTTTGGTGCCGACTCCGGGATCAACCACGGCGACGAAGACCGTGCCCTCGGGCCAAAACTGCTCGGTCTGATAGAGCCGGTAGGCACCCTCGAAAATGCTCGGGTTTTCGTGGGACAGGTCCGAGATCAGAAGCTCCTGCGACACCGAGTAGGCGACGCCCTTCATGGCCGATACCGCGCCGTCCGAGGTGCCGAAGTCGCTGAGCAGCACCAGCGGGGCGCGTGCTTGGGCGAGCGCGGCGAGCAGCGTCAGGACGATGCCGAACGCCGCGCCCTTGAAGGTCACGGCGTCGTGGGCTTCTTCGGGTCGTCGAGCGGGAAGGTGCGGGCCGGCTCCGCCGCGGGCGGTGTGCCATTGATCGGCGGCGCATCCGCAGATGCCGGCGTGTCGGCCTGCGGTGCGGGTGAGCCGCGAACCTGGGTGCGCGTCGCCTGCGCGAGGCGCTCCAGGAAGCGCTGCGCCGTCGGCGGCGGCGTGGGCGCCTGACCGGAGAAGATCTCGGAGGCCGTCACTCCGCTCTTGTGGTAGAAGTCCGCGTTCGCCGAGCGGTCGATGGAGATCACGCTGCCGTCGAGCGCGATGCCGCCGAAGAGCCCGCGGGTGCGCGCGTAGGAGTAGATCTCCGCATTGAACTGGATGTCGGTGGCGGCAGATCCCTGGCGACCCACCGGACCGGTGGCTACCGAGGCATCGGCGCCCAAGGTCAACTTGCCGCCGGTGATGCCTTCAATGCCCGCCTTGGTGGTGAACACCAGGATGATGTCCGAGGACTGCGCGCCGGCCTGAAACCCCCAGCTGCCGCCGGTGAGCGAGATGAAGACCGGGTTGCTCCAGGGCCCATTCAGCTTGTCGCGCACCACCAGCACGCCGTTGCCGTGTCGGCCGCCGAAGATGAATGCGACCTTGGTGACATCCGGTATCACGGCGATGCCGTAGGCATGGGAAAGAAGCGTGTCCGGCAGCCTCACATCGGGCATGGCCTGAACTTCCTCCAGCACTTCCGTTGCAGTGAGCAGACGTCCTTCCTCGCGCGCCGATCCTGCGCGCGCCACGCCTGCCAGACTCAAGGCAAGAGCAGCCAACAGAAACAGGCTGGTCAGAAAATTCTTGTGGGACATCAAGGACTCCTGAAAGGTTTGGCCGTAGCTTACCGCAACTTCTCCGGCAAGCCCTACGCTTCGAGGAGTCGGTGAAGCGGGTTTAATGTACGGGGACTTGAAGTTGCGCCGCGTCGGCTTCGCGGTGATGCTCGAGAAAGTACTCGGTGAGTCGCGCCGTGGTTTTCATGGCATCCGGATGCTGCGCTCCCAGCACCGCGGTGAGCTGTTGCTGCGCCGCTGCCAACATCGGCTCGCCTTCGATGTCGCGGCCTTCCTTGATCAATACCCAGCCGAGGCTTGCGCGCACCCGCGCGATGCGCCAATTATCGGCTCCGAATGCCGATATGTTGATATCCAGTGCCTTGCGCAATTCCGACTCCGCTGCGGAGAGTTGTCCTTTCGCCAGAAATATCTCGCCCAGGACGCGTCGCGTGGAGGCCACATAGGCGTGATTCGCCGGCAGGGTGTTGGAGTAGATGTCGAGCGCCTCTTTGGCATCGGCCTCGGCACCGTCAAGATCGTTGTCTTGCAGCTTAAGGTCGGCCAATCCATCGAGCCGGTAGGCATGCATGTAGTGATGGCTGCCCACTTGGGCGGTGGTGAGCTTGAGTGCGTCTTGCGCGAGCGAGATGGCATGCTTCAAATCCCCCGTATAGGCATACAGAGTCGACAGGCTTTCCTCCACGAACGAGACCCGGGGGTTGTCCTGCCCAAATACGCTGCGTTCGATGTCCAGCGTCTCGTGAAGTACCGCATCGGCCTCGGCGTACTTGCCGGTCTGAACCAAAATGTATCCCAAGGTGCCCATTGCCTCGGTGCGCTCAGGATTGGAGCGAGTGACCACCTCCAGGATCTTCAAGGCGTCGCGCTGTTCCTTTTCAGCAGTCTTGAAGTCTCCAGACCACGTGGAGGCCGCGGCCAGTGAGTTGTAGCTCTCGCCGATGTCGAAGGCGCGATCGCCTGGCAGCGCGCGGTAAATCGCCAGCGCATTCCTGAACAGGCTGCGGGCGCGGACCGGATCGCTTTCGGCGGCGAGCACCATGTGACCGTATTGCAGATAAATGTCGGCCGTCTGCCGGCTTGCCGGTCCCCCCACATCGGAGAGTGCGAGCGCTTCCTGGATGTAACCCTCGGCGGCGGCGAAGTGTCCGCCATCGGACAGGGCGCGCGACAGATCGGCGAGCGAGGCGGCGACCAAGCGATTGTCCACCGGGCTCATGTCCTTGCGGATGGCCACCGCCTGTTCGAACAGCGGAATCGCCCGATCGTAGTGGCCCTCGTGCCGATAGGCGAGGCCGATGCTTTCCAGCAATTCGGCGCGAACTTCAGGGTGCAGGGATGTATTGTCCCTGATCCGCGCCTCGCCGGCGTCCAGCAGATCCTTTGCGGTCAATTCCTTGCCCTGGGCTGTGAAAGGGTCGGCGGCGGAAAATACATTCACCAGGAAGCCCGAGACCTCCTGAGCGCGCTCGCGTTGTTCTTCCGCGGCCTGCTTTTCCTTGTTGATCTGAATGTTTTGCCGCAAGGTGAGGACGGCGACGAATGCGATGCCGAGAAATATCACGCCCGTCACCACCGCGCCGAGCAGGTGGCGGCGTAGGAACTTGACCGAGTTGTAGCGCCAGTCCCCCTGGCGGGCGCGCACCGGCTGTCCGGCAAGATGGCGCCTCAGATCATCCGCCAGCGCTTCGACCGAGGGGTAGCGGCGGTCGGGTTCCTTGCGCATCGCCATCGCCACGATGGCATCGAGATCGCCGTTCAAGCGCGCGCGCAGACGCTCCGGGGGCGAGCCGCGCCGCGCCGCGATGCGCTCGCGGTCCTCATCACTCTCGTCCTTGAACTTCGCCATCACCATCTGGCTGGGACGCGCCGGTTCGTCCATGCAGATCGCGCGTTCCAGCTGCAGTTGGCTGTAGCTCAACAGCCGATAGGGCGAGCGGCCCGATAGCAGCTGATAGAGGAGCACGCCCAGGGCGAAGACGTCGGTCGCGGTGGTGATCGGCCGTCCCAGCACCTGCTCGGGGGCGGCGTTTTCGGGGGTGAGGATGCGCTCCTGCAGCCGCGTCACGGGCAGGGTATGCGCCAGGCTTTCCGGCGCCAAGAGCTTCGCCACCCCGAAGTCCAGGAGCTTCGGCGTGCCCTGATCGGTGACGTAGATGTTCGAGGCCTTGATGTCGCGATGGACGACTAGGTTGCGATGTGCGTAGTGCACCGCCGAGCAGACCTCGACGAACAACTCGATGCGATCGCGCACTATCAGACTGCGTTGATCGCAATATTCGTCGAGCGAAACCCCGTCGACCAAGTCCATCACCAGATAGGGCGTGCCATCCTCGAGTTCGCCGCTGTCGCTCAAGCGGGCGATGTAGGGATGGTCGAGCGTGGCGAGGATGTGGCGTTCGCTATGCAGCCGGCTGCGCAGCCGCGGGTGCAGCGCCGCGCCCTGCAACACCTTCACGGCGACTGCGCGCGGATTCGCAGTTTCGCATTCGCCGCGGTACACGGTGCTCATCCCGCCATGCCCCAGCACCGAGACGATGCGGTAGCGCCCGACCTGCGTGCCGATCAACCGGTCGCGGTGGTCCTCGAGCAGCGACTCGGCGGCGGCGCCGACCGCGTGCTGGAACGGGTCCCCGTGCTTCATGTCGGAGTCGAGCAAGGACTGCACGGAAGCGCGCAGCTCGGCGTCGTCGCCGCAGCGCTCTTTCAGCTGCCGGGTGCGGGCCGGTTCCTCCAGGTCCAACAATTCGTCGAACAACACATGGATCTGTTGCCAGCGCGCTCCGGTTTTCATCGGCGGTGGCCTTCGATTTCGTCCAGCAGCCAGGCGCGCGCGAGGCGGATCTCGCGGTGCACCGTGGCCGGAGAAGAATTCTGCGCCGCCGCGATTTCCTCGTAGGTCATGCCGCCGAAGTAGTGCAGCTCGATGACCTCGGCCAGCCGCGGCTCGAGCTCGGTGAGACTTTCCAGTGCATCGTCGAGCGCGATGACATCGACGTCCAGATGCGGCGGGGTTTCCCCAGGGTTGTGCGACGCAAAATTGAAAAGCGCGGGATTGCGTTTCCCTCGGCCGCGCGACTTCGCATGATCGACCAGCACGTGGCGCATCAAGCGCGATGCCAAGGAGAAGAAGTGCGCGCGGTCCTGCAGCGCCACATTGCCCTGGATCAGTCGCACGAACGCCTCATGCACCACGGCAGTGGCCTGCAGGGTGTGGCTGCCGCGTTCGGCACGCATGTAGCTGCGGGCAAGCTTGCGTAATTCCTCGTAAACCAGAGGCGCAAGCCGGTCGAGCGCATCGGGCTGTCCGGAACGCCAGTCCGAGAGGAGCTGAGTGAAGTTGACCGGGGCTGGCATCGTCATTCTCGTTTAACCGCAGGACTCGACCGCTCAGGCTTTCCCTTAAGCATACATCGTAGGTGCCCGTGAGGGTATTTGCGCCGGGTTGTCGCTTTTCTAGATGGAGCCGGGCCTCGGCTTGCCCGGCGTTTCAACCCATCGACCCGGAGTATCCCCATGAAAAAGAGTTCTGTTGCGTTGATCGCCGGTTGCTTGTACGCGGTTTGTTCGCTGGCACTTTTTGACGTTCAGGCGTCCGGTTCTGCGCAGTTGGCAAGCGCCGCGGCACCCGTCATCGGCCAGTTCGATGTACCGCCCACCGCGCCGCCCCACCGAATTTAATTGATGCGAGGAGAAGACATGCCACGTCGAAGAGCAACCATCGCGGCCGCCGCGGTGTTCGCGATCGGAGCCGCGTTTGCCGCGGATCCGACCTCGCTGCGCGCCGATTGGGGGGAATCTTCCCTGCAGCATCAACTGCCCTGGAGTCCCGGGGCCGGCAGCCTGATGTCGGCACACGATCCGGCTCAGCAAGTGGCCGAGCCGCCGCGCTAGTGCTCGAAACCATGACGGCGGCACAGGGTCCGGCCACGGAACCTGTGCCGCCTGGTGCGCTACACTCTGGCATCTTTTGCCATGAGAGTTCTTGGATGTCGAAAGTCATTGTGATCGCGCACCGAGGTGCCAGCGGCGAACGCCCTGAGCACACGCTTGCTTCCTATCAGCTGGCCATCGACCAGGGCGCCGACTACATAGAACCGGATCTGGTCATGACCAAGGATGGGGTGCTCATTGCACGGCATGAAAACGAAATCGGCGGCACCACCGACGTCGCCCAGCATCCCGAGTTCGCCTCGAGGCGCCGCGTCCAATTCATCGATGGCGAGACCATGGATGGCTGGTTTACCGAGGACTTCACGCTCTCGGAATTGAAAACATTGCGCGCGCGCGAGCGACTCCCCGAGCTGCGGCCGGCGAACCGCCAGTTCGACGGCCGGTTCACCGTTCCGACATTCGACGAAATCATGCAGCTCATCTTGAGCGCCAACCGCAGCACCGGGCGGCGCATCGGGGTGTACCCCGAGACCAAACATCCGGCGCATTTCGCCGCCATCGGATTGCCCTTGGAGCTTGCGCTGCTCGATGCCCTGCGCCGCTACGATCACGCGCGCGAGGGCTCGCCCGTATTCATACAAAGTTTCGATCCCAATAACCTCAAGCAGCTGCGCAAGATGACGCGCCTGCCTTTGGTGCAGCTTCTCGAACATGAGGTCGGGGATTCGAAGGAGACCGCCACCTACGCCGATGCGATCGGCATCGCCAAGGCATTGGCGACGCCGGAGGCGGTCCGCGCCGCCCACGCGGCCGGCATCAGCGTCCACGTCTGGACGTTTCGGGCCGAGAACGAATTCCTACCCGCGCAGTTCAAGCGCGGCAGCGCGCCTGCTGATCACGGCGATCTGGCCGGTGAGATTCGAGCCTTTCTGGAGCGCGGAATCGACGGTTTCTTCGCCGACTTCCCATCGATCGGCGTCAAGACTCGGGATGCCTATATCTCCGGAGTCCAGGAGCTGCACCAGCCGGCGACCGCCACGGTTTTGCCGGGAAACACGGTGCAGGGCCGATAAGGCGCGCCGGCCGCGCCCTGAAGCTGCAGGCAGTTTTCACAGGTCTGACCCTTCGCATAGGCTGGAAATTTCTTGGCGTCGACCTGCGCGGCGGATTCGACGTAGCCGAGCTTCGCCGCCTGAGGATCCTTGGGGTCGAGGTGGGGCGCCTCGGCGGCTTGCGCGCCCTTCGCGAGCGCGACAACGGCGCCGGCGCCCAGGCCGAGTCGGATGAGCGCCGTGCGGCGCGAAAAGCGTTGCGGTTGCGATTTCATGGGACTGACCTCGTTTCTCGATGACCGACCGTAAGGGCACATTTTGCTATGCTTTTGCGCTTTTGGAAGTCCTTATGCCGTATCAAGTTCCGCTGCAGAGGCTCGCACAGGTGGCATTCTTCGCCGCGGTCATTTTCACCTTCTACAGCGCGGTCATACCGCCCACCGAGGCCGTGCAGTTGGTGCCCTATGACAAGGCAGAGCACTTCATGGCGTTCTACGGCCTCACCGGCCTCGCTGCCGCGGGCTTTCCGCGCTTGCACGTGCTCATCATCGGCGCGGCGCTGTCAGGGTTCGGCGCTTTGATTGAAGTGGTTCAGGGCCTGCCTTTCGTGCACCGGGACGAGGATTTCTGGGATTGGGTCGCCGATACGGCGGCGGTTGCCGCTGCGCTTTCACCCATGCTGCTGGTGGGTTGGCGCGGTCTGTTCAAGCCGCGTCAGTAGAACATCGACACGAAGATCTGATAGACGTTCGCGTCGAAATTGTAGAGAGGCTCTTCGCCCACCGGGAAGCCGCCGCCGGCCGGGGTGTCGTTGAAGTTCTTGATGTTGCGGAAGTCGCTGTACTTGAACTGCAGGCGGGTGTACTCGCCCGTCACGGTGCCGCGCTTGAAGATGTGCAGGCAGCCGGTGGGGCAGAACGCCCAGGTGCCCTTCAGGTCCAGCTGGTTGTTGATCGATGCGGCGAGATTCTTGTCGCGTCCCTCGAAGTTGAACTCATCGGGCTGCGTGAACAGGTCGCTGTAGAAGGTCGCGGCCGTCTGGTTGTAGTGACGCAGGCGCGCTTCGATGATGAACCTGTTCGAGAACGGCTGGGTGTAGCCGAGCTCTTCGGTGTTGGCACGGATGCCCCAAGTGTCGTTGAAATAGCGATACGACAGCGCCACTGCAGCGCGGTAGGGGAGGTAGTACTTGCCGCGCACCTCCACTGCGGTGCTGGTGTGGGTGTTGGGATAAATCTGCGATGCGAGGCTGTATCCCAAGGCGGCGGTGGGATCGATGTAGCGCACCGAGCGATAGGGATTGCTCAGAAGACCCTGGTCGGTGATCACTTCGAGCGTTGCGCCGGTGATGAAATTCTTGGTGATGATCTGCGAGACGCCGGCTTCGTAGCTGCGGCTCTCGGCGTGCCCCAGCCAGCTGACCTTCGGGTCGTTGGCCGTGCCGTTGTTCTCGCCGACCTTGTCGCGGCTGTCGGAGAAGCCCAGCGACACGGTGGTCAGATCGCCGAACATGTCCTGACTCAGGGAGAAGTGCACGGTGTTGGAGGTGTAGTCGCGCTCCGAACTCTGCGTGTAGGCAAGATTGTAGGTGGTCTTGTCGTGGATGAATTCCAGCGACAGGCTTTTCTGCTTGCGCTCGTCCTTGATGACGCTGGCGTTGGACAGCACGTCCACCGAGGCGCCGCTCACCTTGTCGATGAAGTAGTTGCCTTCGACGGCGAAGTTCTCGCCGAACTTCTTGCGCACCAGCACCGACTCGCCGGTGATGTCCATGCCGCCGCCCTTGTAGCTGCTGTAGAAAATGTCGGCGCGATCGTCCGGCAGCACTGCGCTGCCGACGTTCATCGAGACGAGCACGCCCCAGGCGGCAGCGAGGCATAACAGTGGTGCGCGCAAATTCATGCAGGGATCAACTCTCGCGATGGCGCAGTTGCATCAATTGCAACCGCAGCCGCCGCCCGCCGTGCCGGTAGCGCCGCGCGAACCTTCGCGGGACTCGCGGATGTGATCAAGGTAGGCGCTCGAGATCGCGTCCCGATCCCAGGCCATGATGGGGTCGGCCAGGCGGTCGCGTTCATACGGCTTGACCCAGGGGTTGATGCTGCAACCCTGCAGCATCAACCCTGCGCAAAAGAGAAAAATTGCCGGCATGGCTTTCATGGGATTACTCGCGAATCAATTGGCGAATTCGATCCTGGTACTCGTTTTCGTCGCCGGGCTTGTAGCCGCGGTGGATGTAGCGGATCTGGCCTTTCTTGTCGACGATCACCGTGCTCGGCATTTCATCCACGTGGTAGGCCTTGCTCACCTGGTTCGCCGGATCCAGCAGCACCGGGAAGCTGACGGGCTTGCGGGCCAGCAGCTCCTTCACGGGCGGCGCCTCCTTGTCGACGTTGATGCCGATCAAGGTGAAACCGGCCGGTTTGTACTTCTTGTACATCTGGTCGAGCAGCGGCATTTCCTGCTGGCACGGACCGCACCAGGTGGCCCAGAAATTGACCATCACCACATTGCCCTTGTACTGGCTCAGGGCGCCGGGGTGGCCGGACAGGTCGGTGAGCGAGAAGGAGGGCGCAGGACCGCCGCTGTCGGCAGCGAAGGCGCCCGCCGAGGCGATGACGATGGCCGCCATCGCGCAGCGCTTCCAGATGTTCAGTTTCGAAAATTGCATAAGTGTCTCCTCAGAAGAATACCGACAAGCCCATGGTGGCTTCGATGTTGTGCACGTTCTTGGTCCGGCCGGTCAGATCGGTCTCGAACACGTGATCGCGCACGTCCAAGTGCATTGCCAGCCAGTCCGTTATCAACAGCCGGTCACCCACTCCGAAGTTCAGAGCGAACTGATCCTTGTCGGCGAATTTCACATCGCCCATGCCGAAGGTCGCGTACAAGGCGTTGTTGAACGCGCGTCCCCGCCCGAGAAAGATCTCGCCGGGAAGCACGTTGTAGCCCAGGTCGATGTCGTAATACGTGAAATACCTCCCAGACTCGCTCACCACCGTGATGTTGGGAAATACGTCCTCCAGGCTGGTGGTGCCCGCCTTGGAGCGGCCCACGAAACCCTCCAGGAAGATGTCCTCGGTGACGTGGTACGCCGCGCGCACACCGTAGAGTGGATTGGTGCCGAAATCCTGGATGCTCAGTGCGCCGAAGTAGCCGCCCACCTCGAAGTCCTTCGCCTTGATATGCGGCGTCTTCACCTTGCGGCGCGGCACCTGCGGTTCGACGATGGTCGGCTCCGCCTCGGTTTCCTCTGCGACGACCGGTTGCGGTCCCTTGTGACCGCGGTGAAACCAGCTGCAGCCGGACAACAAGATCGCGGCTAAAAGAACACAGCCAAGTCTACTTTCCATTCGTCCGGTTCCTGGTTCTGGTTTTGGTTGGTGAAAATCACGTACTTGCGCCAATCGGCGCGCCACATGAAGCGGCGGGTGATGAAGCCACGGCCGCCGAGCGAGATATACGCCATTTGATTGCTGTCCTGCTGCGGCGCCGGCGGTGCCTTGTCCTTGATGTACTGCCAGCCGAAGCCGATCCCGGCGGTCGGCGAGATCCATTTCCACTCCGGGATGAAGGTGTGACGCATGCCGATGGTCGTCATGTAGCGGTTGTCGATGGTGCCGAAGGCCTGCTGCACGACGAATTCCACATCGAGGCTGGTGGTGAGACCGAAATCGCCATATGCCGTCACCAAGTTCTCGTGGTTGAACACGCCATAGCCTGCGCCCACCTCCCAGCGGTGCGTGGCGAACTCAGGGTAAGGCGGAATCGGCGCCGGCTCGCCCGAGGCCAGCAAGGTTCGCGCCAGATCGTCGCGCCGCACCCATCCTTCTTGTCCATGCGGTGCCCGCACCCGATACCAATCGGTGCGGCTGTAGAGCACTGTGACCACTTCGTCGCGTTCGGCCACATAGACCACCGGAAACCCGCGGCCCGGACCCGAATGCATTTCCAGGAACGGCTGCGCGACCACCAGCTCGAGCGGCGGGCGCCTTGCGTGTGCGGTTCCAAGATGTAACGCCTGCAGCAACAGCAGTAGCGCGAGCAGACGTCGCATTAGTTCAGTTCGCCACCGGTGCAACGAATGGATCGTTGTAGAACTGGGCGCCTATATCCAGCCACTCTGAGATCAACCGCAATTCCCCTGGCGTCAAGTAACCGGTGTGGTCCACCGTCGCTCCGTGGTCGGTACCGTCGAACTTCGACAGGAAGCTCGTCTGTGAGGCGAGGGCGCTGCCGGCCGCCATCGGCGGGTTCAAGACCACCGGTCCCGGCACGTCCTGCAAGATGCCCATATTAAGCGCCTGCTCATTATGTTGAAACAGCAGGATCTCATAGGATTGCAACACCGTGGGATCGATATTGCTGCTGATCGAGGTGAGGTCGAGCTGGCCGGCCGGCACCTGCACCACGTTGTTGGCGGTCGGGGCATGGCAGTTGGTGCAGGTCACGTTGGTCGCAACACCGTTCACCATGGCGGTTCGCGAGGCCAGACTCCACATCGACTGCAGGAACGGCAGGCTCATGGAGGCCGCATTGGCGTAATGGATGGTGATGCGACATTGCGCGCTCCACGGCACGCAGTTGGCGTTGGTGGGCGGGGACTCGTTGAGCCCGCCGACCCCGGAATAGGTCAGCGAAATGGCCGCATCGGTGTCGCCGGCCGGCAGGGTCACGCCCTGCGTCCAGAGGGCGGTGTACAGCACGTCGGAAGTCATGAGCTGCGAGCAGGTCGTGCCGCTGCCCTTTGCGCAGCTGATGCGCGCAAGGGTCTGCGCCATGGTCTCGCCCTGGTTGGCAAACAGCGATGCGCTGGTGTTGGGGAAGGGCAGTCCGGTGGTGGGCGCCCCCGCATTCACCGCCACGGTGAGCCCCGCGCGGCCATGGGAGGTGCCGGTGGCCGTGGAGTGGCAGCCGTTACATTGCTTGATCTCGCCAGGGATCAGCTGCAGCCAGCTGGTATGCCGCGATCCGATGCGGCGTGCGTTCTTGTCGAGCACGTCGATGGTGAAAGGCACGTTGGCCGGCACCTGGATCTGCACCGAACCGTCCGGCTGCACGGGGGCGTAGCCCAAGATCTCGCGCATCCCCATGCCGGCCGGGCCGAAGGCTGAGTTGTTGATCTTGCGCACCGTCTTGTCGGGTATCTCCACGGCCTTTTCGATGCGCACGAAGCGGGCGCTCCGGGAATAGAAGGACGCCTGGCTGGGATCGGCGGTGGCGGCGATGCTCGGTTTGGCCGTGTCGGTGCCGTCGAAGTCGTAGACGCTCGAGATGTCGAGGAGCCCGACCCCGGCGTTGATCATGTTCGCTTGATCGGTGGTGGGGGTGGTCACGGCCGGAAACGAGGGCACCGGCAGGCGCGCCTGCATCACCACCGGCTCGACCACCATCATGCCCTGCTCGGCGCCCAGCACCGGGCCCAGGGTGCCGGCGCTGAAGTCATAAATCCAAAGCGTGTACTGCGGCGGTGCCAGCTGCACATTGGTGCCGGCGGTATTGGTGCTGTTGCAGATCTCGGTCGCCCCCGAAACCATCACCATGCAAGGCGACCAGCTCACCAGCATGCGGTTGGTGCCGTCGTACAGCGGGTAGGCTGAGTAGAAGCGGCCGCCGAGGGAAGGCATGCTCGCATCGGTGGTCACCCCGAGGTCGGTGGCCTGAACCTGCCCGGTGACCGCCGGGTTCACGGCGGCCGGGGAGGTCGAGGAACTCGCTTGGTGGATGTCGACATAGTTGGCGGTGTCGAGCAAAAGGATGTCGCCGCCGAGCTGGGTGTTTTGCAGCGGCCGGTCGATGACGACGAGCTTGCCGTCGGCGCGCTCGCGCGCGTTCAAGAATTGGATGACGTTGTTGCTGGTGCCGGCGATGTTCGCGCCGGTGGCATGGCTGTTGGCGCCGTAAAGAAGCTGCAACCCGGTTCCGTCGACATTGGCGGTGTAAAGGCTGATCTGGTCGCCGTTGGTGACTTCCCAGCGGCTGAACACGATGTGGCCATCCGCCAGAAGCGAGGGTGCGAAGTCGTGGTTGGTGTTGAAGCTGATCTGACGCATGTTGGTGCCGTCGGCATTCATCACGTGCAAGAGAAAGATGAACTGCTGGCGGTCATCGGTCACCGCCTGGTACTGCGGACGTCCTTCATCGAGCAGGATCGACTTGGTTGCGAGCTGTCGGGTGGAGGCGAACACGATCTTGCCGTCCGCGAGGTAGTGCGGCGAAATGTCGTGTCCCGAGGTGATGTTGTCGAAGGTCAGCTGGGTGACCACCTTCGCCCCGGCATCGTACTGGTAGATCTTCCAGTTCGGCTGCTTCGGATCGGTGTTCTTCAGATTGGGGTTGAGCGGCATGCGCAGCGAGAAGATCAGTTTCTTGCCGTCCGGTGAGACGTCGAGGTCCCGGACATCGCCCTGGCCGGTGGTTATGGCGCCGGTGACATTGGTTTCCAGTCCGCCGGCGCTCGCCTGCGCGCGCACATACAGGTCGCCGCCGGTGATCGAGGTGATCAGATCGCGAACGTCGATGTCGTTTTTAGGCACGGGCTTCTTGATGTACGCCAGCGGATAGTTGGTAACCCCCGGCGTCAGCGACTCGCCACCGGCGAGGCCCGGCGCATGTCCGGTCGGGGCGGAGTTGCAGCCGAACAGAATCGCCCCGGCGGCGAGCAGGGCGAGCGCTCGCAATCCGTGACGCATGTCACGTCTCAATCCGGTCGTAGTTTTTTGCATCGTGCTACCCATTATTCGGTTACGCGGCGAAGTTCACAGTTCGCACGTCGGACAGAAGCGCCCCGATGCCATCCTACTGAACTTAATGGTCCCATAATCGCATCATCGTTCGGGGATGCAGAGCATTCTGTTAACGCACTCACAGAAGAACTTCGCTGCATACGATTCTCTGTGCATTCAGTAGACGCGGTGTGCGAACTGCGTTGCAGGATACGAGTGCAAAACGGGCTTTCGGTACTGTCGCGAATCGCCGACGTCGTGCCCCAGAGACATTCCTGCACGGGTTTTTACCCACGTATATTCGCGCCACGTCGAAACCGCAACACAGATACGGAACGTGAACATGGAGCATGGGATGGACAAGCTAAGAGCACTTACGATCACCGCGGCCGCAGTGATTGGCGCGCTGACGTCCGCGGGTTCAGCCAGCGCTGCCGGCCCGACCGCCGACCAGGCGACGCGCATGTACAACCGCATCGCCGGCGTGCCGCCAACCGCGCAGCAGCTGTCGAACATGATGGCGAGTTCGGATCTGGTCAACGCGGCGCTGATCGCCACCCAGGACCCCTCGTTCTACAACAACACCATCCGCAACATGGCGACGCCATGGACCAATCGCGATCAGACGGTGTTCGCTCCCTTGAACGACTACACCGCCACGGTGGTCGGGATGGTGCGCGATGACGTTCCTTTCAATACGCTCCTGAGCGCCGACCTGGTCTACGTCGCCGACTCCGCAGCCGGGGTACCGGCCTACTCACCGTCGAACAACGCCATGTACGACGCCATGGATTCAAAGAACGTCGATCTGAAGGCGCACCTGCAGTCGGCCACCCAGTCGACCCTGCAGGGTATCCCTTCGACGGCAACCGCCGGTGTCATGACCACGCGTGGCGCAGCGAGTGCTTTCTTCATCAACGGCACCAACCGGGCGATGTTCCGCTTCACCATGCTGAATCATCTGTGCCATGACCTGCAGACCGTGATGGACATTACCCGACCGCCCGATCGCATCCGCCAGGACGTGACGCGCAGCCCCGGCGGCGTGTCCACGCTCTTCTTGAACAACTGCATCGGCTGCCACAGCGGCATGGATCCGATGGCGCAGGCCTTCGCCTATTACAATTTCAGCGCCACCGACGCGACCATGACCGACACCACCGGCCAGATCGTGTACACCGCCGGCCAGACGCAGGCGAAATACCACATCAACAACCTGAACTTCCCGCAAGGGTTCAACACGCCGGATGATGCGTGGGAGAACCGCTGGCGCGCCGGCCCCAACCAGCTGTTGGGCTGGAGCACCAACCCCAGCTACAAGGGCAGCGGCAATGGCGCGAAATCCCTCGGCCAGGAGCTCGAGAACTCCGAGGCGTTCGCCTCCTGCCAGGTCACCCGCGTGTTCAAACAAGTCTGCCTGCGTTCTCCGGCAAGCGCGCAGGACATTTCTCAAGTTGCCACCATGACCCAGTCGTTCCAGTCAGGCTATGTGCTGCGGCAGGTGTTTGCGCAAAGCGCGGCCTACTGTGCGACGAGTCTGTAGGAACGTGACCATGAACATGCACACGAGCACTAGACACATGATGAGCCACATGAAGTTCTCACGGATCGGAGCGCTGCTCGCGCTGGCAAGCACCCTGGTACTCAGCGCCTGCGGCGGCGGCGGTGCCCCCACCACCGCCAACGAAGTTGCCGGTACCGGCACCAGTTCGGTGAACGCTTACACCGGACCCGCGCCTGCCACGGCGGACGTGCAGGCCTTCGAGGTGAACCTCTGGCAGAACATCCGCGGCCAGAACCGCTGCGGCGCCTGCCACAACGCGACCACCCCGGCGCAGATGCCGAACTTCGCGCGCTCGGACGATGTGAACCTTGCCTATGCGCAGGCGAACACCGTGGTCAACCTTCAGAATCCCTCGACCTCGTTGATGGTCACCAAGGTGGCCGGCGGTCACAACTGCTGGCTTGCGGACCCGTCTGCCTGCGGTCAGATCTTGACCACTTGGATCAGCAATTGGGCGGGCGCCACCGGCACCTCGTCCGCCACCACGGTGCAGCTGGTCGCTCCGGTCGACACAACCGTCGGCCAGAGCCTGAACTTCCCGAACGACAACGGTGCGCTGTACGGCAGCACTATATATACGGTCACCAGCCATTACTGCGTCGGCTGCCATACGCCCTCGTCGGCCACCGCGCAGTCGCCGTACTTCGCATCGCCCGACCTTCCCAACGCCTATCAGGCGGCCATCCCCAAGATCGATTTGTCGGGATGCGTGCCCTTCAATGCGACCACCTGCGGCACCAACTCGCGCTTCTATCAGCGCCTGCTCACCGACATGCATAACTGCTGGGACAACTGCGCGCAGGATGCCGCCATCATGCTCACGCAGATCCAGAATTTCGCCAAGGCGCTGACGCCCACCAACATCGACCCGTCGCTGGTGGTGAGCCGCCAGCTGCCCTTGAGCCAGGGCACCATCGCTTCGGGTGCGAACCGCTACGACGCGGATACGATCGCCAAGTACGAATTTCAGGAGATCGTCAATAACACCGCATTCGACACCAGCGGCGTCGACCCGTCTGCCGACCTGACTTTGAGCGGTTCAGTGACCCTTGCGGGAGGCTGGGGCGTGAACATCGGCGCCGGCGGCAAGCTGCAGGCCACCACCGCCGCGTCCGCCAAGATTTTCAACCAGATCCAGGCCACGGGCGAGTTCTCGGTCGAGGCATGGGTGGCCCCGGCCTTGGTCGCAGCCGACAAGTCCTACATGGTGAGCTACTCGGGCGGCGACACCACCCGAAACTTCACCCTGGGACAGACCAACCAGAACTACGACTTCATGGCGCGCAGCTCGGGCTCCGACCTGAACGGCATGCCGCAGCTCGCGACGCCCACCGCGGATACCGTCCTGCAGGCCTCGCTGCAGCACGTGGTGCTCACCTACGATCCGATCAACGGCCGCCAGATCTACGTCAATGGCGTCAACACCGGCGTCATGGACCCGCAGAAGGGCGGCACGATCTCCAACTGGGACAGCACCTTCGCGCTGGTCCTGGGCAACGAGGTATCGAGCGACCGCTCCTGGCAGGGCCTCATCAAGTTCGTGGCCATCCATAGCCGCGCGCTCACCCAGGCCCAGATCACGCAGAACTTCAACGCGGGCGTCGGCCAGCGCTACTACGTGCTGTTCGATGTCTCGGCGGTGACCGGCGTGAGCAAGGGCTACGTGATGTTCACCGTCAGCCAGTACGACAGCTACAGCTACCTGTTCGACCAGCCGACCTTCGTATCGCTCGATTCGACGGTCACCTCGTCGAATCTGCCGAGCATCGCCATCAAGGGCATCCGCATCGGCTTGAACGGGCTGATTCCGCAGGTCGGCCAGGCCTACATCCCGCTCAACACCACCGTCACTGGGGCGAACTACAAGCCAACCGGCGAGGTGCTGTCGAACATCGGCACGGTCATCGGGCTGCAGAATGCCTCGACCGACACCTTCTTCCTGTCATTCGACCAGCTCGGCAGCCACACCCACGTGGTCACTGATCCGGTGCCGGCGCCTGAGGCACCGGTGGCTGGACCGACCGTGGCAGACGTCGGTGTGCGTTCCTTCGCCGAGGTGAATGCCACGCTCTCCATGCTGACGGGCGTGCCCAGCACCAACTCCGCGGTGAGCGCCACCTATCAAGCCGTGCAGCAGCAGCTGCCGGCGACCAACACCCTGGAGAGCTTCTCCTCCTCCAACCAGGTGGGTGTGGCGCAGCTGGCGATCCAGTACTGCAACGTGTCGGTCCAGAATGCGAGCTACGCCGCGGTCATGATGCCGGGAGTCACGGTGAGCGCCTCGACACTGTCGAGTCCGGCGGGCGTCAGCCAGGTGACCAGTGCGCTCGCGGCACGGGTCTTGGGCAGCAGCCAGCAGGTGAACGTCCCTGCCGCTTCGACCATCACCAACGAGCTCGGCACCCTGATCAACACTCTGTGCACGACCCAGGCCTGCTCGGGCAATCTGGCGCGCACCCAGTCGGTCATTGCCGCCGCGTGCGCCGCCAGTTTCGGCAGCGCCAACATGTTGATCAAGTAAGCAAAAGGATATTGAAGAGGTTCTTATGCGTAGAAAGAAGCCAGCACCGGGACTGAACCAGCCCTTGTACCACTTGGGTCACTCGAAGCCGCGCTCTCGCCGGGAATTTCTCGCGCAGGGTTTTCTCACCGGTGCCGCCACCGTGGTGGGCCCCTCGCTCCTGGGCATGCTGGGCGTACCGAAGGAGGCCCAGGCTGCCTTGGCGCCCGACCTTCAGGCCCTGCTGCCGGGGTGTCAGATCACTACCGGTGCGGGCAAGATCCCCTTCATCTGCTTCGACCTCGCGGGAGGCGGCAATATCGCCGGCTCCAACGTGTTGGTCGGCGGTCCCAAGGGCCAGCTCGATTTTCTTTCGGTCGCGGGCTACAACAAGCTTGGACTGCCGGGCACCATGGTGCCGAACTCGAGCACCACCGGCAGCTTCGTCGATTCGAGCCTGGGCCTCCGCTACCATTCCGACAGCGCTCATCTTCGCGGCATCAAGGCACGCGCCAGCGCCGCCGCCATGGCCGGCACCAACGGCACCGTGATACCGGCGCTGTCGCAGAACGACACCAACACCAACCCGCACAACCCGATGTACGCCATCTATCAGTATGGCGCGCGCGGTGCGCTGCTCAATCTGATCGGCTCCGACAACTCGCAGTCGGGCGGCAATTCCATGGCACCGCCCTCGATGGTGATCGCCGAGGCGATGCCCACCAAGGTGTCGAGTCCGGCGGACACCGCCGGTCTCGTCAGCACCGGACAGTTGGGCACGCTTCTGCCGAATGCCTCCGATGTAACCAGCGTCATGGAATCGATGAAGCGCATCAGCGACGCCAAGTACGGCAAGGTCACTGCCTACACCAGCGCCACCATGAACTCAGCGGCGCTAGGCACCACCGGCATCGAGGCCTGCAGCTTCACAAAGGCGGCCTACATCGTCGACAAGTACAACGACCCGGGTTCGGTGAACCCGGCGCTCGATCCCAAGATCGTCGGTCCGAGCGGCATCTTCAGCACCGCGGAGTTCCAGAGCAACTCGGACTATCAGACCACCGCCTCCATCATGAAGCTGGTCATCGACGGCAATGCGGCCGCCGGCACCATCGAGATGGGCGGCTTCGACTATCACACCGGCGATCGCTCCACGGGTGAAGCGAGGGACTTGAACCTCGGCAACTGCATCGGCGCGGTGCTCGAGTACGCCAAGCGCGCCGGCAAACCGGTGATGATCTATGTGTTCACCGACGGTTCGCTTGCTTCCAGCGGCATGATCGACAGCTCGGCCGGCGGGCGGGGCAAGGGCGTGTGGACCGCGGACAACCAAAGCGTGGCCGCCACCTACTTCTTGGTTTACAACCCGGCGGGCAAGGCGCAGACGGCCATGAGCGGCATCGAGTCGAGCTTGCAGATCGGCAATTTCAACCCCGACGGTTCGCTCAACACCAACGGCAGCCCGGCGGGCAACAACGTGTTCAACCTGGTGCAGATGGTGGTGCTCAACTACATCGCCCTGCACGAGGCGGATGCGGCGGATGTCTTCGCCAATCTCTATCCGCCGGCCATGCAGAACAACACGCTCGGCACCGGCTCCGCGCTTCAGTCGCTGATCGCCTGGCAGCCGCTCGCGGGCCTGGTGAACGGCAAGGTAATCTGAGCACGACGCGCGTGCGACCTAAGTCGCACGCGCGATTGTCTTCTCGTGCCGACACCTTGCGGCGAGCGATGCGCCCAGCTCCGCTGAGCGTCGCGGCAAGTGAATCAATATTTCACGAATGTGCGCCAAGTCATACTGGGACCTGGAAAAGGTACCCTTTGCCGCGTTGACACTGCGGCTTGCAGTGTGCGATTTTGCATAAGTCTGATCAGGGCAAACTCGCCGAAAGGCGAGGGCGCAAAGCTTCCGGTCTACGGGTCTTCCTAGGACAGCGGGGTTACCAGCGTGATTGATGCATTGCTGCGCACCGGCGTCAGCGTACGTTTCTTGGGTTCTTAGACGCCGTGAGACATCCCGGTATGCGTGGCCTATTGCTGACTGGCGTCATTTTGACGGGCGCGCTGTGCGCGACCGGCAGCGCCGCGCCGCCGTCGCTGCTTGGCAAGGAGGCGCCCGACTTCGCGCTGCGCGCCATGGACGGTCACAACGTTCGCCTCTCGGAATATCGCGGCGAAGTGGTGCTGGTGAATTTCTGGGCGCGTTGGGAAGGTGACTCGCGCCAGCAGATGCAGGCGCTCGATCACATCAACGTCACCTATCAGCGCGCCGGA
The DNA here is from genome assembly GCA_036494165.1 of Steroidobacteraceae bacterium. Lineage (GTDB taxonomy): Bacteria > Pseudomonadota > Gammaproteobacteria > Steroidobacterales > Steroidobacteraceae > Bog-1198. The sequence goes on from DASXOQ010000084.1 coordinate 64,148, forward strand.
CTCGTGGTGCTCGGCATCTCGGTCGATGAGGATCAGCGTCGCGCACGCGAGTTCGCGACATCGATGGCGGTCTCCTATCCCATCCTGTTCGACACGGGAGCCACCATCGGCAAGGATTATCTGCTGCAAAAGATGCCGGTCACTTTACTGATCGACCGTTCGGGCGTCGTGCGCTATTCGGTTGTCGGCTACAAGCGCGGCGACGAGCAGGCTTATTTGGAACAAATCCGCGCACTGCTGCGGGAATAAACGTAGGTCTTTGTATGAATTTCAATGTTCGAGTGACCGTTCTTCTTCTCAGCGCCGTGTTTGGGCTGAGTGCCGCCGCTCAACAGCCGGCACCGGCCACGCCGCAGACGCCGGCGCCCGCGACGCAGGCCCCGGCCGCTCCCGCCGATGCGCCGCCGCCCGCGGCGCAGGCCCCAACTGCTGATGCACCACCGCCCGCCGCCGATGCGCCATCCGGAGACACCAAGACGCTCGATCAGGAGGTACAGGGTCTCAAGAAGGACGTCGTGGACCTCAACAAGGATCTCTTCGTCCTGCAGGAGGAACTGCTGTTCCCCGCCAACACGCAGGTTGCCGTCTACGTGTCCATGGACGTGGGCGCCTTCTTCGCGCTCGACTCGGTGCAGGTGAAGATCGACAACAAGGAAGTCAAGAACTACTTGTATACCGCCCGCGAGGCACAGGCGCTGCTGAAGGGCGGCGTGCAGCAGATTTACCTCGGCAACGTCAAAGTCGGCAAGCACGAGCTGGTGGCGTTTTTCACCGGCAAGGGACCCGCCGAGCGCGACTACAAGCGCGGCGCCACCATAACTTTCGAGAAAGGCGTGGGGGCCAAGTATCTGGAACTCAAGATCACGGATCGTGTTCCCAAACACCAGCCCGAGTTTTTGATCAAAGATTGGGAATGATGCGTGGGACGGAAGACTAACAGCCTCAAGCCGCTGCTGTTGGGTGCATTTCTCTGCGCCCTGCCATGGACGTCGCAGGGCGCAAAGTTCGTCAAGCCCGACCCCAACGGGCTCGCTCCGCACGAGGTTCAGGATCTCGCGTACGGAGATGTGCTCTTCTATTTCTTCGAAGACGACTACTTCGACTCTATCACGCGCCTGCTCGCTGCGCAGGAGCTGAAGCGCGTTCCCCATACCGAGGAGGAAGCCGAACTGCTGCTCGGCGGGTTGTACCTATCCTTGGGGGAACACATCGAGGCGGGACGCATTTTCCAGGAGCTCTTGAATAAGAGCACGACCCAGGCGGTGCGCAACCGCGCCTGGTTCTATCTCGGCAAGGTCTGGTATCAGCGCGACTACTTCGACGAGGCCACAAAGGCGCTGCACGAGGTTTCCGACAAGATCGATCCGCGCATCAACGCAGAACGCTACATGCTGCTTGCGCAGATCGACATGAAGCAGGGCCGCTATGACGATGCCATCGCGGCCTTGAGCAACTGGCATGGCGCGCCCGATTGGACCGCCTATGCGCAGTTCAATCTAGGCGTCGCGCTGGTGCGCAAGAACCGGCTGCCGGAAGCCATCACGTATCTGGACCGCGTCGGCCAGATCACCACCAACAGCGAAGAGCTGATGGCCCTTCGTGACAAGGCGAATCTTGCGCTCGGCTTCGCCCTGCTGCAGGCGCAGCGCTCTGCCGAGGCACGCCCAATACTCGAGCGGGTGCGCCTCGAGGGACCTTACTCGAGCAAGGCCCTGCTCGGCGTCGGCTGGGCGTCCGCGGGGCAAGGCGAGTTCAAGCGCGCCCTGGTGCCGTGGCTGGCGCTGCGCAAGCGCAGTCTGCTCGATTCCGCGGTGCAGGAATCGTTCCTCACGGTGCCCTATGCGTATCTGCAATTGAACGCGACCGGGCAGGCGGCGGAGTACTACAACTCGGCCATCGAATCTTTCGATGCCGAAATGAAGAACATCGATGACTCCATCGAACAGATCAAGGAGGGCAAGCTCCTCGATCGGCTGCTGAACGACGACAAGAAGGACGCGCTCACCTGGGTGTGGCAACTGCAGAAGCTGCCGGATGCGCCGGAGTCGCGCTACCTGTATCAGCTGCTCGCCAGCAACGAGTTCCAGGAGGGGCTGAAGAATTACCGCGAACTCAATTTCATGAGCCGCAATTTGAACGAACTTCGCGAAAGCGTGTCGGCCTACGATGACATGATCGACACGCGCCAGGAGAAGTATCGCCAGCGCGTGCCGAAGGCGGATGCGGCGCTGGCTGCCACCGATCTTGACGCCCTCAACCAGAAGCGCGTCGATTTCGAGTCGCGCATCAACGAAATCGAAAAGAACAACGACGTGGCGACATTGGGCACGCCGGACGAACAGGCCACCTGGGCGCGCCTCAAGAAGATCGAGGATTTCCTGAACGCGCACCCGGACGATCCGGACCTAGCCGACATGCGCGAACGGCTGCGGCTGCTCAAGGGCGTCATGTACTGGCGCTTGTCGGAGAGCTTCAAGGCGCGCCTGTGGAACGAGCGGCGCGCGGTGCACGAGCTCGAGGCCAACATCAAAGAGACGCAGAAGCAGTCGGTGCTGGTGCGCCAGGCGCGCAATACGGTGCCGGCCACTAGCGGCGGATTCAGCGAGAAGATCGCCGCGATCCGCGAGCGCATCGACAAGCTTTTGGAAAGGCTCGCCGCGACCTCGGAGAAGCAGAATCGCTACCTGCAGGTGCTCGCCATACGCGAGCTCAAGGGCCAGCGCGAGCGAATCGAGACTTATCAGATTCAGGCGCGCTACGAGCTGGCCGCCATCTACGACCGCGCTTCGGATCAGGCCGATAAGCCCAAGCCGAAGGTGAACCCGTGAAGCGGCCGCTTCTCGCATCTTTGCTCCTCCTTCCACTGCTTGCGGCCGCCGCGCCGCAGAAGCAGCCGGCCACCATCAAGGATCTCGAGAATCAGCAGCCGGCCGACGTCAGCACGGATCCGCCGAAGAACGTCGATGCGGAAAAGACCATGCAGAGCTACAAGCGCTTCCTGGACCTGAACGCCGGCGATGCTTCGCTGCGCGCCGAAGCCCTGAGGCGCCTGGGCGATCTCAACCTCGAGAGCGGCGAGAAGGAGCGCATCGAGAGAGAGCTCGCCACCAACGAGGGACTGCGCGCCAACGAGGCGATCACGCTGTACTCGAAGCTGCTGCAGGCCTATCCGAAATATGAGCGCAACGATTCGGTGCTATACCAGCTCGCACGCGCCTATGAACTCAACGCACAGCCTGAAAAAGCCCTCGCCTCGCTCGACCAGCTTGTGGCGCAATACCCGATCAGCCGTTACATCGACGAGGCGCAGTTTCGCCGCGGCGAAATCCTGTTCTCGCAGAAGGACTACCTCAAGTCGCAGACGGCTTACGAAGCGGTCATCAAGTCAGGCTCGAATTCGCCGTTCTACAACCAGAGCCTCTACAAGCACGGCTGGTCGTTGTTCAAGCAGGGCGAGAACGAGAAGAGCCTCGATTCTTTCCAGAGCGTGCTTGACTCGGTGCTCATTTCCAAGCGCGACCCGAGCAAGATGGTGGACTTGGATTCCTTGAGCCGCCCCAGTCGCGAGCTCGTTGAGGACACCTTCCGGGTGATGTCCATCACCTTCTCTTATCTCGAAGGCCCGAAATCGGTGGCCGACTTTGTCAAGCACCACAAGCAGCGCCCCTACTCCTACCTGCTGTACGCGCGCCTCGGCGACTTATACATGGAGAAGGAACGCTATACGGATGCGGCCGACGCCTACCGCGCGTTCGTGACGCTGGATCGCAACAACGAGAACGCCCCGCTGCTCGAAACGCAGGCGATCGAAGCCTATGCCAAGGGCGGCTTTCCGCAGCTGGTGCTGCAAGGGAAGAAGGAGTTCGTCGAGAACTACAGCTTCGGCACACCTTACTGGAACGGTCGCGAGCCGAAGGGCGAGCCTAAGGTCGTGGCGGTGCTCAAGACCAATCTGAAGGATGTGGCGCAGTACTATCACGCGACCGCACAGAAGACCAAGGACGTGGCGGATTACCAGGAGGCGGCCAAGTGGTACCGCAGCTACCTGCACTCCTTCCCGGACGACAAGGATTCGGCGGTAACCAACTACCTGCTGGCCGACACGCTGTTCGAGAGCAAACAGTACGCAGAGGCAGCGCAAGAATACGAAAACACGGCCTACCACTACGGCAATAGCGATAAGGCGGCTGCCGCAGGCTATGCCGCGCTGGTCGCCTACAGCAAGCAGGAAGAGACCTTGAGCGGCGATGCCAAGGCGCAATTGCATGCCAAGAGCATGGACAGCGCGTTGAAATTCGCGCAGAGCTTCCCCGCCCATCCCGAGACGCCGCAGGTTCTGACGCGTGCGACCACCGAGCTGTACGCTGCAAAGGACTATTCGCGCGCCATGGGGGCCGCCGAGGCGCTGCTCGCGAGGCAGCCGCCGGTCGAACCTGACAAGCAGCGCATCGCCTGGACGGTGATCGGCAATTCCAATTTCGACCAGGGTGTGTTCGACAAGGCGGAGAACGCCTACACCCACGCGCAGGCAGTGATGCCGGCCAACGATCCGGAACGCCCGGTGATCGTCGAACGTCTCGCGGCCTCCATCTACAAGCAGGGTGAGCAGAAGAGCAAGGCGGGCGACAGCGATGCCGCGGTGAACGACTTCCTGCGAGTCGCGACCCTCGCGCCTGGCTCAAAAGTGCGCGCCAATGCCGACTTCGATGCCGCGATGCTGCTGGTGAAGGAAAAGAAATGGGATCGGGCCATCGGCGTTTTGGAGAGCTTCCGCAAGAATTTCCCGCAAAGCCCGCTGCAGGCCGATGTCACCCGCAATCTTGCGGTGGCCTATTCGGAATCGGGCCGCCCCGGCGAGGCGGCCGGAGAGTTCGAATTGATTGCGGCCTCGCCCAAGGAAACCCCGGAAGTGCAGCGCGAGGCCACCCTGTCGGCTGCAGACCTGTACGACAAAGCGGGCAATACCGCCAAGTCCAAGACCATGCTCGAAGCGTTCGTGAAGCACTTCCCGCAACCCTTGAATCCTGCGATGGAAGCGCGCGATCGGCTGAGCAAAATCGCCGCAAAGCAGGGTGACCTGGGCGCGCGTGATACCTGGTTGCGCGACATCATCTCCGCCGATCGCACCGCCGGCGCGCAGCGCACCGACCGCAGCCGGAGCCTTGCCGCCCACGCGACGCTCACCCTGGCTGCGCCTGTCCGCGAGGAATTCAACCGCATCAAACTGGTCATACCGCTGAAGAAATCGCTGGCGGAGAAACGCAAGGCGATGGAGGCCGCGCTCAAGGCCTATGAAGGTGCGGCCGACTACCAGGTGGCCGACGTCACTACCGCGGCGACCTTCGAAAGCGCAGAACTCTATCGTCAGCTGGCCAAGGATTTGATCGCCTCGGAGCGGCCGAAGAATCTGAAGAAGGACGAGTTGGAGCAGTACGACGTGCTGCTCGAAGAGCAGGCATTCCCGTTTGAGGAGAAGGCCATCAAGCTGCACGAGGTGAATACCGCGCGGGTGAAAGACGGGACGTACGACGAATGGGTGCAGAAGAGCTTTGCGGCGCTCGCTCAGCTCAACCCGGGACGCTATGCGAAGGTGGAAATCGGTGAGCAACAAGTCGAATCAATCCGCTAGCGCGCTTGTAAGCGCGGCGCTGCTGGCCCTTCTGGCCGGCTGCGCAAGTGCGCCGCCCAAGGCAAAGCCCGCCCCGGCAGCGCCAGAATCGCAGCCGGTGCCGACCTCGACCAATGCACCGGCCGCGGCCACCGCAGCGCCTGCAGCCGGCGCTGCCGCCGGCATACCGGCGACAGCGGCAGCGCCGCAGCTGCCGGTGCCGGATCGCGCGGCGCAGCAGTACAGCCAGGCCCTCCAAATGATGAAGGCTGGACGTAAGACCGACGCGGAGTTGGAATTCAAACAGCTGGCGGTGACTTATCCGCAGTTTGCAGGTCCTCAGTTGAATCTGGGGCTGCTGTACTTGAACGATGCGCGCCTGGCCGACGCGGAGGGCGCCTTCAAGACGGCGCTCTCCATCAATCCTGCCAACCCGGTGGCAGGCGACGAGCTCGGCATCGTTGAGCGGCGACTCGGCAAGTTTGCGGACGCGGAAGCCGCGTATCAGCGCGCCATCGAAGCGGACGGCAATTACGCCCCCGCGCACCTGAATCTCGGCGTGCTTTACGATTTATATTTGCTTGAACCGCAAAAGGCGCTCGAACAGTTCGAGCGATACATCGAAATCGCCGGCGAGAACAAGCAGGTCGCCGGTTGGGTTATCGAACTTAAGAAGCGAGTCGGTGCCCCGGCCGCGAAAAAGGAGCAACCCGCATGACCTCCACCAAATTCGCGCTCCTCGGTGTTGTATGCTGCACCGCAGCGATCGCCTATGCTCAAGATCCCCCGGCGACCCCGCCCAAGGATAGCGCTCAAGCGGAGGCCGGAGAGCCTCGGGCGGACACCTCCGCCCGGCCCAGCCCTCAGGCCGAGGCGGGCGAGCCACGAGCCAATACCTCATCGGCTGCCCCGGCGCAGGCCAAACCCACTCCGCCACCGCCCAAGGCTGCCGCCAAACCCGGCCAAAAGCCCTCCAATGCGGCCGATCACGTCGAATTGTCGACCGCGACCGTTACTGGCGACCGCGAGCAGCCCAAGGTCATGTACATCGTGCCCTGGAAGAGGTCGGATATTGGCGATCTCGAGGGTAAGCCTATGAATAGCTTGGTGGATGAGGTCTTATCCCCGGTCGACCGGGACGTATTCAAGCGCGAAGTGCGCTATTACGACGCCGTGAAATCCGATGCCCCTTCGCCCAGCGGGGCGGTGCCGCCCAAGCAGGGTGAGAAGTAAGTCATAGCCTATTTTACGGAATCTGTTGAAATCTTAATGATGCAAAGCACGAGTTTTTTCTAGGAGCGCGCAGATGAATTTCATGACGTCCGTGGTTAACTTCTTCAAGGACGGCGGGGTATTTCTCTACCCGCTGGCTTTGATCTTCGTCGTCGGCGTCGCGATCGCCATTGAGCGATACGTGTACCTGACGCGCGAAACCATCAGGAACCGCAGCCTGTGGGAATCGCTGGTCCCGGCATTGAGCTCGGGCAACTTCAAGCAGGTCGTGGGGCTCACGCAGAACTCCAAGGCCTCCATCGCCACCATCCTGAACTACGGCGTCGCTCGGGTCGCGAGCGCTCGGCGCCGCGACGACATCGAGAAGGCGATGGACGAGAGCCTGCTCGAGGTCATTCCGCGCATTGAGAAGCGCACCCACTATCTGTCCTCGCTCGCCAACGTGGGCTTGCTCATCGGCCTGCTCGGCACCATCACCGGCCTCATCGGCGCGTTCAGCGCGGTTGCGACCGCGAATCCCGCAGAGAAGGCGAGCCTGCTCGCCGCAGCCATTTCAGTCGCGATGAACAACACCGCCTCGGGCCTGGCGGTCGCCATCACGCTGCTTCTCTCGCACATGTTCCTCGAGTCGAAGACCACTTCGCTGATCGACAGCCTGGAGATCGCGTCCGTGAAGTTCTTGAACTCGATCACCGAGCGCAACGAAGCGGCGCCCGCCGCGCCGGCTGCGCCCACGGTGCGTGCCCCAGCGGCGGCCCGCGGCACCATCTAAAGCAAAGAACGCAAAGACAGCCAACGCATGAAGTCGAAATCACAACGGATGGTCCATCGCAATCACGCCCGTTATCACACGGGCCGTGACGATCTGAACATCGTGCCGATGATCGACATGATGGTGATTCTGGTGTTCTTCCTGATCTTCACCGCGGTGTTCTCCAAGACCAATATCCTGCAGCTCAATCTTCCGGCGAGCGCGACCGCTCCCGTGGACTTGCCGAAGACTTTGCAGCTGGAAGTGATCATCCGTGCGGATGACCTGGTGGTGAACGACAAGAATTCGGGTCCGCTGAAGGACCTCCCCAACATCGCCACCGGTTACGATCTCGATCACCTGTCGGAGTTCATGCGGCAGATCAAATCGCAGTTTCCGACGATGACCAATGCCACCGTCTTGCCGTCCGCCAACATCCCGTACGACACGATCGTGCAGGTCATGGACACGGTGCGGGTGTATGAATTGCCGACGCCGCCTTTTTCCAAGGCGGAGCTCTTCCCTGACATCTCTTTGGGGGATGCGCCCATATGACCCCGACCCGCATCAAGCGCCATCGGCAGCGCAAGCACGGCGGCAGCCATTTCGCGCTGGTGCCTTTCATCGACATGATGACGATCCTGGTGGTGTTCCTTCTGGCGCACACCGCCGATGTGGACATCCTGCCGAACACCAAGAACATCTCCATTCCGCAATCCCTTTCCGACCGCAAGCCCGATGCGGCCATCGTGGTGATGGTCACCAAGGATCAATTGTTCGTCGACGGGCAGTTGGTGGGCAACCTCAGCGACGTCGTCGCCGATCAGGGTACGTATTTCGAACCATTGAAGGCGGCCTTGGTTGCGCAGAACCAGCGCCTGCTGGGGCAGCAGGCGCAGAGCGATGCGTCCAAGCGCGAAGTCACCATCATGGGCGACAAGAGCACGCCCTACAGCGTGCTCAAGAAGATCATGATGAGCTGCGCCCAGGCCGACTACGGCAAGGTCTCATTCGCGGTGGTGGAACGCGAAAGGGCGGCGAGCTGACATGGCGACCGCAAACACCGCCTCGCACACTCCCACCACGCTGGCACCGTTCTACCGGCGCTACGAGCTGCCGTGGTCGCCCTCGGAAGAGATGGAACGGCGCTTCCGCGTCATCCTGCGCAACCTCGCCATCGCCTTTGCAATCATCGCGGTGATCATGCCGTTCCTGCCGCGCAACAAGGTGGTCGTGAACACCGAATCGTTGCCCGAGAGGGTGGTGCAGTTGGTGATGGAACCGCCGCCGCCACCACCGCCGCCGCCGCCGCCGAAGCCCGAGAAGATCGAGAAACCGGTGCAGACCAAGCCCGTGCCGCAGCCGGTCGACCCGCGCGTCAAGGCCCAAAAGAGCGGCCTGCTCGCGAACATGGACGACCTCGCGGCATTGCGCAATGTCGACCTGGATAAATTCTCCGAGAACCAGCAAAAGACCACCGACCCTGGCGATGTCAAAGAGGTGACTCGCAACCTCATCACCTCCAAGGTCGGCGGCTCGAGCGGCGGCATCAGCTCGCCGACGAGCTCCGGGCTTGCCGCCGGATCCGGTTCCTTGCACGGCATCTACACCACGCAGGTCAAGGATCCGAACCTTGCCACCGGCCAGGCGGCAACGCGCGCCGGCGGCAGCGGCAAGGCGTCCCGCAGCGCCGACGAGATCGCGCTGGTCTTCACGCGCAACAAGGGCGCCATCGATGCGATGTATGCGCGGGCGCTGCGCGACAACCCGGCGCTGCAGGGCAAGGTTGTCATCGAACTCACCATTCTGCCGTCGGGCGAGGTCACCAACGTCAAGGTCGTCTCCTCGGACTTGGGCGATGCCGAGTTCGAGAGCAAGCTGCGGGCCCGCATCATGCTCTTCAAGTTCGATGCCAAAGACGTGGCAACCCTGACCGCCACCAAACCCATCGATTTCTTCCCCGCCGGATGAACGTCCAATCTGAAATCGAGTTCTTCAGCGATCTCGGCTTGGTCGACAAGGCGCGTTTCGTCACGCGCCTGATCTGCGAGATCTGCGATGAGGCGAAGGTTGGCGCGGGCGACGGCAATGAGGCGGCGCGCTGGCGCTTTGCCAACGAGATGGCCGCGCGCCTGGCGCGCTTCAGCTACCAGATATTGAGCGAGGATCACGGCCGTCCGCAGGACGATGTGGTGATTCGCATGCTGTTGGGGGCCCGCAGCGACAAGAATGCCGAGCGCATCATGCACAACGCCTACCGGCGCGTGCTCAACGGCTTTGAGAGCTTCGATACCACCGTTCTGATGAACCCGCGCTAGGAACCCGCCACGCTGCGCCGGGGCTTGACGGGCATAGCGTCGCTGTCGAGATCAGTTTCGAACAATTGCTGCAGTTGCTCGGCGGATTCGCGCGAGGTCTGCAGAAACTTGTTCTCGTCATCCTTCACCGAATACTGCTTTGCCAGCGTCTCCTCGTCGTGAGTGCGAAAGCGCCGCACCGCCTCCACGGCTCGCGCCTTCGACTGTCCGAGGCTTTCCAGCACCTGCACCGACATCTCGAGACTCGAGACATAGGTCTCGCGGATGATGTAGCGCACCTCGAGATCCAAGAGTCTGAAGGCATGCTGGCGATTGCGCGCGCGGGCGAAGATCTTGAGGTGCGGAAAGTGCTTGCGCACCAATTCTGCGGTGCGCACCGAAGCCTCGACGTCGTCGACGGCCAGCACCAGCACCTCGGCGTTCTCGGCGTGCGCCGCGCGCAGCAGCTCCAGGCGCGAGGCGTCGCCGTAGAACACCTGATTGCCGAAGCGGCGCAAAAAATCCACCTGCGTTTGGCTCGCCTCCAGCGCCGTGAAGGCTATCTTCTTGGCGCGCAGAATGCGCCCGACGATCTGCCCGAAACGGCCGAAGCCGGCAATGATCACTTTGGGGTACAGTTCCTGCGGCGTGTCGAAGGGGCGGGTCTCGGCTTCGCGCGGCTTGAAGGTCAGCTCGTAGAGCGCGAGCAGCATGGGGCTCAAGATCATCGAAGCGGTAACCGCGAGCACCAAAAGCTCCGAGGTCTCCGGATCCATGATGCCGAGCGTTGCGGCCAGTCCGAACAGCACGAATGCGAATTCACCGCCGGAAGGCAGGCTGATGGCAAGCCCGCGGCTCGCCGTGGAGGACAGTCCCGACATACGGCCGATCGCCCAGAGCACGGTCACCTTGATCGCCATGAATCCCACCGTGATGGCAAGCAGCTGCAGCGGCCGCTGATACACCAGCGAGAGATTGGCCGACATGCCGACGGTGATGAAAAACAGCCCCAGCAGCAGCCCCTTGAAAGGCTCTATGTCGGCTTCCAGTTCGTGACGATACTCGCTGTCGGCGAGCAGCACGCCCGCAAGGAAAGCGCCGAGCGACAGCGAAAGCCCCACCTGGCTGACCAGCAACGCGGTGCCGAGTACGATCAGCAGGCCCGCGGCGGTGAAGGCTTCCGCCACCTGCGTCGCGGCGACGATTCGGAGCATGGGTCGCAGCACGTAGCGTCCGCCGACGATCACCGCCGCGAGCACGCCGATCAGCTTCGCCACCAGCAGATATCCGCCCGGCCCATGGGACCTCTCCGCCGCGGCGCCGAGCAGCGGCAACAGCGCCAGGGCGGGCAATACCGATACATCTTGGAACAGCAGAATGCTGAACGCCGAGCGCCCGAACTGCGAATTCAACTGTCCGCGCTCCGCTAGAAGCTGCAACGCGAGCGCGGTGGACGACATCGACAGGCCGAATCCGATGACCAGGGCCGATTGCCAGGTGGGACCAATGCTAAAATACGCGGCGACACCGATGCACAAGCTCGTGAGGAGCACCTGGGCGCTGCCCAGACCGAAAATGGGCTTGCGCATGACCCAGAGCCGGGAGGGTTGCAGCTCCAGTCCGATCACGAACATGAGCAGGACGATGCCGAATTCGGCGATGTGCTGTGTCGTGTCGATGGTATCGATGAGACCCAGGACCGAAGGCCCGATAATGATGCCGGCGGTGAGATAGCCCAATACCGAGCCTAACTTGAAGCGTCGAAAAATAGGAATGGCAATGACCGCTGCGGCGAGGAAGATAGCGATCTGCGCCAACAAGCTCATAATGTTTTCTCCGTGGACAGCTGAGAGCCTAGCATGATGTATCGCCAGGGGATTCAATTCCCGATCAAGGACGAAGCGCTGCGCGAGGATGTACACGCGCTCGGCGGACTGATCGGTGAAACCCTGCGCGACCAGGGCGGCGATGAATACTTGCAGTTCGTCGAGGCTGATCGGCAGGCCGCGATCCGCGGCCGCGAGGGCGACAGCGCCGGAACGGCGTTGATCGAGGAGCGCGCCCAGGGAAGAACGCCGGCGGCGGCCACCGATCTCACGCGCGCCTTCGCGCTCTGGTTCATGACCGTGAACACGGCGGAAAAGGCGCACCGAGTGCGCCGGCGGCGCCAATATTTGAGCGACGCGCACGCGGTGCAACCTGGCGGCATCGCCGAGTGCATAAGCCGTCTGCATCGCGAAGGTTTCGCGCTCGAGCAGGTGCTCCATCTCATCGGATCGATGAGCATCGAGCCGGTGTTTGCTGCCCATCCGACAGAGTCCACCCGCCGCACCATCCTGCGCAAACAGCAGCATATCGCGCACGATCTTCTGGATCGCCATACGCCGGGCTCCACGCGCGCGGAACTCGACACGCTTTGGGCGCGCGTGCGTCTCGAGATCACCAGCATCTGGCAGACTGAGGATCATCCGCGCGAACGCCTCACGGTCGGCGACGAACGCGAACATGTGCTCTTCTATCTCATCGACATCCTGTATCGGGTGGTGCCGCTGTTCTACGAGGAACTGGAGGCGGCGGTCGCGGCTGCCTACTCGGTGCCTGCCGAACAACTGGACGTTCCCAACATCCTGCGCTTCGGCTCCTGGGTGGGCGGCGACATGGATGGCAAGAACGACGTGCACGGCAAGACCGTGCGCGAGACCCTGCACCGGCATCGCCAGGTCATCGTGTCCTCCTATTTCACCGAGTGCGGCCACTTGGCGGAGTCCTTGAGTCAGAGCGCCAGCCGCGTCGGTGTGAGCGCGGCGCTCGCCGCACGCATCGATGCCTATGGCGCCATCATGCCGGCGGCGCAGGCCCTCACGCCCACGCGCCACGATCGCATGCCGTACCGCATGTACTTCGGGCAGATCGCCGAGCGCCTCAAGGCGACCTACGAGGGCCGTCCCAACGCGTATCAGGCGCCCGAAGAACTGCTCTCGGACGTGGGCCTCGCAGCGGACAGCCTGCTCGAGAACCGCGGCCGTCATGCCGGCTACTTCCTGGTGCGGCGCCTGCAGCGCCGGGTGCGCACCTTCGGTTTTCATCTGGCGAGCCTCGACATCATCCAGCACTGCCAGGTGCACAACGAAGTGATCGCGCAGGGCCTGGGGGTCGCCGGTTGGCCGGCTCTCTCCGCGGCCGAGCGACTTGCCTCGCTGCGCGACTTGTTGCAACGGGATCAGGGTCCCACTTCGGCGTTCGATGCCACCGGGCGGCGCACGCTCTGGGTGTTCGAGGCCATCGCACAGGCGCGCCACAAATACGGCCGCCCCGCCATCGGCGAATACGTGGTGAGCGGTGCCTCGGGTCCGGAGGACGTGTTGGCTGTGCTGCTGCTGGGGCGCTGGGCCGACATCACCGACAAACGCAGCGGCGAGTGCCCGCTCGATGTCGCGCCTCTGCTCGAGACCATCGGCTCACTGGAGACCGCGGGCGAGATGTTGCGCGCGCTACACCGGGAACCTGCCTATCGGCGGCACCTCGCCGCCCGCGGCGACCGGCAGCGCGTGGTGATCGGCTATTCGGACACCAACAAGCAGGGCGGCATCGCCGCCTCGCGCTGGGCATTGCAAGTGGCGCAATCACAGCTGCTCGTCGCCGCCAAGGAGACCGGCATCAAGGTCTCCATATTCCACAGCCGCGGCGGCACGGCGTCGCGCGGCGGCGGACGCACCGAGGACCTGGTGGCCTCGGTGCCCTCCGGTGCGATTCGCGGAGTGTTGCGTCTCACCGAGCAGGGTGAGGTGGTCAACCAGAATTACGGACTGCGACCGATTTCGCTGCGCACGTTGGAACGAACTTTCGCCTCCGTGGCGCTCGCCACCGCGCACGCGGATGCCGCTCCCGTGGAGAGCGATTTCTTAAGCGCCATGCACGGCCTCGCGCGCGAGAGCTTCGAATGCTACCGGCGTCTGGTGTATGGCGGCGAGAGCTTTTTCCGATACTTCTGCGATGCCACGCCGCTCGACGTCATCGAGCGCATGCACATCGCCTCGCGACCCGCCTCGCGCGGCGCGCGCGGCACGGTCGAGGCGTTGCGGGCGGTTCCATGGGTATTCGCCTGGACGCAGAGCCGTCACATGCTGCCCGGCTGGTATGGATTCGGCAGCGGCCTTCAGGCTGCACGCGCCGAGCACGGCGTCGAGGTGTTTCGGGGCATGCTCGAACGCTGGCCGTTTTTCACACACCTAGTGGATGATGTCGAAGCCATGCTGGCGCGCGCCGACCTTGGCATCGCCGGCCACTACGATGCGCTTGCCAGGGAGGCGGGCGGCGAATTCGCCGCCGCGATTCGCAGCGAATACGATCGCGCAGCCGCGGGCGTACTCGAACTGCGGGGCAGCGCGCGGCTGCTCGATCATGACCCGACTTTGCAGCGCTCGATCGCGCTGCGAAACCCCTACATCGATCCAATGCACCTGATGCAGGTGGATCTGCTCAAGCGCTGGCGGTCATCGGGGCGTCAGGATGAAGCATTGTTCGGCGCGCTCAGGACCACCATCAGCGGCATCGCCCAGGGTCTGCAGGCGACCGGCTAACACTCCGGTACGTTCACCGCGAGACCGCCTTGGGAGGTCTCCTTGTAGATGGTCGACATGTCGACACCCGTCTGGCGCATGGTGTTGATGACTTGGTCCAACGAGACCTTGTGCGAGCCATCGCCGCGAAGCGCGAGACGCGCGGCGTTGATGGCCTTCACCGATCCCATGGCGTTGCGCTCGATGCAGGGTATCTGCACCAGACCGGCCACCGGGTCACAGGTAAGACCCAGGTTGTGTTCCATGCCGATCTCGGCGGCGTTTTCGATCTGCTCGTTGCTGCCATGCAGCGCGGAGGCGAGGCCCGCGGCCGCCATAGAGCAGGCCACTCCGACTTCGCCCTGGCAGCCCATTTCTGCGCCGGAAATGGAGGCATTCTGCTTGTACAGCATGCCGATCGCTCCGGCGGTGAGCAGGAAGCGAATCACGCCGTCATCGTCCGCCCCTTTTTCGAAGCGCCGGTAGTAATGCAGCACCGCCGGCACGATCCCGGCCGCGCCATTGGTCGGCGCGGTCACCACCTGGCCTCCGGCTGCGTTTTCTTCGTTGACCGCCAGCGCGTAGACGTTGACCCAATCGAGCGCGTGCATGGGGTTGGCAGGATCTCCGCTCATCAGCTGTCGATAGAGCTTCGGTGCACGCCTGCGCACGTTGAGCACGCCGGGCAGCAGTCCCTGCGCTTCGAATCCGCGTCGCACGCAATCCTGCATCACCTGCCAGATTCGTTCGATGCCGGCGCGAATCTCCGCATCGCTGCGCCAGGTACGCTCGCGCGCCATCATCAGCTCGTGGATCTCGAGCCCGCGGCTCTTGCCGATCGCCAGCAGGTCCGCGCCCGAGTTGAATTCGAACGGCGGCGCGGCGCGCGCGGCACCCGAGATCTCGGTCGCGCCTGCCTGGATGATGAAGCCGCCGCCGATGCTGTAGTACTCCTCGCGCGCCAACACGTTGAGCGCGGCATCGTGCGCGGTGAAGCGCATGCCGTTGCTGTGGCCTGGAAGCACCTGATCGGTGTGAAACAGAAGATTCAGGGGCTCATCGAAATCGATTTCGTGGGTGCCGTTCAGGCGTATGCGCTTCGCTTGTCGGATGCGCTGCAAGGCGGGGTCCACCTGCTTCGAATCGATGCTGTCCGGACTCATGCCCTCCAGGCCGAGCAGCACTGCGCGATCGGTGCAGTGGCCGCGGCCGGTTAGGGCCAGGGAACCATACAGTTGCGCGGAGATTTGCGCGGTGCGGGTCAGAAGATCGCGACTCTGCAAGAGTTGCACAAAGCCGCGTGCGGCATTCATCGGTCCCATGGTGTGGGAACTGGATGGGCCGATGCCAATCTTGAAGATGTCGAAAACGCTCAAGCTCATGCAAAGATCCTGTGACCGCGTGGTAGCCGCATATGATACGCCGCAGGTGCAATGTTAAGATTGCGGCACGTCGAGAAAAACCCTTCAAGTCGGCTATTCACGGAGAAATCGAACATGCGCCATCCGATTCTTTGTTCGTCGTTTCTGATTGTCGCGGCTGCGTTCGGAAGCGTCGCATCTGCAGCTACCACGCCTGCGAACATCAAGGTAGCCGTTGCCGACAGCAACCGCCCGGCACCCGATACTGCGCGCGACGCTGATCGCAAGCCAGAGGAGACGCTCGCATTCGCCGGCGTGAAGGACGGTGCAAGCGTCTCGGAACTGCTGCCTGGTCACGGCTATTTCACGCGCATCCTGAGCAAGGCGGTCGGCCCCAAGGGTCACATCTACGCTTGGGTGCCTCCCGCACAAGGCGACCGTGACTTTGCCAAGGGCTTGAAGGACATCCTCGGCAACAGCACATACGCCAATGTCACGCTGGTGCAGCAGGGCTTCAGCAAGGGCTTGGCGCCGGCTCCGGTCGACTTGGTGTTCACCGCCCAGAATTACCATGATCTGCACAACGTGAAGGAAATCGATGTCGCCGGATTCAACAAGGCGGTATTCGATGCGCTGAAGCCCGGCGGCGTCTACCTGGTGATCGATCACTCCGCCGAGAAAGGCTCGGGAGCGCGCGATACCTCGACGCTGCACCGTATCGACAAGGACACTGTGAAACAGGAAGTGACCGCGGCAGGGTTTCAGTACGTGGGCGAAAGCGACGTACTGGCCAATGCGAAAGATCCGCGCACCGCCAAGGTGTTCGACGAATCCATCCGCGGCAAGACCGATCAATTCATATTAAAATTTCGTAAGCCTAAGAAATGAGATGTATCTGCCCCAAGGATCGGATTATCTGATCTTTGGGGCAGGCAGGGCCTGCGGTGCGGAAACTTAGGACCTGATTTGTTGTCAACTGGGCATGTGCTGCGACGTTGTTCAGGGAACAGGATTCGAGGATTAAGCGTATGAGTGTGGCCACGATTTTCGCGCCGTTGCGCGCCATTGCACGTTTTTCCCTGCCGCTTGCAAGTGCCGCCATGCTGGCGGCCTGCGTTGCGCCACCGCCGCGCACGGTTGCCGTAGCCGGACCTCCGCCACAGCGGGTTTTCGTCTACCCCGCGCAGGGACAAAGCCCCGAGCAAACCGAGCGCGATCGCTATGAATGTCACGAGTGGGCCGTCCAGCAGACCGGCGTGGATCCGAGCCGTCCCGGCACGAATGCCTATGAGCGTGTCGTGGTGCAGCCGGCCAACCCCCCGGGTTCGGGCGCGCTCGCCGGGGCCATCGGCGGAGCCATCATCGGCTCCATTCTCGGCGGCCCGCGCAACGCAGGTGCCGGCCTCATTTTGGGTGGCGCCACCGGCGCCATCGTCGGCTCGGCGGCCGATGCCAGCGCGCAAGCGCAGGCATCCCAGACCCAGGCACAGCTCAATGAGAGCGCAGCGCAGGGTCGTGCCAAAGCCGATTCCTATCGGCGCGCCATCGGGGCGTGCCTGCAAGGACGCGGTTACACGGTCTCCTGAGGCGCTATAAACCCTATGAAGAAGCTAACGACCATCGCCGTAACGGTTTCGCTCCTGATGGGCGCCAGCGTGTGCCTGGCGCGGGGCGACGAACACGACCGCCAGCGCCCTGCAGTGGAGCGCGGCGCACCAGGCCGCCCGGCGGCGCCGCCTCGGCCGGCAGCGATGCCCGTGCGCCCGACGATGCCGAGCCGGCCCGCGGTGCCGTCGCGGCCGGCATTTGACGGCCGTGGGCAGGTCTTGGACAGCCGCTACAATCACGGCCGCTACTACCCGCCGTTGGGGACGGTGCGTCCGGCCCTCCCGGACGCCTACCGCCCCTACTATCGGGGCGGCGCGCGCTATTATTTCAGCGGCGGGGTCTGGTACGCGCCGCGCGGTCCGGGATTCGTCGTGGTGCACCCGCCCGTAGGCCTGGTGATTTCGGTGCTGCCCCCGTACTACTCGACCGTTTGGTACAGCGGTGTGCCGTACTACTACGCCGACAATGTGTATTACAGCTGGCAGCCCGATCAGAACGGATATGCGGTGGTCGATACGCCGCCCGGCGCGAGCGATGATTCGGACGCCCAGCCGGACGCTGCGCCCCCTGAAGACAACTCCGCGATGGATTTGATCGTTTATCCCAAGGACGGGCAGAGCAAGGAACAGCAGGCCGCGGATAAATTCGAGTGCCACACCTGGGCGAAGGGCCAGACCGGATTCGATCCGACTCAACCCAACGGCGGCGCCAATCCGCCGGATGCGGACGTCAACCGCAGCAATTACAACCGCGCAATGTCCGCATGTCTGCAGGCGCGAGGCTACCAAGTTAACTAAACACCGTGGGCCAAGTCCTACGCGATGGCTTGTTGGCAGCCGACAGTGCCGCCTGCACCGCGCGCCGTATGCTCATTGTTAAGTCATACGGAAAGTGTCTTGAGGGAGATCGCAATGATTTTGACCGTGCATCCAAGCGCTTACGAACAAAAACGAGATTTGCACGTGGGCGGCCTCGGTACTCATTCGGCTCCGACTCTCGCAGCCATTGCCGATCCTGTGCACGACGTCGCAGATTCGTGGCTTGAAAAAGCGAAAGATGCAGCTGAGGTCGCGGACGATATGGTGCGCGATAATCCATGGGCAGCGGTTGCCGTGGTCGGCGCGGTGGGTCTGGCCTTAGGCTGGTTCCTGGCGCGACGAGTCTGACGGCAGGGGAGTCGAGATGGCAGTCGTCATGAAGGCCTTCGAAGATATGCGGCACAGTTTTTCGAACCGCCGCGAGTGGCGAGAGTTCGCCGCCGCGCTGCAATGCCCCGTGAGTCTGCCCGGCATTATCGACGCGCTTCGAGCAAGCGCAGCGCGCTTTCACGATGTGGTCAATCCACCGGCCCCGCCGCCCGAGCCTGCAGGCAATCTCCAACAGCAGATTTAAGCTTCGCGCATCCTAATGCAGCATGAGCCGTCCAGGCTCAGGTGCGCTGCGCATAAACGTTGCATACGCGATCACCAACCAATCCAGCCCGAGTAGTTCCGCGCTCCTGATGCGCCTATCGCGTGCGCGGCCGCAGGTTCAAGAACCTGCGGCCGCCTCGGAGGCTCAGTGGCGGTACGTGAAAGTCACACCGAAGGT
The DNA here is from genome assembly GCA_036494165.1 of Steroidobacteraceae bacterium. Classification (GTDB taxonomy): domain Bacteria; phylum Pseudomonadota; class Gammaproteobacteria; order Steroidobacterales; family Steroidobacteraceae; genus Bog-1198. Next base: position 83,155 of record DASXOQ010000084.1, read on the forward strand.
GCGCGGCCGGAAGGCGAACTGCCGCTCCAGACGCGAATTGCCATCGCCCGGATCGATAGTCCATTCGTAGTTGGTGACCGTGTGGGTATCCATCAGGTTGTCGCAGAACGCGGCGATCTGCAATGTGCCGAAGCTCGCGCCGGCGCGAGCCGAGGCGAAGTTGGTGGCCGACAGATGGTAGTTCGCGTCGTCGAATTGCGCAGTATTGATGTCCTGACTGGGCGAGTTGTAGTGGTTGCGGCTCTCATATTCGTCGTCGAAGCGCACGAATGAAGGCACGTTGAACACGTTGAATTTGTATTCAAGGCCCAGCGAGGCAGTGAACGGCGCGTTCGGCTGACCGCTCTGGCCGCTGATGGCATCGCCACGTTCCACAATCGGCTGATTGGGCGGGGCAGTCGGATCGGGGTTCGCAAATCCGCCGGAGGCGGTGTAGCGAGCGTCCGTGTAGCCGGTGGAAAACTCAGCGGTGAAGTTGTCGGTGATGGCAACTTCAGCCTGCAGATCCACGCCCTTGGCGATGGCCGTGCCCAGATTGTCGATGAAGGAGATCTGGCAGATCGGCGGCACCACGGTCTGTTGGATGTGATTCCAGCGGATGTAGTAGACGCTGCTCGCGATCTTCACGCGGTTGTCGAAGTTGTTCTTCGCGCCGACCTCGAAGCTGTGCACGCTGTCGGATCCGAACGTCGCCGGCGAACCGGTGATGCCGAAATTCGAGAAGTCCTCCGCGCAGGCCGGATAAGGCACGGGGTTGTTCGCACCGCCCGGTCTGAAGCCCTTCGCGTAGGTGAAGTAGAAGAGATTGTTCGGGTCCATCTGGTAGGAGAAGCTGAGCTTCGGGGTGAACGATTTCTCCTTCTCGGACGAGTCGACCGCGGTATTGATGTAAAAGAGCTGCGGACCGCCGGTCAGCGAGTCGTTGCTGAACTGCGTCCAGGACATGCGCGCGCCCAAGGTCAGTTTGAATTGGTCGGTGAAGGAGTAGGTGCCTTCGCCGAACGCGGCGATCTGCTGATCCTTGGCGCGGGTGTGCAGGAAGTAGCTGTCTTGCGGGTAATGAGGGTCGAACAGCGTCGGAATGTAATTTCCCGCATTGTCGGTATAGCCGAACCAATTGTCGTAGGTCGCCCCGGTCAGCCCCACCGACAGCGCGTTCAGCATCGGATCGTGGATTTGCTCGGTATACGACTGGCGGTTCACGCTGGCAAACAGGCCCGTGGTCCATTGCAGCTTGGCCGACGGATCGTTGGACTGCAGGCGGATTTCCTGCGCGAAATTTCGCTGCGTGTTGTCAATGGATGCCGGCGAACGATAGTTCGTGAGTCCTGGCGGCAGATGTACGCCGCTGCCGTCGAGCAGTGGATAGGTCGAGGAGGCCGGACTCCCGTCCCCGTTGATGAACACGCCCGACTGATAGAAGCCGAGGTTGTAGAGGGTGCCCGAGTACCCGGTTTCCTCAATGCGGTGATAGAACGAGGTGTTGGAGATCAGCTTGGCTATTCCAATGTCGCCTTCCACCTTGAAGGAAGCAAGATAGAAGCGGTCCGGATCGGTGCGCGTGTCCGGATCGGCACTGACGAAGCGGTTGTTGCTGGGATTCGAATAGAGCGGCCAGTAGTCGTTGAACTCGTTACGGAACCGGTCCTGGTAGTAGATCGAGGGCTGTACCGACCAGCTGTCGCTCACCTGCCAGAGCGTCGAGAGACGTGCGAGGAAGGTCTGCTCGTAATTGGCGTTCTTCTCGATGGTCTGCAAGGAGGTCGGATCGATGTGATCGATATAGCCGCCGTCGCGCCGGTACCAGATCGTCAAACGGGCGCCGAGCTTGCCGTCTATAAGCGGCATGCCGCCCGCAACGCCTGCCTCGTAGCTGGGCGCGCCGCCCTCGGTATAGGACACTTCATCGCGGCTGTAGAAGCTGGTCTTCGTCAGGCTGGGCTGCGTGGTGATGTATCGCACCGTGCCGCCTTCGGAGCCTGCGCCGAACAGCGTGCCCTGCGGTCCGCGCAGCACTTCCACGCGGTCAATGTCGAACGACTTGGGCAGTGCATCGTCCGGATTGAACGCGAGCGCGCGAATCTGGATCGGCGTGTCGTCGATGTAAATGCCCGTGGTTCCCGCGCCGCCGCTCGAGGAGATGCCGCGGATCGCTATGTTGTTGGTGCCCGAAGTGTCGACCGTAACGCCCGGCGTGAAGCGTGCGATATCGGAAATGTCCTTGATGCCCTTGATATCCATCGCTTCCTGCGTCACCGCCGTGACGCTGATGGGCACCTTGCTCAACGACTCGTCGTGACGCGTAGCCGTCACGATGATATCCGCCAGCGGCCCCTGATTTTCGGCCGCATTGTCCGCCACGTCGGCGCCATGTGAGATCGTCGCCGCACCCAGACAGAGCAGCGCAGCGACGGCTGCTGCCGATACGCTCAGTTTTCTGGTGGGCAAAGTGCGGACGTAGTTCTCACGCAACGCAAGACGGACAGGCTTTTGCATCATGAAGCATCCCTTGTGGCGAACCATTTCGGCTCGTTATTCGGCTCCAAATCCCCGAGCCATTGCACCATAACGGCAGTCCAGTGGAAAGGGTGTGCAATAAGCTACGTTGCGGGGACACAACTTAGCCATCGTCATGCACTTGTGGGATCATCGGACGCATGCCCCATCCTGAGGACCGCCCCCGCGCCAAATCGCTAGACCCGCTGCGCGCATTGATGCCGTTTTTAAGGCCCTACCGCCTCATGATGGTGCTCGCTCTGGCGGCCCTTTTGATAGCTTCCGCCTCGCTGCTGGTGCTGCCCGTCGCGCTCCGCGGCCTGATCGATCATGGGCTTGCGACGCGCAGCGCAGCCACTATCAACCTGTATTTCATCGGCTTCCTGGCGGCTGCCGTGGCCTACGGCCTGTTCGCCGCACTGCGCTTCTACATGGTCACGTGGGTCGGCGAACGCGTGGTTGCGGATCTTCGCACCGCCATCTACCGGCGGGTCGTGCGCATGGATCCGATGTTCTTCGAAACCACGCGGGTCGGTGAGGTATTGTCGCGCTTGACCACCGATACCACCCTCGTCCAGGCGATTTCGGGGGTCAACCTGTCCATCATCCTCAGGTCAATCTTGAGCTTGGTGGGTGCGCTGGTGTTGATGGGTCTCACCAGTGCAAAGCTCATGGGCGTCATATTGGTGCTGATGCCGGTTGTCGTCGCGCCGCTCATCATCACCGGCCGTCGCGTGCGCGGGCTGTCGCGCGCATCGCAGGATAGGATCGCCGATACCAGCGGCATGGCCGATGAGACCCTGAACGCCATCCAGACCGTGCAGGCGTTCACTCTGGAGGAATTGCAGAGCCAGCGTTTCCAGGGCGCCGTGGAAGACAGCTTCAAGACCGCGGTACGGCGCACCCGCGTGCGCGCCGCGCTGACGGCGCTCGGCATTACCCTGGTGTTTGCCGGGATCACCTTCGTGCTCTGGCTGGGCGCGCGCCAGGTGCTGGCAGGCCAGCTCACATACGGACAACTCAGCCAATTCCTGTTCTACGCGGTGTTCGTCGGATCCTCCGCGGCAGCACTCTCCGAAATGTGGGGCGAAATGCAGCGTGCAGCGGGCGCTATGGAACGGCTCTCGGAGCTCCTGGCGGCGAGGCCGGTCATCGGCCCTCCTGCGCACCCATTGGTTTTGCCTGCGCGCATCAGCGGGGCGATTCGCTTCGAGAACGTTACGTTCCGCTACCCCTCGCGACCCGACGCTTCGGCACTCGAGCATTTCAGCCTGGAAGTGGCGCCGGGCGAGACCATCGCTTTCGTGGGTCCCTCGGGCGCGGGGAAGAGCACCACGTTCCAGTTGATGCTGCGCTTTTACGACCCGGCAGTAGGGCGCGTCCTGATCGACGATGTGGCGCTCACCGATCTGAAACCCGAAGACGTGCGTGCCCGCATCGGCCTGGTCCCGCAGGAGACGATGCTGTTCGGGGCGACCGCGCGCGAGAACATCCGTTACGGCAGGCCGACGGCAAGCGATGAGGAAATCGAGGCGGCTGCCGTGGCGGCCGCCGCGGACGGCTTCCTGAAGAAACTACCTCAGGGCTATGACACATTCCTCGGTGAGCGCGGCACCCGCCTGTCGGGCGGACAGCGCCAGCGCATCGCGTTGGCCCGCGCCATCCTGAAGGATCCGCCTATCCTGCTGCTCGACGAGGCCACCAGTTCCCTGGATGCCGAATCGGAACGGCTGGTGCAGGAGGCGCTCGAGAAGCTGATGCGCGGCCGTACCACCATCATCATCGCGCACCGCCTGGCGACGGTGCTGAAAGCCGATCGGATCGTCGTCATGGATCACGGACACAAGATCGCGGTCGGGTCCCACGCCGAGCTTCTGCAGCACAGTCCGCTATACGCGCGACTCGCTGCTTTGCAATTTACTTCACCAGCCCTTCAGCTCGCATAGCTTCCTGCACCTTGGGCCGGTGCAGAATGCGTGTGTGATAGGCGGCCAACACCGGCCACTTGGAAAGATCGATCTTCAGTGGCTTGGTCCAGCCCAGGACCGTGAACAGATACGCATCCGCCACGCTGAACTGACTGCCGAGCAGGTACTCGCGGCTGCCGAGAAAGCCGGTGAGCCAATCGAATTTCTTGCCGAGCGCGGTGAGAGTCGCCTCTTTCCACTCCGCTGTGATTGCGGGATTGAAGAGCGGACTGAAGCCTTTGTGCACTTCGGAGGTGATGTAGTTGAGGATCTCCATCAGCCGGTAACGTTCGAAACTCCCCGCTTTCGGGGCAAGCCCCGCGTCGGGCTTGAGGTCCGCAAGATACTGCACGATCGCCGGGCCTTCGGTGAGCACCTGTCCGTTGTCGAGTTCCAGCGCGGGAACCGCCCCCTTGGAATTGACTTTGAGGTAGTCGGCGCCGCCTTCAGTACGCTTCGCCTTCGCGTCCACCTGAACCAGCGTGAAGGGCAAGCCCAGTTCGAGCAGAACAATGTGCGGAGACAGCGAGCAGGCGCCTTTGAAATAGTAGAGCTTCATGTCAATTCCTCATCGTTGGGTGCACGAATGATAGCCTACCTCAGCGCTTTTCGATGACGCGCCGCGCGCCAATGAATCCTTCCGCGTAGGGCGGTGCATTGAGCGAGTCGATCCGCACGTGGCCGCCGCTCGAGGGAGCGTGAATGAAGCGCGTGCCGTCGAGCGCGATTCCAACGTGCAGTTCCTTGCGTTTCAGATGCATGAAGACCAGATCGCCGGCGCGCACCTGGGTGCGTGCCACAGGAGCGCCGAAGTCCTCCTGCTCGCGCGCAGTGCGTGGCAGGCGCAAGCCCGCGCCGGCGGCTGCGTAGTAGACCAGGCCGCTGCAATCAAAGCCGCCGGGCGCAGCGCCGCCCCACCGGTAAGGCTGGCCGATCATGGCCGTAGCGCTGTCGACCATCTGGATGCGAGCGTCCGCCGCCGAGGCAGTTGCGGCGGGGGCAGACGGAACGATGATGGAACTGCCGGTCGGCGGCGTCCGCGGTGCGCCGGCGCAGGCGCCGAGCAGCAGCGAGGCGAGGACGACGCAGGCTCTTAAGGAGTTTTTCGAGCAACCAATGTCGTGGCCCAAGCCGCACCGACGATACCGGCCTCCGAGCGCATGGCTCCGATGCATAGGCGCGCCTCGCATTTGAGTTTGTCCATGAACTTCTCGGGCTCTTCGGTAATCCCACCGCATAGAACTATCTGATCAGGCCACAACAGCGCATGTAATTCCTTCAACACTCTGTTGAGTTCTTCGGCCCACGCATCCCAGCCCAAGTTCCCGTCGATCTTTGCTTTTCCCGATGCGCGCTTTTCGGCCTCGCGGCCGGCGACCTCCAAGTGGCCGAGTTCTGTATTCGGCACGAGCTTGCCGTCGACGAACAGGGCACTGCCGATGCCGGTGCCCAACGTGAGCAGCAATACCGTGCCGGGGACATTGCGTGCGGCCCCGTATTGCAATTCCGCCAGGCCTGCCGCATCGGCATCGTTGATGAGAACCACATGCCGCTTCAACCGCTCGCTCGCCATCTGCGCCAATGGCTGGCCGATCCAGGCTTTGTTGATGTTTGCCGCGGTGCGCACGCGGCCATCGCGGATCACGCTCGGAAAGGCGAGTCCGACGGCATGCTCGCCGGGAATATTTGCCACCACGCCGGTCAATGCGTCCAGCAGGGCGTCGGTTGATTCGTGTGCCGGAGTGGGGGTGCTGAACCGCTCGCCGGCGAAGGTCCCGGTTTTCAGATCGATGAGAGCGCACTTGATGGAGGATCCGCCTACATCGACGCCTACAGCCAATGATGCAGCGTTCAAGTGAAAATCCGCATTGTGAGCTTCGCCCATCCCGGTTCAGGTAAGAACCCTATAATAACCCACCAATATGGATTCCACAGAGAGCCAATTCGCCAATCGGCGCACCGCCGCGCTTCAGCCGGGGACCCTGCTGGCGGCGCTCCTTGAGCGTTTGACCCGCAGCCTCGGCAAGAATCCCGACACTGCCACTCGGCGTGACATCTACGACGCGCTTTCTCTTGCCGTGCGCGAGGAGTTGATGCTCAGGTGGCTGGCGACGCAACGGCGCGTCGCGAATGCGCATGTAAAGCGCGTTTGCTATTTTTCGGTCGAATACCTGCCGGGGCGCTCGTTGCTGAATGCACTCTCCAGCCTGGAAGGGGACCTCGTACACGAAGCACGCACCGCGCTCAAGAGCATGGGCCACGATCTGGATGATATAGCGGCGGAGGAGGTTGATCCCGGACTTGGCAACGGCGGCCTCGGTCGCCTCGCGGCCTGCTTTCTGGATTCCCTGGCCACCCTCCAGTACCCGGCCGTGGGCTATGGCATCCGCTACGATTACGGCATCTTCACCCAGGTCGTCGCCGAGGACGGCGGTCAGCGCGAGGTGGCGAGCAGCTGGCTGCGCCTGCGAAACGTCTGGGAGACCCCGCGCGGCAGTGCGCGCTACACGGTGAAATTCGGCGGGCGCAGCGAGGCGGATGCGGGCGCCGATGCGAGCGGGCCGCACCGCTGGGTCGGCACCAACGATATCCATGCGATCGGGTTCGATCAGCTGACCCCGGGGAATGCCGGTCCCACAGTGAATCATCTGCGCCTATGGTCGGGGCGCGGCATCACGCCGTTTCGCATCGAGTCCTTCAATCACGGCGATTACGGGGCGGCGGTCGCCGAGCAAGTCGAGGCGAAAAACCTGTCGCGGGTGCTATATCCCGACGATTCCACGCCGCAGGGCAAGGAGCTGCGGCTCAAGCAGCAATATTTCTTCGTGAGCGCGAGCCTGCAGGACATCCTCGTGACTCACAAGCGCGAGGGCCGTTCGCTCGGCAGCCTGCCGGAATCTATTGCCATCCAGCTGAACGACACGCATCCGGCGATCGCCATCCCGGAACTGATGCGCCTTTTGGTGGATGAAGAACGCCTGCCCTGGAAGGAGGCCTGGCGCATCACCAATGGAGTGTTCTCCTACACCAATCACACCCTGCTGCCCGAGGCGCTCGAAACGTGGTCGGTGGCGATGTTCGAGCGTCTGCTGCCGCGCCATCTGGAGATCATCTATCTGATCAACCGCGATTTCCTGCTGGCGCTCGACCACCAGTTTCCGGGCGACATCGACCGGCGCCGCAATCTCTCGATCATCGACGACGGCGGCGACCGGCGCGTGCGCATGGCGCATTTGGCCATTATCGGCAGCCACCGCGTCAACGGGGTGGCGCAGCTGCATTCCGATCTGATGCGCAAGGTGGTATTTCGCGAATTCAACGAGGTATTCCGCGACCGATTCGTGAATGTGACCAACGGCATCGCGGTGCGCCGCTGGCTCAAACAGTCTAATCCCGGCTTGTCGGCGCTGCTGACCCAGCATCTGGGTCGAGCCTGGGAGAACGATCTCGAAGAACTCGGCCGCTTGATCGGCGCCGCCGACGATGCGGAATTCCGCCGGCAGTTCCGCGGCATCAAACGCACCAACAAGCAGCGTCTCGCGGCCGAAGTTTTCAAGCGCACCGGCATGCAGTTGGAAATCGACATGCTGTTCGACGTGCAGGTGAAACGCATCCATGAGTACAAGCGCCAGCTACTCAACCTGCTGTATGTCGTCAGCCGCTACTTGCGCATCCGCGAGCATCCCGAGGCCCCCGTAGTACCGCGAACCGTGTTCTTCGCCGGCAAGGCGGCTCCGGGTTACGCGATGGCCAAGGCCATCATCAAACTGATCAACAACGTCGCGCGCACTATAGATCAGGATCCACATGCACGCGGCAAGCTCAAGCTGGTCTTTCTCGCAGACTACGAAGTCTCCCTGGCGCAGAGGATCATTCCGGCCGCGGACCTGTCGCAGCAGATCTCGACCGCGGGCATGGAGGCCTCGGGTACCGGTAACATGAAGCTCGCGCTGAACGGTGCGCTCACCATAGGCACGTTGGACGGCGCCAACATCGAAATTCGCGACCATGTCGGAGCGGAGAACATTTTCATCTTCGGGCTCACTGCGGAGCAGGTCGCGCAGCGGCGTGCCGCCGGCTATAGACCCCATGCCGAACTCGAGCAGCTGCCGCAGCTCAGGCGCACCCTGGACTTCATCCGCGAGACCTACGATGCACATCTGATCGTCGATCGGGTGCTGAGCGATGGTGAACCGTTTCTGGTGTTGGCGGACTACGCGGCATATGCGCGCGCGCAGGACGAGGTCGACGCCCTGTATGTGAACGAAGAGATCTGGAGCCGCCGCGCGGTCCTCAACTGCCTCAGCATGGGCTATTTCTCCAGCGACCGAAGCATCCGCGAATACGCCGACCGGATCTGGTCGGTCCGTCCGGTGATCTAGGACGGTGCGGTGAGGTTAATTCAGGCCGGTTTGCCGCGCCCGCTGGGAGCCACTTGGACCCAGCGCGGCGTCAACTTCGCGCTCTTCTCCAGCAACGCCACGCGGGTGGAGGTGTGCCTGTTCGATGCGGAGAGCGATGCCGAGATCTCGCGCTACGATCTGCCGGCACGCACCGGAAATGTCTGGCATGGCCTGGTCTCGCCGCGCCGCGCGGGGCCCGGCACGCACTACGCGTTTCGCGTGCACGGCCCGGATGAACCGGAAAACGGACACCGCTTCGATCCCTCGGTTACTCTGGTCGATCCATATTCCCGCGAGCTTTCCGGAGGGCCGAAGCTGCGCTCGCGGGTGATCGACCGGCACTTCGACTGGGAAGGCGACCGGCCTCCCGGGATCACGTGGCGCGACACGGTGATGTACGAACTGCACGTCAAGGGCTTCACCAAGCTGCATCCGGCGGTGCCGATGGCATGGCGCGGGAAATATCTCGGGATGAGCGTCCCGGCAGTCATAGAGCATTTGAAGTCCATCGGCGTCACGGCGGTGGAACTGTTGCCATGCCAGGCGTTCGTCAGCGAAGAGTTTCTGCTGGAACGGCGCCTGACAAATTATTGGGGCTACAACTCGATTGCCTGGTTCGCTCCCGCCAACCAATATGCCGTGGAGGATGCGGTTGTCGAATTCAAGACCATGGTCAAGGCGCTGCACGCCGCGGGTATCGAGGTCATCCTCGATGTGGTCTTCAACCATACCGCCGAGGGCAACGAGCATGGGCCGATGCTGTCGCTGCGTGGCATCGACAACTCCGTCTACTATCGTTTGACGCCGACGGATCTGCGCTTCTACGAGAATCTGACCGGCTGCGGAAATACCGTCAACTGCGACCACCCGCAGGTGCGGTCCCTGATCGTCGAGTGTCTGAGGTACTGGGTCGAGGAAATGCATGTCGATGGATTTCGCTTCGATCTCGCGACCGTATTGGGTCGAGACGCCAACGGGTTCAACGAGCACGCGTCTCTGTTCAAGGCCCTGCGTGCGGAGTCCTCGCTCGCCTACGTCAAGCTGATCGCCGAACCCTGGGATGTGGGCTGGGGAGGGTATCAACTGGGTCGTTTCCCGCCCGGCTGGTCGGAATGGAATGACCGTTATCGCGACACGATTCGCAGCTTCTGGCGCGGCGATTCCGGGCGGGTCGGAGAACTCGCCGAGCGCTTTGCAGGGTCGAGCGACTTTTTCAGGCACGACGGCCGCAAGCCGACCGCGGGCATCAATTTCATCACCGCGCACGATGGGTTCACCTTGTGCGACCTCGTCAGCTACAGCGACAAGCACAACGAAGCCAACCTGGAAGAAAACCAGGACGGCCACAGCAACAATTTGAGCTGGAACTGCGGGGCCGAGGGGCCCAGCGAGGATCCGAACATTGTTTCCCTGCGCAAGCGCCAGATGCGCAATTTCCTCGCGACCCTGTTCTTTTCTCAGGGCGTGCCCATGTTGCAGGCGGGCGACGAGCTCGCTCGCACCCAGCGGGGCAATAACAACGCCTACTGTCAGGACAATGAAATATCCTGGATGGACTGGGGTCTGCGCAGCGCCAACCACGAATTGCTGGAATTCGTGCAGCTGCTCGCTCAGCTCAGGCGCCACCACGTCGAATTTCGGCGCGAGACATTTTTGAAGGGCGCCGCGACCCGCCCCGGTATCAAGGATGTCACGTGGCTCAATGTTCATGGCGGCGAGATGGCTCAGGAACAATGGCATGATTCCTCTCTGCGCGCCTTGGGTATATGGTACGGACAACAGTCAGGCTCCGTGGAACACCTGCTGTTGTTGGTCAATGCCGGCGAACAGGCGCAGTCCTTCAAACTGCCGGCTGCGGATGGACCATGGATCTGTCTGTTCGACACTTCGATCACCGGGCTGACGGCAAAGAGCCTGGGATCGGCACAGGAGTACACACTGACCGCGCGCAGCGTTGCGCTCTTGGAGTGCTGATCTTGGACCATGGGATCATCGAGCGACTGGCCAGAGCGCGCGGCATCGGCGAGGCCTATCACGACTATCGCGGCGAACTGAAATATTTCAGTTTGGAGACAAAGATCGGGATTCTGCGGGCCATGGGCTGCCCGGTCGACGATCATGCGGCGATGGTGGCGGCCGTGAGTCAGATCGAAATCGGCAGATGGCGAAATTTCCTTCCCGCACTGGTGGCCGTGCGCGGCACACGCGCCGTCATCGAGATCAATTTTACCGCTCGCCAATTCGGAGCGACGCTCCTCTGGTCGCTCCATCTGGAGGATGGCAGCAAGCGCCAGGGGACGGTTTCCAGCGCCGATTGCCGCGAGACCTGGCGCGGTGAAATGGAAGGCACGTGGATTACCCGTCGTTTGTTCGAACTGCCGGTCGACCTGCCGCCTGGATATCACGAACTCGATGTCAGGCTGGGGAACGCTCCGGCAGAGCGTTGCCTACTCATCTGCGCGCCACCGCGCTGCTTCGAGCCGGAGCCCCTGGCGGGCGGTCGCGGGCTGTGGGGGCTCGCCGTACAGCTCTACACGGTGCGGTCGCGTGAAAATTGGGGGATCGGGGACTTCCACGATCTGACGCTGCTGATACGCTGGGCGGCCGCGCATGGCGCGGGCTTCATCGGCTTGAACCCGCTGCACGCGCTGGCACCGGCCGATCCAGAACGTGCCAGCCCCTACAGCGCCTCGAGCCGCCATTTTCTGAACGTGCTCTACATCGCGGTGCCCCAGGTGGCCGACTATGTGCACAGCGCACTCGCCCAGGAACGCTGCAACGATCCGCGCTTTCAGTCGCGTTTGGCGGATTTGCGGGCGCGAAGCCACGTTGATTACCAAGGCGTGGCGCAGCTCAAGTTCGAGGTCTTGGAGATTCTTTACCGCGAGTTTCGCGAGCGCCATCTCGAGTCTGCCAGCGAACGCGGCAGGCGCTACCGGGCGTTCGTCACCGCCTGCGGCGCTCCTCTGCAGATGCACGCGCGCTTCGACGCTTTGGATCGGCACTTTCGACTGGCGCAGGAATGTCAATCGGGCTGGATGAACTGGCCGGAGGAATTTCGAGACGTGAATGGCCGGGCGGCGACCCGCTTTGCCGCCGAACACCCGGTCCAGGTCGAGTTCTTCGTGTACCTGCAGTGGCTCGCGCACGAGCAATTGCTGGCGGCCCAGCGTCTGGGTCGGGATCTAGGCATGGCCGTGGGCCTATACGGTGATTATGCCGTCGGCGCGAATCCCGGTGGCTCGGAAACTTGGGTCGACCGGCAGGCTTATTCCTTGGGCGCGGAAATCGGCGCGCCACCCGACCCGCTGGCGCTCAAGGGGCAGGGCTGGGGAATTCCGCCGCAAGATCCTTCATCCATGTTGGGGCTGAAATTGCAGGGCTTCATCCGCTTGTTGCGCAATAACATGCGCTACTACGGCGCGCTGCGTCTCGACCATGTCATGTCGTTGTTCAGGCTCTGGTGGGTGCCTGCCGGGTCGTCGCCGCGCGACGGAGCCTACGTGCATTACCCGCTGCACGAGTTGCTGACCGTAGTAGCGCTCGAAAGCGCACGCAACCATTGCCTCATCGTCGGCGAAGACCTTGGCGTGGTGCCGGACGAAATGCGGCACGCCATGCCGGAGTTCGGTCTATATCACTACAAGGTGCTGCTGTTCGAGAAACACGACGGACGCTTCCGCCGGCCGGTTGAGTACTTGCGTCACGCCCTGGCCACCGTCACGACTCATGACATGCCGACTTTGCGCAGTTTTTGGGAAGGGCGGGACATAGATCTGCGGCGCGGACTGGCTTTATATCCAAGCGCCGAACTGGAACAGGAAATCATCCAGGAGCGCGAGCGTGACCGCCGCGAGTTGCTCGCTGTGCTCGATGCGGAAGGCTTGCGGCCCCACTCGCCGGCGAGTCCTGATGATCCGTTTACCAGCGATCTTGCGCAAGCTCTGCACCTGTATCTTGCGCGGTCAACTGCCCGCATGGTCGCGGTGCAGGTCGAGGACCTGCTTGGCATGATTGATCCTGTCAACGTTCCGGGTACCCACCACGAATATCCCAACTGGCAGCGCAAACTCAGCACCGACATCGAGGACATGGCCGCAGATGCGAACTTGACGCTTCATCTTGAGCGCATCCGCGCCGCCCGCGACCATCACTGATCAGGCGTTGCCCACGATCCGGGAAAGGACTTCAGGCGCATTTAAGCTGCGTCAAGCGGGAGCCGAACCTCGACCATCCTGGCCACGGTTCAGCCTCGGTTTGCTCATGGCTGCAAAAGTCCAGCCGACAGCCGCCAAAACCACCGCCAGCGGCACAATTTTGACGGCCTGCTGGAGCGACGATGCGTCTGAAAGTGCGCCTATCAAAGGCGGCGATATCACATCGCCGAGGAGGTGAATCGAAAACACGCTGAGCGCGATGGCGCTGGCGCGTTCCAAGGGGGAGACCAGATTGACGATGGCGGCATTGATCGGTCCTGTCGAGAGGAACAGGCACAACTGGGCGCACACCATCGCGGAGTAGTAGACCTTGTAGCTGGGCGCGGTGAGCGCCAGCCAAACCAGGGGCGCGGCGATCAGCGTCGAAGCCGCGGACAGCCACAGATACGCCTGTCCGGATCGTTTGGCGAGATAGTCGCCAACCCAGCCGCCGATGAAAGTGCCGACGAGGCCGGTGACCACCACAATGGTGCCGAAGCTCACCGTCGCATCGACCCTCGCAATGCCGCGCACTCGCTCGAGAAAGGCCGGCATCCAGAAGGCGAGGCCGCCCACGGCGAACGTATAGGCCGCATATCCGAGCACCGTAAGACCGTAGGCCCGGTCTTTCAGAAGTCTGGCGTAGGTGCGCGCAGTCTCGATCACCATGTTGCCGCGGGACTTGGCGGCCGGCGCCGGCTTGACGTCCTCGCTCGCTCCACGGGGAGGGTCCCTCATCAGCAGGCACAATCCGGCGAGCAGCAGCCCCGGCCACCCGGCTACGAAGAACGCCGCACGCCATCCAAAGTGCTTGTCGACGATTCCACCGACTATATAGCCAAGCGCGGAGCCCACGGGGATGGCGCAGAAAAACACTGCCATAACTCGGCCGCGCTGTCGCAGTGGAAAATAGTCACTCAACAGGCTCGGCGCAATGGTCACGTAGGACGCCTCGCCGACGCCGACCACCGAGCGCCCGAGGAACAGGCCCAGGTAGTTTCTGGCAAAGCCCGAGAGCGCGGTTGCAAAGCTCCAGATGGAGATGCCGAGCGCAATCAGGCGCGGTCGCGAACGCCGGTCGCCGAAGGCGCCGAAGAATGGAGCGGTGAGCGTGTAGACGATCAAGAATGCCGACATCAGGGTGCCTAGATTGGCGTCGGTGAGTCCGAGGTTGGCGTGTTTCAGGCTCTCGGCGACCGCAGCGACGATGTAGCGATCGAGGTAACTCAAGAGATTAATGAAGGCAAGAACGGCTAGGGCAACCTTCGCCGAGGAGATCACGTGGCTTCGATTGTCGTCGACCATGGCCTCTCTTATCAGGTTGGCGGGGCTGGGGGAGTTCGGCCATATTGTGCACCGTCGCCGTGCGGGGCGCATGGTTTATGTCGAGCGATTCCGCTCCGGTTGTTACGAGCCGCTTGCGTCTCGCCGGCGATGAGCACCGGAATACTCCGGCGCAGCCGCGGTACCATAACGGCTAACTCTTCGCCTGGTGGGAAAGAATATGAGCGCACAAGTGTCGGGATGGATGGATGACGATCTCGCGATTTTCCGCGAGTCGGTGTCTCGGTTCGTCGAGACCGAGATGGTTCCAAATGACGCGTCGTGGCGCAAGCAGCAGCATGTGGGTAAGGAAATTTGGCGCAAGGCCGGGGAGATGGGGTTTCTCTGCACCGACGTACCGGCAGAATATGGCGGGGCCGGCGGAGACTTTCGCCACGAGGCCATCGTTTACGAGGAGATGGCGCGCCGTGGTATTTCAGGATTCGGGCAAGGCGTGCACAGCATTTGCGCGCACTATGTTCTAAATCACGGAACCGAGGAGCAGAAACGCCGCTTGCTGCCGCGCATGGCGGCCGGCGAACTGATCGGTGCCATCGGCATGTCCGAGCCGGCCGCAGGATCCGACCTGCAGGGTTTGAAGACCCGCGCGGAACGCGATGGCGAGCACTATCTCATCAATGGCTCCAAGATCTTCATCTCCAACGGCTATCTGGCGGGGCTCATCGCGCTGGTGGTCAAGACCCAGCCCGGCGCCGGCGCCAAGGGGACTTCCATCATCATGGTCGAGACCGAGAACCTAACAGGCTTCAAGGTCGGCCGGATACTCGACAAGATGGGCATGAAATCACAGGATACTTCGGAGCTGTTCTTCGAGAATGTCCGGGTGCCGACGGCCGATTTGCTGGGCGATGCCGAAGGACAAGGCTTCTATCAGCTGATGCGGGATTTGCCATATGAGCGGGCGGTGATTGCAGTGGCGGGAGTCGCCGCGATGGAGGGCGCTCTCGAAGAGACCCTGCGTTACGTGAAGGAGCGCAAGGCTTTCGGCAAGACCATCGTCGAATTCCAAAATACCAAGTTCAAACTCGCGGAACTTGCCACCAAGACTCGCGTGGCGCGCGTGTTCGTAGACGACTGCATTGCGAAGGTGGTCGCCGGGACTTTGGACACGGTCACGGCCTCAATGGCGAAGTATTGGGTCACGGAAAATCAGATGCAGGTGATCGATGAGTGCCTGCAGTTGCATGGCGGTTACGGATACATGAACGAATATCTCGTTTGCCGCATGTTTGCCGACGCGCGAGTGCAGAGCATCTATGGCGGTACCAACGAGATCATGAAGGAACTGATCTCTCGGGCGCTCTAGGGACCGCCACCACGCAGCGGAAATTCTCCTCAGCTCCGCAACGCATTGATGAACCATGCCGACCCTTGCAGGGTGATCGCAGCGCAAATCAGGGGGTTCGCCTCTCGGCTCCGTTTACGCCGCCTGAACGGCGGCTCGACCTACTCGCGCGCCGGGATCTATACTGAGTGCCCCCGCGTTCGCGCTTCAGCACGGTTGATTACTATGGAAATTGCAATGATTGGGTTGGGTCGTATGGGCGCCAACATGGCGCAACGTATTGCCCGTGGTGGTAACCGCGTGGTCGGCTACGATCCGGCGGAACCGGCCCGCAAAGCCCTAGAAGAGAAGGGCTGCGAATCTGCCGCCTCGCTGGAGGCGCTGGTCGGCAAATTGAAGTCCCCGCGCGCGGTGTGGCTGATGGTTCCTGCGGGCGCCATTACCGACAGCACCATTCAAAACCTCATGCCCTTGCTCGCGCCTGGCGACACCATCATTGATGGGGGCAATTCCAACTACAAGGATAGCCAGCGCCGCGCCGATACCCTGAAGCAGCGGGGCATCAACTTCGTCGACTCCGGTACCAGCGGCGGCGTTTGGGGCCTGACAGAAGGGTACAGTCTGATGATCGGGGGCGACGAAGCCGTGTGCGAGTCGCTGCGACCGATCTTCGAAGCCCTCGCGCCGGCCAAGGACAAGGGCTGGGGCCGGGTTGGACCGGTGGGCTCGGGCCACTACACCAAAATGGTCCACAACGGCATTGAATACGGCCTGATGCAGGCCTACGCGGAAGGTTTTTCCATTCTCCAGCACAAACAGGACTTCAAGCTCGACCTGTTCCAGATAGCGCAGATCTGGCGCTATGGCAGCGTGGTGCGTTCCTGGTTGCTGGATCTGAGCGCCAACGCGCTGGAGAAGAATCCAACCCTCAAAGGCATCGCGCCGTTCGTTGCCGATTCGGGTGAGGGACGCTGGACCGTGGCCGATGCGATCGAGCTCGGCGTATCGGCGCCGATTATCACGCTGTCGCTGCTCGAGCGGCTGCGCTCGCGCGACAATGATTCGTTCACCGACAAGCTGCTCGCTGCCATGCGAAATCAGTTCGGCGGACACGAGATAAAGAAGGAATAACCGCGCTCCCATGAGAATCCTCACGGTAGGCGCCGGCGCGATCGGCGGATACTTCGGCGCGCGCCTGATGGCCGCGGGCCGCGACGTCACTTTTTTGGTGCGGCCGGCCCGGGCCGCCCTTTTGGCGCGTGACGGCCTCAACGTACGCAGCCCGCTCGGCGACTTGAATCTGCCGGCCCCCCCGACCGTGATCGCCGCGGAGCTCAAACAACCCTTCGATCTGATTCTCCTCAGCTGCAAATCATACGATCTGGACTCATGCATGGCCGATGTTGCGCCTGCGATGGGTCCACGCAGTCATATTGTCCCGCTGCTCAACGGTCTGCGTCACATGGACAAGCTCGACGAGCGGTTTGGCAGCGAGCGGGTGCTGGGCGGCTTGGCGAGGATCTCCTCGACGCTCGACGCCCAAGGAGTAATTCACCACTTCGGGCAGTATCAAACACTGGTGCTGGGGTCGCGCACGCCGCAGGACGCCTTGCTCGAGGAGCTGTCCCGAGTGTTGAGTGTTCCCGGTTTTGAGACCGGCATAAGCCGCAAAATCCTGCAGGATTTGTGGGAAAAATGGGTTTTCATCGCATCCGCCGCGTCCCTGACCTGCCTGATGCGCGCCAGCGTCGGCGACATCGTCGCCTCCGGTGGCAGCGAGATTGCCCGCGGTCTCATCGCGGAGTGCTCGGCGATCGCCGCGGAAAACGGCTTTGCGCCGAGCAGCGCGACCGTGGACATCGCCGTATCGATACTCACTGGCCCCGGCTCCGAGTTCACCGCCTCGATGTTCCGCGACATAGAAAACAAGTCCCGGGTCGAGGCAGACCACATCGTCGGCGATTTACTGAGCCGCAGCCGGGAACCCAGGGCGCTGCTCAAGCTCGCCTATGCCCACCTCAAGGCTTATGAGGTGCGTCGCGTGCGCGAAGCTGCGCTATCCCGCTCAGGCCACTAGGCTGCCGGCAACTCCGCCTTGTGCTGGCTCACCGCCGCGCCGTCGCCGCTCTTCAATACACTGAAGACCACGGTCGAGGCGATCGTGAGCGCTGCGAGAGCGAGGAGCGCCGAGTGAACGCCGTGGATCATCTGCGCTGGCGAGGCCAGGGTGTGTTCGGGGATGAAAACGGCGGCGGTCAGCGAGGCGGTGGCCACGCCGAAGCTCACCGCCAGCTGCTGCACCGTGCTGGCAATGGTGCTGGCATCTGCGGTGTCGCGTTCGCCCACATCGGCGTACACGAGGGTGTTCATGCTCGTGTATTGCAGGGATGTGAGGAATCCATAGGCGAAGGCCTGTAGCACGATCAACCAGGCGGGCGTTCCGACATCGATGGTCGCAAACAGCACGATCATTGCCCCGAGCGAGAGCGTGTTGACGATCAGAACGGTCCGGTAGCCAAATTTCTGCAGGATCTTCGGCATCGTGAGTTTCAGGCTCATCGCGGCAAACGCCTGCGGCATGATGAGCAGACCCGATTGGATCGGTGTGAATCCGAGGCCGACCTGATACAGCAGGGGCAACAGGAAAGGTATGCCGCCGATGCCCAGTCGGGTAAACAGATTGCCGGTGATCGCGACCCGGAAGCTGCGGAATTTGAGCAGACCGAGGCGCAAGAGCGGATGCGCGACGCGGCGCGAATGCGCCCGATACGCCGCGAGCAGTGCCGCCGATAAAGCCAGGAGACCGAGCATCTCCCGGCCGCTCAGGGAGGTCTCGCCGAACACCTCCAGTACGTACGACAACAGCGAAATGCCGGCGCCGAACAGGGTCAGACCGACGAGGTCGAGTGGAAACGTGCGCGTCTCACGGTAATTCGGCAAATGTCGGTACACCATGTAAAGACCGAGCAGTCCGATGGGTATATTGACGAAAAAGATCACGCTCCAATGAAAATAGCGGATGATCGCGCCGCCGAGCACCGGGCCCAGCATGGGAGCGATGAGGCCTGGAATGGACACGAAGCTCATGGCGCGGATAAGTTCGGACTTGGGGAAGCTGCGCACCATGGTGATGCGACCCACGGGGAGCATCATGGCGCCCCCCGCGCCCTGCAAAACTCGGCAGGCCACCAGGAAATGAATGTCGGTTGAGAGGCCGCAGAGAAAGGAACTTGCCGTAAAGATGCCGATGGCGGCCGCGTATACATCGCGGGTACCGAAGCGGTTGGCCATCCAGCCGCTGATCGGAATGAACACCGCCAGGCTCAGCGTATAGCTCGCAAGCACGGCCTTCATGCTCAGCGGCGCAACCTTCAGAGCGTGGGCAACGGCCGGCACGGCGGTGTTCAGAATGGTGATGTCCAGGGACTCCATGAACAGTCCCACGGCCACCAGCCAGGGCAACAATCGTCTGGCAGCGGCGCTAAGTTCGCTGTCGGGGCCGTTAGGCAACGTGCGGCGTCACGCTGTTGCCAGTGCTGCGTCGACCATGGCCTGAGCCTCGGCGATCAGCCGCTTGAGATGCGCCACGTCGTGAAAGCTCTCGGCATAGATCTTGTAGATGTTCTCGGTGCCCGAGGGACGAGCTGCGAACCAGCCGCCTGCGGATACCACCTTGATGCCGCCGATGGGAGCGCCGTTGCCTGGTGCCTGGGTGAGGATGCTCTCTATGCGTTCTCCCGCCAGCTCGCCGCTTCTCACTTGTTTTGCATCGAGCTTGCTCAGGCGGGTTTTCTGCTCGGGCGTCGCGGGCGCATCCACGCGATCTGCGAAGGTGGCCCCGAGTTCCTGGCAGATCTTCTGATAACCGCGTCCGGGATCCATGCCGGTGCGAGCTGTGATCTCCGCGGAGAGCAGGGCGGCCGTTATGCCATCCTTGTCGGTGGACCAGGGGCCCCCGTCATGACGAATGAAGGATGCACCCGCACTTTCCTCGCCGCCAAATCCGAGGCTGCCGTCCAATAGGCCGTTTACGTACCACTTGAACCCCACCGCGACCTCGTAGAGCCGGCGCCCCAATCTCTTGGTCACCCTGTCGATCATGGCGCTGCTGACCACGGTCTTTCCGACCGCCGCATCCGGCCGCCACCGCGGCCTAAACCGGTACAGGTAGTCCACCGCCGTCGCCAGGTAGTGGTTGGGGGGCATCAATCCGGTGGATGCGCAGACGATGCCATGCCGGTCATGATCGGTGTCGCAGCCAAAGGCGATATCGAAGCGGTCTTTGAGTCCTATCAGGCGTTGCATCGCATAGCTGGACGAGGGGTCCATGCGAATCTTGCCGTCCCAATCGAGGGTCATGAAGCGAAATGTGGGATCGACCACGTCGTTGGTGACGGTCAGATCCAGCCGGTACTGCTCCGCTATGCGCGGCCAGTAATGCACGCCGGCGCCGCCCAACGGATCTACGCCCATTCTGATCTTCGCGTCGCGGATCGCATCCATGTCAATGATGGCACCGAGTTCCTGGACGTACGCACTCAGGTAGTCGTGTTGATGCGTGCTGCTCAAACGCAGCGCCGCCGCCACTGTCATGCGCTTGATGCCTGCGAGCTTGTCGCGCAACAGCTGATTGGCGCGTTTCTCGATCCAGCCTGTGACCTGAGTGTCTGCGGGACCGCCGTTGCTCGGGTTGTACTTGAAGCCGCCGCTGTCCGGCGGGTTGTGCGAGGGGGTAATGACTATGCCGTCGGCAAGTCCATCGCGGCGGCCGCGATTGAACGACAGAATCGCGTGGGAAACCGCTGGGGTCGGGGTGTATTCGCCTCCGGACGAGACCATCACCTCGATGCCGTTCGCGGCGAGCACTTCGAGTGCGCTCGCGAACGCCGGGGCCGACAATGCGTGCGTGTCAGAGCCGATGAACAACGGCCCGCCGATGCGTTGCTGTTGCCGGTACTCGCAAATTGCCTGGGTGATCGCAAGCACATGGCCTTCGTTGAAGGCGGCATCGAACGAGGTGCCGCGATGCCCGGAAGTGCCGAAGGCGACACGCTGGCTCGCAACCTCGGGATCCGGTCGCTCGGTATAGTAGGCCGTCACCAGTCGCGGCACGTCCACCAACGATGCCGCCGGCGCCGGTTTTCCGGCGAGCGGATGCAACCGCTCGCTCAAGCGCTTGCCAGCGCCGCGCTCTTGTCCTCGATGCGCTTCATCAATTCCTTCCAAGACTTCACGAACGAGGTGGCGCCTTCCTCCTGCAGTTGCTTGGCGAGGGCGATTACGTCGATCCCGGCGGCCGCAAATTTCTGCAGCACACTTTCGGCATCGCCGCCGTCCTTGGCCATCGCGCCGGCCACTTTGCCCTTTTCGGCGAATGCGAGCAGCGTCTTGTCGGGCATGGTGTCCACGGTCTCCGGTGCGGCAAGGGCTTCGACGTAGAGCGCGGGCGGGGCATTTGGATCCTTGACCCCGGTGCTCGCCCACAGCATGCGTTGCTTACGGGCGCCCTTGGATTCAAGATCCTGCCAGCGCTTGCCGGCGATGAGTTCGCAGTGTGCGCGATAGGTCCGTTGGGCGATTGCTATGCCGAGCTTGTTGACCAACTCTTTGGGCGCCTTGTCGGCGACGCTGCGGTCCCAACGGCTGATGAAAACCGAGGCAACCGAATTGATCTTGGGGTCGAGACCTGCGGCGATACGGCGCTCGATGCCCCGCATGTAGGCTTCCGCGACGGCAATATACTGTTCACGCGAGAAAAGCAGCGTCACATTGACCGGGACTCCCGCGAAAATCGCCTCCTCGATCGCCGGCACGCCCTCAGGCGTGCCTGGAATCTTCACATACAGATTCGGGCGATTCGCCTGCTTGTGAATCAGGAGCGCCGCTTCGATGGTGCCCTTGGTGTCGCTCGCGAGCAGCGGCGAAACCTCCATGGAAACCCAGCCGTCGATTCCCTTGGTGCGATCAAACTCGGGCCGAAACAGATCTGCCGCACGTCGCAGATCCTCCAGCGCGATTTCCAGGAACAGGGCTTCACCCGACAGGCCTCCATCGGCCTTCTGCCGGATCGCCTTGTCGTAGACTTTGGTCTTGCCGATGGCCTCGTCGAAAATGGTGGGATTGGAGGTGAGGCCCGTGATCGACAACGTATCGATGTAGCGCTTAAGAGTGCCGTCATCGAGCATGTCGCGGGTGATGTTGTCGAGCCATAGGCTCTGACCCAAATCATGAAGTTGCTTTGTGCTGTTGCTCATGGTTGCACCTTGAATTCGGACTGAGTGTACTTAATTAGATCGCCAATGCGTTCGATCGTGATGTCGGGCGCCGGGCTAACCAGATGCGCCTGCGGGTCCATCGCGTAATGGCCCTGTCTCACGAACACCGTCGTGAGTCTCGCGCCGAGCACGTTCTTCATCGCCGCGAGCAGGTTCGATTTGTCATCGACCATGACATAGTGCTTCGCCGGATAAAGCCGAAGCACGTGGTCGAGCACCTTTTCCTTGTGCACGTAGATCAGCACCCGGCCTTCCACCGCCGCCCAGAGCCCCGAGCGTTGGATTTTACGCGGTTGGAACACGATGTCGCCATCGGAAAGAACCACCGGGCGCCCGATCGTCGACAAATGCGAGATGGTCGCAAGCGCATCCGGGAACAGCCGTTCGGAAAACGGATATTCCAGCAGGAACGGCGACATTTCCAGAAGTTCTGCGTGATCGTCGAGCCCGGATCTGAACTCCTGAAGGCTGCCCAGATAGTCGACCAAGCCGAGTTCTTCGCGGCGCCGCGCAATAATCGACCAATAGCGCGCCTTCTCGAATGCGCCGAAGGATTGTTCCAGGCGGTCTCCGAGATCGACGCCGAAGCGATCGTTGTCGAGCAGGGTATTGTCGACATCGAGCAGGAAGACCAGTTCACCCGGACTCAGCACGGCGAGCTCTGCTCCACGGTCGGATCGTGCCAGGTGTCGCCGCCATTGACGATATCCTGCGCTTCCTCGGGTCCCCAACTCCCCGGATCGTAAGGAAGCACGGGCAGGCCGCCACTCAGGATCGGGTCGACCACCCGCCAGGCAGCTTCAACGCTCTCATCCTGCGTAAACAGCGCGGTATCGCCGCGAATGGCATCCCCCAGCAACCTCTCGTAAGGAGACTTTTCGGTGCTCGACTGATGTCTTGCCGTGAGTTCCACCGGTTCGCCCCGCATGTCCTCGCCGTTTCGTTTGACCAGGGCTCCCTCGGAAATGACCACTTCCGGGCTCAATCGCAGGCGAACGTAGTTGGCCGGCATGTCGACGGAAGGATCGAATATGTCGAGCGGCGGCTTCTTAAGCGTGATTCGCACCTCGGTCGCCGTGACGGGCAGATTCTTGCCGGCACGGATGTAGAACGGCGTATCGGCCCAGCGCCAGGTGTCTATGTGCAGGCGAAGGGCTGCGAAAGTCTCGATTTGGGAATCCTTGGCCACTCCCGCTTCATCGCGATAGCCGCGAAACTGGCCGCGAACCACTTCTTTGGGATCGAGCGGGCGCATGGCCCGAAAAATGCGCAGCTTCTCCGCCTGCATGATCTTCGGATCGTGCCCGGTGGGCGCATCCATCGCCAGCAGCGCTATCACTTGCAGCAGATGATTTTGCACGACATCGCGCACGCAGCCCACCTCTTCGTAGAAGGCACCGCGTCCCTGGACACCGAAGTTTTCGGCCATGGTGATCTGGATGTCGCGGATGTACTCCCGGTTCCAGATCGGCTCGAGAAACGTGTTGGCGAAGCGGAAGTACAAGATGTTCTGCACGGCCTCCTTGCCGAGGTAGTGATCGATGCGAAAAATGGAAGATTCGTCGAACACCTCGTGCAGCGTGCGGTCCAGCCCCTGCGCGGTACTCAGATCTCGGCCGAACGGCTTCTCGACGATGACCCGGGCGTCATCCGCGCAACCCGATTTTTTCAGGCCACGCACCACGCTGCCGAACATGCTCGGCGGTATTGCGAGGTAGTGAATCGGCGACTTAGCGAGTCCCAGTTGGCTGCGGAGTTTGTCGAAGGTTCCAGGATCGCCGTAGTCGCCATCCACATAACGCAGCAACCCCGCCAACTTGCTGAAAGTAGCCTCGTCGAAGTCGTTGCCGTTGTGCGTGATGCTGTCGCGAGCGCGGTCCTTCAGCTTGTCCAGGTCCCAGCCGGC
>DASXOQ010000085.1:0-1505 GCA_036494165.1 Steroidobacteraceae bacterium
TGGCACAGGTAGAGCGAATAGGAGATGGCGCCCAGGCCAAGCATCGCCGGATTGGTGATCAGCCGGGCAGCGGCGGTCCGCCCACCGGTCCAGATCACCGCCGCCGCACCAAGACAGGGTAGCAATGCGGCGACATCCATATGCGCCATCGCGGGGCTGAACGTCATGGCGCTCACGACAATGGCAACGACGCCAATCCCGGACAGCGCTTCCGCAGCGAGTCCGTTCAAAGGCAGGCGCTTCTCCAGGAAAAGCACCAGCGTGCCGCACCCAAATTCGTAGATGCGAAACGGCGTCAGAAAGAACGTGGCCGACGGATCGGTCCTGGTCACGATCAGCGATGACAGGAAAGACGCCAACGCGGCTATTGCGATCGCCTGGAAGGTTCGCCCGTATCGATGCGCCGCCACCATGAACAGCGGCCAGATCAGGTAGAATTGCTCCTCGAGCGACAGCGACCAGCAATGCAGCAAGGCCAGGTCGTCGGAATCGTGGGCAAAATACTGGTGGGCCTCCCGCCAGTATTGAAGATTGGAAATCCAGAGCAGCGCGTGGGTGCCTTCCTTCGCCACGTCGAGTAACATCAGGGGCGAGCACCACAGGGCTCCCGCGACATAGGTCAGGATGACCGTGAAGATCAGCGCGGGAAAAATCCGCCGCATCCTGCGGATGTAGAATTGTCCAAACGAGAACTGCTGCCTGTCGAGGTCAACGAGGATGTTGCGGGTGATCAGATATCCGGAGATGACGAAAAAGACGTCGACGCCGATGAACCCGCCCTGGAACGCGGTCATCTTCAGGTGAAACAGCACGACGCCGACAACGGCAATCGCGCGCAGGCCAGCAATTTCCGGGCGAAAGCCGCTGTGCATGCCTTGAGTTCGAACAACCGTCCTTCGGTGTCAAGCCGCTGCCGGCAGAGCGGCGGCACCGACTTGCCCGATTTCGAAAAGCCGCCGAGCGGCGATGACTCGGCGGCGTTACCTGAATGACGGGCGCTCGATCAGGCCGGTACCGCCGATGACGACGATTTTCATGTTGACCTCCCTTGTGATGAGCGGAGCCCCTCATAGTGCTTCACAGCAATTGCAGCTTGCCGGAACGCACCCGTTTGTCGGATCAAACGAAGCGACGATGCGCGCGTCAACGCGAGATGTGATCGCGTCGGTCGCAGTTGCCGGTGCTCGCCTTTGCCCTACCCGCATCCCTCGCAGGAGGTGGCGTTATCGAGCCATTGCTGGGTCTGTTCGTCGGTCCAGCCCGGGACGGCGAAGCGCGCACGCGGCACGGCGGTGGGATCGGAACGAACGATCACCGGCTGGCGCATGCGAGGATGGGCGGTCGACGGCCTGGCGTGCCTGACCGTCTGTGCGGTGGCGGGTGCGCAAAGCGCGATCAACAGGCCTGCCGTCAGCAAAGAACGCATCGTTGCTCCAGCCTTCTGATGTTGCGGAGCATATGCGGCGCCACGGGTGCCCTCGCAATGTGTGGCGACCTCGCGATCG
>DASXOQ010000086.1:0-87545 GCA_036494165.1 Steroidobacteraceae bacterium
CTATATGCGGGCAGGCTTGAAGCGCGAGCGCGACGCCACCGTTCTCGCCCAGCAATAATGACGTCTCACTCCCGCTTTCGCGGCGCGCAAGTGCGCCAAGGTAAGACGTTTCTTATCCTGCCCAAGTGAAAAGAAGCCGCCCGTCAGGAAGGCAAATAATCTCCTGATGCCGGTCGATGCGCGCTGGCGCCGCGGCTAGGAGGCGAGGCGCTGGACGCTTGACACCCCGCGCGATGGATCCGCACGACTCCGATCTACCGGCTTTGCGGACGCCATGGCGCCGCCACGCAGCTCATTAAGGAATGCCGCAATCTTTTCCCGAAGCTGACTGGCTTGCTCATCGATCACCGCGACCGTGCCCACCACCGCGGTGGACAGGCGCTCGGTCTCGCCAGCCGTTTCCTGAGCTTCGCGCGTGTCGTCCAGCACCGAGCGGGTTGCCGTGCTGATTTCGGTGATCCGATCCACCATCTGGCGCGTGGAGGCGAATTGCGCATCGGTCTCGGCGAAGATGGCCGATGCGGCCTGATCGACGCCTGCGATGACCTGGCCCAGGCGCGCCAGCGCCTCGGCGGAGAGCGCCGCGGCGGCCTTGATCTGCGAGATGTGGGTTTCGATGCCCTGCGTCGCCTCGCGGGTCTGATTGGCGAGCACCTTGACCTCATCGGCCACCACCGAGAATCCGCGTCCTACGTCGCCGGCACGCGCGGCTTCTATGCGCGCATTGATGGCGAGAAGATTGGTCTGGCGGGCCACGCCCGCGATCATGTCGGTGGTGCTGCTGATTTCGTTCACCGCCGCGACCAGCCGGTCTATCTGCGCCTTGACGGCGCCTGCTTCCTCAACCGCGGATCCGGCACGTGCCTTAGACTCTTCGGCATTTTCCCGCACCGAGCGCGCGATGCCGGATAGTTCGCCAGAACCGCTGGCAATTTCCGAGGCGGTGCCGCTGGTCCGCTCGGCCCCTTGGCTGGCGTCGCGGCTGCGCTGCGTCGCATTGGACGCACTGGAGGCCATGCTCATGGCGCTTGCCGAGAGTTCGCGGGCCATGTTCACCACCGTGGTCACGATGTCCGCCACTTGCAGTTCGAATTCCGCGGCGAGTTGCTCGCGCTGCACGCGGCGCGCCTCGCTCTGTTCGCGCTGCATCTCAGCCTCGCGGTGGAGCAGCTCCCGGGCGGCTTCAGCCTGCTCCGCCTCGAGTTGCGCCTGCCGGGCGGCGGCCTGACTGGCGCGACCTTCGATGGCGCCGCGCATGCTTTCGATGTCGCGCACCAGCCGCGCGAACTCGCCCTGACCTTCGACCTTGAGTGCGGTATCGTGCCGACCGTGTTCGATGCTGCGGATGAGGTCGCGCATTCTCGACAACTGCGAGGTGATGCTGCGCGACAGGGTGAGCGCCACGCACAGTCCGATGAGAAGCATGGGCAGCATTGCCACGACGATGAGGTCGTGGCCGCGTGCGGCATGCTCGTCGCTGTCGGATCTCGCTTGCAGCGCGCTGATCGTGATGGCATCGACGATGTCCTGCAATGCGCCGTCGAGCCCGTCTATTTGAGCGCCCGTGGGCAAGCTATTTGCCGCAGTCAGGGCGCCAACCCTCCGGTCGAGGTTCGCGATCAGCGCTTTGGCGTCGTTGGCAGGCGAATGCGCGAGCGCGTCATCCAGCGAAGATTTGGTTGCCTCCAGCAGCTCCTTGCCGTGTGCGGTGTCGGCCGCGCTTCCCTGCGCCAACGACCAGCTCTTAAAGTCTTTGAGAGCCGCCTGCGCATTGCGTACCGCATCGGCGGCCGCCACGTTCGAATCCTGAAATTCCTGTGCCGCGCGACTCAAACTGCGGTAGCTGACGACCGCGGTCGTTCCCATGCCGACAGCGATTGCGATCAGCAGGCCGAAGGCGAGCGACAGCTGGGTCACCACCGACACCCGGTTAATCAGCAGTTCCTTGCGCATGGGCGGCAACATCCGGTCGAGCACGGCGACGCGGCGCACGTTGCGGTTGAATATCACCGCGCCCACGTGCATCACACACAGCGTCAGGAGAAGGGCTGCGACCGCCTCATGGGCCGTCATCAGGCGCTCGCGCAGCGAATCCGAAATCTCGAAGGGGGCGCTGAACCGCGCGATTCCGAGCACCGCCACCTCATCGCCCCGGCCCCAGGCCACGAGTATTCCGAGCAATGGCTGCGCGAGAAGGATGGCGAAAAATGCGACGTGCACAATGCTTGCAGCCTTCACCTGCCAGCGCGGCAACGAAAGGTCGGCCGGCGGGCGCGATCCCCGTCGCCAGGCAATGAGGCGTACCGCGATCAGCGCGAATATCAGTAGGCCCAGCTGCCGATGCAGAGCCAGGACCATCTGCCCATAGGCAAGCGAGCGCAGTTGCGTGAGCACCACGGCAATCGCCAGCTGGCAGACGACGAGGATTGCGATGGTCCAGTGAATCCATCGCAGCGGCTTGGAGTAGCTCATCGGCAAGGGTGGAGGCAGCAACAGCCTCACTGCACCGTGATGCTCAACTTCATCTTCGGATGAATGCCGCAGCTGACCTGGTACACCCCCGGTTTAGCGAAAGGCACCTTAAATTCTGCGCCCGGCTGCTGCAGTCCGCCGTTGAGATTCAGCCCCTGGCCGCTCACGGTGATGTTGTGCGCGGTGCGATCGTCGTTTACGAACACGACGGTCTGACCTTTCTTCACGGTCAGTTCCTCCACGCTGAACTGCAATCCCTTTTGCGTGACGGTAATGGGCGCATCGGCGCGCACGGCCGTGGCGAGCGCGAAGGCGATGACGAGGACGAAGAAATCTTTTTTCATGGGTACTCCGCGCGAAATCACTGAGGCAGAACGGGAACCACCGCCGGCGTATCGACGGAGGTGAGGGTATTCAAGAATGCGATGAGGTCGGATTTCTCCTCGGTGCTCAAACCGAGCGAGTGCATCTGCGGATCAAGGCTCGGCCGATTCACGAAACCCTGATCGTAGTGATCGATGACCGCAGCTAGCGTGGGCAGCGAACCGTCATGCATATACGGTGCGCGCTGGTTGATGTTGCGCAGGGTGGGGGTCTTGAAGGCGTATTCGAGCTGCACGATCCCGGGAGCTACGGCGGCACGACCGCGATCCGGGTCGTTCATGCCGATGTCGTGAAATCCGTCGTCGGTCATGCGCCAACCCGCATGGCACACGGCGCAATTGGCCTTGCCGTTGAACAGCGCGAAGCCGCGTTTGGCACTACCCGGGATGGCGTTCTCGTCCCCAGCCACCCAGCGGTCGAAGGGCGCGCTGTTGGAGACCACGGTACGTTCGTAGGTTGCGATCGCGGCCGCAATGCTGTCGATGGAAACTGGCTGTCCGGGAAAGGCGCGATCGAAGGCCGCAACGTAGCCCGGAATGGAAACGACTCGTGCCACCGCGAGATCCGCCGGCATGTCCATTTCCTTGGCCGAGGTCAGAGGACCCTTGGCCTGATCCTCGAGGGTGGCGGCACGTCCGTCCCAGAAGTACGGTTCGCCATAGGCAACGTTCAGGATGGTGGGGGTGTGTCGGCCCAAACGACCGCCCATGTGCCCCAGCCCCTTGGGCAGCGCATCGCTCCAGCCGAGCGCGGGGTTGTGGCAGCTGGCGCAGGAAATGACGCCCGAGCCCGACAGACGCGGATCGAAGAACAGCATCTGCCCGAGTGCGACCTTCTCCGGCGTCGAAGGATTGCTGCGGGGGGTGGGTATCTTCGCCGGCCGCTTGAAATCGCTCAGAGCAAGGTCGGGACGGGCAGCGCCGGCGTCGATGTCGCCGGCAAACGCCGCGGCCACCAGAGATCCGGCCAGCATCAGTAGAAGGAGTCGTCGACCGGATTCGAACATTGACACTAAGCTCCAAACAGAGGCGCCCAAGCAGGGGTTGCGCCCATGTGCTGGCGCTTCATCGAAGTTATCGGTCTTAAGGACGCTGCCCTGAAGGGCGGCTCGGTCCGATTGAAAAGAACTGTGAAGCGATCGGTTCTCGCGCTGCAATACGCTAAAACTCGCGCCACTCCTCGTCGGGACCGACGCTGACCGTCGCAGACCTGCGGGGCGGCGCGGCTTTCTCGGCCCGTGGGGCGCTCGGTGCCTTTTCCGCGGTCGCGGGGGCGGGTGAACCCGGCTTTGCGGCTTCCCGCCACGGGCGGGCCGCACTTCGCCGTTCAGTGCGTATCGCGGGCGGCGCCGCGGACTCGCCGCCCCGGGTCGAGTAGCGCTCCATCATCTTGCTCAGCTGGCGCGCCTGATCGGCCATCAGCTGCGAGGCGGAAGTGGCTTCCTCCACCAATGCGGCGTTTTGCTGGGTCACCTCGTCCATCTGGGCCACGGCCTTGTTGACTTGCTCGATGCCCGAGGACTGCTCGCGCGAGGCGGTGGCGATCTCAGCCACGATGTTGCTCACCTTTTTGATCGACTGGATGATCTGCTCGAGCGTCTTGCCCGACTGGGTGACGAGTGAGGCGCCGTCTTCCACCTTGGAGACCGAGTCATGTATCAGGGTCTTGATTTCTTTGGCGGCGGAAGCTGAGCGGCCTGCAAGGCCCCGCACCTCGGTTGCGACCACGGCGAATCCGCGGCCCTGTTCACCGGCGCGCGCCGCTTCCACAGCGGCGTTCAAGGCCAGGAGGTTGGTTTGGAATGCGATCTCATCGATCACGCTGATGATGTCGACCACCTTCTTGGATGCATCGTTGATCTTGGCCATGGCGCTCACGGCTTCGCCCACCACCGCCCCGCCCCGCTGGGCCTCGTCGCGTGCCGCATTGGCGAGGCCGCTGGCGTCGCTCGCGTTGCTCGCGTTCTGCTTCACGGTCGCCGTCATTTGCTCCATCGAGGAGGCAGTCTCTTCGAGCGAGGAGGCCTGCTGCTCGGTGCGCTGCGAGAGGTTGACGTGACCTTGCTGCATCTCGTCGGCCCCGTGCAGAACTTCGCCCGCCACGGCCTTCACGCTGACGATGATTTCCGACATGCCGCCCAGCAGCTGGTTGACTCCCTGAGCGATCTTCGCGATGTCGCCGCTCTTGCCCTCGGTCGGAACGCGCGCGGTCAAATTGCCTTCGGTCGCGGCCTGCACGACGCCGGAGATTTCGCTGAACATGTCCGCGACCGTCTTCAGCAACATGTTGCTGGACTCGCCCATGGCGAGCACGTCGCCCGAAGCGTTCGAGGTGTCGACGCGCCGGGATAGATCGCCCTGGGCGGCTGCCTTGGTGACCTCCTGGGCCTGTGCCACAGCGCTCTGCATTTGCTGTGCCGTGACCACTTGAGCGGTGACGTCGGTGGCATATTTCACCACCTTGTACGCACGGCCTTCGGCATCGAAGATGGGGTTGTAGCTCGCCTGAATCCAGACCGTGTGTCCGTCCTTGGCAATGCGTGGATATTGTCCCTGATCAAACTCGCCGCGACCGAGCTTTTGCCAAAACTGGCGGTAAGCATCGCTGCCGCGATCCTGCGCACTCACGAACATGCTGTGGTGCTTGCCGCGGATCTCATCGAGGCGATAGCCCATCGCATTCAGAAAATTATCGTTGGCCGTGACAATAGTGCCATCCAGGCCAAACTCGATTACCGCCAGCGCGCGATGAATCGCGGCGATCTGACCTTTGAGGTCCGCGAGGTGCGTGGCATCGACCCAGAGCTTCCCAGTCAAGGTACTGCCGATTTTTTCCGCGAGATTAAAGGCCATGGCCGTGATGCTTCCTTTCCTGCCGACGGGCAAGTGATCACCTACATTTAACGGCGGCACGCCTCGTTACTTGATGGAATTGTGTCTACATAAGGCGCTGTTGCAGCGCAGTTATGGGCGCTGACTCGGGTCTGCACCGCAATAGGCGTAGGGGAAGGGATGCAGCGGAAAGTTTAGACGACCGGAATTCTCAAGATCAAGCCGAGCTGGCTGCGCCCGCGGAATTGATCAGCGAGACCTACGATGAACGGCGGCCCGGAAACTCGAGGATTAGTAGAACTCGTTTTTCCACTGATCTCGCGCGCTGGGAGCACACGCGGGATTAAAGACGCTGCAGGTCTGCTTTTGGTTGTACGGGTTGTAGGGCCCGTTGGTAATCATCGCCGGATCGAAATTCGACGCGGGCATGACGGCTCGCCCGAAATTCGCTTGGTACAGGTCTGCTTGGGACACCGTCTGGCAGCCCGACAGGGTGGCTAACACGGCAATCAGGGCAACAGACTTTTTCATAGCGCCTCCAAGCATCAGCTGCGATGGCAGAGGCTAGCACCAGATCAGTGTCTGCACTAGGGTCACCGCTGCTGCCGGATCCTAACTACTACGAGTCATTGCCTGTGATTGCTCTTCTATTTTGGAGGCAGGCGAGTTCGGAACAATAATGGATCGCTGGAAGCCCGTAACCCATTGATTTTACGATAACCGATCCATCCTATGAGAAAAACAAAACCGATGCGCCGATCCGAGCTGCGACCGGCGCAATCGGCGCGGGATACCGATAAAGTAGCGAGCGTCGAAGGATGTTTCTGAACTAGTGCCCCGGAACCAGGGAAGGCAATTCACATGGGAATGTTAAGGGTAGTCGCAAGCCAAATCGTTGCCGCCACGGCGTTGCTGCCGGTTTGCGCGCAGGGTCAAACGAACCATCTCGTTGATCTGGGTGCTTTGACAGGCTACGGCATCAACAACGCCGGCCAAGCGGCCCTGTCGACGGGGCTTTACGCGAATGGAACGGTCACTCCGCTCGGCGCCTTGCCGGGCCTGACGGCGAGCGCCGTGCCGGCCGCCATAAATGCCGCTGGCGAAATTGCAGGCAACGAGGTGAATGCGGGACTCTCGCCGTGCGGCGCGGCGAACTCCGCGCCGCCTGCCATCGCTGTTCTGTTCACGATTAACGCAGGGCTGACGAGTCTTCCAATGCCCTCCTGTCAGCCCTTTACCCCGGGTGTCGTCGTTGCCGGAATAAATGCGTCTGGCCAGGTCGTGGGGTGGGGGAAATTTGAGTCGAGCGATGAGAATTTCAATGCTTTGATCTACACCAATGGGGTGGCGAGCGAACTTGCAGCCCCATCCAGCATGTTCGGCGTGCCCATTGGTGGTGGTAACGAAAGCCAGGCGCTCGCAATCAACGACAGCGGCGTGGTTACTGGCACCGTCGTGAACACCACGCCAACCCCAGCGGTGAACGATGCATTCGTCTACGACAACGGCGTATGGACCGATCTCGGCGGTGGAAGCGGCAACGCCATCAACGCCAGCGGCCAGGTGACCGGCATCAACGCTCAGGCCCACGCTTTCATTTACAGTGCCGGCACCACGACGGATCTCGGGGCGCTACCGGGAGCGACAGGCAGCGACGGCACAGCGATCAATGCGGCGGCCCAAGTTGCCGGAGATTCCGGCGGCCGTGCATTCTTGTACAACGGAATCATGACGGATTTGAACGCGCTGGTCGGCGCGGACGATCCCTTGAAGGCGTTCGTGACGCTGAAGGCCGCACCGGGAATCAACGATGGCGGGCTCATCCTCGCAAACGGCGTCGATACGAGGGACGGCTTGACGCATGCCTATTTGTTGCAAGTTCCGGTGTTGAACATTTCACCCGGACTCCTTGGTTTTTCGAGCGAGCCCATTGGCATGCAAAGCGGCGGTCAGTCAATAACGTTGACAAATCTCGGTGCCTCACCCATTCCAGTAGACAGCTTGACCGCAACGGGCGATTTCAGCGTATCCCAGAATGGCTGCGGGTCCTCGATCGCGGGCTCGGCAAACTGCCGTGTTACCGTCGAGTTTGTTTCCACCGCGAGCGGCGATCGCAGCGGCTCTTTAACGCTTGTTACCGGCGGCCTTTCATTCGCGATCCCGATGACGGGCTCAAGCCCCGTCTCGGTCACCATTTCCGCGAGTCCGGCCACGCTCATGACGGGCGCCGAGTCCCAGTTGACCTGGACGCTGTCCAAAGGAAGCTGATGTACTGCAACCGGTGGTGCGTCAGGCGATGGGTGGACGGGAGCGATTACATCGAGCGGCAGCAAGATGGTGACTGAAACAGTCGCGGGTACCTTCAGCTACGGCCTTGCGTGTTCGGCAGGTTCGCAATCGGCGCAGTCGAAGACCACTGTCATTTTTAGCCCTCAACCGCACGGCGGCGGAGGCGCATTCGACGAGTTCTCGCTGATGGGTTTGCTAAGCGTCTTGGGTGTGCGCGTCGTGCGAAACCGGGCCGCCCAATCACTCATGAAAACGACAATGGCCTAAGAGGCGCGATCAGCCCAACAAGCCAATTTCCTCAGTTGCAGTAGGCTTGTCTATAAGTCCTTGATTTTGTGGCGCTCCCTACCGGATTCGAACCGGTGTTACAGCCTTGAGAGGGCCGTGTCCTAGGCCTCTAGACGAAGGGAGCTTAGGAAGGATCTTCAGAGGGCGGTGGCCCCCAAAGAGGGCTGGTAGTATACGGGCCAAATTTTTGGACTCAAGCGGAAAGCCCTTTTTTGAACGCAACCCCGACCTTACGCCCACCCCTGATCATTCCCAGGTCCGAGCATTCCATATCGCGCTCCGCGATATCTCCCAACGCACTGAAGGTGCTCTATCGCCTCAAAGAAGCGGGATACCAGGGCTTTCTGGTCGGCGGCGCGGTGCGCGATCTGCTCATCGGCATCAAGCCGAAAGATTTCGACGTTGCCACCAACGCGCTTCCCGAAGAGGTGCGGCAGTTGTTTCGCAATTGCCGGCTGGTAGGCCGGCGTTTCCGCCTGGCGCACGTGTT
Organism: Steroidobacteraceae bacterium; assembly: GCA_036494165.1. Taxonomy (GTDB): domain Bacteria; phylum Pseudomonadota; class Gammaproteobacteria; order Steroidobacterales; family Steroidobacteraceae; genus Bog-1198. The sequence goes on from DASXOQ010000086.1 coordinate 8,755, forward strand.
CTTCGGCAGGGAGATCATCGAGGTGGCGACCTTTCGCGCCGCCGCGGCTCCCGAACGCGAGGCCGAAGACATCGACAACGAGGATGCGGGCGAGAACGCGGAGACGGCCGAAACCGCGGAAGACATCGAACCGGACTACGTCCCGCCGCAGGACTCGGAGCATCGCGCCTTCGACACGCGCGGCCGGATCCTGCGCGACAACATTTATGGAACCATCGAAGAAGATGTATGGCGCCGCGATTTCGCGGCCAACAGTCTCTACTACAGCATCGATGACTTTTCGATCTGGGACTTCGTCGACGGCGTACGCGACATCAAGGAACGGCGCCTGAAGCTGATCGGAGATCCTGAGAATCGCTATCGCGAGGATCCGGTGCGCATGCTTCGCGCGGTGCGCTTCGCGGCGAAATTGGATTTCATGATCGACCCGCCGACGGAGGCGCCGATCAGCAAATTGGCCCACCTCGTCGATGGGGTGCCGCCGGCGCGGCTTTTCGACGAATGCCTCAAGCTGTTTTTGTCGGGCTACGGCACCAAGGCGTACCGGCTGCTCGAACAATACGGACTGTTTGAACACCTGTTCCCGCAGTCTTCAGCCGCATTCGCGCTGCCACCCTATGCTTACGCCCGCGAGATGCTCGAGATCGGGCTCGCCAACACCGATGCCCGGGTGCTCGCCGACAAGCCGGTGACGCCGACCTTTCTGTTCGCGATTCTTCTCTGGAGCGCTCTGCTGCGGGAGCTGAACGAGCGGCAGGCCGGACCTGCCCCCGACACCATGCAGCTCATGCAGGCTTGCGATGCGGTGCTTCGCGCGCAGCAGTCACGCGTGGCGATCCCAAAACGCTTCGGCATTCCGATGCGAGAACTGCTGATGCTGCAGCCCCGATTCAACCGCCGCAGCGGCGTCAAGTCATTGAGCCTGCTGCAGCACCCGCGTTTTCGTGCCGCATTCGATTTTCTGCTGCTTCGTGCGGAGGTCGGCGTCGCCGACCCGGAACTCGCCAAGTGGTGGACCGACATCCAGGTGCTGCCGCAGGAAGAACGCGTGGCATTGGTGCAGGCGCGGCCGGCCGAACCCGGCAGCGAGGGCGGCTCCGGTCGCAGGCGACGCCGCAGACGCCGTCGCGGCGGAGCGGCGCGCAGCTAGATGGCCGAGTTCTGGCGGCCGGCCTACGTCGCAATCGGCAGCAACCTCAGTTCTCCGATCGAGCGGGTGCACGAGGCATTCGAGCGGCTCGCCTCCATCGAATCGCGCGCGCTGCTTCGCTCGCGGCTCTACCGAGCGCAACCGATGGGGCCGCAGGATCAACCAGAATACGTGAATGCGGCCGCGGGCTTCCTTACCAAGCTCCCGCCGCGCGCGCTGCTCGAGGAACTGCTCGGGATCGAACGCACCATGGGCCGCGTGCGCGAGCGCCGCTGGGGTGCACGCGTCATCGATCTCGACCTGGTGTGGTTGGTGGGAGGCGCCAGCGACGAGGCAGGCCTCAAGGTTCCGCATCCCGGAGTGTCGAGCCGCAATTTCGTCCTGTATCCTCTTTCGGATATCGCGCCGAACTTGCAGATCCCCGGCCTCGGCCGTGTGGATGAGATGAAGCGCGCCGTCGGGGATGCCGGAATTTCCGTTATTTGATTAGCCAAGGTATCGCATGGCAGTTGCCGTTCCTCACCGATTCATCGTCATCGAAGGCCCCATCGGCGTGGGCAAGACCAGCCTTGCACGCCGTCTGGGACAATCGCTTGGCGGTCAGCTGGTGCTCGAGCAGGCCGATCAGAACCCCTTCCTCGAACGGTTTTACAAGAACCCGCGCGCCGCGGCCTTCCAGACGCAGCTGTTCTTTCTGTTCCAGCGCGCGCGCCAGCTGGAGGACGTGCGCCAGGAGGATCTGTTCGGCGAGGTGCGGGTCGCGGACTATCTGCTCGAAAAGGATCAGCTGTTCGCGCGCGTGACCCTCGATGATGCCGAGTACGGCCTTTACGAGAAGGTTTACGAACGGGTGGTGGTGGACGCGCCCAAACCGGATCTGGTGGTGTACCTGCAGGCGCCGGTGGACGTGTTGATGGATCGCATCGGCAAGCGCGGCATCCGCTACGAACAGCACATCGAACGCGCCTATCTTGAAAAGCTGACCCAGGCCTATGCGCGCTTTTTTCACACCTATGACGCCGCACCGCTGCTCATCGTCAATGCGGCGGCGATCGATCCTGTGAACAACGACGGCGACTATCAGCAGCTGCAGAGCGAAATTTTGAAAGCCCGCCGCGGGCGCCACTTCTTCAATCCCGCAGGCAGCTCGCTGCTGCCCTCGACCTAGGGCGTTCGGTGCTGGGCGAGCGCCCAGGCGACATGTTCACGCACCAGCGCCGAGGCATCATCGGCGCGCGAGGCGAGCGCGCTCAAGACCGCCTCGGAGGTCGCAGCATTGCCGAGCGCGACCGCGACATTGCGCAGCCAGCGCTCGTAGCCGATGCGGTGTATGGCGCTGCCGTTGGTCTTCTGCCCAAATTCCGCTTCGCTCCAGGCGAACAGTTCCACCAACGCCGGGCGATCGAGGCCGTGGCGGACCTGGAAATCCTTCTCGACCGCAGGCCGCGCGAACTTGTTCCAGGGGCATACCAGCTGACAATCGTCGCAGCCGTAGACCCGATTGCCGATGGCGCGCCGAAACTCGATCGGGATCGAGCCTTTCAGTTCGATGGTGAGATATGAAATGCAGCGCCGGGCGTCGAGCTTGAACGGCGCGACGATGGCGCCGGTGGGGCAGGCGGGCATGCAGGCGCTGCAGGTGCCGCAGTGAGCGGATGCGGGTGTGCTCGCCGGCAGCGCGAAGTCGAGATAAATCTCGCCGAGGAAGAAATAGGAGCCCGAGTCCTTGTCGATGAGATTCGTGTGCTTGCCGATCCAGCCGAGCCCGGCATTGCGCGCCAGCGGCTTCTCCAGCACCGGCGCACTGTCGGTGAACACGCGGTGACCGAAGGGTCCCACTTTTTCCTCGAGCCGCTCGCAAAGGCGTTTGAGGCGCGCGCGCAGGACCTTGTGATAGTCGCGTCCGAGAGCGTAGCGCGACAGGTAACCCAGCGAAGGGTCCTTGAGCACACCCATGGCCGGTGCCGAGTCGCCCGGCCAGTAGTCCATGCGCACGCTCAGGCAGCTGACGGTGCCGGGAATGAGACTCTGAGGCCGGGTCCGTTTATGTCCGTGCCGCGACATGTAATCCATCTCGCCGGCAAAACCCGCCGCCAACCATTCATTGAAGAACGCCTCTTCCTGCGACAGCTCGATGGAGGCCACGCCGATTCCGGAGAAGCCGAGCTCGCGGGCGATGGCTTCTATGTCGGGGACTGTGAGGCTGGCCGGCATGGCTCAACGGGGAAGGTGGTTGATAATGGAGGCCATGACTTTCAATTTTAAGCTGTCCTCGGCTCGGGCGACGGAACTGCTGGGTAGGGCTCTGGCGCAGACCCTGCCCGCAGGCTCGGGTGTCATTCTCTACCTTCACGGCGAACTCGGGGCCGGCAAGACCACCCTGGTCCGCGCCCTGCTTCGGGAACTCGGCGTGGTGGGCGCCGTGAAGAGTCCCACTTACACCCTGATCGAAAGCTATGAAGTGGCTGGCTGGAACGTAGCTCATGTGGACCTCTATCGCCTGGTTTCGCAGGGTGAGGTGGCGGAATTGGCCCTGCAGGAACTGCTGAGCGAGCGCAGTTTGCTGCTGATCGAATGGCCGGAGCGCGCGGCGAGGCTGCCATCGCCCGATGCCGCCTTGAGCTTGCTTTACGAGGGCGCGGGGCGCGAAGCACAGCTCGTCGTCCACACCCCTCTTGGTGAGCGATGGCTCCATCAGCTTCGATTCGACACTAGATTACAATCGTATCTATCTAATTTAACTTGAAAAGTTAAATTTCATGGCGTTTACTTATTGCGCCATGACATTGCGCACGTTCTGTCTGCTCGCCACCGTGCTCTGCACCTTCTCTGCGGTTGCTCGCGCGGCCGAGGTGCGCAACGTCCGCATGTGGACGAGTCCTGAGGGGACCCGCCTGGTGCTCGATCTGTCGGCCAGCGCTCCGCACACGATTTCAGTGCTCCACGCCCCGGAGCGCATCGAACTCCATGTGAGCGGTGCGAAGCTCGCCAAGAGCGCGCGTGCACCGGTCGGCAGCGGCTCGGTCCGTCGCGTGGCCCTTGAACAGGGCAAGGGGGAAGTCCGCTTGATCATGGACCTCAAGCATCCCACGCAAGCCAAGAGCTTTCTCTCGCGTCCCAACAAGCGCTATGGCTACCGGTTGGTGCTCGACTTGAGCGCCGCAAGTGCGGCCGATCGCCCCATCAAGGTCGCCCATCAGCCGCCCGGGGCCCGCGACCTGATCGTCGCCGTTGATGCGGGACACGGCGGGGAAGACCCCGGCGCAATCGGCAAGAACGGGACAAGAGAGAAGGACGTGGTGCTCGCCATCGCCCGCGAGCTCGCCGCCCGGATCGCCAATGAGCCGGGCATGCGCTCGGTGCTGACGCGCGGCGGGGATTATTTCGTGCCGCTGCGGGATCGTATGCGCCGGGCGCGCGCGCAGCAGGCGGACCTGTTCGTCTCGGTGCACGCGGATTCGATCCAGGACCGCAGCATCGACGGTTCTTCCGTGTACATCCTGTCGCAGCATGGTGCCAGCAGCGAGGCGGCGCGCTGGCTCGCCGACCGTGAAAATGCCTCCGACCTCATCGGCGGCGTGTCGCTGGATGACAAGGGCGACGTGCTGGCCTCCGTGCTTCTGGATCTGTCGCAATCCGCGGCCATGAACGCGAGCCAGGTCGCGGCCGAGCGGGTGCTGCGGGAACTTGCCCAGGCCGGGGAGATCCGCAAGCCCCAGGTGCAGCAGGCCGGCTTCATGGTGCTGAAATCTCCGGATATTCCGTCCATGCTGGTGGAGACCGCCTACATCTCCAATCCGCAGGAAGAACTGCGTCTACGCACCGCTTCTCATCAGGCCAAGGTGGCCGAGGCGATCCGCCGCGGAGTGCACGACTACTTCTACGCCAATCCCCCCTTGGGCACCCGAGTCGCGGAACTTGCGAGCGGCAGCCTACGCCCGGTGGTGGCTGCAAGCAGCGGCGGCAACTAGACCCCCGACCCGTTTTTTCCGCCTGTGCCAAAATGCGCGACTCACGAGGTCGCCCGTTGCCCATCAAGCTCCTGCCCGAGACGCTCATCAATCAAATCGCCGCCGGCGAGGTGATCGAGCGGCCGGCTTCCGTTGTCAAAGAACTTGTCGAGAACGCCGTGGATGCGCAGGCTTCGCGCATCGAGGTGGAACTGGAGGCCGGAGGCTGCGGCCTGATTCGGGTGAGGGACGACGGGGTGGGGCTGGAACCCGATGAAATACCGCTGGCGCTCGCGCGCCATGCCACCAGCAAGATTGCCTCGCTGGAGGACCTGGAGCGCGTCGCCACCCTGGGATTTCGCGGCGAGGCGCTACCGAGCATCGCATCGGTTTCGCAGCTATCCATCACCTCGCGCTCCAAGACGCAACCGCACGCCTGGTCGGTGAGCGTGCGCGATGGAGCGGCGAGCGCGGCAACGCCCGCGGCGCATCGACTGGGCACCAGCATCGAGGTGCGGGATTTGTTCTTCAACGTTCCGGCGCGCCGCAAGTTCCTGCGCAGTGAATCGACCGAATACCAGCACGTGCTGCGCATGATCGAGCGCCTGGCCCTGTCGCGATTCGACCTCGGGTTTTCGCTCACGCACAACGGCAAGAGCGTGTGGCTGCTGCCGCCCGCGTTAAGCGCCGCCGACAAGCTCAATCGGGTGGCGCGGATTTGCGGCGAGGAATTCGCCTCGCACGTGCTCGAGCTCGATTACGAGGCCGAATCGCTGCACCTGTCCGGTTGGCTTGCGCTGCCGACTTTTTCCCGCAGCCAGTCGGATCTGCAGTTCTCGTTCCTGAACGGCCGCTTCGTGCGCGACAAGCTCGTTTCCGGCGCGGTGCGCCTTGCCTACCAGGACACCATGTTCCATGGCCGCTTCAGCGCGTATCTTCTCTATCTGAGGATGAATCCGACGCTCGTGGACGTGAACGCCCATCCGCAAAAGCTCGAGGTTCGATTCCGCGAACCCCGTCGAATACACGACCTGGTGTTTCGCACCCTGGAGCGGGTGCTCGCGAGCACCAGACCGCGGCACGAGTCGACCGGCAGCGCCGCGTCCGACTGGCTGACCGGCAACGCTCAGGCCGGTGCGCAGGCGCGTTTTGCGCTGCCGGAGCCCTTTACGCATCGGATCGATACCTACCGCGCCTATCTTGCCCCCGATCCCAAGGTTGAAGAGGCGGTGCCGGATCTCGCCGTCACCCCGGACGGCAGGCCGGCGCCTTTGGGATATGCCATCGCTCAGTTACACGGCGTTTACATTTTGGCCCAGTCGCAGGAGGGCATGGTGCTCGTGGACATGCACGCCGCCCACGAGCGGGTGATGTATGAGGCCATGAAACGGCTGCTGGCCGGCGAGCGCGCCCAGCAACAGCTGCTGCTGCCGCAGATCCTCAAGGTGACGCCCGCGCAGGCGGATGCCGCGGAAACTCATGCGGAGGAATTTGCCGAGCTGGGATTCGAGGTCGCGCGGATGGGCTTGGATCAACTGGGGTTGCGCGCCGTTCCAGGCCTGCTTTCAGGCCGCGATCCTGCGGGCATCGTGCGCGACGTGCTCTCGGATCTGATCGATCAAGGCGCATCCCGCCGGGTGGAAGAGTCCATTAATCATCTGCTTGCGACCATGGCCTGCCATGCCGCCGTGCGAGCGCAGCGTAGCCTCACGCTGCCGGAGATGAACGCGCTGCTGCGCGAAATGGAGACCACCGAGCGGGCCGATCAGTGCAATCACGGACGGCCCACCTGGGTGCGGCTGTCGATGCACGATCTCGACCGGCTGTTCCTGCGCGGACGCTGATGGGGACTGCCGTCCCGCGCCGCGCGGTGCTGCTCATGGGACCGACCGGCTCAGGCAAGTCGGATCTCGCCGTCGAAGTGGCCAAGCGATTGCCCATGGAGCTGGTCAGTGTGGACTCGGCCATGGTGTACCGGGGCATGGACATCGGGACCGCGAAGCCGGAACCCGCGCTCCGCGCACGCATTCCGCACCACCTCATCGACATCCGGGATCCGGCAGAAAGCTACTCGGCGGGGGACTTTGCCCGCGATGTGGTCCATGTGGCGGATGCCATTTGGGCGCGCGGACGCACACCACTTTTGGTGGGCGGCACGATGCTCTACTTTCATGCACTGACCGCCGGGATCGCGCGACTGCCTGAGGCGGATGCAACAGTCCGCGCTGTCATTGATGCGGAAGCCGCGCACCGGGGCTGGGCTGCGTTGCACGAGGAACTCGCGCGCATCGATCCGGCCTCGGCCGAGCGCATCCATGTCAATGATCCGCAACGCATTCAACGCGCTCTTGAGGTATTCCGTATTACAGGTGAAACAATTACCGAACTGCAGCGCGCACGCGTGTCGGCGTTCGCCGACGTGCAGCTCATAGAATTTGCCATTGCGCCTCTTGAACGGCGTGATTTACACACCAGAATAAGAGCGAGATTCCTGTCGATGCTCGAGGCCGGCTTTTTGGACGAAGTGCGCGGCCTGTTCGCACGCGGTGATTTGAGAGCGGAACATCCGTCGATGCGTGCGGTCGGATATCGGCAGTTGTGGCGGTATTTAGCGGGATCCTGCGAGTTGAATGAGGCGATAGAACAGGCAGTTGCGGCGACGCGTCAACTCGCGAAGCGGCAATTCACCTGGTTACGTCGTCGCGAAAATGCGCAGTGGTTAAATTCCATGCATCCTGAATTGCCGTCGCAGATGATCGATGCACTGTCGAAGTGCGGAATTGCGGGAGCGTAGTGCGTTATCTCCGGAAGCATGGCTGTGCTAGCATTCATCCGGTATGTGCCTCGTGCCGCAAGGAAGTGACACGGCATTACTAATGACACTAAAAAACAAGGAGCTTTACTCATGGCCCGTGGCCAGTCTCTGCAGGACCCTTTTTTAAACGCCCTGCGCAAAGAACGCGTTCCCGTTTCGATCTATCTGGTGAACGGCATCAAATTGCAGGGACAGATCGATTCGTTCGATCAGTTCGTCGTACTGCTTCGTAACAGCGTCAGTCAGATGGTGTACAAGCACGCCATTTCCACGGTCGTGCCGGCGCGCAATGTGCGCTTGCCGACAGGCGAGGACGGTGAAGTCACGGAGCCTGCCGTCGTCGAATGACCTTGGGTGAGCCCTACGCAATTATTTGAACGCCCTCGGGGCGGTGAACGCGCCATCTTGGTGGGCGTCGGCATAGGGCAGCCGGTCGATCCCAACGATACCGCCGAATTTGCAGCCCTCGCGGCCTCGGCCGGAACTCTCTCGGTCGGCACCGTGCTCGCCACGCGCGCGCGTCCGGATCCGAAGTACTTCGTGGGTTCCGGCAAGGCCGAGGAAATCCGCGCCGCCGCCGAGGCCGGCAACGCGGAACTGATCCTCGTCGATCGGACGCTCTCGCCGAGCCAGGAGCGAAATCTCGAAAAGCTCACCAATCGCCGGGTCCTCGATCGCAATGGCCTGATCCTCGATATCTTCGCGCAGCGCGCCCGCAGCTTCGAAGGCAAGTTGCAGGTGGAACTCGCGCAGCTGTCGCACTTGAGCACCCGGCTGGTGCGCGGCTGGACGCACTTGGAAAGGCAGAAGGGCGGCATCGGCTTGCGCGGCCCCGGCGAGACGCAGCTCGAAACGGATCGCCGCTTGATCGCCAAGCGCATCCGTACGTTGAAGCTCAGGCTCGAGAAACTCGACCGGCAGCGCGACACCGGGCGCCACGTTCGCCGCGAGGTGCCGGTGCCCACCGTGGCGCTGGTGGGCTACACCAACGCCGGCAAGTCCACTCTTTTCAACGCGCTCACCGGCGCGGACAACTACGTCGCCGATCAACTGTTCGCAACGCTCGACCCGACGGTTCGTCGCGTGAAGCTCGCCGGCGTCGGCGAGGTGGTGCTCGCGGACACGGTGGGATTCGTGCGCCAACTGCCGCATGAACTGGTGGCGGCGTTCCGCTCGACGCTGCAGGAGGCGCGCGAGGCGGACCTGTTGCTGCACGTGGTGGACGCCAGTGATCCGTTGCGCGATGAGCGCATCGGGCAGGTGCGCGAGGTGCTTGCCGGCATCGGCGCCGGCGAGATCCGCGAGCTGCTGGTGTTCAACAAGATCGATCTGAGCGGCGATGAGCCGCGCATTGTCGTTGCCGACGATGGCATCGCGAGGCAGGCCTGGGTTTCTGCCGCGAGCGCAACGGGGCTTGCGGAGCTGCGTGAAGCGCTCTCCAAGGCGGCCCGCCCGAATCTCGAGCGACGCACCCTGCATCTGGAACTGCGTGCGGCGGCCCTCCGTTCGGAGCTCTACCAGCGCGATGCCGTGCGCGCGGAGCGCCAGCGCGAGGATGGCAGCTGGGATCTCGACATCGAGCTCGAATCTCACGAATTCGCCAAATTGCTGGGTGTCAAGGGCGTTCATGCAATGAGCACACCTGCCGAGCGCGCGCAGCGCGTCGCCTAAAGCCGCGTGTTCCCTTGGCCCCGCGCTGCTAGAATGCGCGGCTGGTCTGTCTCGCTTAGGCACCGCATGGCTTGGAACCGTCCTTATCAGGCGCAAAACGACCTGGACGATATGCTGCGCAATCTGCAGCGCCGTCTGGCGTCGATCTTCGGCCGCAGTGGCGGCGGCATGAGCAGCAGCTCAGGGCCGCAGAACGTCAATCGCGCGCTTGCCGGCGTACTGGTGCTCATCGTCGCCGTATGGGTTGCCAGCGGCATGTACAGCGTGGACGCCCAGGAAAAGGGCGTGGTCTTGAGGTTTGGCAAGTACGTTGAAACCGTGGGCCCCGGCTACAACTGGCATCTGCCCTGGCCGATCGACCGGGTGATCCTTGTCAATGTTTCGCAGTGGAACAGCATCACCGATGATTCGAGCGTCCTGACCGCCGACACCAACCTGGTGCACGTTCAGTCCACCGTGCAGTTCACGCAGCCCGACCCGATCAAAGTCCTGTTCACGGTGCGCGACCCCTCCGACACTTTGCGGCAGGTGGCCGAGAGCGCCATGCGCGAGGCCATCGGACAGGCTGCGCTCGATCAGGCGCTCGCCTTCAATCCATCCATCACGCGCCATGCCATGGCGCTCATGAATAGCACGCTCGATAAATACGATATCGGCATTCACGTTCTGTCGGTGACCCTGCAGAACGTCAACGTGCCCGATGCGGTGCACGAAGCGCAGCTCGATGCCCTGCAGGCGCCCAAGGACGGGCAGCGCTATCAGCAGGAGGCCGAGACCTACCGCAACGACCTGTTGCCGAGGGCACGGGGCGCGGCCACCAAGGAAGTGGTCGATGCCGAGGCCTACCGCCAGCAGGTTGTGGCTATCGCGCAGGGAGAAACCTCGCGCTTCGATCAGGTGCTCGCCCAGTACGAACACGCGCCGGCGGTGACCCGTGAGCGCATCTATCTCGAGACCATGGAGAGCGTGTACAAAAACGCGCGCAAAGTGGTGATCGACACCAAGAACGGCAACAGCATGATGTACCTGCCGCTCGACAAGCTGCTTGCGCCGCAGCTGCCGGGCCTGTCGGCAGCCCCGGACGGGGTGTCGGCCCCGCGGCTGCCGGAGGTGCAGGTCGCGCCGCTCGATGATGCCTCCCGCTCGCGGGGGACGCGCTGATGCAGTCGCGTCTCTTGACGCTGCTGATTGCGCTGGTCGCAGCCATTTTGGTGGTGCGCGCCAGCGTTTTCACGGTGAGCGAATCGCAGCTGGCGGTCAAATCGGTCGGCGGCGAGATCGTCGAATCGGAATTCAAGCCGGGACTGCATTTCCGCATCCCGCTGGTGCAGAACATCAGCCGCTTCGACAAGCGCATCATCACCCAGCTGTATCGGCAGGAGCGCTTCCTCACCTTGGACCAGGACCAGCTGCTGGTCGACTTCTACGTCAAATGGCGCATCGAGAACCTGCGGCGCTTCTATGAGGCCAACGGCCGGGTCGAGGAGTCTGCCACGGAGCAGGCCAACGACCGGCTCGGCGAGATCATCAAGAACAACATAAAGAGCCTGGTCACGCAGCGCACCTTGCAGCAGGTGGTGAACGCCGCACGTGCCGAATTCACCGACGGGGTGCTGAAGGACACGGGCGCGGCCGCCGAGCAGTTGGGCGTGACGCTGGTGGATGTACGCATCACCAAGATCGATCTGCCGAGCCAGGTGCAGAGTTCGGTGTACGACCGCATGAAGGCCTCATTCAAGGCGCAGGCGGCGAAGCTGCGCGCCGAAGGCCAGGAAGCCTCGGTGCGCATCAAGGCCGATGCCGACAAGCAGCAGACCGAGATCGCCTCGACGGCGGCACGGCAGGCGGCGCAGATCCGCGGCGAGGGCGATGCGGCGGCGAGCGAGATTTATGCCAAGTCGTATTCCAAGAACGCCGAGTTCTACAGCTTCTATAAGAGCATGCAGGCCTATCGCGCATCGGTCGGCACACAGGGCGATCTGCTGGTGATCGCGCCGGACAATGCGTTCTTCAACTACTTCAACAAGCCCCAGCCGCAAGGCGCCACGCGCTAACCATGGACATCGGCTGGACTGAGTTTGCGCGTTATTTGGGCGGAGCGTTCGCGCTCTATCTGGTGCTCGAGGGGATATTGCCATTCGTCAATCCCGGCGCTGCGCAAAAGCTGATGGCCAAACTCTCCAAGACCGAGCCGGTGCAGCTGCGCTGGGGCGGCCTGATCAGCATGCTCGCCGGGTTACTGCTGCTATGGGTGGCGCGCAATGGGTAAGAATCTGGTTGTAATCGGTCTGCAGTGGGGCGATGAGGGCAAGGGCAAGGTGGTCGACCTCCTGACCGACAAGGCCCAGGCCGTGGTGCGTTTCCAGGGCGGCCACAATGCCGGCCACACGCTCGTCATCGGCGGCAAGAAGACGGTTCTGTCGCTGATTCCGTCGGGGATCCTGCACGGCCACGTGCAGTGCCTGATCGGCAACGGCGTGGTGCTGTCGCTCGAAGCGCTGTTCAAGGAAGCCGATATGCTGATAGGGCAGGGCGTGCCGGTGTTCGACCGCTTGCGCATCAGTCCCGCATGCCCGTTGATTCTCGCCTCGCACGTCGCCCTCGATCGCGCTCGCGAAAAGGCGCAGGGCGCAAACGCCATCGGCACCACCGGCAGGGGAATCGGGCCGGCTTACGAGGACAAGGTCGCGCGCCGCGCCGTGCGGGTGTCGGACCTGTTCCAACGGGAGCGCTTCGCCGCGAAGCTCGGCGAGATCCTCGACTATCACAACTTCGTGCTGCAAAACTATTTCCAAACCGCGCCCATCGATTTTCAGCAGGTCCTGGAAACGAACCTGAAACTCGCCGAACGCTTAAAGCCTCTGGTCTCGGACGTGACCGGCACCATCGAGCAGCTCTCCATCGACGGGCGCAACGTCATGTTCGAGGGCGCACAGGGAGCGATGCTCGACGTCGATCTCGGCACTTATCCCTACGTCACCTCCTCGACGACCACCGCGGGCGGCGCGGCGGCAGGCAGCGGCATCGGACCGCGGCGCCTGCACGAAGTGCTCGGGATCGTAAAAGCCTATGCGACTCGCGTCGGCGGCGGTCCGTTCCCGACGGAGTTGTTCGACGAGTACGGCGAACACCTGTCGCGCGTGGGTCATGAGTTCGGCGCGGTGACCGGACGTCCGCGCCGCTGCGGCTGGTTCGACGCCGTGGCGCTGCGCCGCTCCATCGTGCACTCCAGCTGCTCGCTGCTCTGCGTGACCAAACTCGACGTGCTCGACGGCGTCGATCCCATCAAAGTCTGTGTGGGCTACAGGATCGACGGGAAGATCTCCTCGACACCGCCCCTGTTGGCGGCCGATTTTGCGGAGTGCGAAGCGGTCTACGAAGAGCTGCCCGGCTGGAAGGAATCGAGCGTCGGCATCACCGAGTATGCGCGCCTGCCGGAGAACGCCCGCAAATATCTCGACCGCCTGCAGGCCCTTGTGGGCGTGCCGATCAGCATCGTGTCCACCGGGCCCGACCGAGAGCAAACCATCATCCGGCAGCATCCTTTCCACTGATACAAATCGTCGAGGAGCAATGAATGGAATTCGCATCGTCTTCGGCAGCTAAGACAGGCAGCGACAGCGCGGTCAGCTATTCCAAGGATTTGCAGGTCTTCGTTTTCGCGCTGTTCTTCGCCTTCGGCGGAATAACCTCGTTGAACGACGTGATCATTCCGAAGCTCAAGTCGCTGTTCACGCTTTCCTATGCGGAAGTCATGCTGGTGCAGTTCGCCTTTTTCACCGCATATTTCGTGTTTTCGATCCCCGCCGCCGAGCTGGTGCGCAAGATCGGCTACATGCGTGCCGCGGTCGCCGGCCTCTTGATCATGACGGTCGGATGCCTGCTGTTCGTGCCCGCATCCTCACACAGCGTGTTCTCGCTGTTCCTGGTGGCGTTGTTCATCCTCGCGGCCGGCATCACCACCGTGCAGGTGGTGGCCAATCCCTTGATCTCCATGCTCGGCAAGCCCGCCACGGCCTCGAGCCGGCTGACCTTCGCGCAGGCGTTCAATTCCCTGGGCACGACCATATTCCCGTACGTGGGATCCGCCATCATTCTGAAGACCATCAACGAGGTGGATCCGAAGACCTTGAGCGGCGCGGCGCTGGCAAACTACCGCGCCACCGAGTCGCACGTCATTGCGACGACCTACGTGGGTCTCGCCATTGCCCTGGGCGTACTCGCGGTTCTGGTGTTCTTTTACCGCAAGCGACTCGTGGAAGCCGCGGCCACCCGCACGCCCATCTTGAAGGCGTTCAATCTACTGGCGCGACCGCGCTTTGCCTTCGGCACGCTCTGCATCTTCTTGTACGTCGGCGGCGAAGTGGCGATCGGCTCTCTGATCGTCAACTATCTGATGCAACCCTCGACCTTGGGCTTGATCGCCGAGGATGCGGGCAAACACGTGCCGTACTACTGGGGCGGCGCCATGGTGGGCCGGTTCGTGGGATCGGCGGTGTTGCGCCTGTATTCGCCGGGCAAGGTGCTCGCGGGTGTGGCGCTCGCCGTGATGGTACTGCTGACGGTGTCGGCCAACACCGTGGGGTTCGTCTCGGGGTGGTCGCTGCTGGCGATCGGTTTTTTCAATTCCATCATGTTCCCGACGATTTTCACGCTGGCCAATGAGGGGCTGGGGCGCCGGGCCGCGGAAGGCTCGGGCGTGATCTGCATGGCCATTGTCGGTGGGGCGATCGTGCCGTTGGTCGCCGGCAAGGCGGCGGACATGTGGGGTTTGAAGGAGGCGCTGCTCGTACCGGCCGCCTGTTATCTCGGCATCCTGCTGTTCGGCTGGTACGCGCGCAAGCCCGTCGCGCAGGTCGCGTAAAAATTACACGGTGGACGTCGCCATCGTCCGACATGGCGAGGTTCGTATCCCTGGGTAAACTCAACGGCCGTAAGTTCGGACAAAGGAGCGGTCCATGGCCAGAGTGACTCTCAAGGGCAGCGAACGCAGCCCGATACCCGGCTCGCGCATCGTCGCGCCCGCCGCAGCCGATGAACGCTTGGAAGTGACGGTGCTGGTGCGCCGGCGCCGCCAGCAGGAACTTCACGAACACATCGCCGCGCTCGACGCGGGACGTCGCGTGAGTTCGCTCACGCGCGAAGAATTTGCGCAGCGCCACGGCGCCGATGCGGCGGACTTGAAGGCGGTGAGCAGTTTCGCCCAGGAACACGGGCTCGCGGTGGTGCAGACGCACGCCGCGCGCCGCACCGTCGTGCTGTCCGGTACCGTGCGCCAGTTCTCCGACGCCTTCAGCGTGCAGCTGCATCACTGTCACTACGACGGCGGCAGCTATCGCGGCAGAAGCGGCGCCATCCAGCTGCCGACCGAACTCGACGGCATCGTGGTCGCGGTGCTCGGCCTTGATAACCGGCCGCAGGCGAAGGCGCATTTTCGCGTGCATCCGAATGCCGCGGCGGCCACCTCGTTCTCGCCTCTGCAGGTAGCGGCTCTCTACGGTTTTCCCGCCGGCAGCGGCGAAGGGCAATGCGTCGGCATCATAGAACTCGGCGGTGGTTTCAAGCCGGCCGACCTTCAGACCTACTTTTCGGGGCTGGGGGTGGGCTCGCCCAGCGTGATCGCGGTGTCGGTGGACAACGCCAACAACACGCCCACCGGCGATTCAAACGGTCCCGACGGCGAGGTGATGCTCGACATCGAGGTGGTCGGCTCGATCGTGCCATCCGCGAAGGTGGCGGTCTATTTCGCGCCCAACACCGATGCCGGCTTCCTCAATGCGATCACCAGCGCCGTGCACGACACCGTGAACAAGCCGTCGGTGATCTCCATCAGCTGGGGCGGCCCCGAGTCTTCCTGGACCGCGCAAGCCATGACCTCCATGGATGATGCGCTTCAGGCCGCCGCCACCATGGGTGTCACGGTGTGCGTGGCTTCGGGCGACAACGGCTCGAGCGACGGGGTGAGCGACGGCGCCGACCATGTGGACTTTCCGGCCTCGAGTCCCTTCGCGCTGGCCTGCGGCGGCACCACGCTCTCGGGTGCAGGCTCGACCATCCGCTCCGAGTCGGTGTGGAATGACGGCGCCAATGGCGGGGCGAGCGGCGGTGGTGAAAGCGCGCAATTCGCACTGCCGAGCTGGCAGGCGAATCTCTCCATTACTGCAAACGGCGGCGGCGTTTCCGCGCTCGGCATGCGCGGCGTTCCGGACGTTGCCGGCGATGCCGACCCTCAGACCGGCTACAACGTGCGTGTCGATGGCGAGGACATGGTGATCGGCGGGACCAGCGCCGTGGCGCCGTTGTGGGCTGCGCTCGTTGCGCGCCTGAATCAAGCGGCCGGCAAGCCCTTGGGCTACCTCAACCCCACTTTGTATCAGACGCCGCTCGGCTTTCGCGACATCACCCAGGGCAACAACGGCGATTTTTCCGCCGCCGGCGGCTGGGATGCCTGCACCGGTATGGGAAGCCCCAAGGGGTCCGGTCTCGCGCAGGCGCTCGGCTAGCTCGCTAGTGAAAATGCATGCCCGGCGCGCCGAATAGGCCGATGAGGCCGATCACGATCAGGTAGATGGCGATGATGTAGTTCAAGAGCTTCGGCATGATCAAGATCAGAATGCCGGCGATGAGCGCCACGACGGGCGCGAGGCTTATGTGGAGGTTCAAAGTCCTACCCTCGTTTTCTGGGGCGAGCGCCCGCTGGTTGTTATTGAAACAACTTGATCGCGTTCTGCAAAGTCTTGAAGACGCCCCAGAGGAGTGGGATTGAGACTACAAACCAGAGCACCAAGACTCTACCCTTCATGACGCACTCCCCGCGGTTTCTTTGCGGTGATACTTAGGATCCACGGCCTTCATCGCGAAGTTGCACAGGAATCCCACTAACAAGAGGCCGCACATGATGTACATCGTGACCGAGTAAGCCTGCGCCTTCGCAACCCCGCTGTTGATCTGATGGTCGCGGATGTAGCTGACGAGCTGCGGGCCCAAAACGCCGGCCACGGACCACGCGGTAAGCAGCAGGCCGTGAATCGCCCCTACCTGGAAGGTGCCGAACACATCGCGCAGGTAGGCGGGAATCGTCGCGAAGCCTCCACCGTACATGGACAAAATGATGCAGAAGCAGGCGACGAACAGCGGCACCGCACCGATGCTTGGCACCGCCGCGTACAGCGCGATGCCGAGCAAAAAGAAAATCATGTAGGTGTTGCGGCGGCCGAGGTAGTCGGAAGTCGACGCCCAGAAGAATCGTCCGAACATGTTGAAAAGGCTCAACAGGCCCACGAAGCTCGCGGCGGTCACCGGGGTCACGCGCCCGGCGAAAATTTCCTGAATCATCGGCGAGGCGACGGCGAGCACGCCGATGCCGGCGGTCACGTTCATGCACAGCACCGTCCACAGCAACCAGAATTGCGGGGTGCGCCAGGCGACGTTGACCGTCACGTTCGCGGTGGTGACGAGTTTTCTGGCCGCGGTGGGCGCGACCCAGCCCTCGGGTTTCCAGCCCGGCGCCGGCACGCGCACGGTGAAGACCCCGATCATCATGAACATGAAGTAGATCACGCCCATGGTCACGAAGGTCTCGAGCACGCCGTTCGAGGTGGCGGATTTGAAATGCGCCATGAGAATCACGGACAGCGGGGCGGCGATCAGGGCGCCGCCGCCGAACCCCATGATGGCCATGCCGGTGGCCATGCCCGGCCTGTCGGGGAACCACTTAATGAGGGTGGATACGGGGGATATGTAGCCGATCCCCAGCCCGCAGCCGCCGAGCACGCCGTATCCCAGGTAGATGAGCCATAGCTGATGAAGTTTCACCCCGAGGGCTGAAACCAAGAAGCCGCCGCCGAAACATAATGCAGCGGTGAACATGGACTTGCGGGGTCCCGCCCGCTCCACCCAGGGCCCAAAAAAGGCCGCCGAGGCTCCCAGGAACGCGATCGCGATGGAGAATATCCATACCACCTGCGTCGCCTTCCAGTCACCCGGCGCCGAATGGTCGATGCCGAGGATCTTCGTTAAGGGGATATTGAAGGTCGAGAAGGCATAGACCTGCCCGATGGCGAGGTGGACTGACAGAGCTGCAGTAGGCACCTGGAAACGATTGAAACCCGGTTCCGCGATCGTGCTTTCCCGGGCGAAAAAGCCAGCTGTCATAAACCGTCCCTTTTGTTCGTGAGGGCGCAACCAATGTCAATATGCGCTTGCATGACGCGTTTGTCACTTCGTGCGTTCACTGTGCGAGCACAGCGCCTGCGAAATCGATCACACTTGAGCGGCTGCGTCTCGTGACGCAAATTACACGTGGGCAGACTTTGCAGCCGGGCGCTAAAACCGTGAAATTCAGTAACGAAGCCCCGGCGTAAAGGCCGTAGCTTTCGGATACCAATGCACGCGTTCTCCACAAAGCGCCGGGGCGAATCCGGCCCACTGAGACTGATGCTCCTCCCCATGCTGATACTGGCGTGCTCGGCGGCGTTTTCTCAGGTCTTTGCCGCCTGCTTGCCGAGCGATGATGCCCAGATCCGCCAGCTCCAGACCCTGGTCAACCAGGACGCCAAGGCGGCGCTCGCCCAGGTTCAAACCCTGCTCAATGCGGAGCTCGCGCTCGCCCACCCGAATCAGAAGCGCATGGCCTCGCTCTACGACGTTCAGGCACAGGCCGACAGCATTCTGGAACTCGAGTCCGACGCGCGCGATGCGGTCGCGCGCGGCTTGCAATATGCGGCCGATGAGCGTGCTCCGGTGAGGCTGGACCTGCTCGCGACCCTGGCCGAGAACGTCTACGATCAAAGCGCCATCGATGCGGCCGACAAGTTGATCGAATCCGCGCACCGGCTGCAGCCCAAGGGCTCGCTCGCAGACACCTGCATGCTCATCGGGCGCGGTCTGCTGCAGTTTCGGGACGGCCGCGAGGATCTGGCCATCGGCAGCCTCACCCAGGCCTACAGCGACAGCGCCGCCCCCAATTTCACCGAGGCGCGGGTGTTGGCGGCGAGCACGCTGTCCACGGTGCTGCGGGGCATGGGCGACTATCCGCAGGCGCTTGCCCTGAATCAGGAAGCCATCGACTGGGACTCGCAGCAGAAAGCGCCGCTGGCGCTCTCCGTGGACCGCTTCTTGAGAGGGCGCATTCTCGCTCTCATGGGCAAGCACGAGGCGGCGATCGAGGAGTTCATGGAATCGCGGCGCCTGAGCGAGCAGTTCAGCGACGTCCAGGGCATGGCATTCGTCGACGTGCGCGTGTGCGAACAGCGCGTGGAACTCGGACAGCTCGACCGCGCACGGCCCGCCTGTAACAGCGCGCTGCGCACCTTCCTCGCCACCAAATACTTGGACGAGGCCAAGGAAACCCAGGCGCTCATCGCGCGCATCGACCTCGCTCAAGGGCGTCCGGAGCGGGCCCTGCAGACGCTGAACGTGGTGCTCGATCAGAAGGGCGCCGATCTTCAACCTCGGCGCGTGGCGGAGCTGTATCTGTGGCGCTCCCGCACCAACGCGGCCCTGCACAACTATCACGACGCCTATGCGGACCTGACCGAATACGTGTCGCGCTACACGGTAAGCAACGATGCCGAGCGCTCGCGCCAGGCCGCCGCATTGCGCGCGCGCTTCGAGACCGATCGCGAGATCGAGCGCAACACGCTGCTGAAGCGCGAGCTCGACGTGTCGCGCGAGCGCGCCCAGCGCCAGGCGCAGCAGCTGCGTTGGAATGCCATCGCCGCGGTCTCCGCGGTGCTGGTGATTGCGTTGCTCGCCTACTTCCTGCTGACCAACTACCGATATCGTCAGCAACTGGTGCGCCTTGCCAGTCAGGACGGGCTCACCGGACTGCCGAATCGGCGCCGTACCGCGGAGCTTGCCACCTCAGCGCTCGCCATGGCGGGTGAAACCGGTCTGCCGCTGGCGATAGCACTCATCGACATGGACCACTTCAAGTTCATCAACGACCGCTGCGGTCACGCGGCGGGTGATCACGTGCTGAAGGGATTTGCGCGCATCGGCAGGGATTGCCTGCGGCCGAACGACGTGCTCGGGCGCTGGGGCGGCGAGGAGTTTCTGCTGGTGATGCCGCAGGCGACGGTGGAGGTGGCGCTCGCGTCCCTGGAGCGCCTGCGCACGCTGACCTTCGGCATCCACCTGCCGTCCAGTGCGGCCGGCATGCGCGTCTCTTTGAGCGCGGGCGTTGCAATCTACGATACTGCGGTCCGTTCGCTGGATGAGCTCATTGCGCGCGCCGACTCCGCCCTGTACGTGGCGAAGAACGAGGGCCGCGACCTGGTGCGGGTGGCCGACGACACCTTCATGAGTTCCAGCGGCATACGCCGCACCACCCGGCAATAGGATCTCGCACCCCTCGACAAATGGCGCGCAGCGTGCGTCCATGAGCAAAAGAAAAACGCACCATCACCGGATGACAATCAAACGCTTCCGAGTCGCGGCTGGACTCATCCTGGCTCTCCAGGCCGCTTTCTGCTTCGCCGAGACCGATGCAGCCGACCCGATCGTCGTCGTCGGGTCGTCGACCGTTTTCCCGTTCAGCAGCGTGGTCGCAGAGCATTTTGCGAAGTCAGGGCCCTACAAGCCGCCCCTCATCCGGCCCAGCAGCACCGGGGAAGGGTTTAATCAGTTCTGTGCCGGCGGCAAAAGTCCCGACATCGCCAATGCCTCGCGGCAAATCCAGCCGGACGAGCGCGCCCGATGCCTGGCGCACGGCATTCGCGAAGTGAGCGAGATAGAGATCGGCTATGACAGCTTGATCCTTGCCCGATCAGTGAAGGCGATGCCGCTTGACCTGAGTCTCGAGGAGCTTTGGCGCGCAGTGGCGATGCGCGTCCCAATCGAAGGCCGGTGGCAGGCCAATCCATACCGGCGCTGGCGGGATATCGCGGCACGGCTGCCGGATGAAGCGATCAGAATATACGGACCCGCTCCCGGCCACGGTACCCGCGATACGCTGGTCACATTGGTCCTCGTGCCCAACTGCGTGCGCGCGGCGCGGGCAGCGGGTATTTCGCCGAGCGATCAAGAGGAGGCTAGCTGCAGCCAGTTGCGTACCGATGGTGCGTGGCTCGACACGGATAATCTTGAGTTGACCCTTGGCATGCTGGCCGTGGATCGCGGTGCCACCAGCCTTCTCACCTATTCGTACCTCGAGCAGTTTGCCGCCCGCATCAAGGCGTCGAACGTCGATGGCGTGGCCCCGTCTCTTACGTCCATCGCGGCCGGCGCGTATCCGATTTCACGCACCCTTTTCATGTACGTGAACTCGCGCCGTGTGCAGGAAACAGCAGGCCTTGCCGACTATCTCACCGAATTCTTGAGTTCCTGCGCATCCGGGCCGGGCGGATATTTGCTCGATGAGGGGCTGGTGCCGCTGTCCGCCGCCTCCCTGCACCAACAGCGCCTGCTCCTCATGCACATGGCGAAATGAGCTTTAATGCAGGGTCAGACCGCGCACGGTCTCGAGCAGCTTGTCGCGTCCGAAGGGTTTTGTCATCACGGCATCGGCGCCCCATTTGGCGGCAAGCGTGAGATAGGCATCCGTGACCAAGGTGTCGTCCTTGTAGCCTGCCTGAGCGAAGTTGCCGCCGCCGGTCATGGCGATTATGCGCGCGTTGGGATTGCAGGAGCGGATCTTGCCGATCACCGAGATTCCGTCGCTGCGCGGCATGATGATGTCGACGATCACCAAGTCAGTCGGCTGTTTGAGATAACTCTCGAACCCGGCAACGCCGTCGACGGCGGTGATTACCTCGAAACCGAAACGCGTCAGCACCTGCTGAATGGAATCGCGGATCGCCGGTTCATCGTCGATCACCAGCACCGATTTCATGCGTCTCCCCTATGGTTTGTGCGCTGGAAAAATTATGGTGAATTCGCTGCCTTTCCCCAATTGGCTCGCCACTGCGATGGTAGCACCCATGCTGCTGACAATGCCGTGCACTACCGACAGCCCGAGCCCGGTGCCTTGTCCGACCTCGCGCGTCGTGAAGAAAGGCTCGAAAATGCGCTCTATCATTTCCGCGCCCATCCCCTTGCCGGTATCAGTCACCTTGAGCATCACGCGTCTCTCGGTTCCCTCGTCGACCGCCGCGAGCGCCACTGCGAGCACGCCGCCTCTCTCGCCCATGGCGAAAACCGCGTTCGACATGAGATTCAGGAGCACTTGGCTGAAGTGCGTGCTGTCGCCGAAGACCCTCGCCTCGAAACGCTCGATGCGGGTCTGCACGGTGACATTGGGCGGGACCAGTGCCCGAAACAACTCCAGCGTCTCTTGCACGGCAACCGCCGGGTCGAATGGTTGGTTCAACTGGGTGATGGGCCGGCTGAAGGCGAGCATCTTCGAAACGATGCCGCTGGCGCGCTTTGCGGCGGCGAGGATCTGTTGCACGTTGTGTCGTGCCGGGTGAGTGGCATCGATATCGTCGAGTGCTTGCTCGCTGTAGAGCAGAAGCGGCAACAGGATATTGTTGAACTCGTGGGCGAGGCCGCCCGCAAACGTGCCGACGGTCGCGAGCCGTTGCTCATGCCTCAGACGCTGTTCGAGTTGCTGCCGCTCCGCCTGTTCCGCCTCGCGTTGCTGCATTTCCAGGCGCAGTTGGGCGGCCACGCCGGCGAGGTTGCGCCGCATGGCTTCCAGATCCCGCGTCAAATCGCGGATCTCGCTCATGCTGCTCGTGGTATCGATTTGCCGGCTCGGATCTTCGGTAACCCGCCGCGAGGCGCGCTGCAAATCCGTCAATGGTCGCGAAATCATCCGCGCAAGAGCGAGGCTGGCGGCGATCGATGCCAGCGCGTAGACGAGGAGGGCAGCAATGATCTGCACCCGTGCCTCGCGGATCTGGGTCAGCGTGGGCTTCGAATCGAAACCCAAATACAAGGTGCCGTCCCGGTCGGCATGATGAAAGTCCGAGGCTATCGCGTAAGTCATGTCGCCGGAGCTTTGCAAAGTGCTGTCGGTCCCCCGGAGTCTCACATTGTGAGGGGTGGGCGCCAACGAGCTGCCGATCAGTCGGCCGTCGTACCAAATGGTGGCGTACTGACAGCCGCCGCCTTCGACGGCCGCATCCAGGAAAGCGACCGTTCTTCCAGGTGACTGCAACACATTGCCCAGGTCCAGTTCGCTGGCGAGTGCCCGTGCATAGGCATGCGCATGGCTTGTAAAAGTGGCGCCCGCGCTGGATCGCACCACAACGTCGAGCCGATAGAGAAGAATAGGCGGCAGCACCAAGTGGACGGCGAGCTGCAGCAGCGTCAGCCGTCCGAGCATGGTGTTGAACAGTCTTGAACCTTGCATATGCGCTCAGCCGCCGGGTGTCGGGGTGGTCGGAGTCAAGCAGGGAGCGCTGGAGCTACCAGAGATGCTTGCCGTCGACCACGGTGAGCGGATGATCGGCCGCTTCGAAATCGTCGAAGAGACGCGCGTTCACCGCAATGCGACGCGTCGCGCCATCCCAGGTTCCCTCGCGGGTGTAGGCGGGCGAATCGGCATACAGGGTGCAGCCGCAAGCGCTGCAGAAGTGGTTGGCGATAAGTTTTGTGCCCCACCGATACACGGCATCGCTGTCGGCAGCGAGCACTTTGAAAACAGCAGGGTCAAAATACGCGTAAAGATGTCCGCGTTTGGAACAAAACGAGCAGGTACAGCGCGTGAGCTTGAGCGGCAGCGGAGCGGCCACCTCGAACGCATTGCGTCCGCAATGACAACGCCCGGTCAGCGACATGAACGATCTCCGGCAAGGTTTCCCGGAACCTATGCTAAACCAAACCGCCTGCCGTGGCGCTCAGCACGGCAGCGCCAGGCCGTGCTGGCTGCGTATCGCGTCACATCCTGCACAGGTTTTGGGTGGGACCTGTGCCATTGGCTTGGCTCCTACAGCCTTTGAACGCTCAAGATGCGGCGCCCTCGATTTCATTGTGAATCGCGTCACGCGTCAAAAATAACGGCCGTGCGCGTCGTCACGACCGATTTTCGTGCACCGGGCTATCGTTCCAGGTCTCGGAAAACCCTGTTCGACCTTCGGGGTGACTTTGTTTCGCAAAACATGAATCGAGCGGCTGCAACCAGGCAATTCGGGTACTTCCCTTGAGCAACGGCGGAGGATCTTTCGTGTTTGCCGTTCTGTCACTGGCCCTGGCCATTGGCGGGGTCAGTTGGGCCGTGCGCGAACACGCTGCCGTGACCGACTTGAGTGCGCAATTGGACGCCGCCAAGGCGCAGGTGGCGGACGCCAACACGCTTCTTCAGACTGCCAATCAGAACGCGGAGCAGATGCGCGAGCAGCTGAACTCCGAGACCTCGCAACTCGCAAGCGTGAACACGCAGTTGCAAACGGCCAGTACGCAATTGCAGAGCAAGAAGACGCAGCTCGCTTCGTCGTCCGCAGTGGCCAAGGCTTCCCAAGCGGCGGCCAAGGTTGCGGAGGCGCGGCTGCTCTCGTCCGCCGAGGCCGCCAAAGCCGCGGCCGCAGAAGCACAGGCCGCCGAGGCGAAGCTCGCGCAGGCCGAACGGCCGGACCTGCCGGTGCGCGTCGGCTTCCGACGCGGTCTGCTCGGGGGCATCGTCATGGTGCTGCAGAATTATTCGGGTAGGGCGTTGGACATTGAAACGGACCTGCAGGATGCCTCCGCCCACACCCATGCGGGCAAGGCGGTGACGCTCGATCCGAACAAGGTTCAGCGGTTCGGGAAGGCCGAAGGATGGAATCTTGCGCCGGGGGTGATCGTACGTCTCACCAACCCACAATTCAGGCCGATGGAAAAGACCGTCGACTCAATATCGGCGCTTCCCTGGAACTGAGAGGAGTGGGGCCGGGGCGGCAGCATCGAGCGGCGTACCCGCACGTATGCTCAACGAATACCTGCCTTAACGCTTTGATTTTATTCTATTTTTAGAGAGTGGTGCCCAGGAGAGGACTCGAACCTCCACGAATCGCTTCACTGGTACCTGAAACCAGCGCGTCTACCAGTTCCGCCACCTGGGCAGGAGGGGCCTGACAAGAGGCGCAGCAATCTACGCAGAGTCCCCGGCGTTGTCAATTTGCCGCAGCGGCTCCCAATCCCCGTGTTCCGACCGATGCTGAACGGCACGCATTTCGAGGCTGGGAATGCGTACTTTGGACCCGAAATATGACCGCCTTCGAGGCGCTGCGCGGTGCGTTTCCGCTAAGGTTCCCGTTGCCTCGACAAACACTTATTCGTCAACGAAGATGATCGCGGAGCGAAAATTGGCTCGAAAAAACTCGATCGGGATGGATGGAGCGCTTGTGCACAAACTCTCAATTCATGCGACGCCGGCAATGCCCGCCTGAGGCCGCGTGAACGACACCCCGCTAATTGCCGAGTCGACCGAAATCGATGCGGCGCTCCGGCAGCGCTTTCTGCACGGCATGAGCCATGCCGCCTGCACAGTGAACGTCGTGACCACGGACGGCGTGGCGGGTCGCCACGGCGTCACCGTGTCCGCCATGGTCTCGGTCTCGGCGGATACCGCGCAACCCACCTTGCTCGTGTGCATTCATCACCGGAGCGCTGTGGCGAACGCGGTGCTCAAGAACGGTGTGTTCTGCGTCAATGTGCTGCGGGACGACCAGGCGCATATCTCCGAGAACTTCGCGGGCCGCGCCGGTGCGCACGGCGAAGCCAAGTTTGATTGCACGGAGTGGACCACCCAGGTGACCGGAGCGCCCCGGGTACTCGATGCCCTGGTGGCCTTTGACTGCCGGGTGACGGCGAGCGAGCGCGTGGGTTTGCATTTCGTGGTGTTCGGTTCCGTTCAGGACATATTCGTTGCCGGTGGCGGCGCTCCGCTCATTTATGCGAACCGCGCCTATGGCGTGCCACGCCGCTTTCACGCACGCGCCGCTGCGCGCAGTGCGCCGCCCTCGCTCGCCCTATCGGTAGGCTGTTACCAGGTGTTCGCGCCCTACGTGATGCCGGCACTGGTCGCGCGCCTCACCAAGCTGCACACCGACCTCTCGCTCAACATGCTCGAGGCGGACCAGCCCCATCTGATATCGAGCCTGAAGCGCAGCGACATGGAGATCGCGCTTCTCTATGACTTCGGTTTCGGTCTGGACAGCGATCTTGAGATGCAGCGGCTCGCGCAGCTCACACCATATGTGCTCTTGCCGGATGGTCATCCATTGACCGCGAACGCGTCGGTGTCGCTCGCCGAGCTTGCCCCCGAACCCCTGGTGCTCCTCGATCAGGAGCCGACTCGCGACTACTTCGTATCCTTGTTTCGCGCGCGGGGACTCGATCCGAACATCGCGTTCCGCACCCGCTCGCTAGAAATGGTGCGCGGCTTCGTGGGCCACGGGCTCGGCTACAGCATTTTGGTGGCGAAGCCGGCCAACAACATGAGTTACGACGGCCGTGCGCTGGTATCGCGTCCCCTGCAGGACTCGGTCAAGGGAAGTCATATTGTGCTCGCCAGCCTGAAGGGACGAGAATTGAGCCCCATGGCGCAGGAGTTCGTGGCGCATTGCATTTCATTCTTTGGGACGACGCATCCGCAGCTGCATCCTTAAGCTCGCAGCCAGGACGGCACCCCGTCGAATGACTCGAAGCACTCCGCGCAAAGTCGTCGAGGCATCATGAATAACAAAGAAGAAATCACCAAGCTCGAATCGAACACCATTCAGCCGATCGCGCTCGATGAGCGGCATGGCACCGCGAAGGACCTGTTCACCATCTGGTTCGGCGTGAACATCATGCTGCTGACCATCGTCACCGGGGCGCTCTCGGTTTCAGTGTTCAAGCTGCGCTTCGACTGGGCGCTGACCGCGCTCGCCTTGGGTAATCTCGTCGGCGCGATATTCATGGCGTTGCATGCCGCGCAGGGACCGCAGCTCGGCGTTCCGCAGATGGTGCAGACGCGCGGTCAGTTCGGCTCCATCGGTTCCCTCCTGGTGGTCGGCATCGTCATCATCATGTACGTGGGTTTCGTATCCTCGAACCTGGTGCTGACCGGCGAGGCGCTGACGAGCTTGCGGCCAGGACTTTCCGAGAATTGGGGGATCGCACTGGTCGGTACCCTGGGACTGATCGCCGCCATTTATGGGTACGATTCGATTCACGCCTACGCGCGGATCATGAGCTATGTCTCGGGCGCGGCGCTCGTCGCGGCGTTTTTCTGGATCATCGGCGTGCACGGTCTTCCGGGCGATTTCTTCACGCGCGGCGGATTTCATCTGTCAGGATTCTTGGGCACCGTATCCACCGGCGCGCTGTGGCAGATCGCCTACGCGCCGTATGTGTCGGATTACTCGCGCTACATGCCGAAGGACACCGGCGCGAAGCCCGCCTTCTGGGCAAGCTATTGGGGCTGCACCCTGGGCTCGCTGTTGCCGATGATCCTGGGAACCGTCATTGCGCTCGCGGCGCCGTCGAGCAAAATGGTCGCGGCATTTGCACTGCTGCTCGGCCCGTTGGCGATGCCGGTGCTGCTCATTTTTTCCGTCGGCATTGCGGCGGCGAGCGCCATGAACATTTATTGCGGCGCTTTGTCCACGCTGACCTTCGGTCAGACACTGGCGCCCAACTGGTCGCCGCGCCACCGCGCGCGCGTCGTCATCTCCGTCGTTCTCGCCGCATCGTCCGTCGCCGGCGCCTACCTCTCGAAGGAATCGTTCATGGTGAATTACGAGAGCTTCATCCTGATCCTCTTGTACGTACTGGTGCCCTGGACTGCGATCAACCTGGTCGATTACTACCTGCTGCGTCACGGGCAGTACGACGTGCAGGCCTTCTTCCGCCAGGACGGCGGTGTGTACGGCCGCATCAATGGCGCCGCAGTCGGCTGCTACCTGCTCGGAATCCTGGTGCAGATCCCGTTCATCGCCTCGCCGCTCTACACCGGGCCCCTGGCTCGCGCCGCGGGCAACATCGATCTGTCCTGGATCGTCGGATTGCTCGTCACGGGGCCGGCCTACTACGGGCTGGCGCGCATTTCCCGGGCACAAACTCCGCCAGCTGCCGTGCAATATGCGCCCGGCGAGCGTTAAAGCTGTTACCCTGCGGGTGTAATGAAACGATCCCGATCGGGCCAATCGCCCACGCACTCACACGATAAGAAAAACAAACAGACTTCAGATTGGCGGCGCGAAGATCCTAATCTCGAGTTGGAGCAGAGTCGGTACGCCGATCCCATCGCGAGTCGCGAACTGCTGCTCAAACACCTCGCGGATGCTCCCGAGCCATTGACCGCCGCGCGGCTCGCCAAGCGCCTCGGAATCAATGGCCGCCCGCATCTGGATGCCCTTGCCAAGCGGCTTGCCGCGATGGTGCGCGACGGCCAGGCCATCGAGGGACCGAACGGTTTCGCGCTGGCGGGCGAGGGGGAACGCCTCTCGGGACGGGTACGCGGCCGCGCGAGCGGCGAGGTTCAGATCCTTCCCGATGATGCCTCGGCGCCGCTCGTGCTCGCGCGCAATGATGCGGCATCGCTCATGCACAACGATCGCGTCGAGGTGCTGGCGGTCGGCATGAACGAGCGCGGGCGTCGCATCGCACGCCTGATCCGCCGCTTGGGGGACGCCCCGACCCGCGTAGGCGGCCTGTGGCTGTCGGGCCACGATCCCGGCCGCGTAGAACCCGAGGACCCGGGTCACTGGTACGACATCGAAGTGCCGGGCGCTGAACGCCACGGCGCAAAACCGGGCGATAGCGTGATCGTCGAGATCACCAAGCGGCCGCGGGGCGAGTTGCCTGCGCAAGGGCGCGTGATCGAGGTTCTGAGCGACATGCGGCCTTCGGATCTTGCCGCGCGCTTCGCTATTCTGCGTCACGATCTGCCGCAGGAGTTTCCCGGCGAGGTGCTGAAGGCTGCGAACCGCTTCCCGCCGGAGGTGACCGGCGCGGAGCTGAGCGGCCGCGAAGACCTGCGGGACCTGCCGCTCGTGACCATCGATGGCGAGGATGCGCGCGACTTCGACGACGCCGTGTACGCGGAGGCGGCCGCCGGAGGTTGGCGACTGGTGGTGGCGATCGCCGATGTGAGCCACTATGTTCGTCACGGCGACACGCTCGATGCCGAGGCGCGGGCGCGCGCCACTTCGGTTTATTTTCCGGATCGTGTGATACCGATGTTGCCGGAACACCTCTCGAATCATCTCTGTTCGCTCATGCCGCACGTCGAAAGGCTCTCCTTCGTGTGCGACATGCACGTGAGCAAGACCGGCAAATTGAGCAAATCACGCTTCTACGAGGCGGTGATACGTTCGCACGCGCGGCTTACCTACACCAAGGCCTGGTCGTATCTGAAAGGCTCGCAGCCCGACGCGGGCGGCGATGCCGAACGCGAGGGCGAGACCTTGAGCGAATTCACGGCGCCGATCCGCGCCTCGCTCGAGCATCTGTACGCGGTGTTTCACGCACTCAAGCGCGCTCGCGATGCGCGCGGTGCCCTCGATTTCCGCGGCGGCGAAGTCAAGGCGCGCATCGGCGCCAATGGCACCATCGAAGGCTTTTATGCCATGCCGCGCAACGACGCGCATCTGCTCATCGAGGAGTGCATGATCGCAGCCAACGTCGAGGCGGCGAGCGCGCTGCGCAAGGCGAAGGCTGCTGGGCTTTATCGCGTGCACGGCCAGCCGGAAGACAAGCGCGTCGATGAACTGACGCGGGTCTTGAAGGCGTTGGGTGTGGGCGTGACCCTGTCGGAAAAACCCGCGCCGCGCGAGTTTCGCCAGCTGATCGAACGGCTGGCCGGGCGGCCGGATGGACAACTGCTCGAAGGCCAGGTGATCCGCTCGCTCGCCCAAGCGGTGTACCAGCAGACCAACATCGGGCACTTCGGCCTGGCGCTGAACGAGTACGCGCACTTCACTTCCCCGATCCGCCGCTATCCGGACCTGGTGGTGCATAGGGCGTTGAAGGCTGCCTTGGTGCCGCAGTCCGAAGCCGGTTACCGCTATTCGAATGCCGAGCTGCTGGCCTTGGGTCTGGAATGCTCGCTGCGGGAGCGCCGCGCGGATGATGCTTCTCGCGATGTGCTCGGCTACTTGAAGTGCCTGTATTTGCAGCCGCGGGTCGGCGAGACCTTCGAGGCAACCATCACCAGTGCCCAGGAGTTTGGTCTGTTCGTGCAGCTGAAAGAGGCGCCGATCGACGGACTGGTGCATGTCACGAACATCCCCGGCGATTTTTGGCAGTTGGAAGAGGGCGGCGTGGGGCTGGTTGGACAGCGCACTCACCGGCGCTGGCAACTTGGACAGAGCGTCACGGTGCGACTCACCCGCGTCGATGTGACGCAGCGGCAGATCGACTTCGAACTCGTGGACGGCTCGCCGTCGCGAACCGGCACGGTGCATGCGCCGCGCCGCGGGTTGCGCGAACCGCGCCGCAACCAGCACGGCTCTTCACGCGGAAATGCGAGACGCGGCGCCAAAGGGCGCAATCGTGGCTGAACGCGCCCTGGTCTTCGGTTTGCACGCGGTCGGTGCCGTGCTCTCACACTCGCCGGAACGCATACTGGAGCTCTGGCTCTCCAGCGGCCGCGATGATCCCAAAATCAAGTCGTTGCGGGGAAACGCGGAGGCGGCCGGCATCAAGCCGCAGCCGGCGAGCGCCGATGCGCTGCGGAAACTGGTGGGCGATGTCACCCACCAGGGAGTGGTGGCCGCCATTCGACCGCTCGCGCCCTGGCACGACAACGAACTGCTGACCGCAGTTGCAGCGAGCAAGGATCCCGCGTTCCTGTTGGTGCTGGATGGCGTGAGCGATCCGCACAACTTAGGCGCATGTCTGCGCAGCGCCGATGCGGCGGGCGTGCAGGCTCTGGTGGTGCCGAAGGACCGCTCTGCCCACATCGATGCCGTGGTGCGCAAGGTCGCCGCCGGGGCGGCAGAATTCGTGCCGGTTGCCACGGTGACCAACCTTGCCAGGACCCTGGAGGCCCTGAAAGGACTCGGCGTCTGGGTGGTGGGCACCGACGGGGAGGCCGTGGAGACCCTTTTTGGGGCGGACCTCAATCGACCGCTCGCTCTGGTTTTGGGAGCCGAAGGCAGCGGCTTACGACGCCTGACCCGCGAAAAATGCGATTTTTTGGTCAAAATCCCCATGGCGGGCCGGATCGAGTCCTTGAACGTCTCGGTGGCCGCCGGAATTGCCCTGTTCGAGGCCCGTCGCCAGCGCTCGAAGTTGACCGTAACCCCTTAAGACGCGTATATTTCGCGCTCTTTTTCGCCGGCTAGTCCGGTCTACTCCTTGCCTCACCGCTCGCAACGGGAGGCTACAACCGTAGGGAGCCACAATGCGGCATTATGAAATAGTGCTTCTGGTCCATCCGGACCAGAGCGAGCAAGTTCCTGCAATGGTAGAACGCTACCGCGGCATGATCGCCGCCGGCGGCGGCAGCGTGCATCGCTTCGAGGATTGGGGCCGGCGCCAGCTGACCTTCCCGATCTCCAAGGTGCACAAGGCGCATTACATCCTCCTCAACATCGAATGCGATCAGAAGACGCTCGCCGAGCTCACCGGTTCGTTCCGGTTCAGCGACGCGGTACTGCGCAACCTCGTCGTCAAGATGGATGAGGCCGTGACCGAGCCCTCGCCGATGGCGCGGGCGCCTGACGAAAATGCGCGTCGCCACGATGATTTCGATGATGGCGATGACGACGACATGCCCATGGGCGTGCGGTAACAGGAGACAGCAATGGCACGTTTTTTCCGTCGCAAGAAGTTTTGCCGGTTCACCGCCGATGACGTGAAGCAGATCGACTACAAGGATCTCACCACGCTCAAGAGCTACATCACCGAGACCGGCAAGATCGTCCCCAGCCGCATCACCGGTACGCGTGCGCACTACCAGCGCCAGCTGCAGCTCGCCATCAGGCGCGCGCGCTTCCTGGCGCTGTTGCCGTACACCGATCAGCACTAACTTTCGAGCGTAAGACATGGAAATCATTCTGTTGCAGAAAGTTGCGAACCTCGGTCAGATCGGCGATCGCGTGAAGGTCAAATCCGGTTACGGTCGTAACTTCTTGATTCCGACCGGCCGCGCCACCATGGCCACCGCCGCGAACATTGCCAAGTTCGAGGCGCAGCGCCACGAACTGGAGGCCAAAGCCGCGCACGAGCTGTCCGCCGCCCAGGCGCGGGCGGTTAAGTTCGAGAACTTCAAGCTCGAGATCAAGGCCAAGGCCGGTACCGAGGGCAAGCTGTTCGGCTCCATCGGCACCACCGACATCGCCGAGGCGGCGGTCAAGGCCGGCCAGCCGATCAGCCGCAGCGAAGTTCGCATGCCCACCGGGCCCATCCGTACCACCGGCGAGCATCAGGTGCAGCTGCACCTCCATACCGATGTGGATGTGAACCTGCCGGTCACCATCATCGCGGAAGAGTAGTCGCCCGCATTCGCGTATCCTAACGGCTACGCATGGCCTTCAGACCCAGCAACCGCAATCAGGGCGCAGACGAAAGTCTGCGCCTTCCCCCTCACTCCATCGAGGCTGAGCAGTCGGTGCTCGGCGGCTTGATGCTCGATGCTGCCGCCTGGGACCAAATCGCCGATCGCGTCTCCGCGGAAGACTTCTACCGCAAAGACCATCGCCTCATATTTGAGGCCACGGCCGCCCTGGTCGAGCGCAATCAACCGTGCGATGCGGTGACTCTGTCGGGACACCTGGAAGCGCAGGGCTCGCTCGATCAGGTGGGCGGCCTTGCATATCTCGGTTCACTCGCGCGCGACACGCCCACCGCCGCCAACATCCGTGCCTATGCGGACATCGTGCGCGAGCGTTCGGTGCTGCGGCAGCTCATTTCCGCCGGCAATACCATCGCCAGCAGCGCGCTTGAGCCGGAAGGGCGCGAAGCGCGTGAAATCGTCGATGAGGCGGAGCGCGCGGTGTTCGAAATCGCCGAACGCGGTTCGCGCGGCAAGGTGGGATTTCGCACGGTCAAGAGCATCCTGCCGGAAGTGGTCAACCGCATTGACGAGCTCTATCACTCCGACGGCAAGATGACGGGCGTGTCGACGGGATTCAAGGCACTCGACGAGATGACTTCGGGCCTGCAGCCCGGCGATTTGATCGTGGTGGCGGGCCGTCCATCGATGGGCAAGACCACCCTCGCGGTGAACATCGCGGAAAACGCGGCTTTGGGTTCCGGCAAGGCGGCGGCGATCTTCAGCATGGAAATGTCGGCCGAGTCTTTGACGCTGCGCATGATCTCCTCTTTGGGTCGCATCAATCAGGGCGCGCTGCGCTCGGGCAAACTCAACGAAGATGACTGGCCCCGCATCGACTCGGCGATGACGCAGCTGAGTTCGGCGAGTCTTTTCGTCGACGAGACGCCGGCACTGACGCCCACCGAAATCAGGGCCCGTGCACGGCGCCTGAAGCGCGAGCGCGGCCTCGACTTGATCGTGGTCGACTACCTGCAGCTCATGCAGGTGGCGGGCACCAAGGAGAACCGCGCCACCGAAATTTCCGAGATCTCGCGTTCCTTGAAAGCGCTGGCCAAAGAGCTCAAGGTTCCTGTCATCGCTCTTTCGCAGCTCAATCGCGGCGTCGAGCAGCGCGTCGAGAAGAAGCCGGTGATGTCGGATCTTCGCGAGTGCGTGACTGGCGACACGCTCGTATGCCTGACCGATGGCAGGCGAGTGCCGATTCACGAACTGGTCGGACAAGAGCCAATGGTATGGGCCCTAAATGAAGAGCATCGAATAGTCGCTGCGCAGTCGGACAAGGTTTGGCGCGTCGGTCGGCGCCGGGTTTTGCGTGTTGAACTGGCGAGTGGGAGGGTTATACGCGCTACATCGCGACACCGATTGCTAACGGGTGCAGGGTGGTCGAGCGTTGGACAGCTACGCATGGGCGACCGGTTGGCGCTTGCGCGCGAGATACCACAGCCGAAACAAGTAAAGCGCTGGCCTGAGCATTGGCTCGTGCTGCTGGGTCACCTGATCGGCGATGGAAGTTTCATTAAGCATCAGCCGCTTCGATACACCTCGGCTTCCGAGGAGAACTTGTCAGCAGTAACGAAAGCAGCAACCGCATTTGGGTCGACCGTTACAAGACATGTTGGAAGAGGCGCGTGGCACCAACTTGTCATCGCAGGAAACGGTAACCGTTGGCACCCCGCGGGCGTTGGGCTCTGGCTTAAGCAACTCGGGATTTTTGGTCAACGCTCACATGAAAAACGGCTGCCAGCCGAAGTGTTCGAGCTGGCAGATGAGCAAATCGCGACGCTGCTGCAACATCTTTGGGCGACGGACGGCTGTATTTCACTGCGCAAGGCCGGGCAGCGGGGCGCGGCATGCGTATATTTCGCCTCATGCAGTCAGGGCCTGGTTCGAGATGTTGCTGCGCTCCTGCAACGTCTGGGAATAGTTGCCAGAATTCGTCGCGTCGAGAATCCCAAGGGACGAGCGTGGTTTACCGTGGACGTTAGCGGTGGCGCGGCGCAACTGATGTTCATCGATAAGGTCGGAGGGTTTGGACCAAGAAAAGGGGCTGCAAGGGAGCTGCGAAACCTACTTCTGACTCGCACCATTAACACCAACGTCGACACACTTCCCGAACAGGTAATGCAACGAGTTACTGCTCTCATGAGGGAGCGAGGCATTTCACGGTCACGCATGGCGTCCGTCCGCGGATTCGTGAACATCAATCTCGATCACTCACCTTCTAGAGATTTGATTGCGTCATATGCCCAAATTCTCGACGATGAGGTGCTGCGCACGTCCTGCCAAAGCGATCTATTCTGGGACCGGGTAATTTCCGTGACCGACGACGGAGAAGAAGATGTCTTCGATCTAACCGTTCCAGGGCCCGCTAGCTGGCTTGCGGACGGAATCGTCAGTCACAATAGCGGAGCTATTGAACAGGATGCGGATTTGATTCTGCTGATCTATCGCGAGGAAGTGTACGACCAGAATACCACGCGCAAGGGCATCGCGGACATCATCATCGCCAAGCAGCGTAACGGTCCCACGGGCGAAGTGCAGCTCACCTTTTTGGGTCAGTACACCAAGTTTGAGAACTACGCACCGGAATCCTACGCCGAGGGCGTGTTTCGATAGGCGCCTTTGATCCGCCGGTGACTGCCGTGACCCCGTTGGTGAGTGCAACCATCGATCTTGAGGCGCTACGCCACAACTTGGGCGTGGTGCGCCAGCGCGCACCGAACTCGCGGATCATGGCAGTGATCAAGGCCAACGCATACGGTCACGGCCTGATCGCGGTCGCCAAGGCGCTCGAGGGCGCGGATGCCTTTGCGGTGGCGCGTGTGGATGAGGGGCTGGCGCTGCGCAAGGCCGGTATTCATGGCGATGTGGTGCTTCTCGAGGGCGTCTTCGATCGGGCGCAGCTGGAAGCGGCCGCCTCCGCAAATTTCGCAATCGTGGTGCATGAGCGGGAGCAGATCGAGCTGTTGCGGGCGAGCGGATCTCTGCGCCGCTTCAAAGTGTGGCTCAAGCTCGATTCAGGCATGAACCGGCTTGGATTCAAGCCGCAGGAATTCTCGGCTGCGCACGCGGCATTGAGCGCACTGGGGTCGGTCGCAAGACCGATCGGATTGTTTACTCATCTGTCGTCCGCTGATGAGCCTAGGGCCAACACCACGGCCGAGCAGGTGGCGCTGTTCGAGAGTCTCACCGGCAAGCTCAAGGGCGAGCGCAGTATTGAAAACAGCGCGGGCATTCTCGCATTTCCGGAGTCACAGGCCGACTGGGTGCGTCCGGGACTGCTGCTGTACGGCGTGTCGCCATTCGTCGGATCGACGGGACCGGATTTCGACCTTAAGCCCGTGATGACGTTGCGGTCGCATGTGATCGCCATCAAGGATTTGGCGGTGGGGGAACATGTGGGCTATGGCGGATCATGGGTTGCCGCCCGTGCCACCAAGCTCGCCATTGCCGCGATCGGCTATGGGGACGGCTATCCGCGCAATCTGCCCGCAAAGACGCCAGTACTGGTCAACGGCGAGCGTGCGGGACTGGCCGGGCGCGTCTCCATGGACATGATCGGAGTCGACATCACCGACTTGAAGGACGAGGTCAAGTTGGGTGATCCGGTAGTGCTCTGGGGCGAGGGGCTGCCCGTGGAGGAGATTGCCACCTGGGCGCAGACCATCCCTTACGAACTGCTTTGCGGCATCAGCCAGCGAGTGGCGGTCAGCCTGCAGGAAATTAATTGAGCAAAGCAATTTTTTGACGACGGTCACCGCGGCGTGCACACTGACTACGTGCCTGAGGGAAGCGGCTTCGAGAAATCAGGGATGTTTGGGCGGCGCGCAACGCGTTTCGCAGCGCTGGCGGCGGCCATTTTCGTAATCGCCTCTCCGTCGGCGCAGGCTGAATCCAAATGCAAGCTGATGAAGGTAGCCGACATGCCGGTCACCATGAACAGCCTGCGGCCGATCATCGACGTCAAATTCAACGACCAGCCAGCCAAGCTGACGCTCGACAGCGGGGCGTTCTACAGCACCATCACCAATGATGCAGCCGCTGAGTTCGGCTTGGTGGTGCATCCTGCCCCGTTCGGGTATTACATCAAGGGCATCGGCGGCGATGTCCAGGTCGGCATCGCCAAGGTAAAACGTTTTACCATCGTCGGCGTCGCGGTCCCAAACGTCGAATTTTTGGTCGGTGGCAGCTCGGTTCGAACCCCCGGATACGTCAGCAGCGCCGGACTGATGGGTCAGAATCTGCTCGAAATGTTTGACGTGGAATATGATCTTGCCACCGGTATGGTGAGGCTGTTCAAGAGCGAGGGCTGCGACAAAGCCATGATGGCCTACTGGCTAAAGCCCGGTCAGACCTATTCGGTGATGGCGACGGAAGGCGTCGATGCGAGAAATCCGCACACTATCGGCACTGGAATTCTCAACGGCCAGAAGATTCGCATCGCATTCGATACCGGGGCATTTACCTCGTTGTTATCGCTCAAGGCGGCGCAGCGGGCGGGCATCAAGCCGGACTCTCCCGGCGTCACTGATGCCGGCTACAGCACCGGCATTGGCAGTGGCGCGAGCAAGAGCTATTTCGGTACTTTTGCGACTTTCGGGATTGGCGATGGCGAGGAGATAAAGAACGCCAAGTTGCGCTTCGCAGATTTGAATTTGGGGTTCGCCGACATGCTGCTCGGTGCCGACTTCTTCATTTCGCACCACATCTTCGTCGCGACCAAGGAGCGAAAGCTGTATCTGACCTACAATGGGGGGCCGGTATTCAATCTCTCCAAGACACAAGCGCCGCTTTCGGCCGATGCGCAGCCGCCGCCGACTCCAGCACCGTCCGAAGAACCGGCGAGCGCCGCAAGTCAGGCCAGCGCGGAAGCGTCACAGAGTGCCGCAGAACTTGCCCGCCTAGGGTCCGCCTTGATGGCGAGACGCGACTTCGAGCATGGCATCGCCGATCTCGACAAAGCGGTGGCGCAGAGTCCCGATGACCCCGAGTATCGGTATCAGCGCGCCAATGCCTATCAGCTGACGGGCCAGTCGGACAAGGCGCTTGCCGACTACGACCGGGCGATCGCGCTGCGCGAGGACTTTCTGCCGGCTTACATTCCGCGCGCGCAGATCAAGCTGCACAACAAAGACCGCCAGGGTGCCACCGCAGATCTTGATGCAGTGGCGCGCTTGGCCCCCAAATCGGCAGACTTGCGCTTCCAACTCGCCGAGGGATATGAGGCGGTGGAGCGGCTGCCCGCCACCGTCGAGCAAATTACGCTGTGGATCGACTACCACGACGCCGACTCGCGCATGGAGCGTGCGCGTCTGCTGCGTTGCTGGGCCAATATGCTGCAGAATCAAGATCTGCCTCAAGCGTTGAGCGATTGCAATTGGGCTGTGCATCATGTAGTTCGTGATGATGCGCAACGGTCGTACGCATACGACGTGCGCGGCATGGTGTTCCTGAGGCAAGGAAGCTTTGACAAGGCCATTGCCGACTTCAACGACGCTTTAAAGGCCCAACCACGCCTCGCCCGAGCGCTTTACGGCCGCGGCATCGCCGAAGCCCATGAAAACAAGAAGGCAGCCTCCGATGCCGACCTGAACGAAGCCAAAACGATCGATGCCAAAATCGGTGAAAGCTTCGAACACTTCGGATTTGTCCTTTGAGCTGGCTATATCGCCGCGCGAACCGGTGGGCGCGGTGAGGTCCGCAGTTCCGGGTATTCAGGCAGCCACCTTGTTCGCGGCATTGCTTGTTTTTGGCTTGAGCGCATCCGAGGTCTCAGCCCAGGCATGCAAGCTTGACCGCCAGGGAGCGCTGCCGATCACCATGGTGCGATCGCAGCCGGTGTT
Source organism: Steroidobacteraceae bacterium (assembly GCA_036494165.1). Classification (GTDB taxonomy): domain Bacteria; phylum Pseudomonadota; class Gammaproteobacteria; order Steroidobacterales; family Steroidobacteraceae; genus Bog-1198. Next base: position 46,595 of record DASXOQ010000086.1, read on the forward strand.
GGCCGCCAAGATCAACGGCCAGGATGCGAAATTCATTGTCGACAGCGGCACATTCTTCAGCAGCGTCAGCACTGGTATGACCCGCGCACTGGATCTGCGCGTCACGGGAAGCAGAGTTTATCGCTTTCAACTGAGCGATCGCCGGATCGAACGCGACCGCCAATCGACCAACATCAAGCTGGTCGAGTTCGCGGGCATACAGGCTAAGAATCTGGATTTCCTGGTGGCGGACAATGCGCTGGATGGTACCGGGCTGCTCGGCAACGACCTGCTGTCGAACTTTGACATCGAATACGACCTCGATCACGCGAGCATCGTGCTCATCAAGACCACCGGATGCCTGCATGCAAATCTTGCCTACTGGCGCGATAAGCAGCAAAGCTCTTCCGTCATGGATTTCCTGTATGCCTCGGATCGGTCGGTCTCGGGCACTCTGGTCAACGATGCCGCGCCTTCGCAGTTGATCGAGGCGCTGATGTACGTCAATGGCATGCGTTTTCGGGCGGTGCTCGACAGCGGTGTATTTCAATCGGTGTTTTCGCTTCGCGGAGCGGGACGCGCTGGAGTGCATCCCGGATCGTCCGGCGTTGTGCAAGCTGGCCCGATCACGGGTGTGGGAGTGGGCGTCGAGAAGTCCTATGTCGGGACTTTCGACTCGGTCAAGCTGGGCGAAAACGAAGAACTCAACGCCGTGCGGATGAGATTCGCCGATCTGGATCTTGGCGATGCCGATTTGTTGTTGGGCGCGGACTTTTTTCTTTCACACCATATTCTCGTGTCTCGCGCCGTGCATAAGATTTATTTCACTCAGTATCCGGGTGAGGTATTCAATATCGCGGACGCGGAACCTCAACTAGCCGTTGGTGCTCAGCCCTAGGTTATCCGAGATCGGCCGCGCGCCGGATCTTGAGATTGCGCGAGGTCAGCCAGTCGAAAAGTGCGGGATCCTGGGATTTTAGTGGAATTCGACAAAATGGAATTCGAACAACAAGAAGTGACAAATGGGTATGAAACGGATTGCGCTATTGTCCGCCTTTTTTCCGTTGCTCCTCGCAACGGCCGCGTTCGCAGCTGATAGTTCGCCGCCGGCCGAAGTGTTCGGCCGCATGCCGGCCGAAACCGATCCGGCCTTAAGTCCGGACGGCCACTGGGCTGCATGGTTCGATCGTACCGAATCGAAGCCGCGGGTCGTCATGTTCGATGTCGAGGCTCGCAAAGTGCAACGAACTCTCGCGGTGCCCGAAAACGTCAAGCTTCAAGGCCTCGTTTGGAACGACAACGAGACACTTTTGACCCGCGTGAGCCAGACCGCGCGGAGCACGACGAACGAGGGCGTCTCGCGGGAGATCTACCGGACCATCGCCGAGGATGTTTCCGGCGGCGACGGGCGCATGTTGCCGAGTTTTCCGCACAGAGCCGGGCGCAATGCTAGCGTGGTGGCCCCGCTGGCCTCGTTGGTGGCCGCGCGTCTGCCCACGCCGCACACCGTGATCATGGCGACTTACGATTCCTGCCGCTGCCTCTGGCAGATCGATACGCGCACCGGCGATGGCAGCGTGCTCGCCTACGGCACCGAGTTCACCACCGGATGGGTGGTCGACCGTGAGGGCCGGCCGGTCGCCCGCGAGGACTGGGATTGGCACCACCATTCCTATCGTGTCATGGTGCTCGGCGAGAGGGCCGATGAGAAGTTGCACGAAATCCTGCGCCGCGACGACAGCGAGCGCCCCATCCTGGCCGGGCTCACGCCGGACGGCGCGGCAGTAGTGATGCTCGCGACCAGCGGGCTCAAGCATCAGGCAGCATGGGCGGTTCCCCTCGACGGGTCTGCGCCGCAGGTGATCGCGGAAGATCCGGAGGCCGACATCACCTCGGTGTACTACGACGGATACAGCGGCGCAATCATCGGGGTCTACGTCAGCGGCAACGTCACCAAGATAAAGTGGCTGGATGCCACGGCCCAGCATCGCCAGGACGTGCTCGAGAAGGCGTTCCGCGGCAAGCAGGTCTTTTTATACGGTTGGACGGCGGACGGCAGCAAATCTCTGGCTGAAGTCCTCACGCCCTCGAGCCCCCCGGTGTACTACCTGGTCAATTTCACGACGCATCGCGCCGATATCGTGGCGGAAGAAAATCCCGCCTTGGCGAATGTCACGTTGGGCGAGGTCAAGGAGATCTCTTACAGGTCCCGCGACGGCACCGAGATTCCCGCCTACTTGACGCTTCCAGCCTCGAAGCCCTCAGGTCCCGTGCCCCTCGTTGTTGTGCCGCACGGCGGGCCGCAAGGGCGCAATCATCTTGGCTTCGACTGGTTGAATCAATTTCTGGCCTCCCGCGGCTATGCCGTTCTGCAGCCGCAGTTCCGCGGCTCCTCCGGATTCGGGCAGGCATTTTTAGAAGCAGGCTACCGGCAGTGGGGCGGCCTCATGCAGGACGATGTGAGCGACGGCGTACGCGCCATGATCGATCAGGGAATCGCGGACCCGCATCGCGTTTGCATCGTCGGGACCAGTACGTACGGGAGCTACTCTGCGCTTGCCGGGGCCGCATTCACCCCCGATCTATATGCTTGCGCGGTGAGCATCTCCGGTATCAGCGATCTGCAGGCCTTCATGCGCGAAGCGAATCCGCAGGCTGGAAGGGTGATCACGACCGACACTTCGTCACTGCGGGAGCACATCGGCTCGCCGCACGATCCCAATCTGGCGAGCAAATCGCCCATCAATGCCGTGAAAGCGGTCAAGGCCCCCATTCTGATCATGTACGGTTCCGGCGATACCTCGGTACCGGTCGATCAATCGATCAAGATGGCCAGCGCGCTGCAGGGAGCCGGCAAGTCGGTCAAAATGGTCGTGCTGCCCGGGGAGGGCTATTGGACATCGCTCGCACAGACGCGAATACAGGTATTGAAGGAGCTGGAAGGCTTCCTCGGCGAGCATCTCTAACGCGCGGAGACGCTCGCCGGGCCGCCGGTGGCGATTAGCTCTCGAAAAACCCCATCTTCACGCCGGCGAGCTGCACCACATCGTTGTCGTTCAGGCGACGCGCCTGCGGACCGATGGGCACACCGTTGACCTGCGGGAAGTCGTTTTCCTTGCCCGAATCGACGTGCACGATGAAGTAGCCCTCGGCACGGCGGGTGATGGCGGCGACCTGCACGCCTGGGCGCCCCAAGGTGGTGAGCGCTTTGGTGAGTTCGAGTTCGCGGCCGGCGAACGCACCTGAGAGCACCTGCAGCTTCGCCTTCGGCAATGCCGTGGCGTTGTCGGGGACGTTGGCCGGACGCTTGGCGGTGACCGCCTTGGCGGCCTGGTCCACCGCGGCGCTGACGCGCCGGATGCGGTCCTCACCCTGGGAGCTCGGGGTGATGACCATGGTCTTTTCGAACTCGTCCTGCTCGGCATCCGTGTCCTGGCTGTCGACAAAGCGCAGCTGGTGATGCCCGACGGTGATGACATCGCCATGCTGCATGGCGTGTTTCTTGATCAGCTTGCCGTTGACGTAGGTGCCATTGGTGCTGTTCAAATCCTCGAGAAACGAGTCGTTCAGGATGTTGATAATGAGCGAGTGATGACCGCTCACCGCAGGATTGTCGATGCGGATGTCGTTATCGGGAAGGCGCCCAATGGTGTAGCGCTCTTTGTTCATGTTGTATTCCGCAAGGACCTGACCGTCCAAGCTGAGCATCAAGCGTGCCATTCAGACTCCATTTTGCTAGCCGAACCATCCCAAGATTTTGTCAAATATACCCCGGTGCGCAGGAAACGGCTCTTGGACGTGCGCCATGATCACCGAGACATTATCGCGCCCTCCATTATCGTTGGAGAGCTGTATCAATTGCTTAGCAACCGTATCAAGATTAGCACTAAAGGTACTGATTGTTAAGTGAATATCCTCATCTTCAATCATGTCCGATAGGCCGTCCGAACACAGCACGTAGTAGTCGCTTTTCTGGACCGGCTGCTCGTGAACCTCAACTTCCACATTCTGCTCCACGCCGAGGGCGCGCGTAACATAATTCTTGTTGGTGGCCCGTTGCGCCTCCTGCTGGGAGTAGAACCCCCGGTCCACCAGTTCCTGCAGCAGCGAGTGGTCGAGGGTCATCTGCTCGAAGCGGTTGTCCCGCAAGCGGTAGAGACGCGAATCCCCCACGTGGGCGATCGACATCTTGTTGTCATGGAACAAGCAGGCGACCACCGTCGTGCCCATGCCCTCACATTGGGGCTGGGTCTTGGAGGTGTGGTAGATGATTTTGTTGGCTCTGTGAATCGCATCACGAAGAATGATGCTGGGCCGGGTCAGCCCCGACTCCGGATCCTTGGCGGTCAGATCCTCGCGCAACAGCGCATCGCGCACCAGGTTGATGATGGTCTTGACGGCGATGCCGCTCGCCACTTCGCCGGCGTTGTAGCCGCCCATGCCGTCGGCCAGCACGAACAGGCCCAAATCGGGTTCGGTGCCGATCATGTCCTCGTTGTGCTCGCGCACCTTGCCGGTGTCGGTGAGCGCCACGCTGTTGATCTTGCCTCTGAGGTTCGCGTGCTTCATCGCACGTCTCGCTGGTGCGTACTCATCATCATGGCATCCCGCTCGGTATTCTTGCCCGACAGTCATCCAAGGCTGCGGCCATCTGCGCGCCCGAGTCGTACCGTTCTTCTGGGTTCTTCGCCAGGGCGCGATCGATCACGCTCTCGACGCATGCCGGAAGATCCGGCCTGAAGGCGTGCAGCGGCGGATGCGGCGCTTCGGCGATCTGCTGCATCAGGCCGGTCATCGAGTCGGCGGTGAAGGGCAGCTGACCCGTCAGGAGCTGGAACAGGCTAACACCCAGCGAGAACAAGTCCGAGTGACCAGTCACAGTTCGCCCTTCGAGCTGCTCGGGCGACATGAAGGAGGGCGTGCCGAGGACGATGCCGGTGCGCGTGGCGCCGGCGCCGGTGAGACGCGCGATGCCAAAGTCGGTGATTTTCAAAACATCGGTGCCCGCATCGTACATGAGGTTCGCCGGCTTGATGTCGCGGTGGACCACCTGCTGCTTGTGGGCGAAGCCCAGGGCGGCGGCGGTGCGGCTGGCAAGGTCCAACACCTTTCTCGGCTCGAGCAGATTGTTCGATTTCGAGTAGTCGCTCAAGTGATGTCCCTTGAGATATTCCATGGCGATGTAGGCGAGCCCCCGTTCCTCGCCGACATCATAGATGGTCACGATGTTCGGATGGTTGAGGCGACCGGCGGTCTCCGCTTCGCGGAAGAAACGCGTTCGCGCCTCCTGCAGTTCGCCGTCGGAGAACTCCGAGGCGAGCGGAATGGCCTTGATGGCCACCAACCGGTTGATGGCGGTATCGCGGCCAAGGTACACGGTGCCCATGGCGCCGCGGCCGATCTCCCGCTCGAGCACGTAGCGGCCGAGCTTTTCCTGGCCTGCGGGCGGCGCAGGCTTGGCCGCCGGGGCGGAGGCGCCTTGTCCGAGTTTCGGGGGCGGGATGGTGCTCTCGATGGCAAGCAGGCTGTTGGGATTGGCCGCAGGCTTGGCCGGCGCGCTCGGAGCGGGGGCCTTGCCCCGCTCGGCCGCGTCCATCAGCCGCTTTAGGCGGACGGCGACATCCCGATAGGTGTTGTCCTGGCGGGCGAGGTGGCGGTAGACGGCGGTGGCTTGCACGGCGCGGCCGCGTTGCTCGAGCTGACTGCCGAGGGTATACAGGTCGCCCAGGACCGTGGCGGTGGGCTTGCGGCCCTTCAATTCGGCGAAGCGCTGCTCGAAATTGTCGAGCAGCCGCTGGGTGTCCGATCCCGTGATGGCCGAAGGCTTGGGGGATGGGGCTTCGGAGGAGCCGCCGGAAAGGCGCGCCCAGAAGTCCCCCAGTGCCGAGATCAGCCCGAATTTACGCATGCAGTAGACATAATCAGATTCTTAAAGCCCGGCAGTATAGGGGATCGGGCGCAAAGATCGGCAAGGCCGAACTCACAAATCAACTTGAAGGAAACCATGGCGAAGTCGAAAGAGGTGTTTATCTGCCAAAACTGTGGAACGGCTTCGCCAAAGTGGCAGGGGCAATGCCAGGGCTGCAGCGAGTGGAACACCCTCGTCGCAGAGCTGGTGCCGGCCCGTTCTCAGGCTCCGCGCAGCGCCTCCGGGCCGCCCAAGGCCGCCTCCCTGGCCGAGGAGGCCGCGACCGAATCGCCGCGCCTCGCCACCGGGTCCGGCGAGCTAGACCGGGTGCTCGGCGGGGGCCTGGTGGCAGGCTCCGTGAGCCTGATAGGCGGCGATCCGGGCATCGGCAAATCCACGCTCATGCTGCAGGCGGCGGCGGCCTTGAACGCCTTAGGTCCTGTGCTGTACGCCACCGGCGAGGAATCCTTGCAGCAGGTGGCGCTGCGCGCCCGCCGCCTTGGGCTCAAGGGCGCCGCTGCGCGCCTGCTCGCCGAGACCTCGGTGCAGGAGATCATTGCCGCCGCGCAGGCCCTAGCGGCCAAGGTGGTGATCGTCGATTCCATCCAGACGGTGCGCTCCGAGATTGTGGAGGCGGCGCCGGGGGCGGTGTCGCAACTACGCGAGTCCGCCGCCGAGCTCACCCGCTTTGCGAAGCAGAGTGGAACGGCGGTGCTGCTCGTCGGCCACGTCACCAAGGAGGGTCAGATCGCCGGCCCGCGGGTGCTCGAGCACATGGTGGACACCGTGCTCTATTTCGAGAGCGACACAGGCAGCCGCTTCCGGGTGCTGCGCTCGGTGAAGAACCGCTTCGGCGCGGCCAATGAAATCGGCGTGTTCGCCATGATGGAAGAGGGCCTGCGCGAAGTGCCGAACCCCTCGGCCATATTTCTCTCGCGCCATGAAAGCCCGGTGTCCGGCAGCGTGGTGACGGTGATGCGCGAGGGCAGCCGCGGCCTGCTCGTCGAGGTGCAGGTGCTTGCCGATACGAGTCTTTCCAGCAATCCCCGCCGCGTGGCCGTGGGCATCGACGGCAACCGGCTCACCATGCTGCTCGCCGTGGCGCACCGCCATGCGGGCCTTGCCCTGCAGGGACAGGACGTGTTCGCCAACGTGGTGGGCGGCGTGCGCCTCGGCGAGACCGCGGGTGATCTTGCCATCGTGATGGCTGCGCGCTCGAGTCTGCTCGACAGGCCGGTGCCGAATTCGCTGATCGTGTTCGGCGAACTCGGCCTTGCGGGCGAGATCCGGCCGGTGCCCTACGGTGAAGAGCGCTTGCGGGAGGCGGCCAAGCACGGCTTCAAGCACGCCATCGTTCCGCAGGCCAACGTGCCCAAGCGCGCGCCCGACGGCATGCGGGTGCGCGGGGTCACGCGCCTCGGCGAGGTATTAAAGGACCTGGACTAGGGCAGCGTCGGCAGCGGCGGGCGGATGCGCACCGTCTTGATCGCGTTGTCGCCGGTTTGCAGCACTTCGAGCATGTAGTCGGCGAGCTTCAACGTGGTGCCCGGCTCGGGGATGGTTTCCAGGAACTCGACGATCAATCCGTTCAAGGTCTTCGGACCGTCCATGGGCAGATTCCATCGCATGGAGCGGTTCAAGGCGCGGATGGTGGCCGAGGCATCGGCGACGAAGGTGCCGTCGCCTTCGGCGTGCACGTCCTTGTGCATCATGGTGGCAGGGTCGGTGGTGAACTCGCCGACGATCTCCTCGAGGATGTCATCGAGCGTGACCAGACCCTGGATGTCGCCGTACTCGTCCACCACGAATCCGGTGCGGCGTTTGTCGCGTTGGAAATTCAGCAGCTGCGTATTGAGCGTGGTACCCGCCGGTACGAAATAGCATTCGCGCGATTTTGCCGCACCGATGAGCGCATCGCGGTCGAGATGTCCGCGCGCAAGTTCGTGCACCACCTGCTTCATGTGCAGCAGCCCGATGATGCGATCGATGTCGCCCTCGTATACCGGGATGCGGGTGTGCTGCACCTGGCGGAGCTGCTCCATGATGCGATCCCAGTCGTCCTCCACATCGATGCCGACGATCTCGTTGCGCGGCACCATGATGTCCTCCACCGTGGCGTTCTCAAGATCGAGAATGCTCATGAGCATCTGCTGGTGGCGCTTGGGTATCATCGCGCCGGCTTCCGCCACAACGGTCCGAAGTTCCTCGCTGCTCAGGGCGTGGCTCGCCTGATGCTGGGCGACCCCGAAGAGCCTCAAGACCCCGTTCGCCAAAAGGTTGGTGGCCCAGACGAACGGATACAGGAGCCATAGCAGGGGCGTGTAAATGTAGGAGGCGGGCAGCGCCAGGCGTTCGGCATGCAGGGCGCCATAGGTCTTCGGCGCCACTTCGCACAAGATCAGCATCACGGCGGCGAGCGCCGCGGCGCCGAAGGCGACCAAAAATTCTCCCCCGAGGCGCAGCGCGATGATGCCCACCAGTATGGGCGCGGACACGTTGGTCAGCGTGCTCAGGAGCAGAATCAGCCCGATCAGGCGGTCGGGATGCGACAGCAGTTTTTCCGCGAGACGGGCCCCGCGATGCCCCTCGCTGGCGCGGTGGCGCAGCCGATAGCGGTTGACGCTCATCAGCGCGGTTTCGCTGCCGGCAAAGAACGCCGAGAGGACTAGCAGTGCGGCGAGCGTGCCGAACAGCAGACCTAGCGAGTAATGCGGCATCGGAAGCGGTCAGCCCCAGTGCGTGCCATACAGATATTCCAGGATGAACTTCGAGCCGAAGTAGGCCACCGCGAGCACGCCGAAGCCGCTCAAGGTCCACTGCACGGCGGCGCGCCCCCGCCAACCGAAGCGTTTGCGGCCAAACAGCAGCACCCCGAACAGCACCCACGCGATGAGCGACAACACCGTTTTCTGCAAGAGCAGTTGCTGGAAAAGATTGGTGACGAATACGAAGCCTGTCAGCAGAGCGAGCGTCAGGAGCACGAATCCCGCGCCGATCAGGCGGAACATGACCTTTTCCAGCGCATCGAGCGGCGGCAGGCCGGACGGCAGATCCGCCAGGCGCCGGGCGCGCAGCCGCCGGTCGAGGAACACCAGCAGCACGGCGGTCACTGCCGCTGTGAACAGCAGTGCGGCGGCGGCCATCGACAAGAGTATGTGCGCCGAGAGCTCCCATCCGGGCGCCGTCATCTCCTGGTAGGTGTGGCCCACGCCGGTGACGGTCGAGCCGAATGCCGCGAAACCGAGAAGGATGGAACCCAGGACGCGGTTGTTCTTGTCGATGTTGATCAGGCAGGAAAGCAGCGCCAGGGACCACGCCAGCAGCGAGATCGCCTCGAACAGCCCGATCGCGAAGACCCCGTGCGCGCGCGTCACGTGCACGATGGCATCGCTGTGACCGACGAGCGCCACGAGAGTCAGGGCCCAGGCCAAGGGTTCCAGGCGCGGACGCGTCGTGGTGCGCAGCATGCACCAGGCGCTCGCGCCATAAAGAAGGAACAGGCTAACGGCGAGGATCACGCAAGACCTTGAGGTTCGAAGGGCCCATGCCAAGTATAATAACCTCACTATGTTCGACCGACTCAGCTCCAGCCTATCTGCCGCCCTAAACGCCCTGTCGGGCCGCGGCCGACTAACAGAAGACAACATTGCCGACACCGTGCGCGAGGTGCGCCTCGCGCTGCTCGACGCCGACGTGGCACTGCCGGTGGTGAAGACCTTCACCGAGGCGGTGCGCACGCGTGCCGTCGGCGTGGAGGTCACCAAAAGCCTGACCCCGGGCCAGGCGTTCATCAAAGTGGTGCACGAGGAACTCACGCGCCTGATGGGCGAGCCGAGCAACGGTCTCAACCTGCGCGCGCAGCGCCCGGTGGTGGTGATGCTCGCCGGTCTGCAGGGCGCGGGTAAGACCACCAGCGCCGGCAAGCTCGCGCGCTGGCTGATCGAGAAGCAACGCAAAAAGGTGCTGATGGTGAGCACCGATGTCTACCGGCCGGCCGCCATATTGCAGCTGAAGACCCTCGCCGAGCAGGTGGGCGCGGGGTTCGCCGCCTCGGAGGCGAGCGAAGCGCCGGTGGCCATTGCCAAGCGCGCGCTCACGGAGGCGACTCTCCAGGCCTATGACGTGCTCCTGCTCGATACCGCGGGCCGCCTGCATGTCGATGCGGAAATGATGGCGGAGGTCCAGGCGCTCGAAGCGGCCATCAAACCGCACGAACGCCTGTTCGTGGTCGACAGCATGGCGGGTCAGGATGCGGTGAACGCGGCCAAGGCCTTCAACGACGCCCTGAGTCTCACCGGCGTGGTGCTCACCAAGGCGGACGGCGATGCCCGGGGAGGCGCTGCGCTCTCGGTTCGCCAGATCACCGGCAAGCCCATTCTGTTCGTCGGTACCGGTGAGAAGAGCGAGGCGTTGGAGCTCTTTCAGCCCGAGCGCATCGCCTCCCGCATCCTCGGCATGGGCGACGTACTCTCCCTGGTCGAACAGGTGCAGGAGCAGGTCGACCAGGAGAAGGCGGAGAAGCTCGCCAAGAAGATAGGCAAGGGGAAATCGTTCGATTTGAGTGACTTGCGCGATCAATTGAGTCAATTACAGAACATGGGCGGGGTCTCGGCGCTGCTGGACAAGCTGCCGGCACACTTGCAGGCCAATGCCCAGGCGGCGGCAGGCACGGTCAACGCCAAGAACCTCAAGCGCCAGATGGGCATCATCGACTCCATGACGCCCAAGGAGCGGCGGCGGCCCGACATAATCGACAACTCCCGCAAGCGGCGCATTGCGGCCGGCGCCGGGGTGCCCCTGCCGGAGGTGAACCGGCTGCTAAAGCAGTTCGATCAGATGCAAAAAACCATGAAAAAGATGTTCAAGGGCGGAATGCTGAAGGGGATGCTGCGGGGCATGGGCGGACGGATCCCCCCGGGGTTTGGCGGCCCGGGCTTCCCGCGCTAGCCGGCGGCGGGCTTTTTTAGCCCCCGCGGGGCCATTGGCGTTGCTCTTAACCCCTGATTGTTATTACAATTAGCGGCTACGCATTGCATGGTGATTCTACGATGGTGACGATCCGTTTGACTCGACGCGGCGGCAAAAAGACGCCCTTCTATCATGTTGTGGTGACCGACAGCCGTAAGCGCCAGGGCGGCACCAGCTTGGAGAGCGTGGGCCTCTTCAATCCGGTCGCGCGCGGCGCCGAGGTCAAGCTGCGTCTCAACGTGGAACGCATTGAGCATTGGCTCAAGCAGGGCGCGCACATGTCCGACCGGGTCAAGTTTCTGCTCACCAGCTACCGCAAGCAGGCCGCCTAAAGGCGCCATGGTGTCATGAGCGACGATTCTTCGGCGCTCATCCAGCTGGGCACTGTGGGGGCGCCTTTCGGCGTCCGGGGATGGGTGAAGCTTCGCTCGCATACCGATCCTCCCGAACGCTTGCTAGACCACCGGATTCTGCACCTGGGACGCGACGGCGCCTGGGCCGAGTATCGGATCGAAGAGCGCGGACGCAGCGGCGGCGCGCTCACCGCGAAGTTTGCGGGCGTGACCGATCGCGATCAGGCCGCGACGTTGACGGGGCTTGAAGTGCGGGTGCCGCGGGCGGCCTTGCCGCCGCGTGAATCGAATGAGTTTTACCGCAGCGATTTGATCGGCTGCGAGGTGGTGAATCTGCGGGGGCTGACGCTCGGCATCCTGCAGAACTTTGTGGAGACGCCGGCACAGGCCTTGATGGTGGTGCGCGGCGCGAAGGAATACTGGGTTCCGGCGGTGCCGAAACACCTGCGCAAGGTGGATTTGGCGGCTCGCACGGTGCTCGTGGACTGGGACGCGTCGGACTAGGCATGCGCATTGCGGTGGTGACACTGTTTCCGCAGCTGATCCAGGGTGCGCTGGCGGTCGGTGTGGTCGGACGGGCGCTCAAGCGCGGCGGCTTCGCGGTCGATTGCTTCGATCCGCGCGAGCACACCGTCGATGCGCATCGCACCGTGGATGACCGGCCGTACGGCGGCGGACCCGGCATGGTGATGAAGATCGAGCCGCTGCGCCTGGCGATGGGCGAGGCGCTCAAGGCGCTGCCCGAGGGCAGCCGCCGCGTGTATTTGGGCGCCGACGGTCGGCGCTTCGATCAGGCGCTGGCGCGCGAGGCGAGTGAGTGGCCGGGCCTGGTGCTGGTGGCGGGTCGCTACGAAGGCGTCGATGAGCGCTTCCTGGAGCGCGAAGTCGACGAGCACTGGTCGATCGGCGACTACGTGCTGTCCGGCGGCGAACTGCCGGCGCTGGTGGTGATCGATGCGATCGCACGCTTGTTGCCAGGAACGCTCGGCAGCGCGGAATCGGCGCAGCAGGAATCGTTCAGCGACGGGCTGCTGGACTGGCCGCATTACACGCGGCCGCCGGCGATCGACGGAATGGATGTGCCGGCGGTGCTCGCCTCGGGCGATCACGCCGCGATTCAGCGCTGGCGCCTGCAGCAGGCCCTGGGACGCACCTGGTTGCGCCGGCCGGAACTGCTCGAGCGACGCGGGATGAACGACGAAGAACGGGAATTGTTGGAAGAATTCAAGATTGAACGTGCGAGGCAAGCAACATGAATAAGATCATCCAAGAACTCAACGGCGAGCGCGCCACGCGCAAGTTGCCGGAATTCAACCCCGGCGACACCGTCGTGGTGCAGGTCAAGGTCGTCGAGGGTGATCGCGAGCGCGTCCAGGCCTACGAGGGCGTGGTCATCGCCAAGAAGAACCGCGGGCTCAACTCCTCGTTCACGGTGCGCAAGATTTCTCACGGCGAAGGCGTGGAGCGCGTGTTCCAGACCTTCTCGCCCTCGATCAGCGAAGTGAGCGTCAAGCGTCGCGGCGCGGTGCGTCGCGCCAAGCTCTACTACCTGCGCGACCTGTCCGGCAAGGCAGCCCGCATCGACGAAAAGATCTGAGCTCGTAAATGAGCTTCGCGGCGGGGCTTCGAGGATTCTTCGGCCTGGTCTGGAGAATCCTGGACGGCGTGCGCCGCGTGCTGCACCTGCTGTTGATGCTGGTGCTGTTCGGCTTCCTGCTGGCGGCGCTGCACACCTCCATTCCGAACGTGCCGCATACCGCGGCCCTGGTGATCGCTCCGGAAGGCGAACTCGTCGAACAGATGTCCATCGACGGCGTGCGCCGCGCCTTCGGCGAGGCCTCGGGCGGCCCCGCACCCGAGACGCTGCTGCGCGATGTGACCGAGGCAATCGAAGCGGCCAAGGATGATGCGCGCATCAAGATCCTGGTGCTCGATCTGGACAACCTGGAGCTGAGCGGGCTGTCGAAGCTGCAGGAGATCGCGGCGGCGATCCGCGACTTCCGCGCCGCGGGCAAGCGCGTGGTGTCGATGGGGGACAGCTACGACCAGACGCAGTACTACCTCGCCGCCCAGGCCGGAGAGGTGTACTTGGATCCCACCGGAGCGGTCGATCTCGACGGCTTCAGCTACTACCGCATGTACTACAAGGACGGCATCGACAAGCTCGGCGTCGATTTCAACATCTTCCGTGCCGGTACCTACAAGAGCTACACGGATCAGTTCACCCGCAACGACATGGCCGCCTCGGACCGCGAGGAGGCGGGGGTCTGGCTGCAGGTGTTGTGGAACGCTTATACCCAGGACGTGGCGCGCGCCCGCTCGCTGGCGCCCGGCGCCATCAACGAATACGTGAACGAACTGCCCGCCGATATGCAGGCAGAGTCCGGCGATGCCGCCAAGCTCGCCCTGCGGCGCGGACTCGTGACCGCGCTGAAGAGCCGCCGCCAGGTCGCCGACGATCTGCGGGGCCTCGTCGGCGAGGATGACAACAATCATTCCTTCAATGCCGTGAGCATGAATTCGTATCTGTCGGCCATTCGCGCCAAGCGCACCTTGAAGACCCACGGCGAATCCAAGGTGGGGATCGTGGTGGCCGCGGGCGAGATCTCCGACGGCCGCGCGCCGCCGGGTTCCATCGGCGGCGAAAGCACCTCGGATCTGTTGCGGCAGGCGCGCTTCGACAGCGCCGTGAAAGCCGTGGTGCTCAGGGTCGACAGCCCGGGCGGCAGCGAATTTGCGGCCGAGGAGATCCTGCGCGAGGTGCAGGCGCTGCGAAATGCGGGCAAACCCGTGGTCGTCTCCATGAGCACTTATGCAGCCTCCGGCGGCTACTACATCGCCGCGGCCGCCAATCAGATCTTTGCCAGTCCGACCACCATCACCGGCTCCATCGGCGTGTTCTCCTTCTACGCCACGTTTCAGAAGACGCTGGAAAAGCTCGGCGTCACGGTCGACGGTTTCGGCACCACGCCGCTCGCGGGGGCCGCGCGCCCAGACCGCGCCATGGCGCCCGGCGAGAAGCAAATCCTGCAGGCCGCGGTCGAACACGCCTATCAGCAGTTTTTGCACCGGGTGGCGGAAGGACGCAAGAAGTCGGTGGAAGACATCGACAAGATCGCGCAGGGACGGGTGTGGGCGGGTCTCGATGCGCAGCGCCTAGGACTGGTGGATCATCTGGGGGGCCTGAAGGACGCCACCGAGGCGGCCGCCAAGCTCGCGGATCTTGGCAGTGACTACGACGTCGATTACATCGAACAGAGCCTGAGCCTGAAGCAGGAGCTGTTGATGCAGATCAAGGGCGAGACTTCGAGGCTGGCCCTCGAGGCCGGACTTGCCCCGCAGCTGCCGCTGCGGGAGGCCATGGATCCTCTGCTCAAGGAGTTCACGAGCGTCGCGGCTCTCTCGGATCCCAGGCACATCTACAGCTACTGCTGGTGCACCGAGCCTGCCAGCGCGGCGGACCGGCTGCGGCGTCGCACAGAGCCCTAGAGGTTCGACCAGTCGAGTGTGATCTTGCCGGATTTTCCGGAGTTCATGATCTGGAACCCCTCCAGATAGTCGCGCACGCCGAGGCGGTGGGTGATCACCGGACGCACATCCAAGCCGCTTTGCAGCATGCTCGACATCTTGTACCAGGTCTCGAACATCTCCCGGCCGTAGATGCCCTTGATGGTCAGACCCTTGAAGATCACCTGATTCCAGTCGATGGCCGTTTCCCCCGGCGGGATGCCGAGCATGGAAATGCTGCCGCCGTGATTCATGGTGCGGAGCATTTCGCGAAACGCCGAGGCATTGCCCGACATCTCGAACCCCACATCGAAGCCTTCCTCCATGCCGAGTTCGCTCATGGCGGTGTCGAGCCCGGCGCGCGACACATTGATGGCGCGCGTGGCGCCCATCTTGGCGGCGAGCTGCAGGCGGTAGTCGTTCACGTCGGTGATCACCACGTGGCGTGCGCCGCAATGCCTCGCGATCGCCACGGCCATGATGCCGATGGGTCCCGCGCCGGTGATCAGGACATCCTCGCCGACCACATTGAAGGCGAGCGCGGTGTGCGTGGCATTGCCCAACGGGTCGAGGATCGAGGCGATCTCATCATCGATCACGGTCGGGAGCTTGAACACGTTGCTGGCGGGAATCGCGAGATATTCGGCGAACGCGCCCGGCCTGTTGACGCCGACGCCGGCGGTGTTGCGGCACAGGTGGCGCCGGCCCGCGCGGCAATTGCGGCAATGGCCGCAGGTGATGTGACCCTCGCCGGAGACCCGGTCGCCGATCTCGAAGCCGCGCACTTCGCTGCCCACCTCGACGATTTTGCCGGCGTATTCGTGACCCACGGCCATGGGTACCGGGATGGTCTTCTGCGCCCAGGCGTCCCAGTTGTAAATGTGCATGTCGGTGCCGCAGATGGCCGAGCGGTTCACCTTGATGAGCACGTCGTTGTGACCCACCGTCGGCTCGGGAATGTCCTGCATCCAGATGCCGGGCTCGGCGCGTGCCTTGACCAGTGCTTTCATAGTTGCCTCTAGTGAATAATGCCAAGTTCGCGCCCGCAGCGCGCGAATGCGTCGATGACTTTGTCCAGCTGTTCGCGGCTGTGGGCGGCGTTCATCTGCGTGCGGATGCGCGCCTTGCCGTGCGGCACTACCGGGTACGAGAAAGCCACCACGTATACGCCTTCCTGCTGCATGCGTTCGGCGAGCTTCACCGCCACCGGTGCCTCGCCCAGCATGACGGGAATGATGGGGTGCTCGCCGGGAATCAGATCGAAGCCGAGCTTCTGCATCCCGCTGCGAAAGTGCCGCGCATTGGCGTTCAGGGAATCGCGCAGCTGCGGCGAGCGCTCCAGGAGGTCGAGCACCTTCAACGTCGCCGCCGCCACCGGCGGGGCGATGCTGTTGGAGAAAAGGTAGGGGCGCGATCGTTGCCTCAACCAGGCCACGATCTCGGCGCGGGCCGCGACATAGCCGCCGCTCGCGCCGCCGAGCGCCTTGCCGAGCGTGCCGGTGAGGATGTCGATGCGTCCCATTACGTCGCGATATTCGTGCGAGCCGCGCCCGCGTGCGCCGATGAAGCCGGTGGCATGCGAGTCGTCCACCATGACCAGCGCCTGGTGGCGTTCGGCGAGATCGCAGATCTCCCTGAGGCGCGCGATCGAACCGTCCATCGAAAAGACGCCGTCGGTGGCGATGAGCCGCACGCGCGCGTCCTGCGAGCTCAGCAATGCCGCCTCCAGCTCGTTCATGTCGTTGTTGGCATAGCGCAGACGCCGCGCCTTGCAGAGGCGGATGCCGTCGATGATGCTGGCGTGATTCAGCGCATCGCTTATGACGGCATCCTGCTCGTCGAGCAATGTTTCGAAAAGCCCGCCGTTGGCATCGAAACACGAGGAGTAGAGAATGGCATCGTCGGTGCCCAGGAATCCGGCAAGCCGCTGTTCGAGTTCGCGGTGCACGCTCTGGGTGCCGCAGATGAAGCGTACCGAGGCCACCCCGTAGCCGAAGTGTTCGAGCCCCTCATGGGCGGCCTTCACCACCTCGGGATGGTTGGCGAGTCCCAGGTAGTTGTTGGCGCACAGGTTGATCATCTCGCGCCCGTCGGCCAGTCTGACCGTGGGCCCCTGCGCCGAGCCGATGATGCGTTCTTGCTTGAGCAAGCCCTGCGCACCTAGTGCATGCGTGTCCCGGACCAAACGCTCGCGAAATTCGTTTGCCTGCATGGAGCGCATTATAGCGAGTTTGCACCGGGCGCTTTGATATCCTTAGAGCGTGAAACAGGCCCGCGACTTGGACGAAAAAGACGACGCTCATCGGCTCGACAAGTGGCTGTGGCACGCGAGATTTTACAAAACCCGCAGCCTCGCCACCCAGGCGATCAGCGGCGGCAAGGCGCACCTGAACGGTGAACGCGTGAAGCCCGCGCACCGCATCCGCGTGGGCGATCTTGTGACCATTGCCCTTGCAGGGATCGTGGCGGAGTTCGAGGTGCTCGGTCTGCCGGAGCGCCGCGGCCCGGCAGGCGAAGCGCAGACCCATTACCGCGAAACGGCCGCGAGCGCCGAACGCCGCGCGAAGTTCCGCGAGCAGATGCGCCTGGCGGAGCTGACGCGCCCGCGGCCGCAGATGCGTCCCGACAAGCGGGACCGGCGCCGCCTGATGCGTCTGCAGCGCGAGCAGTCGTAGCGGAGGCAATCACCAACCTCGCTGCGCGCTATTGTCGAGGGTTTTCCATAACCCCGATGTCAGGGTCTCAATGCGGCACCCGAAGAGCGCGCGCGTGGTCTCGCCTCAGTGTGCGTTTGCTGAGGCCAGCCGTTCGTTGTCCTGCCAGCCGCCGCCAAGAGCCCGTATAAGATCGACGCTCGCCTTCAGCTGCAATGTATCGAGAGTGAGTCCCTGCAGCTGCGCCTGCAGCAGAGCGGTCTGGGAAGTGACCACGGTGAGATAATCCGCAGCGCCTTGTTTGTAGAGCGCCATGGAGAGATCCAAGGTGCGCTGAGCCGCGTCGACCGCAGCCCGTTCCTGCTGGGCGGCATCGTAGTAGTGATGGAGGCTCGCCAAGCTGTCCTCGACCTGTTGGAACGCTGCCACCACCACGGCGCGATAGTCGGCGGACGAGGCGTCGAATTCGGCACGCGCCTGCGCCACCTGCGCGCGGTGCAGGCCGCCGTCGAACAGGGTGAGCACCGCATTGGGACCTATGGCCCAGAAAGTGCTCGGCGCGGTGAGCCAGTTCGAGAACGCGGTGCTCTGAACTCCCCCCTGGCCCGCGAGCGTGAGCGACGGAAAGTAGGCGGCGCGTGCGACGCCGATGTTGGCGTTGGCCGCGATCATGCGCCGCTGCGCGCCGGCGATGTCAGGACGCCGCTCGAGCAGGGTGGTGGGCACGCCGGTCGGAATGCCGGGCTGCTTGATCGCGACGATGGCGGGAGATATCGAGAACGTGGATGCGGAGACGCCCAGGAGCGCGGCGATCGCGTGTTCCATGAGGGCGCGCTGCGCCAGCACCTGGGCCGCCTGCGCACGCGCCGCGTCGAGCTGGGTTTGCGCCTGCGCCACATCGAGCCCTGCGGCAATACCCGCGCCGTGGCGCTGCTCGGTGAGAGTGACGGCGCGATCGTAGGCCTTCACGGTATCGTCGAGGATGGCACTCTCGCGGTCGAGGCTCCGCAACTGCACGTAATCGTCCACCATCTGGGCCAGCAGGGACAGTCGCGCGTTTTCGAGGTCCAGCGCCGCGGCCTGCGCGTTTGCCTCGCCCGCCTTGACCTGGTTGCGGATGCGGCCCCAGAGGTCGAGCTCATAGCTCACCGTGCCGCTCAAGGTATTGTCGTCGTAGTAGCGCGGCGTGGTGGGACCGATCAAGGGCGCGTGCGCCGACTCACGTGCGCGAGAAACGCCGGCGTTCAGCCCCAGTTGCGGGAACAGTCCGGCGCGCGCCTGAGCGCTCAAGGCTCGGGCCTGGGCGTAGTTGGCCAGCGCCGCGGCGAGGTTGGGATTGCCGTCGATCAGCTGCTTCTCCAGGGCGTCGATCTCGGGAGTTTCGTAGAGCTGCCACCAGCTGTCGCGCGGCAGGCGGTCGGCCGGCTGCGCGCGGGTCCACGGCCCGGTTTCCTTGTAAGCATCGCCCGCGGCGATCTGCGGCGCGTGCATCGGCGGCGCAAGCGAGCAGCCGGCGAGCAATGCGGCGGTGATCAGCGATGGAATGGCTCTAGCCATGATCGCTCTTGGGTTTTTCGGCTCCCGCGCCGGCTACCTTGGATGCCGCCGGCGCGCCGACAACGCGCACCACATCGCCGCTTGCCACTCCGTCGGGAGGATTCTGAATGATCCGGTCCGTGGGGCTGAGTCCGGACGCGATTTCCACGACGGGGCCCAGATCGCGCTCGATGGACACCGGCTTGAGGACGACCTTGTCATCGTCGCCGACCGTGGCGATGGACAGGCCCTTGGCATCGAAAATCACTGCGCTCGACGGGATGCTCAGTACATTCGCCACCGCTGCGGCCTGTAAATGGATGCTGGCGTAATCGCCCGGCATCATCTCGCCTTCCTGGTTGTCGACGATGATCTGCATCAGGGTGGTGCCGGAGTTCGGGTTGACGGCCTGCGCCGAGGCCTCGACGGTGCCCTGGAAGGTTTTGCCGGGATGTTCGGGAACACGGATCGTGGCTTTGGTGCCCGCTGGCACGCTTGGCACATAGTTCTGGGGAACGTTCACGTAGATGCGAAGCTTCTGGGTTTCCGACACGACGAACAGCTCCGCGCCGCCCGTGGCGCCGACGTTGATGAGCTGACCGATGTCGGTCTCGCGTGCCGTGACGATGCCGTCGAATGGGGCGATCAGCCGCTTGAACCCCTGTTCTGCCATCAATCGTTCGACGTTCGCCTGGGCTGCCTTCACCTGCGCGAGGTTGGCGTCATAAGTGAACGTGCGCTGATCGACGTCCTGCTTGGCCACCGCGTCGGTGCCCGACAGCGACTGCCAGCGCTTGGCGGTGATTTCCGAAAGCTTGGCATTCGCCTGGGCCACATTGAGGTCCGCACGCGCCTGCAGCAGCTGCTGATCGAGGTCCGGGGTGTCGATTTCGGCGAGTACTTCGCCGGCCTTCACCTTGCTGCCGATGTCGTGCTTCCAGCTCTTGAGGTACCCGGGCACGCGGGCATAGATCGGTGCGCGGATGTAGGCCTCGAGGCGTCCGGGCAGGTCGATGCCGGTGCGGTTTTCGACCGCGCTCGCCTTGGTCACGGCGACGTCGGGGATGGCCTGGACCGCGGTCAGTTCGCGCAGGCGCGAATTTTGCGCGGCGCGCGATGCTGCCCCGTAGATGAGTACCGCGACGACCACCACCACGAAACAGATGCCGAAGAACTTCAGGCGGTGGGGCTCCAGGCGGGGAGCGTTTCGATCAGGCGGGGGCATGGACTTCTCCCAGATTCTCGTCTTGTGCGGGCAACGGGCGGTAATTGCGGTGGATGATGCTGAACACCACCGGAACAAAAAACAGTGTCGAGATGGTGGCGAATATCAGTCCGCCGATCACCGCCCGGCCGAGGGGCGCATTCTGTTCGCCACCCTCGCCGAGACCCAGGGACATCGGCAGCATGCCGATGATCATGGCGAGGGCGGTCATGAGCACCGGTCGCAAGCGCACGAAACCCGCTTCCAGCGCCGCCTGGGTGGCGTCGCCGAACTCGGTGAGCTTTTCGCGCGCGAAACTGATCACCAGCACGCTGTTCGCGGTGGCGACGCCCATGCACATGATGGCGCCGGTGAGCGCGGGCACCGAGAGAGTAGTGTGGGTGGCGAACAACATCCACAGGATGCCCGCGAGTGCCGCGGGCAGCGCTGTGATGATCACGAACGGATCGGTCCAGGACTGGAAGTTGATGACGATCAGGAAGTAGATGAGCACGACCGCGCCCAGCAGTCCCAACAGCAAGCCGGTGTAGGCGCTGTACATGGTGGCAGTCTGCCCGGTGAGCGCAATGATCGACCCCTTGGGCTTGCTCGCGTCGTATTTTGCGATGATGTCGCGAATATCCGAGGACACCGCACCGAGATCCCGGCCCTGCACGGACGCGAAGATCTGCACCATGGAGGAGATGTCGTACTGGGACACCACGGCGTTGCCGTGCGAGCGTGAAATATCGGCGATGCCGCCGAGCACCGTGGTGGCGGCGCCGGGCGCGTTGACGGGCAGATTCTGCAGGGCCGGGAGGCTGTCGAGCTGGTACTGCGGAGTCTGCAGCGCGATCGGGTAGGTAACACCGTTCTTCTCGTTGAGCCAGAAGGTCGGGGCGACCTGCCCGGAGCCCGCAAGATTGACCACCAGCGAATTGGTGACGTCCGCCGCGGTGACGCCGGTGTAGCGGGCGCGGGTCCGGTCCAGCTTCACATCGAGCGTCGGCAGGCGCGAGGACTGCTGGATGCGGGCATCGGCCACCCCGTTGACCTGGCGGATCTGAGCCAGCAGCTTGTTGGCATAGGCGAAGTCGGCATCCAGATTGTTGCCGCGCACCTGCAGGTCGATGGGCGCGGGCGCGCCGAAGTTCAGGATCTGGCTCACGATGTCGGCCGGCAGGAACGAGAAGGTGATGCCGGGGAAGCGCCGCGGCAGTTCGTCGCGCAGGCGGCTCACATAGCCGGCGGTGGGCGCATGGTTCTCGGCGAGCGAGATCTGAATGTCGCCGTCGGACTCGTTGATGGTGCCGGTATTGTTGTAGATGGTGTTGATGGACGACAGGTAGGTGCCGATGTTGTCCACCACCGCACGCGTTTCGGCGGGAGGAATGATCGACCTGACCTCTTTCTCGATGGCCGAGAAGCGCGCGGCGGTCTCCTCCAGGCGCATGCCCACCGGCGCGCGCACATGCATCAGGATCTGTCCGCCATCCACCTGCGGAAAGAAGTTGCGGCCGAGGAAGGGCGCGAGCAGGAAGGAGGCCATCACGAATCCCATGAAGCCGAGCAGGAACACGCGACGATGCTCTATGGCGAGCGCCAGCAGGTCGTGATAGCCGTTCCTGAGCTGCAGGAAGCGGGTTTCGAAGCCCTGTTGGAAGCGCACCAACATATTGCGCGACGGCTTGACGTGGGCGTGATCCTGGACGCGTCCGATGTGGGCCTTCAGCAAATACTTGGCCATGGTCGGCACCAGCGTGCGCGACAACAGGAACGAGAAAACCATCGCGAACATCACGCTTTCGGCCATCGGCACGAAAAGGTAGCGTGCCACGCCGCTCAGGAAGAACATCGGCACGAACACGATGCAGATGCAGAGCAATGAGACGAACGCGGGGACGACGATCTGCGAGGCACCATCGATGATGGCCTGCTCCACGCCTTTTCCCTGCTCGAGGTGGTAGTTGATGCTCTCGATGGTCACTGTCGCCTCGTCGACCAGGATGCCGACGGCGAGCGCGAGCCCTCCCAACGTCATGATGTTCAAGGTTTCCCCGATCGCCCAGAGCGTGCCTATTGCGCCGAGCACGGACAGCGGAATCGAGGTGGCGACGATCAGAGTGGAGCGCCAGCTCCCCAGGAACAATAAAATCATGAGGCTGGTGAGCGCCGCGGCAATTACACCCTCGCGGACCACCCCTTCGATGGAAGCACGCACGAAAAGCGACTGATCGCCGATCGCCTTGACCTCGAGCTCGTCGGGGAGCGATGGTTTGATCACATCGAGCATCTTCTTGATGCCGCTGACGATGTCGAGGGTCGAGGTGGTGCCGTTCTTGAAGACGCTCAAGAGCACCGAGCGGTTGCCGTCGACATGCACCACGTTGGTCTGCACGGCGTTGCCGTTGTGCACCTGCGCAACGTCGTGCATGTACACCATGGAGCCGTTGACGTTCTTAATGGGCAGATCGGCGAGTTCCGCGACCTTCGAGGGCGCGTTGTTGAGTTTGACGGTGTATTCGTAGTCGCCGATCTTCTCGGTGCCCGCCGGCGTCAGCAGGTTCTGGGCCGCGAGCGCCTGCGCGACGTCCTGGCCGGTGAGGCCGAGCGCCTGCATGGCGCCGGTGTTGAGGTCGTACATCACCTGCGGCGTCTTGCCGCCGAAGGGATAGGGGATGCCCGCGCCTTGCACGGTCACCAGCCGCGTGCGCACGAAGTTCAAGCCGATGTCGGCGAGATTCTGCTCGGTAAGGCCCTTGCCGGAGAGCGCCAGCTGAATTATCGGCACTGTGGAGGCGGTGTAGTTCACGATCAAGGGCGGCGTCTCGCCGGGCGGCATCTGCTTCAGCAGGGTTTGCGCGATGGCGGTCACCTGCGCGTTGGCCGTGGCGATGTTGACCGTCGGGTGGAAGTAGATTTTGATGATGCCGAAGCTCGTGTAGGAGTTCGCTTCGATGTGTTCGATGTCGTTGACCGTGGTGGTGAGCGCGCGCTCGAAGGGCGTCACTACGCGACCGGCCATCTGATCGGGCGGAAGACCCTGATACTGGAACGCAACCCCGACGATGGGGATGTCGATGCTCGGAAAAATGTCCACCGGCATGCGCAGCGCAGCCAGCACACCGAGCACCAGAATGAGAAACGCCGCCACCACGAAGGTGTAGGGGCGGCTGAGCGCGATCCGGACTATTGCTAACACAGTCTTGCCCCTGCAGGGCTCGCGAAAACTAAAAATTGATGGCGCATCGTCGATGAGGGTTCGTTTGAGGTTTCCCCAAAGCTACGCGCACCGCCTCTCGCCACCGTTTCGCAGCTGTTTCAATTGAAATTTGCCGCGCATTTCTTGACATGACGGCGCGACGGGGGGAATCGAGGATGCGCAGGGTGAGTCGCCGAATTGTCATTTACGAGGAAGATGTCCTCACCCGCGGGCTGCTCGCCGAGTGGCTCGAGAGCGCCGGCTATCAGGTGCGTATCGGCAATCGCTGCAGTCCGGAACGCGATGCGCCCTGCGACCTGGTGATCGTGAGCATCTATCGTCCCAAACAGGTCGGTACGCAGTGCACGCACGAAATCCAAAGCGCCCATCGAGGAACGCCGCTGATCGCCATCTCCGGTCAATTCCGGCCGGGCCTGGAGGCGGCGGGCACCACGGCGCAGATGCTCAACGTGCAGCAGGTCGTCGCCAAACCGCTGGTGCGAAAAGACCTGCTCGAATCGGTGCGCGGTATAATGGCGGAGTGAACCCCAAGAAGGCGCGCGGCCCTTTCGAATGACTCCAGTCAGCGCCCGTGCGGTGCCCGATTCAGGAACCAATCGATTCCAACGCCTGCAGATCGGCGTGGTGACGGTCGGCGTGCTGGTTATCCTGTCGTTTGTCGCATCCTCTGCCTACGACGCGTGGCGTTCATTGCGCTATTCCGTCGCGGCCAACCGGCGGGAAATCGGCAATGTGGCCAACGCTCTCGCCGAGCAGACCGTCTGGAGCCTGCAGTCGGTGGATCTTTTGCTGCAGGATACGATGCGCTGGTATCGAAGCGAGACCTCCGGCATGTCCCGCGAGGCGATCGAGGCGGCGCTCGCCGCACGCACGTCCGCGGTGAAGCAGGTGCGCCAGGTGGTCATCATGGACGCGGCGGGCAACCAGCTGTATCGATCGCGTGGTTTTTCGCTGCCGAATCACCCTGCCTCGGACCGTTCCTATTTCATCGCGCAGCGCGACAATCCGAATCGCGGCCTGTTCATCAGCGAATTGTTGACCACGCGCTCCGAGGGCCGCAACGCAGTCATCCTGTCACGGCGTCTGGAGGACGAAAACGGGCGGTTTATTGGGGTTGTCATCGCAAACGTCGACTTGGAGGACCTCAATCAGTTTTACCGCGCCGTGGACGTCGGCCCCGGCAGCCATATCGCCCTGTTGCGCGACGACGGTGAACTGCTGGTGCGCAATCCACCGCTCCCGAGCGTCGTAGGTCGCAAATTCCCCTCGCTTCTCGAGGCCCGCGGCAGCGAGGCACGCATCATCAATCCCATCGACGGCCGTTCCGACTACGTGGCGATGGCGCCGGTCACCAACACGCCGCTGTTTGTGGAGGTGACCCGCGACGCCGAGGTGGCGTTGCAGCCGTGGCGTGACGAGACTATTCGCGTCGCCATCCGCTCGCTTATCGTCGTGATGCTCGGTGCAATGCTTCTATGGCTGCTGCTGCGGCAGATTCGGCGCGTCGCGCGCGGACAGCGGGCCCTGCGGGAGAGCGAGGAGCGCTACGCGTTGGCAATGGAAGGCGCGAACGAGGGGCACTGGGACCTCGACATGACGACCGACCGGCTCTACCTCTCGCCGCGGATGAAGGTCCTCGACGGGCAGGGACCGGAATGCATCGTGGCGAGCGGCCGGCAGTGGCTCGCGAACGTCGACATGCACCCGGAAGATCGTCAACGGGTGGCATCGGCGTTCGATCAACACCTCGCGGGCCGCTCCCCGCGCTTCGAATGCGAATACCGGGTGCGGCATCCGAACGGCGAGTGGCATTGGCTGCTGGCGCGGGGCCGATGCTCGCTCGATGCCGCCGGCAAGCCGTCGCGGTTCGTGGGCTCGGCCATGGACATCAGCGCTCAGAAGCAGGCCCAGCACGAGAAGGAACGGCTCGAGTCGCAACTGCGGCAATCGCAGAAGATGGAGGCGGTGGGTACGCTCGCCGGCGGAATCGCGCACGATTTCAACAATGTGCTCGGTGCGATTCTCGGCTACGGGGAACTTGCCGTGCAGCAAGCCCCGGCGCGAAGTGACCTGCGTCGCTACCTCGACAATGTGATGCATGCGGCAGAGCGGGCCAAGTTGCTGGTGGAGCGGATCTTGGGCTTCAGCCGCAGCGGTTTGGGAGATCAGGTTCTGGTCAACGTGCAGTCCGTCGTCAACGAGACCTTGGAATTGCTCGCGGCATCGTTGCCCAACGGCATACGACTGGAGACCCATTTGGCGGCGGGAAACGCCGCAGTCATCGGCGATCCGACCTACCTGCACCAGGTAACCATGAATCTTTGTACCAACGCCCTGCAGGCGATGGGTCCGGGCGGCGTGCTCACCGTTGCCACCGATCGCAGGCAGGTGAGTGCACAGAAGACCTTGTTGCGCGGGTCGCTGATGGCCGGCGAGTACATTTGCCTGTCGGTCGGCGATACCGGATCCGGCATCGCGCCCGACGCGCTCGAGCGGATCTTCGATCCGTTCTTCACCACCAAGCACGTGGGCGAGGGTACCGGCCTGGGTCTCTCGCTGGTCCACGGCATCGTTGCGGATCTCGGCGGCGCCATCGATGTGATCACCAGCGTGGGCGTGGGAACTCGATTCGAGATCTGGCTGCCCATCAAAGGAGAGGCCGAAGTGCGTGCCGAGCCGGCGCGCAGCGTGCCGCGCGGCACGGGCGAGAGCGTCATGATCGTGGACGACGAGCAGTCGCTGGTGGAACTCGCCGAGGAGGTGGTGGCGGGCTTGGGCTACGAGCCGGTGGGTTTCCTCTCCAGCAACGCGGCCCTTGCCGCCTTTCGGGCCGATCCGGAGCGGTTCGACGCCGTGATCACCGACGAGACCATGCCGGAGCTCACCGGCAGCGAGCTGGCCGCGCATATCCGTGCGCTCCGGCCTGCGCTTCCCATTCTTCTGATGAGCGGTCGCGCGTCGGCGCCCTTGATCGCGCGCGCCGAGGAGATGGGGATCAACGAGGTGCTGCGCAAGCCGCTGCATGCCCGCGAAATCGCCGAGGCATTGGCGCGCGCACTGGCAGGCGCGTGCAGCGCCGAGGTTCTGCCGTGAACGAAGCGTCTCGACCGCACATTCTGGCGGTGGACGACGATCCGCAGATCCGTAGCCTCCTGGAGGAATACCTCACGCAGAATGGCTTGCGCGTGAGCACAGCTGCAAGCGGGCGCGAAATGCAGAGAATCCTGGGTGAGGAGAGCGTCGATCTGGTGATACTGGACCTCAGGCTCAAAGATGAGGACGGCATGGCGCTCGCGCGCTCGCTGCGAGAACGCGATGCGTTGCCGGTCATTATGCTCACCGGAGTGCGCGATGAAGCCGACCGCGTGATGGGCTTGGAACTCGGCGCCGACGACTACGTGACCAAACCCTTCAGCCCGCGCGAACTGCTGGCGAGGATCCGCAGCGTGTTGCGGCGGACGAAAAGCGCGGCGGGCGAGAAGGATCCGCGGCAGGAGATTCGTGCCTATCGCTTCGGCGGGTTCGAACTGAATCTGCGGACGCGGCGTCTGAAGCGCGAGGACGGACGTCAGATAAGTCTCACCAACGGCGAGGTGAACCTTCTAGCCGCGCTGCTCGCGGCGCCGGAGCGCATTCTGACGCGCGATCAGCTGCTCGAGGCGAGCCGCGTCTACGACAACGAGGTCTACGATCGCGCGATCGACATCCAGATACTGCGCCTGCGCCGCAAGATAGAAGAGGATCCTTCGCACCCGCGCTATATCGTTACCGAACGAGGGGTTGGCTACCTGTTCAGCGCGCCGGTCGAGGTGGTGTACTGATCAGGCCGGCGCGTGGTGCGGCGCTCTTCGTCGTGCCGCTCAAAAACTGAGGCGTTCCCTCGCGTCGCGGAGCGGGCCTTGCTTTCTTCGAATCTAGTGCTACACTCCGTAGCACTATGAGCAGTAGCACTACCGAACACCACGATCCCGGCGAATTGGGCGAACTCGAGCGCGCAGTGCTCGAACTGGTCTGGGCCCACGGAGTACAGAGCGCGGATGAGGTGCGCATGCATCTGAGCGGCCAGGGCCGTGTGCTCAAGGAATCCACGGTCCGCACCGTGCTCAAGCG
Source organism: Steroidobacteraceae bacterium (assembly GCA_036494165.1). Taxonomy (GTDB): domain Bacteria; phylum Pseudomonadota; class Gammaproteobacteria; order Steroidobacterales; family Steroidobacteraceae; genus Bog-1198. Next base: position 74,037 of record DASXOQ010000086.1, read on the forward strand.
GCTTGAGGCCAAGGGCTATCTCACCCACAGCTTGAAGGAGCGCACGTTCCTGTATGCACCGAAGGCCTCGCGCCAGGCGGTGGCGGGTAGGGCGGCCAAGCGCATCGTCGACTGGTTTTGCGGCGGGTCGGTCGAAACGCTGCTCGCCGGCATGGTGGATTCGGCGGTTCTCGACCGAAAAGAATTGCAACGTCTGGCCGAGCGTATCGCGGCGGCCAAAAAGGGGAAGGGACATGAGCAATAGCTTGTTGGTGGAATCGGCCGCACGCACGTTGCTGATGGGTGTGTTGATCTACCTGGCGTTACGTGTCTTCAAAGTGCGCGCAGTGCGCTCGCAGCGCGCGGCGTGGCTGCTTGCTCTGGCCGCCGCGCTTGCCATGCCGGCGGTGCTGGCCTTTGGCTTGGGTCCTAAGGTGTTGCCGCCGCTCGTCAGCTTCGAGCACACCAGCCCGGCGGTTGCCGCCGCGCCGCAGCTCACCGCGATGCCCTCCGCGCCGGTCGAATCAACTATGCCTGCGAAGCCGGCTCAACCGGCACCCATCGTGTGGCCTTTAATCGCCCGCGACGTCTACATATTCGTAGCCGCCACGCTTTTTTTGCAGCTCCTGGTGGGCCTCGTAATCGCATGGCACATCCGCGCCACCTCATCGAAGATCGATTGGCCTGACCCGGAGGTGGCAGTGCGCTCGAGTTCGCGGATCGCGACGCCCGTGACGATTGCCTCAACCGTGATTCTGCCGGCCGACTACTGCGATTGGAACGAGGCGACGCTCAACGTGGTGCTGTGCCACGAGTCGGCGCATGTCAGACAGCGCGACTTCTGGATCCGGCTCTTCGCGCAGCTGCACTGCACGCTCTTCTGGTTCAACCCCTTCGCATGGTGGCTGAAGAGGGAGCTCGCAGACCTTGGCGAGGCCTTGAGCGACCATGCCGCAACTAAGGTGGCGGAGAGCCGCGCAGGCTACGCCGAACTGCTGCTGCGCTTTGCCCGTAAGGCCCGCTGGCCCTACCTCGCAGCGACCATGGCGGGCGTGGGCATGGCCCACTCCAGTAACCTCTCTTCGCGCATCGACCGCCTGCTCTCGGAGCAGGGATTCAAACGTGCGTTCGCCGAATCCCGCCGCGGCATCGTGTTTGCGGTGCTGGCGACCGCGAGCGCGATCTGCGCCGCGACGGCGACGTTGCGCGTACAGGCGGCCAATACCGAGACCTACCCGGTGCAACCCATCACGGCCACCGCCGCGGTGAGCGCCGCGGTGACTGCCTCGGCCGCGGTCAGCGCTTATGCGCAGGCCGCCGATCCTGCCGAAAATCCCCAAGCGCACTCCACACGCACCGAGACCATGCATATCAGCCGCGACGCCGGCGAGGAGGGCGTCATGGCCATTCACATGGACGGCAGTCTGACCATGTGGGATGACTTCAATGAGCATTTTGCAAGGGAGTTTGCGCACGCGCACCCCGGCGCAAAGGACGACTACATCTATTTTCGCGAGGGCGGCAAGGGTTATCTGATCCAGGATCCGAAGCTTCTGAGTCAGGCCCGGCAGATGCTCGCGCCCCTCAACGATCTGAGAGGCAAGGAGCAGGAACTCTCGCGCCGGGAACGCGCCGAGGCCGACAGCCAGCGCGGTATCGGCAAGGAGGAGCGCGAGGTGAGTATTCAGACGCCGGACTTTCAGCAGGAGATCGCGCGCCTCAACAAGATCGCGGACGAGATGCGCGCGGCTCAGAGCGCAACGCAGATGAAGCCCGAGCAGATCGGGAAGCTCCAGGCGGAACTCGGCGACATTCAGGGCAAGCTAGGCGCCCTGGAGGGGCGGGCCTATGCCGCGCAGGCGCAGCTCGGGGCACGTCAGGCCGAGGCGGGCGAGCGGCAAGCGAAGCTCGGAGAAGAACAGGCGAAGCTCGGCGAGGAGCAGTCGAAACTCGTCGAACAAGCCCGCCAGAATCTCAGACCGCTGATTGAGAAGGCCATCCACGAGGGCACCGTTCCGCCGCTTGAATGACGTTCAGCGGTCGTTGGCGCTGTCGGGGTCGTCGAGTTCGCAGCTGACCGCCGCTTCGGGCAGGAGCGTCGCCCATTCCGCGCCGTGCCAGACGGCGGTGGCGATTCCCGCAGTCGGCAACTCACGGGGCTGCGGATGAGGACCCAGGCGGCTAGCCATGGAACTTAAGCCTGGATTGTGACCGCAGATCAGAATGTGGGCTATGGATTTGCCGTGCTCCGCCAAAATGCGCCACGTGGTCTCGGGCGTCGCGAGGTAGAGTTCGCGCGCAGCCAGAATTTGCTCGCCATCGAGTTCGCAAGCCTCGGCAATGATTTCGGCAGTGGCCCACGCGCGCTCGGCGGGACTCACCAAGATCAGATCCGGGATTAGATCCCGCTGCACGATGAGCGCCGCTATTTCCTGGGCCTCGATGGTGCCGCGGCGCGTCAGCACGCGCTCGAAGTCCTCGGCGCAGGACTCGATGCCCTCCGCCTGGCCATGCCTCAACAGCGTTAGTCTGCGCGTACCCACAGATGGCCGCCCTCGATTTTGGTCTCAAACACCCGCACCGGTTCGTAGGCAGGCGGGGTCAGCGCCTCGCCGGTGCGCAGGCAGAAGCGCGCGCCATGGCGGGGGCAGACTATCTCGCCACCTTCGATCTCGCCGCCCGTGAGCGGCTCGCCGTCGTGGGTACACACGTCCTCGATCGCATAGAATTTGCCTCCCGAGTGCACCACGGCAATCATGCGCCTTCCGAAGGGGATGGACATGGCATGTCCCTCCGCCACGCCGCTCTCAGGTCCTGCATCGATCCACTGCAAGGAAATCTCCTGCCTAAAGAGCGACTACATCATTCCGGTTTGTAACCGGGCTTCTTCGGACATCATGGTCTGATTCCAGGGCGGATCAAAAACCAGTTCCACATTGGCCTTCGAGATGGTCGGCACGATCTGCACCTTCTCCCGCACGTCCTGCACCAGCACTTCGCCCATGCCGCATCCGGGGGCCGTCAGTGTCATCTTGATGTCGACCGTGCGTGTCGCGTCATCGTTCTTGCTGACGTCGCACTCATATACCAATCCGAGATCGACGATGTTTACCGGTATCTCCGGGTCATAGCAAGTCTTCAATTGCTGCCAGATGACCTGCTTGATCTCCTCCTCGGTGGCACCCGGGGGAACCTCCGGGGCCTTGGTGACGCTCTTGCCGATCGCATCGGCGTTCTCGCCGGCGATGCGGAAAAGATTGCCGTCGATGTACACCGTAAAGCTGCCGCCGAGCGCCTGGGTGATGTAGCCCACGGAGCCGAGTTTGAGGTTCACCTCGACGCCGGCGGGAATCGCGACGGCTTTGACGTCGCGCTGCACGACGATGGCTTCGTTTTCGTAGCTGCGCATCGAGGCTACTCGGTACTTATCGGCGCGCGCGAATCGCCGCTCTTCAGCGCGGAGGACAGCGTATGCCAGCAAAGACTCGCGCACTTCACGCGCGCCGGATACTCGCGCACGCCCGACAGGGCGGCGAGCTTGCCCAGGGATTCGTAATCGTCGACGGAATCGTCGGTCAGCAGTTGATGCACCCGCTCGAACAGCTGCAAGGCCTCGGCGCGCGATTTCCCCTTCACCGCTTCGGTCATGAGCGAGGCGGAAGCGGTTGAGATCGCGCAACCCTGTCCCTCGAAGCGGATGTCGCTGATCTTGTCCTCGGCCATCTTGAGCTTCAGCGTGAGCCGATCGCCGCACATGGGATTGAAGCCCTCGACACTTGCATCCGCGGCCTCCAAATTTCCAAAGTTCCGCGGATGGCGGTTGTGGTCGAGGATCACATCTCGATACAGGTCGTTGAGTTCCATCGCAAGTCTCTAGCTGAAAATCTTGCGCGCGTGCTCGATCCCGGCCGCGAGGCGCTCGATTTCCTCAAAGGTGTTGTAAAGCGCGAACGAAGCACGCGCGGTGGCTGGAACCTTGAAGTAGTCCATGACCGGCATGGCGCAGTGGTGACCGGTGCGCACTGCGATGCCCCGTTCATCGAGCACCGTCCCCAGATCGTGGGGGTGCACGCCCGCCACCGTGAAGGATACGAGGCCTGCCTTGTCGGGCGCGGTGCCGACGATGGTGAGCCCAGGAACCGCGCTCAGCAGCGTAGTGGCATGGTCGAGGAGCGCGGTCTCGTGGGCATGCACTGCATCGCGATCCAGACGGTTGAAGAAATCCACGGCCGCACCGAGCCCGATGGCTCCCGAGATATTGGGCGTTCCCGCCTCGAACTTGTTCGGCAGAGTGTTGTAGGTGGTCTTGGTGAAGGTCACCGCCAGGATCATCTCGCCGCCGCCCTGCCAGGGGGGCATGGCCTCCAGCAGCTTTTCGCGTCCCCACAGCACGCCAACGCCGGTCGGCCCGTACATCTTGTGGCTGGAGAAGGCGTAGAAATCGCAGCCAAGATCCTGCACGTCAACCGGCAGGTGGGCTACCGCCTGTGCACCGTCGATGAGCGTCACGATGCCGCGCTCTTTGGCGGCGGCCATGAGCCTGCGTACCGGCAGCACCGTGCCCAAGGCGTTGGATATGTGCGCGCAGGCGAAAATCCGGGTGCGCGGGTTCATCAATGCGGTGACCTCGTCGACATGCACGGCGCCGTGCGCATCGATCGGCGCGACCACCAGTCTCGCTCCGGTCTGTTCGCAAACCATCTGCCAGGGCACGATGTTGGCGTGATGCTCGAGGTGGGTGATGAGAATTTCGTCACCCGCCTTGAGCAGCGGCCGGGCGTAGCTCTGCGTCACGAGGTTTATGGCTTCGGTGGTGCCGCGCACGAAGATGACTTCTCGGGGCGAGCGGGCGTTGATGAATCCGGCGATGCCTGCTCGGGCGCCCTCATAGAGAGCGGTCGCTTCCTGGCTCAGCGTGTGCACGCCGCGATGGATGTTCGCGTGATGCCGGCGCTCGTAGTCGTCCACCGCTTCGATGACCGAGACGGGGCGCTGCGCTGAGGCGCCGTTGTCCAGGTACACGATGGGGTTGCCGCGCACGGTGCGCGCGAGGATGGGAAACTCGCGGCGAATGGCCGCGACGTCGAAGCTGCGCATCTTGGGCGCCAGGGCTGGCTGGTTCATCGGAAGTTCCGCAGCAGCTGCGAATCGGGCAGCTGGCTGATCAAGGCGTTCTCGATACTGGTGCGCGCCGAGGCGAGCGACATGCCGGTCAATACGTCGGCGAGGAATGCGAATACCAGCAGGCTCTGTGCCTCGTTGCGATCAAGTCCCCGAGACAACAGATAGAACAACATCTCCGGACTCAAGCGGCCGGTGGTGGCGCCGTGCGAGCATTTCACTTCGTCCGCATGGATCTCGAGCTGCGGCCGGCTGTCGATCTCGGCGTTCTGCGACAGCAGCAGCCCGCGGCTCGACTGCTGCGACTCGGCGTGTGCTGCCCCCTGGTTCACGATCACCTTGCTGTTGAAGATGACCCGGCTCGAGTCGCTCGCTATCGCGCGCGCGGTCTGACTGCTCTTGGTGCGCGGCGCGCTGTGCCGTACCACGTTCACGCAGTCGACATGACGGGTCTCGTAGCCGACCAGCAGGTTGTAATTTTCGATCTCGGCGCCGCTGCGCGCCAGCTGGCAATCGAGCCCGGCGCGCACCATGCCCCCGCCCAGGGCGATGGTGAACTGCTTCAAATGGCTGTTTTCGTGCTGTCGCACGTTGAGAGAATCGATGTGCGCAGCATTCGGTCCGGTCGCGAACACCCGATAGTGCTCGAGCCTGGCGTCATGGGCGATTTCCAGGTGGGTGTGGGAGTTGACCAGTGGGCTGCGCAAACCCTGGCTCACGTGATGCTCGATGATGACGGCGCTGGCGCCCGGTGTGGCTTCGATGACGATGCGCGGGTAGGCGACGCTCTGCTCATCCTCGGTGCCGATGCCGACATGCAGGATGACCAGCGGCGTGGTGACATTCTTGGTGACCTTCAGGTACAGCCCGTCGACGAACAATGCGGTGTTCAGCAGGTCGAAGCGCCGTTCATCCGCATCCGAGAGCGGATCGAGGAAACGCAGCATGGCCTTCGGATCGAGGTTGTACATTTCGCGCAACGTCGATACTTCGATGTCGTTGATCACCGAGTCGATGGTCTGCAGCCAGGGGTAGCCGTTCACCATCACGATGGTCGCGGCCCGCTGCGAGGCGTCGAGAAGCGCGACCGAGGCGCTCGGCTCGATTTCGCCGCGATCGCGCCGCGGCGCATCGACGAACGGGGTGCTGTCGAGCGCCCGCAGATTGGTATAACGCCATGACTCGTCACGCGAGGTGGGCAGCCCCAGCTGCAGAAACTTCTGCATCGCCTGGGCCCGCACCGGCGCGATGGTGTCCGGCGTGCGCTTCGACCACTGCGCCTCGAAAGAGCGCAGGGCATTCGAGGGGGCGGCGGCGGAGGCGCTGCTCATGCGACGCGACTCTCGTTGAGCCAGTCGTAGCCGCGCCGCTCGAGTTCCTGCGCGAGGGACTTGTCCCCGGAACGCACGATGCGGCCGCCGGACAAGACGTGCACGTAATCGGGCGTGACGTAGTCGAGCAGGCGCTGATAATGAGTCACCAGGATCACGGCGCGAGCCGGATCGCGCAGGCTGTTGACGCCCTTGCTGACGATCTTGAGCGCATCGATGTCGAGGCCCGAGTCGGTCTCGTCCAGGATGGCGAGCTTGGGTTCGAGCACCAGCATCTGCAGTATTTCGTTGCGTTTCTTCTCGCCGCCCGAGAATCCCTCGTTCACGCCCCGCGTCAGGAACGACTCGCTCATCTGCATGAATTTCATCTTCTGGCGGATCAGCGTGAGGAACTCGTAGGCATCCACTTCGCTCAATCCGGCGGCCTTGCGCTTGGCGTTGAGCGCGGCCTTCAAGAGATAGACGTTGTTCACGCCCGGAATTTCAACCGGATACTGAAAGCCCAGGAACAGGCCTGCGCGCGCCCGCTCTTCGGCCGCCATGGCCAAAAGATCGTGACCTTCGAAATTCACCGCGCCGCCGATGACCTCGTAGTCCTCGCGGCCGGCAAGGACCTGGGCGAGGGTGCTCTTGCCCGAGCCGTTCGGGCCCATGATGGCGTGCACCTCGCCGGCGTTCACCTGCAGGCTCACGCCCTTCAGGATTTCCTTGCCCGCGACGCGGACGCTCAAGTCATTGATGGCTAACACTGTCGTTTCTCTATCTATAGGGAAAAGCTGTAAGGGGATCAGCCCACGGCGCCTTCGAGGCTAACGCTTAGAAGGTTTTGCGCCTCCACGGCGAATTCCATGGGCAGCTCTTTGAACACCACTTTGCAGAAGCCGCTGACGATCATGTTGACCGCATCCTCTGCCGAGATGCCGCGCTGCAGACAGTAGAACAGCTGATCCTCGCCGATCTTCGAGGTGCTGGCCTCGTGCTCCACGGTGGCGGTGGGATTCTTCACCTCCATGTAAGGGAAGGTGTGCGCGCCGCATTTCGGTCCCATGAGCAGCGAGTCGCACTGGGTGAAGTTGCGCGCCCCGGAGGCGCTCGCCAGGATCTTCACCAGTCCCCGGTAGGCATTCTGTGCGTGTCCTGCGGAAATCCCTTTCGAGACGATGGTGCTTTTCGTGTTGCGGCCGATGTGGATCATTTTCGATCCCGTGTCGGCTTGCTGGTAATGATTGGCCACCGCGACCGAGTAGAATTCGCCGATCGAATTCTCGCCGCGCAGCACGCAACTCGGGTACTTCCAGGTGATGGCCGAGCCGGTTTCGACCTGGGTCCAGGAGATCTTGGAATTGCGCCCACGGCATTCGCCGCGCTTGGTGACGAAGTTGTAGATGCCGCCGACGCCGTTCTCATCGCCCGGATACCAGTTCTGCACGGTTGAGTACTTGATCTGCGCGTTGTCCAGAGCGACGAGTTCCACTACCGCCGCATGCAGCTGATTCTCATCGCGCATCGGTGCGGTGCATCCCTCGAGATAGCTCACCGACGAGCCTTCCGCCGCAATGATGAGGGTGCGCTCAAACTGGCCGGTCTTGGCGGCGTTGATGCGGAAATAGGTCGACAGTTCCATGGGGCAGCGCACCCCGGGGGGCACGTAGACGAAAGAGCCGTCGGAAAACACCGCGGAATTCAAGGCCGCAAAATAGTTGTCGGTGGCCGGCACCACGCTGCCCAGATATTTCTCAACCAGCCGCGGGTGATCGCGCACCGCGTCGGAGAAGGAGCAGAAGATCACTCCCGCCTTGCCGAGCTTCTCCTTGAAGGTGGTGGCGACCGAGACGCTGTCGAACACCGCATCCACTGCGACGCCGGCAAGGCGCGCGCGCTCATGCAGCGGAATGCCGAGCTTTTCGTAGGTCGCGAGCAGCTTTGGATCCACCTCGCTCAAGCTCTTGGGCGCATTGGCGGGCGACTTTGGCGCCGAGTAATAGGAAATGTCCTGATAGTCGATGGGCTTGTAGTGCACGTGAGCCCATTTGGGCTCTTTCATGGTGCACCAGTGGCGATAGGCCTTCAGCCGCCAGTCGAGAAGGAACTGCGGCTCGCGCTTCTTGCGCGAAATCGCAGTCACCACGTCCTCGTCGAGACCAGGCGGCAGGCTGTCCGATTCAATATCGGTCACGAACCCGTGCCGGTATTTCTGGCCGAGGATGGCTTCTACGTCTTGTGGCTTACTGGACACGATTCACTCAGATATGGGGACTTGGGTCGAACATTCACTAGCCGTGGGCGCGAATTTCGGAGGCGAGATCGGCGACGCGCAGCTGCGCCGTATCGAGACCGGCGAGCTGGCGCAGCGTGACATCCTCGAGCGCACGCCGAATGGCCGCGTTTACCCGCTGCCATGCGCTGCCGACGCGGCATTGACGCTCGATCCCGCATTGGCTCGCTGCGCCGCTGCATTCGGTGATGGCGATGGGGCCCTCGAAGACATCGAGTATTTGCGCCGCAGTGATTTCTTCGGGAGGCCTGGCCAGGCGGTAGCCGCCCTGCGCACCGCGTGAGGAGATCACCATGCCCGCGCGTTGCAATCCTTTCAAAACCTTGCTCACGGTGGGCTTGCTCAGGCGAGTGCGCTCCGCCAGTTCCGCAGCGGCTCGGTGCCGCTCGGGTTGTTGCGCTAAACTAGCGAGCACCACGGTGGCGTAATCGGTCAGCTTCCCCATCCTAATCATAATGGGGACAATTTTAGTCCTATTTGACTGCGAGGTCCACCGAAGCGTGTTTTGCGGCTGAGTTTGTTATCCTTCGCCCCTCCTTATTCCTTCTAATCATCGGGTAGCCCATTAGGTATGAACATCGCAGAACTTGGCGCCACGGCGCACGCTATGGTGGCGAAAAATCGCGGCATTTTGGCGGCGGACGAGAGCTCCAGCACCATCAAGAAGCGTTTCGACAGCATCAAGCTGGATTCCACCGAGGAGAATCGGCGCACCTATCGTGAAATGTTGTTCACCTCGGCTCCGGCACAGCAGTACATCAGCGGCGTGATCCTTTATGACGAAACCATCCGTCAGAAAACTAAGGACGGGGAGCCGTTTCCGGTCTACCTTGCAAAGCACAACATGATCCCCGGCATCAAGGTGGACATGGGCGCGAAGCCCCTGGCAGCCTATCCCGGTGAGACCATCACCGAGGGCCTCGACGGCTTGCGCGAGCGCATGGCCGAGTACTACAAGCTCGGTGCGCGATTCGCGAAGTGGCGGGCCGTCATCGACATCGGCACGGGCATCCCGACCCAATACGCGGTGGCGGCGAATGCGGAAGCGCTGGCTCGCTATGCGGCGATTTGCCAGGAGGCCAGCATCGTTCCCATCGTCGAGCCCGAAGTGCTGATGGACGGCTCGCATACCTTGGAGCGCTGCGAAGAGGTCACCAACTTCGTCCTCGACAGCGTGTTCAGTCATCTGTTTGCCGCGCGCATCGCCCTGGAAGGAATGGTGCTGAAGCCCAACATGGTGATCAGCGGCAAGAAGTGCCCGAAGCAGGCAAGCCCCGAACAGGTGGCGGAGGCCACGATACGCACGCTGAAGCGTCAGGTGCCCGCGGCGGTGCCCGGCATCGCCTTCCTCTCCGGCGGCCAAAGTCCGACGGATGCGACGCTGCATTTGAGCCTGATGCATGCGGCCGGATCGCTGCCGTGGGGACTGACCTTCTCCTACGGTCGTGCGCTCCAGGAAGATGCCTTGCAGGCGTGGCAGGGCAAGCCGGGCCAGTTCACGGGCGGTCAACAGGCGTTCGCCAAGCGCGCCAAGTTGAACGGCATGGCCTCGGTGGGGGCCTACAAGGCGTCGATGGAAGCGGCCGCCTAAACTCACCGCATTGTTTTCAGGGCCGCCGGAGAATGGGCTCTCCGGCGTGTTCGACTCAAGAAGAACCTATTGAACAACGACTCACCCATCGTCGCGATCCGCAACTTAAATTATGCGGTGGGCGGCCGGCCGATTTTCTCCGGACTCGATCTGGCGATTCCGCGCGGCAAAATCACCGCCGTCATGGGCCCGAGCGGCACGGGCAAAACCACGCTCCTGCGCCTGATCACCGGGCAGCTGAAAGCGGACAGCGGCAGCGTCGAGGTGGCGGGCGAGGACATATCGCGGGCACGGCGCGATGAGCTTTATGTCTTGCGTCGGCGCATGGGCATGTTGTTCCAGAACGGTGCGCTGCTCACCGACCTGTCGGTGTTCGAGAATGTCGCCTTTCCGCTGCGCGAGCACACCGATTTGCCCGAAAGGCTGGTTCGCGAACTGGTGCTCACCAAACTTCAGGCGGTGGGACTGCGCGGCGCCGCGCAGCTGATGCCCTCGGAGCTCTCGGGCGGCATGGGGCGTCGCGTGGCCCTGGCTCGCGCGATCGTGATGGACCCGGAGATCCTCATATACGACGAACCGTTCGTCGGGCTCGATCCGATTTCCCTGGGCGTCATCCTGCGGCTGATCCGGCGTCTGAACGACGTCCTGCACGTCACCAGTATCGTGGTGTCCCACGACGTGAAGGAGATCTCCTCGGTTGCCGACCAGGTGTTTCTGCTGTCTGGCGGAAAGGTGGTTGCGAGCGGCACGCCGGCGGACCTGCGCGCCAACCCGGCCCCCGAAGTAAAGCAGTTCGTCGGCGGTCTAGCCGAGGGGCCGGTGCCGTTCCATTTCCCGGGACCCGATTACTTCACCGAGCTTCTGTCCGAAGATCCGGAGCTTTAACGACGTATGCTGCGCGAACTCTGGAACAGTTTTATTGCTTCGCTCGAAGGATTGGGCGCGGTGGTGCGCTTCCTGTTTCGCATCCTTGCGCACACGCCGCGCGCACTCTCGCGCTTCGACTTGATCTCGGCGCAGATCTACAACGCCGGCGCGCTCTCGCTCGTCATCATCATGCTGTCGGGTCTTTTCGTCGGCATGGTGCTCGGCTTGCAGGGTTACCAGCTGCTGCAGCGGTTTGGGTCGGAAGAAGCGCTCGGCACCGCCGCGGCGATCGGCCTCGTCAAGGAACTCGGACCGGTGATCACCGCGCTGCTGTTTGCGGGTCGCGCCGGTACCGCGCTCGCCTCGGAACTCGGCCTGATGCGCGCCACCGATCAGCTCTCCGCCATGGAGATGATGGCGGTCGATCCGGTGCGTCGGGTGGTGGTGCCACGTTTTCTCGGCGGCGTGATCGCCATGCCGCTGCTCTCGGCAATCTTCTCCGTGATCGGCATCTACGGCGCCCAGCTGGTGGGCGTGCAGATCATGAAGGTGGACGGGGGAAGCTTCTGGTCGCAGATGCGCGCGTCTGTTAGCCTTTCGGACATCAACGAGGGCATCGTGAAGAGCTGCATCTTCGGGGTCGCATGCAGCCTGATCGCGGTGTACGAGGGCTTCAATGCCGATCCCACCGCCGAAGGGGTGGGCCGCGCGACCACGCGTACCGTGGTCACCTCGGCGGTCGTCATTCTGTTTCTCGATTACCTGATTACGGCAGGATTCCTCTAAGGGGTAGCTTATGGCTGTTCGTCGCTCACATGCCTTGAACTTGGGCACCGGCACCTTCGTGCTACTGGGGTTCGCCGCGCTCTTTTACCTCACCACCCAGACTACGAGCCACGGTCTGGCGTTCTCCGCGCCACCGCACTACGACGTGATGGCGAAGTTCGACAACATCGGCGACTTGAAGGTCGGCTCGCCGGTGTCCATGGCGGGCGTGCCGATCGGGCGCGTGGCGAGAATCGACTTCGACACCAAGGAATACAAGGCGGTCGTGGATTTACGCATCGATGCGCGCTACAACCAGATACCGGACGACAGCGATGCAAGCATCTATACCCAGGGCCTGCTTGGCGGCAAGTTCATCGGCCTCACCGCCGGGGGCTCGGAAACTTATCTCAAGGACAAGGGTCACATAGATTTCACGCAGTCGGCGTTCGTATTAGAAAACCTCATAGGCCAGATGTTGGCTAACTTCACCAAGTCCAAGGCGGACGATCAACAGGCCGCTGCCGCGTCCGCGCCCGCAACACCGGCGCCCAAGACGGAGAAACCAAAATGATGAAAACCACTCTCGCCACACTCATGCTCGCCCTCGGGAGCTTAAGCGTCCAGGCCGCCGACACGCCGGCACCTGTGGCCAATGCCTCGAGCTTGGGGCCCCAGGAACTGGTCGAGCAGTCCGCGAAACGCATGCTGCAGGAACTCGACGCGAACCGCGCGACCTACACGAAGGATCCGGCCAAGCTCGATGCTTTGGTGGGCAACGTTCTGCTGCCGAATTTCGACACCGAGTATGCCGCGCGCCTGGTGCTCGGTCAGGCGTGGCGCACCGCCAGCGACGATCAGAAAAAGCGCTTCGTGAGCGCGTTCTATCACTCGCTGCTGCGTAACTACGGCGCGGCCTTGGTCGATTTCACTGCCGACCGCTTCGTGGTGCTGCCCTACAAGGGCGATGCGGCGAGCACCTCGGCCACCGTGCACACGCAGGTCAAGCGCTCCAACGGCGAGAAGGTACCGGTGGATTTCACGCTGCACAAGACCGACGGCGGCTGGAAGGCTTGGGACGTGGTGATCGAAGGCATTTCGTACGTCAAGAGCTTCCGCACCGATTTTGCCTCCGAGATCCAGCAGAAGGGTCTGGACGAAGTCATCGATCGGCTGGAGAAGGAAGGCAAGGCCGGACCCGGGGCGCAGCATTGAGTTGCACCGATCGATTTGCGGCCGCGAACTTCGAGGCTCAGGAGGGCGCTCGCGCGCGAGTCACAGGTCCGCTGCATTTCTCGACCGTGACCGCGCTCCTCGGCGTGGGCAGGGAAGCCATCGAAGGCGGTTGTGCGGACCTGATCGACTTATCCGGTGTGACCGAGAGCGACAGTTCCGGTCTCGCGCTCCTGGTCGAGTGGCTTGCCGTTGCAAAGCAGGCCAAGCGCAACCTTCGATATGACAATATTCCCAAGCAAATCCAAGAACTCGCTCACTTAAGTGACGTTGAAGAGTTGTTGATCCCCCGCTAATCTTCCATCCGGAAGTGGCCCACTCCAGAGGCCGCCAGGGATGGAATATGC
>DASXOQ010000087.1:0-7743 GCA_036494165.1 Steroidobacteraceae bacterium
GATGCCGGGGGTCGAATCTTCCGGCCTCACGCTCAAGTCCTTGGAGAATCGGCGGATTCGTGTTCGTGGCTGGGTCGAAGCGCACCCCGGGCCGCGGATCGAGGTGGTCAGGGCGGGACAAATCGAAGTGCTGAGCGGGAATTAATCCGCCGAACGCGAGTGACCAAAAGTGGATGGGTCTGCCGAACGGCGCGAAAGGGGAATGTGCCGCCGCGTTTCGCTAGCGGCAGTGCTGCTGTGTGCGCCGGTTGCGCTCGCAGGCTGCGGCGACATGAGCCGTTTCCAGTTCTCGACCGCGGTCGCGCCGCCGACCGCGCCCGCCAAGCCGAGCCGCGCCGTCGCCACCACGCCGGCCTCCGAGCGCGAGCACGACCGCATTCTCACCTCCTATGGCGGCATCTATGACGATCCGAAGCTCGAGGCGCTGGTCAGCAGAACCGTCGACCGGCTGGTCGCGGCGTCCGATCGTCCCGAGCAGGCCTACAAGGTCACCATCCTCAATTCCGGCGCGGTGAACGCCTTCGCGCTGCCGACCGGTCAGCTCTATGTCACGCGCGGACTGATCGCACTGGCGAGCGACACCTCGGAGCTGTCGTCGGTGCTGAGCCACGAAATGGCGCATGTGCTGTCCAAGCACGCAGCAATGCGCGAAGACCAGGCGCGGCAGGCCGCGATCGCCGCACGCGTCGTCACCGAGATGGGCAACGATCCCGAGATCACCGCCTTCACGCTCGCCAAGGGCAAGCTGACGATGGCGAATTTTTCGCGCGAGCAGGAACTGCAGGCGGACGACATGGGCGTCGCCATTTCGGCGCATGCACACTTTGATCCCTATGGCGCTTCGCGGTTCCTGACCTCGATGGAGCGCAACGCCGAGCTGAAAGCCGGCCGCTCCTCGCTCGATCCGCGCGCACAGGACTTTTTATCGTCACATCCGGCAACGCCCGAACGCGTGGCGCGCGCCCGCAGCTCGGCGCGGCAATATAATTCGCCCGAGAACGGCGAGCGCGAGCGCGATCGCGAGGATTATCTCTCCGCGATCGACAACATCGTCTATGGCGAGGACCCAAGTGAAGGGTTCGTGCGCGGCAGGCGTTTCCTGCACCCAAAACTCGGCTTCACCTTCCAGGCGCCGGACAATTTCACGCTCGACAACACCGCCCAGGCGGTGATCGGGGTGCGCGAGGGCGGCAGCCAGGCGATGCGCTTCGACGTGGTACGGGTGCCCGGCGAGCAGACGCTCGGCGACTATCTCAATTCCGGCTGGATGGAGGGCGTCGACAAGGCGTCGACCGAAGACCTGACCATCAACGGCTTCCCGGCGGCGTCGGCGATCGCCAAAGGCGATCAGTGGCAGTTCAAGGTCTATGCGCTGCGCTTCGGCAGCGACGTCTATCGCTTCATCTTTGCCAGCCGCCAGAAGACCCAGGAGAGCGAGCGCAACGCGCGCGAGACCGTCAACTCCTTCCGCCGGCTGTCGCTGGATGAGGTGCAGGCGGCGCGCCCGCTGCGCATCAAGGTGATCACCGTGCAGCCCGGCGACACCGTGGAATCGCTGTCGCACCGCATGGCCGGCATCGATCATCCGATGGAGCGCTTCCGCATCCTCAACGGCCTCGATGCCCACGCCCAGGTCAAGGTTCGCGACCGCGTCAAGGTGGTGGTGGATTGAGGCTGCGAAAGCGCGTGATCCCGGTCGCGCTTCTTGTTCGCCGAAGCTCGAAGAGAAAAAGCGGAAGCGCGCGAGCATGCGCTTACTTGTCATCCCCGGTCGCGCCTCGCGTCCGCCGAAGAGCGAAGGCGGAATCGAACGCAAGCCAGGACCCGTTCGCTTGTTCGGCGTGAGTGGTTTGGGAAGGTGTCCATGCAGAGGATCAACGTCCTGAGTATTCAGCGCATCAGCGTTGAAGATCGAGCGAGGATTGAGGCAGTCGATCCGGCGATCGAATTGACCGACGCCGGGGGCTGGTATGACGGGGAATTTCGCGAAACGTGGCCTGCCGTCACCACGGCACGCTACCTGGCACCGGGCGCTACCGGCTCGGGGACCCGCGAGGAACGCGATCGCCTGCTTGCTGGAGCCGAAATCATCCTTGGTGGCTGGCCATTTCCGCTCGATCTGCGCGCGAGAGCAACGAGGTTGAAATGGTTTCACCAGCGCCCTGCGGGCGCCAGCAATCTGCTGATGGGCGATCTATGGGGCAGCCCGGTGGTGGTGACGACCTCACGAGGTTCGGGCAATACGCTGGCGATGGCTGAATACGCGGTGGCCGGCATCTTTCATTTTTCCAAGGGCCTCCATCGCGCCGCGGTCGATCGGGACGCGGGCGTGTTCGACCATCGCGCCTATCGACCGCTGCTATTGGAAGGCAAGACTGCGTGCGTCGTGGGCGCCGGCGGAATCGGGCTCGATGTCGGTAAGCTCTGCGCCGCGCTGGGCATGCGGGTCGTCGGCACCCGCCGCCACCCGAACCCGGACCGGTCCCTGCCATCGGGATTCAGCGAGCTTGGCGGGCCTGCGGATCTCGATCGGTTCCTGCCGGAGAGCGATGTCGTGGTGATCTGCTGCCAATGGACCCCGGAGACGACCCGTCTCTTCGACAAGGACCGCTTTGCAGCGATGAAGGCGGGGAGCGTGCTCATCAACGTCGCGCGGGGTGAGATCGTCGACGAGGACGCGCTCGCCGACGCCCTCCAGCGCGATCATCTGCGCGGCGCGGCGCTCGATGTTTATGTCGGCGAATTCGAGCACATGCCGGTGCCGAGGCTGTGGTCCGATCCCAGGGTGCTGATCACGCCGCATATCTCGTCTGCCAGCGATCAGGACCGTCATGGCGCCATCGATCTGTTCTGCGACAATCTGCGCGCCTATCTCGATGGCGAGCCGCTCCGGAATGTCATCGATTGGGAACGTGGCTATTGAAAGCCGGCCGGCGCGTGGCCCGGCTTCAGGCGCGCGTCATGTCGGCTCATAGCAAATTCCATGACGCGCTTGCGATTGAGCACGGTGAGACTGTCCGAGACCATCAGTGACCGAGTCATCTCGGCGAACGCGTCTCCGAAATCGCCTGGCTCTCGAACGCCGAAGGTCTGAACCGATGGGTCTTCCCCTGCTCTGCACGTCTGTTACGTGCCACAAGGATACCAAGCGACGCTCATTCGATGACCTTATCGGCACGGCCGAGCAATGTTGGCGATATGGTGAGACCCAGCGCTTTCGCCGTCTTGAGATTGACTACCAACTCGAATTTTTGTGCTGCTTGAACCGGCAGGTCTGCTGGCTTGGTACCGCGAAGAATGCGGTCAACATAATCTGCCGTTTGCAAGATGGTGTCGCTGCGATCAATGCCATAAGTTGCAAGCGCGCCCGCGTAGGCGTGGGCCTCGAATGCAAATATTGATGGCATCAGATGCTTAGTCGCCTGTTGAATAATGAGATCGCGATTGACCTCAGTGATAGCGTGCGGCAACGCGATGACGCCCCCGCCGCTTCCGTTGGCGGCGAACTCGGCAAACGCGCGCTCTACCTCAGTGCTGTTGTGAATGCCGCTGGCGCTTACTTCAACTTTGAGCGGGCCAGCCAAACTCTCTATTGCCCGAAAGAACTCCTTATGTGCTGTCGTTTCCGGATGCATCAAGACCAGCACACGAGTCGTTGTCGGCGCAGCTTCCCTGAGCACCTCAAGCCATTTGCCACCCATCGAAGCCTCAAAATTGGTGAAGCCGGTTATATTGCCGCCGGGCCGTGCCAAATTTTCGATGAAGCCGCTTCCCGCCGGATCGGCGACCATTCCAAATACGATGGGTACATTGCCGCTGACCGGCTTTAGGATGGCAACCGCGGGGTTACTTAGCGCCACTATCACATCAGGGCGCGGAGCAATTAACTCATCTGCCTGCAATCGCATGTTCGCGGTATCGCCGTCCCACACACGAACCTGAAACTGGACGTTTCGACCTTCCACCCAGCCAAGTTCCGCAAGTCGTGCCTTGTAGCGCGGCAGTATCTCGCGGACCTGGAGCGGACTCCACCATATGCCGACCATGCGGAAACTGCGCTGAGCGATAGCCGCCGGCAGGCCCGCAAAAGCGACAGCCCACAATCCCGCAATAAACAGGCGCCGTTTCATAGCTTACCCAGCGTGATGAGAGATCGACTGTGGGTAGCCCCTATTGTAACAAGAGTTGACCAATGGGACTACGGTCTTGTGTCAGGAAACCATGACTCAGCTGGGTCAGAACCGGAACTTGAAGTCGCCTTCCCTATGGCCGCTTTGGACCACAAGGTACAATCGCTTTTCTGGCTTTGCGTTGCATAGATAATCTCGGGAACGTCCCCGTAATTAACTCACTGTGGTACCTTGAGGCGGTCGTGCACCGGGTGTGCTGGCGCCGGAGATGCCGAAGGATGAAGCGACGCGATTTTGCCTTCATCGTCATTGGTGCCGCTTCGGTCTTGCCGCTGCGCATTCAAGCGCAACGCGCAATCGGTCGAATGCCTCGAATTGGCGTACTTCTGCCCGGCACGCCTACGTCGTTTTCGACCAGAACCAAAGCCTTCCTGGACGCTCTGAGCAAACTCGGACGAGTGGAGGGAGGAACGGTCGAGATTGAGTGGAAGTGGGCGAACGATCGCGTCGATGTATTGCCCGAACTTGCAGCTGAACTCGTGCGTAGCAACGTCGACGTAATCGTGACCGGAGGTACTCCCGCCGCGAAGGCGCTCAAAGCTGCCACGCAATCCATTCCAATCGTAGTGGCGATAATGGCCGATCCCGTCGCCGCAGGCATCGTAGAAAATCTTGGTCGTCCCGGCCGAAATATCACGGGCTTCAGTATTGTCGCCCCAGAACTCGGAACAAAGCGCCTTCAATTGCTCAAGGAGATCATGCCCGGGATGTCCTCAGTAGCCGTACTGCTGAACGCCAGGAATCCGCAAGCGCAAATCGAACTAAGAGAATTGAAGGCGGCAGCTGCCGCCATGCGGTTGGAGGCCAATCCGGTCGACATTTCAGCCACTGGCGGAATGCAGGACGCCTTTAGCGCGATGGTCCGCGCCGGTGCACAAGCGCTTGTCGTTTTGACCGATCCGGTCTTGTTCAGCGAAAGAAAACTCACCGTCGATCTTGCCAACTCAAAGCGGTTGCCAGCCGTGTATCCGTTCCAGGCGTACGTCGAAGATGGCGGTCTTGTTAGCTACGGACCAAGCGACGCCGATCTGTTTCGGCGGGCGGCCGGTTATGTCGACAAGATACTGGGAGACATCAAGCCGGGTGACCTGCCCGTCGAACAGCCCACTAAGTTCGATTTATGCGTCAACCTCAATGCTGCGCGAACACTGGGTGTTACCATTCCGGAAACTTTTCTCACGCGCGCCGACAAGGTGATTGAATAGGTCGGACGTCGCCATCACCCCGCGCGAAAAGCTGCGGAATTGCTGCTTCTGCGCGGCGGAGTGGAGCGAAAGAGGAGGCCGCCAACCGGGGCGGCCTCTCCTGCTTTTGTTATGGCCGTGCTGTCAGTCTCACGCTGCGTTCGGCCATCATGGAATCGGATGAGTTTTCTCCGCGGGATCGCGCGTTATGACGGCGCGGAGTCTACCGGGCGAAATCCCGTAACGTTTCCGAAACGCGCGCGCGAATGCGCTCTCGGAGTCATAGCCGACCGCTGCCGCCACCTGCGCCAGAGTTGCATTGGTCGAGTTGAGGCGCTGGCGTGCCAGACCGAGCCGCAACTCGCTCAGGAAGCCGAGCGGCGGAAGATCGCCCTCCCTGCGGAAGATCCGAACCAGGGTCGCGCGCGAAACATGCGCTTCCGCCGCAAGCTCGTCCAGCGTCCATGGATGCGCGGGAGCTCTCAACATGGCGGTGACGGCTCTGGCCGAAGACGACGATGCGAGCAGCCGTAATATGCCGCTCGATGCCGCGGACTGTTCGAAATGCATGCGAAGCATCATCACGAAGAGAGCGGTGGCAAGCTCGGTGGCAATCGTCACTGCGCCCGGACGCGCGGCCTGCAGTTCGTCATCGATCGCCTGCACCAGCATCCGCATCCGGTCGAACAGATCCCCTCGGCCGATGCTGAGCACGATCGCCTTTGGCAGTGCGGCAGTGACGAGGCTGTACATGGCCCCATCGAAACGCAGCCGGCCGCAGATCAGCTCGGTGTCGGTCGCGCCGCGGGTGTTGGTCTTGATCCTGATTGCGTTGTTGTATTCGGTTCTGACCGGCGCTCCGGAGCTCCCGTCACGGCTCGCCGATCGCACGATGTGGGAGTCGCCCTGCGGGAGCAGGAGGATGCTGCCGGCTTCCAGCCTGAGCGTTTCCCCGGAATACCGCTCCAGCAGGCAACTTCCATTGGTCACGATGTGAAATTGCGCAAAACCCGTCGGCTCCGCTTCGTGCGCGACCTCCCATTGAAAGGCAAACCGGCACACATCCTGAATTTCCGGGCGCACCCGGAACAGGGGAGCAATCGAACTGAGCGGGTTGAGAGGAGCCGCCTCAATCCCGGCGTCCGGATGTTTGATCCGGTCCGCACAGATTTTGCGCCGCGAGAGCATCGCCAATTTCCCGTTCGCCCCGATTTACCAAAGCATCGTATGAATGAGGAGAATGTAATGCGGATGCGCCAACCCAAGCGCGGAGTTCAGACGCGCAACGATCACGAATACGCGATGAAGAAAACATTCATCGGCGGCGCCCTTGCGTTGCTGGTCCTGGCTTATCCCGGTCACGCCTCGGCGCAGCAGGTATCAGCGGTGGCCTCACCCGCCAAAGCCCAACATAAGCAAACTGCGGAAGCGTCGTTCATGGCCGAGAACCAGGCCGCCATGAGCAAGATGATGATGGACATGGCAGTGAAGCCATCGGGCAATGTCGACGCCGACTTCACGGCCATGATGATCCCTCACCATCAGGGCGCAGTCGATATGGCGGAGGCCGAGCTGCACTACGGCCATAACAGGAAATTGCGCCGGATCGCGAGGAACATCATCGCCGGCCAGCGGCAGCAGATCGGCGCGATGAGGGCGCTCGGCCAGCCGCTTTCCGAAGTGACGTCATCCGCCGCGCAGTCCGGTCAGGATTCTCAAGTCGGCGTACGGTCCGCGCGCAACACGGCGCGCTGAACCCGGGCAATCCACCATTCGTCCCGTGTTTTACATCGCATCGAAAAGGAGAGCGTCATGCACATGCTGGATTGGAATTCCTATCGGCAGCAGCTCGTCGCCGGGGTCGGCGGCTTCGGCAAGCTAAACCCCGATATCGTCAAGGGCTACACCACCCTGAGCCGGGCCGGCCAGAAGGCCGGTCACCTCGATGAAAAGACCCGCGAACTCATAGCGCTTGCGGCCGCCATCACCTTACGCTGCGACGGCTGCATCACGGTACATATCGCGGCGGCCCGGGAACGGGGCGCGACAAAGGAAGAGATCGCCGAAGTGCTGGGCGTGGCGGTCTCCGTCAATGCAGGCGCGGCCGTTGTCTATTCCACCCGCGCGCTCGACGCACTCGATGCCGCCGCCGAAATCAATCCCAACGCCTGAGGAGAACTCATGATCGGCTATCTTCGTCTACCGCTTTCCTGGATCGCTCATTCCGATCGGGTCGGCATCCCGCTGATGCGCGTCGCCATCGCGATCGTCTTCCTGTGGATCGGCGCGCTCAAATTCGCGCCCTATGAAGCCGACAGCATCACGCCCTTCGTCGCCAACAGCCCGTTTATGTCGTTCTTCTACGAGCA
>DASXOQ010000088.1:0-2579 GCA_036494165.1 Steroidobacteraceae bacterium
GGCTGGCAAGGCTCTGTCCTGCATTCGTTTTCCTTGCTGGCTGGAGGAGCAGCGAAGTGATCCTTTGGGGCTAAGACTGAGTGCCCGAGGGGGTAAGCACATCGGATCCGACTGTCGGAGCGGCCAGCGGCGTCGATCTATGGCGACCTGGTTTTAAGGCTGAGCGGCACTTCAGTCGTAGCACCAAAGTATCATTTCCGAACGCTCTCGCCGCACAAGAAAAAATGCCTCCTCGGGGGAATCTGTGGGTGGTGCCCGGCGGATGTGAGCGATGTGACGTATTGAAGTAAAGCGCACCGCTGCTTGCTTGGTCGATATCGTCCCGTGCTTGGCATTTTGCATTTGTTGTGGCTGTGGGCATGTGGGGAACGCTTCTTCAGCGTTGTCCACATGTCCACAGCCTGACTGCCTATGGACTGCCGCGGTCGGTGAGGAAGCGATGGAACTTTCGGCAGGTGGCGTCGAAGGAGCGTTGCTGATCTTCGCAGGTGCCGTGGGAGATCAGCGGGCCGCCTTCACGATCGAGAGCCGCAAGCACGACGTGATCCATCGGCCGTTTTCTCAGCCGAGGGGCGTCATGGAGGGCGCGGATCAACTCGCCGCCAAGCAGCCACAGGTTGTCGCGATGCTGACGCAGGGTTTTGCGCGATAGGCCCAAGCTCAGCAGATGGCGCAAGAACGGCTTGAAGCATTCCACCATCTGCCGGCCGGGCGATCCGTCACGCTCTTCATACATCCAGCTTCTTGGCCACTGATCGAGGTCAGGGCAGTAGGCCGCCAGCTCTTCATCCGCGGGCGCCGCTCCGGCTGGTAACATGGCGTGCGAATTGGCAATCGACTTGGCAATCGACTTGGCGATGGTTCGGGACCTTGCTCGCATGCGGCTGATCACCCTCCTCAACCACTGCCATCACTTTCCGGGCTTCGTCTACGAGAAGGCGCGGCTTTGCCCGGAACGCGGCATTATCGAGATCGACGTGCGACCGCGCCGCGGCGCAAAGCCGGTGTGCTCGGGCTGTCATGAGCCCGCCGCCGGCTATGATCATCTCGGCCTGCGCCGCTTCGAATTCGTCCCGTTCTGGGGTTTCGTGGTGCTGTTACTTTACCGCATGCGCCGGGTCGATTGCAGGGCCTGCGGGGTGCGGGTCGAAGAACTGCCGTGGGCGATCGGCAAGCACCAGCTGACCAAGGCCTACATGCTGTTTCTCGCCCACTGGGCGCGCAAGCTGTCGTGGCAGGAAACCGCGGTGGCGTTCCGCACCAGCTGGGACAAAGTCTGCCAGGCGGTGGAATACGTGGTGGCGTGGGGGCTCGAACACCGTCACCTCGGCCCGATCCAGGCCATCGGCGTCGATGAGATCCAGTATGCCAAAGGCCACAAGTACCTCACCCTGGTCTACCAGATCGAGCAGGGCTGCACCCGGCTGTTGTGGATCGGCAAGGACCGCACCGTGGAGAGTTTCGAGCAGTTCTTCAACATGATCGGCAAGCCGTTATCCGACGGCATCGAATTCGTCTGCTCGGACATGTGGAGGCCATACTTGCGGGTCATCCGCCAACGCTGCGCCAACGCCATCAACATCCTCGATCGCTTCCACATCGTCGCCAAGATGAACGAAGCCCTCGACGACGTGCGTGCCGCCGAGGCCCGCCGGCTCGCCCAGGACGGCTATCAGCCGGTGTTGAAAAAGACCCGGTGGTGCGTCCTCAAGCGCAAGGCCAATCTCACCAGCCCGCAACGCTTCCGGCTGCGCGATCTGTTGCGCTACAATCTCAAGACGGTGCGCGCCTATCTGCTCAAAGAAGATTTCCAGCAGTTCTGGGAGTACAACTCGCCGACTTGGGCCGCCAGGTTTCTCGACGATTGGTGCGAGCAAGTCATGCGCTCGCGCATCGAGCCGATGAAGAAGGTCGCCAGCACCCTGCGCGGCCACCGGGAATTGATCCTCAATTATTTCCGCGCCAGAAAACAGTTCTCCAGCGGAGTCGTCGAGGGCCTCAACAACAAGGCCAAACTGACCATGAGAAAAGCCTACGGCTTCCGAACCTTCCGCATCACCGAAATCGCTCTCTATCATGCCCTCGGCAAACTACCAGAGCCATACGCTACCCACAGATTCTACTGACGAACCTCTTTTTTTTGCCGCGCCGGATTTGCCGCCCGAACGGGGCGTGCATGCGACCTTTCCCCGCGAGCACGAATATGAACGCCACGGCACCGTAACCTTGCTGGCGAGCGCATCGATCTCGTCACCGGCAAGTCACATGACGGATGCCGGTGTCGGATAGCGCAGTGCTGACTGTCTCGTCGGGTGAACTGGTGACCAAACAACTCCGACGAATAAACCTGTGGACAACCGCACACGTTAGCGGGCGCATATGGTCGAGCGCGATTCGACTTCCCGTCGCGGCGAGTTCAGCGTCGACGGCGTCAACCGAGGAAGTGGGCTTCGTCGTCCCCGCCATGAATCGAATTCAAAATCATCGAGGAGATGGCATTGCCGACGTATAGGACCGGCACGGTTACAGCGGAGAGATTAAACGCGTAATGCAGGCCGTCGCTGCGCAGATCCATAGAC
>DASXOQ010000089.1:0-84769 GCA_036494165.1 Steroidobacteraceae bacterium
GCCTGCGGCGCCTTTTTGTCGCCGGGCGCAATGACCTTGTACTGCAGCCCCGAGGCGGTGGTGACGACGCCCTTCTCGCTCTTGTTCTTGGCGAGGAAGGCCTTGGCCTCTTCGTTGTTCTTGACGACAGCCGCCTGCGCTACGCCGTTGAGCCAGGCCTGGATCTGCTGCTGCTCGGCGGGCGTGATTTGCTTGCCGGCGAGCGCCTCCTTCATGCCGCGCGTCATGGCGTCGGCCGATATCTGCTTGTTGAGGCCGGCATTCTTTATCTGGTTGCCGAAGTTGATGCCGATCAGATAACTCGCCTGCTCATTGCTGAGCGGCGGCTGTGCGGGCTGCTGCTGCGCGGGGGCGATCTGTTGAGGCGTCTGCGCCAGGGCGGATCCGGCCAATGCGAGGCCAAGGCCTGCACCATGCAAAAATTTCAAGGGTTTGATGTTCATAGTTCGGCGACGATACGCTGTTTGCAGTTGCGATTGCCACCCTTAAGCGAGAATTAACCCGACAGCGCTCCGCGCTTTATGACGGCGACCGTGAGGCGTGAGATGCACACGAGCTTGCCGGCCTCGTCGACGATTTCGATCGACCACACGTGGCTCCTGCCGCCGAGGTGCACGGGACGGGCAGTGCCTTTCACCAGCCCTGAACGCGCGCCGCGCACATGGTTGGCGTTGATCTCCTGACCGACTACCTGAAAACCCGCATCGACGCACATAGCCGCACCCATGCTGCCCAAGGTTTCGGCCAGTGCCACCGAGGCGCCGCCATGCAACAAGCCATAAGGCTGGCGCGTGCGCCCGTCCACCGGCATGGTGCCGGTGAGATAATCCTCGCCGATCTCCGTGAAGCGCATGCCTAGCTGATGCGGCAGCGTCCCCTCACCATCGTTCAATTCGTCGAGGGTTTTTGCGCTGCGCCAGATGGTCATTTGGAATCCTTGAACAGCGCCGCCACCTGCCGGTATGCCTCGCGAAACGGAATGCCGCGTTCCGCCACCAGCGCATTGGCCGCCGCGGCCGCGTGAATGCTCGGATCCAGGTGCACATTCTCCGGCAGGAAGCGCAGATCGTGAAGCGCCGCCGGCAGGATGGCGAGGGTCTCGAAGCAGGAATCGATGCCGCGGAACAAGGGCGGCTTGATGAGCTGCAGGTCGCGGTGATAGCCCGAGGTGAGCTTCTGGGTGATGCCCAGCACCTCGTTGAGCGCCGCCAACGCCACTGCGCTCCTGCCGCGCATCAGCTCGAACACGTCGGGATTGCGCTTTTGCGGCATGATGGAGGAGCCGGTGGTGAACTGCGGCGGCAGGCTCACGAACTTAAACTCCTGGCTGTAGAAGAGAACCAGGTCGGAAGCGAGCCGCGACAAATCCTGCGTGAGCAGCGTGATCTCGAACAACAGCTGCGCTTCGGCCTTGCCGCGCGACAACTGCACCGCCGTCACCGGTTCCTGGGTCACCGCGAAATTCAGACCTTGCCGCGTGTGCTCGCGGCTGATGGGAAGATTCGGGGTGCCGAAGCCGGCGGCCGAACCGAGGGGATTCTTGTCGATGCGACGCCGCGCCTGCGCGAGCCCCTGCGCATCGTCGCGCACTTCCGCCGCGTAGCCGCCCGCCCACAGCGCCACGGAGCTCGGCATGGCCTGCTGCAGATGGGTGTAGCCCGGCAGCTCGATGCTGCCGTCGCGCGCCGCGAGCGCATCGAGTTCATCGGCCACCGCCAGGGCGCCGTCCTCCAGTTCGGTGGCCGCATCGCGCATGTACAAGCGCAGCGCGGCGAGCACCTGGTCGTTGCGCGAACGGCCGGCGTGCAGCCGCCCGCCCGCAGCGCCGATGCGTTGCGTGAGATGGTTTTCGATCGCGGTCTGGCAGTCCTCCTGCTCGAGCGTCACGCGCCATTCGCCGCGGGCATGCTCTTCGCCGATCGCGTGCAGGGCGCCGGCGATGGCATCGAGCTCGGCGCCCGAGAGCAGCGACTGCTGCTTAAGCATCTGCGCGTGCGCGATCGATGCCAGGATGTCGTAGCGCACCAGCCGGTTGTCGAGCAGGTGATCCTCGCCCGCGGTGTACTTCAGTACCCGCGCGTCGAGTGCGCCGCCCTTGTCCCAAAGACGGCTCATGCGCCGGCGCTTGCGTTCTGCTCGGCGGGACTCAGGGCGTTCAAATCCTCGACCACCAGGGTGCCCGTGCCCTCGTTGGTGAAGATCTCCGCGAGCAGGCTGTCGGCGGACTTGTAGCTGATGACGTGCACGCGGCGCACGCCCGAGCGGATGGCATGCTCGATTGCGCTGGCCTTCGGCAGCATGCCCTCCTTGAGGCTGCCCTGTTCGCGCAGACGCTTCAGTCCCAAAAGATCGGTGTAGGAAATGATGGAGCTCGGCTCGTTGACGTTCTCCAGAATGCCGGGCGCG
The DNA here is from genome assembly GCA_036494165.1 of Steroidobacteraceae bacterium. Taxonomy (GTDB): domain Bacteria; phylum Pseudomonadota; class Gammaproteobacteria; order Steroidobacterales; family Steroidobacteraceae; genus Bog-1198. The sequence goes on from DASXOQ010000089.1 coordinate 2,407, forward strand.
CCGGTACAGAGCACCAGTTTTTCCGCGGACAGTGCGCCGCCGATGGCGGCGGCCACCGTATCGGCATTGATGTTGAGCAACGTGCCGCTCGAGTCGGCGGACAGCGGGCTCACCACCGGCATCAGGCCGTTGTCCAGGAGCCTCAGCAGCACCGAGGTGTTTACCGCGTCGATGTCGCCGACGTAGCCGTAGTCCACGATCTCCCCCGAGAGCCCGCCCATGGCCACCGGCGGCCGCTTGTGCGCGCGGATCAGGCCCGCGTCCACCCCCGAGATGCCGATGGCCTCGATGTCGAGCGCCCGGCAGATGGCCAGGATCCGGGTGTTGATGGTGCCGTTCAAGGTCATGGCGGTGACGTCGATGGAGTCTTGGTCCGTGACGCGGCGGCCCGCCACCATCTTGGTTTCGAGGCCGAGGGTGGCCTGCAGGCTGTCGAGCTGCGGACCGCCGCCGTGCACCAGCACGGTACGTATGCCCACCTGGTGCAGGATCGCCACTTGCTCGATCAGGCTTCGCGTCGAGGCCAGATCCGCGAATACCGCTCCGCCCGCCTTGATGACGAACACCTTGTTCTTGTACATGCGGATGTACGGTGCCGCGCTTCTCAGCGCGCGCACGGCGACGGACGGGTCCGGTCGACTCAAAATCATCGCTTCACTCCTTCAACGTGACGTGAGCATGCGGTGCAGAACGGCCATCTGCACCGGCAATCGATTGTAGGCTTCGAGCTTGACCACGGCGCGCGGGCCATCGAGCACCTCGTCGGCCACCGCGACGTTGCGGCGCACCGGCAGGCAGTGCATGAGCTTGGCATCGCGCGACGCATGCTCAAACCAGCTCTCGCGCACGCACCAGTCGCCAAGCTGCGCACGCAGCTTCGCATCGCCCTGCGGATCGCCGTAATGAAGCGTCGAGCCCCATTCCTTGGCGTACACCACGCTCGCGCCGGCGAGCGCGTGCGCGCGGTCCGAGGTCTCGCTCACCGTGCCGCCCGCGGCGCGCGCGGCGGCACGCGCCTTGTCCATCACCGCTGCCGGAAGCGCGTAGCCTTCAGGGCGCAGCACCACCACCTCCATGCCGCGCATCGCGGCCATGTGCACCGTGGCGCTGGGCACCGCGAGCGGCAGCGCCTTGGGGTGATAGGCCCAGCAGAGCACGAACTTGGCAGGCTCGGGCACCTTCAGTTGATCGAGCGTGCGCCAGTCGGCGAGCGCCTGGCAGGGATGATTGACCGCGGACTCCATGTTGATGAGCGGCTTGTCGCACAGTTCGTCGATCAGTCCGAACAGGCGCTCCTCGAGGTCGTGCTCGAGGTTCTTGCCGTCGGCGAAGGCGCGAACACCCAGCGCGTCGCAGTAGCTCGCGAGCACCGGGATCGCCTCGCGGATGTGCTCGGCCGCGGTGCCGGTCATGACGGCGCCGATCTTGGTCTCGAGCTGCCAGCTCACCTGGCCGGGCGTGATGACGAAGGAGCTGCCGCCGAGTTTTGCCATGCCGGCCTGGAACGAGGCCAGAGTACGCAGCGACGGATTGAAGAACACCAGGCCCAGGATCTTGCCGGCGAGCGCCTTGGGGTCCGGCCTGTCGTTGAGCGCCTGCGCGAGCGTGAGCAGGTCCTTCACCTCTTCGCGGCCGAGATCGGCAAGGTCCAGGAAGCGATTCATGCGGCGATCTTCGCGAGCGCCGCCGACAGCTGATCGACGTGGCCTTCGTTCAGGATGTAAGCGGGCAAGAGCCGCAGGATGTGAGGATCGCCGCTGGTGCCGGCGAGGATGTTCTTCTCGAGCAATGCCGCCTGCACCTCCTTGGCGGGGCGCGAGGTTTTCAATCCGAGCAGAAAGCCGGCGCCCTGCACGCCGGTGACGGGACCCACGATGCAGCTGGCGCGGATGTACTCCGATACCTGGCGCACGTTCGCGAGCAATGATTCGGATTCGATGGTGTCGATCACCGCCTCGGCGATGGCGCAGGCCATGGGGCCGCCGCCGAATGTAGTGCCCATGTCATCGACCTTGAGCTTGTCGGCGAGACGGCGCGACAGCAACAGCGCCGAGACCGGAAAGCCGTTCCCCAAGGCTTTTGCGGTGGTGATGATGTCGGGAGTGACCCCATAGAGGTTGGCGGCGAACGGCGTGCCGACGCGCCCGAGCCCGCACTGCACCTCGTCGAAAATGAGCACCGCACCCACCTCGTCGCAGCGCCGCCGCAGGGCTTCGAGCATGGGCTTGCCGAGAGGGTATGCCCCGCCGACTCCCTGCACCGGCTCGACGATCACCGCGGCGGTGTTGCGGTCGATGACGCGCTCGAGCTCCAGCACGTCGCTGCGCGAAGTGAATTCCACGTCGAAGGGCGTGCGCGGAAAGCCGTACCACTTGGCGAGCGCGCCCCAGGTGAGCGCGCCGGCCGCCGCCGTACGGCCGTGAAACCCCTGCTCCAAGGCCACCGCCTTGGAGCGGCCCGTCACCTTGAAGGCGAGCTTCAGCGCGTTTTCGTTGGCCTCCGCGCCGCTGTTCACCCAGAACACGGTGTCGAGCAGCAGGTCGGCGAACTTGACCAGCTTGGCCGCGGCGCGTTCCCGCACCAGCATCGGCAGGGCGTTGGTCTGGAAGGCCATCTGCTTCGCCTGGCGCTCGAGCGCCTGAACCCAGCGCGGATGGCCGTAGCCCAAGCCGGCCACCGCGTGACCGCCGTAGAAATCGAGGATCTTGCGGCCGTCGCGGGCATGCAGCCACACCCCCTCGCCGTGGGCGATTTCGACCGGGTACTGCGCGAACACCTTGGCAAGATGGCTGGCCACGGTCTGGGTCAGGGAAGTTGCTGCTGCCATGTTTTCAAGTCCATCCGGGCGCCGGCGCGGTGAGGCCCGCGGTTTCGGCAAACCCGAGTAAGCGATTCATCCACTGCACCGCGCCGCCGGCGGCGCCCTTGTTGAGGTTGTCGAGCACCGCCATGACCGCGATGGAGCGGCCGTTGGTCACGGCGCTCAAGTGAGCGTAGTTGCTGGTCGCCACGTCTTTGACGCGCGGGGCGTTTTCCGTGACGCGCACGAACGGACAGTCGCGATAGAACTCGCGCAGCAGTTCCTGCGCCGCCAGGGTCGAGAGACTCTTGGCGAGCGCCGCCTGCACGGTGACATGGATGCCGCGCGCGAAGGGGCCCGAGTGAGGCACGAAGTTGAACTCCGCCTCGACGCCGCTGGCCGCGTGCGCGCAAGCGCTGATCTCCGGCACGTGCCGATGCCCGAGCGCGCCATAGGAATAAAGATCGCTGTGGCGAGTCGGGTGGTGGGTGCCCTCCGCGGGCTTTCTTCCCGATCCGGTGCTGCCGGTGACGCCGGCGACGTAGAGGCGCGAATCGGTGAGCTGCAAGGCGAGCAGCGGCACGCTCGCCAGCAACACCGCGGTGGCGAAGCAACCGGGATGCGCGACGTGCGGGGTCGGGACCGCTTTCAGATGTTCGGGCACCGCGCAGGAAAAGCCCGCGATGCGCTGCGGAGCGCCGTGCGGATGCTTGTACACCGCCTCATAGGCGGCCTGCGTCGGGTAGCGGAAGTCTGCCGAGATATCGACGCAGTGGATCGGCCGTCCGGCATCGGCCGCAGCGCTCAAGGCCGCATCGATGAGTCTTGCCGAGGCGCCATGCGGGGCGGCGGAGAAGAGCGCGGTGGCCTCGCTCGCCTTGATGCATTCGTGCACCTGCGCGGCGGAGGCGAATTTCAGTCCGGAGTAGACGGTCGCGAGGTGCGGAAAAGCCGCGCCGACGAAGTTCCCCGGCTGGCTGTCGGAGAGCACCGCGCCCAACTTCAAGTGGGGGTGCGCCGCGACGAGGCGCAGCAGCTCGCCCGCCACGTAGCCCGTGCCGCCCAGGACCACCGTGTTGACGGGGCTCATTCGCCCACCGCCCTGATCTCGCGCGCGTTGCTCAATTTCAGCGCGCTGATCACATGATCGCCGAGGTCCGCGGGATTGCTGATGGCATTGAAGGCCTCAACTTTCATCTGCTCGCGGATGATCTGCACGCCCACCTGGTTGTCGGTGGACGGGCCCGTGACCACGCACGGCTCGATGCCGAAGCGCTCGCGCAGCAGCTTCACGCCGCCCCAGGCGGCCACCGGGTCGTTCGCGGACAGCACCACCGCAGTGAGGGACTGGCGGATGTCCGCCTCGCGCAGGATCGACTCCACGCCGTAGGTGCCCAGCAACCCGTCGCCGAGCTCGAACACGATGGCATCGGGGCGGCCCACGCCCATTTCATTCAGCATGGTGCGCGTCAAGGCCGGTCCGCACTGGGCGGTGGTGGTGACGATGCCCAAATCCGTGAACAGCATGGTGCGGCGCGCGCCCGAGTCCTCGAACGCCATGATGTCGCGCCTGAGCGAGACGCCCGTGGCCTTGAAGGCATCGACGGTGAGACCGCGATGGCGCATGCGCGAGATGATGGCCGAGGCCGCCGCAGTCTTGCCCGCTTCCATGCAAGTGCCGGCGAGCGCCACCACCGGCACGCCGTGATTCTCGAGCGCGACGCCATAATCCAAAGCCTTGTAGCCCACCTTGGCCGGCACGCCGATGCGCTCGCCGAGGTATGGAAAGGTGAGCACCGTCCCCAACACCTTGCAGTCGAAGGGCTTGCCCTTGTCCGGGGTCGCCGAGTCGCAGATCCCGAGCACGCCGCCGATGTTCAGCATCTGGATGATATCGCCGCTCTTCAAGCTGTCGGGAATGTGGCCGGAGTAGCCGAACAGCGCTTTGCGGTGGCCGAGCGCGCCCACCACGATGTCGCCGCGCACCACCTTGGCCATGCGGCCGGAGGTCAGTTCCAGGGTGTTGTAGGTGGATTTGTTGTTCATGATTTCCACCACCAGCACCAGCCCTTCTTCGCAACGGATGTCCGGGGAAATGCGGATCTCATGCGACAGGCCGCAGGCCTGGGTCACGGAAGCGATCTTGTCGACGACCACGGTGCGCATGGTGTTCATGAACCCTCTCCAGCGGCGGCGCGCTCACCGGCGCGTTGGTAGAACACGCCCGTAAGGGCCAACATCTTCGAATATCCCAATGCGTCGGTGGGCGTCCACTCGCCGGCGCTTTCGCCGTACACGCCCTTGGAGGCGGCCATGAGGGAGTAGCGCGAACTTACCCCTTCGATGAACAGCGAGCCGGGACGAAGCTGCAGGCGCACCTCGCCCGTGACCCGCGCCTGCGATGAGGTCAGGAGCGCCTCGATGTCGCGGCACACAGGATCCAGGTGCTGGCCCTCGTGCACCAGATCGCCGTACGGCTGCGCCACCAGTTCCTTGATGCGCTGCTGTCTGCCCGTCATGACGAGCTTCTCAAGTTCGCGGTGCGCGATCAGCAGCACCTCGGCCGCGGGTGCTTCGAAGGCCACCCGTCCCTTGGTGCCGATCACGGTGTCGCCGAGATGAATGCCGCGGCCGATGCCGTAGGGACCCGCGAGGGCCTCGAGTTTCTCGATCACCGCCACGGGGGATTCGCGCGAGCCGTCGAGGCTGACCGGCACGCCGCGCTCGAACCCCAAGGTATGGCGCGCGGGATGCTGCGGGTTTGTGAAGGCATTTTTCGACAACACCCAGGCCTCCTCGGGGATGCTGCCCTCCGAGGTGAGGGTCTCCTTGCCGCCGATGGTCACGCCCCACAGCCCCCGGTTCACCGAGTATGCGGCGCCGAACGGCGGCACCGGCAGCCGGTGTTCCTCGAGGTACTTCAGCTGCTCGGGACGCTGGAACGCCCGATCGCGCACCGGCGCGATGATCTCCAGATCCGGGGCGAGCGTACGCAGCGCCACTTCGAACCGCACCTGATCGTTGCCCGCGGCCGTGCAGCCGTGCGCCACCATGCGGGTTTTGAGCTTGAGAGCCATCTGCGCGATGGTCTGAGCCTGCAGCACGCGTTCGGCCCCCACGCACAGGGGGTACAAGTTGCCGCGGCGCACGTTGCCCATGATCAGAAATTTCAGCACCTGCTCGAAATATTCGCCGCGCGCATCCACCTGGTGATGCGCTATCGCGCCCAGCGCCCGGGAGCGCTCCGCCAGCGAGCGCGAGGCTTGCTCGTCCAGACCGCCCGTGTCCACGGTTACGGTGATGACCGGGCGGTGATAGGTGTCCTTCAGCCACGGCACGCAAAACGAGGTGTCGAGGCCGCCGGAAAATGCCAGGAGAATGGGCTCAGCGCCCGCAGCGTTTGGGATTGTCATGGAAGTTCAGCGTCCGAAGATGGCGAGGAGCCGCTCGGCGAGCCTGCGTTGCGCGCGGGCGCCGGCGGTGGCGATGAAAATCGTGTCGTCGCCCGAAATGGTGCCCACCACTTCGGGCCAGCGCGCGGTGTCGATGGCCACCGCCACGCTCTGCGCCGAACCGATGGTGGTCCGAAGCACGGTCAGGTTGGTGCCGGCGGTGAGGCGCGCGCTCACAAACTGCTTCAGGCCCGAGAAATCGCTCCTGGCCGGCAGGCTTGAATCCGGCAGCACATAGCGATCGCCCTGCTTGGCCACGCCCAGTTCGCGCAGGTCCCGGCTCACCGAGGATTGGGTCGCGATGTGGCCCGACTTGCGCAGCAGCTCCACCAGCTCGGTCTGACGACCGACGTGCTGCTCGCGGATGATCTTTTCCAGCATGCTGCGGCGCGCCGGGGCCGCGCCCGCGTCGCCTTCGGATCTGGTCATGACTTTGGAGGCCTGCATAAAGTTGCGCGCATCGTGCATAAAAATGCATGAGTTGTCAACGCAAAAATCCTGCACAGATCCCGCGGTGGCAGCGCCTGAACTAGCAGCTTTTTGTTGCAATAAGGCGGCGGCAGGAAGACTCAGGCGTCGCTGTCGGCGCTGCCCTTCAAAAAGGCCCGCAGACGTTCGATCTCCGCTTCGAGCGCGCGGTTGAAGTCCGCGGCCGCCGGCGGCTTGCCCGACACATAGCCGAAGGCGGTGTGCACCACGCCGTGCTTGACCCCGACATTGCCCCAGCCGATGACCTGGTCGTGCCACAGCAAGGGCAGGGCGTAGTAGCCGAGTTTTCGCTTCTTGGCCGGTGTATAGGCCTCGAAGCGATACGGCCAGCCCCAGAAGATCTCGAAGCGCCGGCGATCCCAGACGATGGGATCGAACGGCGTCAGCAGGCGCACCTCTTCGTCCAGCCGCCAGCGCCGCCCCTGAGGCCGTTCGCCGGCAGGCCAGTACCAGAGCACGCCGTTCACCTGGGCGGAAGCGAGGCGTTCGCGCGCACGGGCGAGCGCGGCGCGCCGGCGCTTCTCCCACTGCGGCGCGGCGATGCGCAGTCGGTACACCAGATCGCTCAAGGTGCGCGCCGGCAGCGGCGCGTACTTGGCCGCCACCAGATCCACCAGGGTATCGAGGCGCTGATCGGGATCGAAAGCGCCGGCCGCCGCGGGCTCGCGCGCCGCGTAGACGCGCGTGCCGCCCTCGCGGCGCGCCACGCGCAGGAGGCCGCGGTAATGCATGGCGTCCAACAGCTGGGTGCTGGCATTCGAGGATCCGCCGAACCAGTTCTGCACCTTGCCGTGCGCGAACTGCGCGTCCACCGCGCGCGGATGCGCCACGCGCCGCCGGCGCACGAACTCGAGCACCGCCTGGGCATTGCGCATCGAGGTCTTGGTCCACTTATGACGCGCGATGCGCGGATGCATGAGCGACTGCACCGCGCGCGGCAGGAACCCGTAATTGACGAAGAAATCCTCTTCCACGCCCAGACGCGCATAGCGGCGCTCGAGATCTCCAGCGCGGTAACCTATCACCCGGTGGCGCAGCGTGAGGTCCTGGGCGCGCGCCGGCGCACGGATCGGATCCGCCTGCACGAAGCCCAGCTTGCCGATGGCGCGCTTCAAGGTGGTGGGCTTGAACAGCGAGCGCGCGATCGCGTAACGGCGCAGATGTTCGAGCGAGAGCGGCATCCTCTCATGATATCGTAGCCTTCCATGCTCGAAGCCATCGAAGTCCTCACCGCGCCGAATCCGCAGGGCGCCATCATCTGGTTACATGGCTTGGGGGCCGACGGTCACGACTTCGAGCCCGTCGTGCCGGAGCTGGTGCCGCGTGCCGAGCGTGCCTGGCGCTTCGTCTTTCCGCACGCGCCGGTGCGTCCCGTCACCATCAACAACGGCATGCGCATGCGCGCCTGGTACGACATCACCGGCTTCGACCGGGGTGCGAAGGAGGACGTGGCGGGGTTCGAGCAGGCCGGCGCCATGGTGACCGAGCTGATCGAGCGCGAAGTGTCCCGCGGCATCGCACCCGGGCGCATCGTGATCGCCGGCTTTTCGCAGGGGGGCGCCGTCACCCTCTACGCGGTGCCGCGCTTCAAGCAGAAGCTGGCCGGGGCCATAGCGCTCTCTTGTTATCTGCCGCGCGAGGCGACGTTTGCCGCGGAGAGGAACCCGGCCAATGACACCACGCCCATTTTCATGGCGCACGGCGCGGCGGATCCGGTGGTGCCCCTGCCCCTCGGCCAGCATGCGCGGGACTTCTTGAAGATCCAGGGCTATAAGGTCGAATGGCACGATTACCCCATGCCTCATGCCGTCTGTCCGCCCGAGATCGCGGCAATCCGTGAGTATCTGATGCGCGTTCTGCCATAAGGAACGCGAGGAGCATTGACATGAAAACCAGCAAGCGAGCCAAGACCCAGACCTCCACCGCGGCCCTGATGCTCGAGGCCGAGCGGGCGGAAAACCTGGTCGAGGAGGCCAAGCGCCAGGTGCGCCTGGCCAAGGCCAAGCTCAAGCTCACACGCAAAGCCGTCAAGGCGGCCAAGAAAGTGGCGAAGCTGGCGCGCAACAAAGCCGAGGACGCTCAGGTCGAGGCCAAGGCCCGCATCGCCGCCCGTGCCAATCAGAAACGCGCCGAGAAGTCCGCCGCATCCAAAAAGCCGAGCGCCGCAAAGCCCAAAACCGCCAAGACCAAGGCGGCGAATACCCCGCCGAAGGCCCGCCGCGCACCGGCCATGCCCTCGGCCGGGGATGTCGCCAAGAACGTGATCGAGCGGCTGAAAGCCGGCGAGCAGGAAAAGCGGCAGGCTGAGCCTGAGCCGGAAGCTACCTCGGCGCCCCAGCCAGATTGAGGGCGAGCAGCACGAAAAGCAGGGCGATCAACTGACCCGAAGCCCAGACACCGAAGGCTTTCCGCAGTTTGAAGTCGAACACCTCGCTCAGGCCCATGATCTGCACCAGCGAGGCCCAAAGAAACAAGAGCACCATGGCGATGGTTTCGGCGCGCAGCAGCACAACCACGAAACTGTCGGTGCCGGCGGGCGGCACGCTCACGAACGCCGCATCGCCCACCACCAGGGCGATCCCCGCCCATAGCAGGAAGGCGGCAACCCAGGGCACCGCTCCATAGCTCAAGACGTGGAACACCGGGGTGAATCCGCTCTTGGCGCCCAAGCGGGTGCCGATCTTGTTGTAAACGAACGCCCAGAATGCGGTGCCGAGCAGTCCTCCCAGCGAGCCCAACAGCAGCGATCCGACCAGCACTTCCTGTACCGTCGCGTGCGTCTCGGCCATGGACAAGCGCGACCGCAGGACGAAATTGGCGATGCCCTGCAGGGAGGTGAGTGCGAGGTCACCCACGCCGATGGGGCGCGAAGCCATCTCGCGAAATACGCGTCGCGGCCTGAGCCAGACATCTTTGAGCGGCGTGATGGCGTCGATATCGTTCACGCGTGGAGCCTAATCGTTAAAGATGAGCGACTCCAGCATCAACGCCAGATGACAGCGGACTTTTTCGGGGCTACTCTCAGCCTCAGGGTTTGATCGGTCTTTAGGAGATGAGTGAACATGGCAAAGAAGAGCAAGTCGAAGAAGCGTCCGAAGGCTAAAGCCAAAAAAACGGTGGCCAAAAAGAGCGCAGCCAAGAAGACCAAACGTGCGGTCAAGGCTAAGAGCAAAGCGGTAGCAAAGAAATCCGCCAAGAAAGTAGCCAAGAAAGCCGCGAAGAAGGTCGCCAAGAAAGCGGCGCCGAAGCGTGCGGCAGCACCGAAGCGTGCAGCAGCACCGAAGCCCGCGCCGAAGCGTGCCGCTGCGCCGAGGCCGGCACCCATGGTGCCGGAACCGATGACAGCGCCGCCCGCGATGCCGGCGATGGAGCCCGAGGCGGCTCCGCCTGCTGCGAGCAGCGAGCCGACGATGTAATTTTTCGAAGACAGGACTTCAGGCGCGTATCAGCCCCGAGAGGGGGCGCGCGCCGTTACTGTCAGGGAAGATTCGGCTGGCCAAGGTCTTTTGATCGACGTGCAGATGCTCGTCGAGCACGCCTTTAAAAATGCTGCGTAGATCCATGGTTGGCTTGAGATCCCGGCCATCCAGGAGTGCGCGTTTTGAAAGCCCCGGCCAGTCGGTGATTACGCGTCCGCCGCGCACCGCGCCGCCCAGAAGGAACGCGCAACCGCCGGTGCCGTGATCGGTGCCGCGCGTGCCGTTCATGGCCGCAGTGCGACCGAATTCGGTCACCACCAGCGCCGCGGTGTTGCGCCACAGCCCGCCCAAATCCTGCGCCAGCGTCGCAAGGGCCTTGTCCAGACCCGCGAGCCGGCCGGCCAGGGTGCCCTTGGCTCCGCCCTGATTGGCGTGAGTATCCCAGCCGCTCGCCTCGAACACCGCCACCGTGGGTCCGCCGTCTGCGCGCATCAGCGTGGCGGCCATGTGCGCCACCGGGCTCACGCGGTCGGCGCCCGCTGCCCGTTGCATGCCCGCCCCGTCGTCCGCGGCGAGTTTGTCGGTCTGCATGCCCTCGCTCAGGCGCGCCGCAAACCACTCATCCTTCGAATAAAGATCCTGCAGGCGGGCCAGCAGGTCCTCGTCCGCTTCGGGGGCACCCTGCGGTGACTTCGAGACTACCGGCGCATCGCCCCGCAAGATGAGCGGCACGTTCTGACTGACCGCCACCGCCTTCCCGGTACGGCCGGACAGATTCCGCAGTGCGCGGTTGAGCCAGCCGTCGGCCGCGCCGATGGGCCGGTCGAGACCGTTCTCCAGCACGTTCTGACCATCGAAGTGCGAGCGGTCGCGGTAAGGAGAGGCGACCGCCTGAAACACTACGGCTTCACCGCTCTGATAGCGATCATGCAGGAAGGCGAGCGAGGGGTGCAGGCCAAAGCTGCCGTTGAGCACGAGGGCGCCGTCGGCCTGGCCGGGCGGGGCGATGGCGAGATCCTTGTGAAGCGCGGCGTAGTTCGGGTCGCCGTAAGGCGGCACCGCGGCAAGCCCGTCGAGTGCGCCCCGCAGGATCACCACCACCAGGCGCGCATCGGAACCGCTGTCGGCAAACAGCACGCGCGGCGCGCCGGAGGCGGCGGCCAACAAACCCGAGTTCAGCAGGAAGCGACGGCGTGACAATGGCATCCTGCTATCTCCGTTGAAATTCCGGGCTCATGAGCAGCAGCGCGAGTCCCTGCGCCGGGGAGGCGGCGCGGCGCACCGCGGTGATGGTGTCCCCGCTCGCATAGCGCCCCAGGCTCGAGGAGGCGACATCGAGGGGATCGGCGCCGCGCTCGTAGCGGGCGGCGAGGCGCGAAGCGAATAGCACCCGATGCATCAGGGCATCGGAGCCGTCCCAACTCTTGGCGCTGTCCGGCCATCCGGCGGGGGAGCCCGGGGTGTATTGGCGCTGTCCCAAGAGCTCGAAGCTCTTCACCACTTCTTCGGGTTGTGCGGGGGAAATATTGAGCGCACGGAAGCTCGAAAACACCAGGTCTTCCGGGGTCTTGTATTTGACCTGGCGTTCGTTCCAGGCCTCCTTGGAGTCGATGAGCGTCTTGTAGAGCGTGGGCAGATCGCCGCCCGACTTCAAGTACGCTTTGGCAAGCCGCTCCACCACCGCGGGCGGCGGATCGTCGGCGATGAAATGACGGGCGAGCTTGGTGGCGAGAAAGCGCGCGGTCGATGGATGATGGCTCAAGTCGTAGAGCACTGCCTCGCCCTGCCGCACGCCCGACTCGTAATAAGTCTTGCCGAGCAGCGTCTTGGCACCCGGTTCGTGCAGCCCGTCCCGGAAATAAAACTTGCCGGGTTCGCCGCCCGCGAACCGTCCCTTGCCGCCGCCCACCGACCAGCCGGTGATGACCTGTGCGAAGGTGGTGACGTCTTTCTGCGAGTAGCCGCCGCTCACCCCCAAGGTGTGCAGCTCGAGGATTTCGCGCGCCAGGTTCTCGTTGATGCCGAGCTGGCGGGCCGGCTTGTCGCCGAGATCGAAGAAGGGACGCTTGATGTAGGTCGCGGCCAGGGAGTCGGCGCCAGCGGAGGCCTGGTTGTCCAAGAACTGGATCATGGCCGGATGTTGTTCCACCGCCAGCAAGAGGTCGTAGAAGCGGCCGTTCACATTCGGCCTGATGGCTTCGTTCTCCAGGGTACCGGCAAGTCCGTAGACCACCCCTTTGTCGCTCGAGATCGCGAAGTGATTGCTCCAGAAATGCACCAGGCGCTCGGCGAAGGGCGTGTCGGTGGCGGCCGCGCTCTGCGCGCGCGCCAGCACCTGCGCACGATAATGCGGCTGGTAGGCTTCCTTGACCGGGTTGAAGGCGCTCTGAGCGTCGCCCGCCGCGGCGCTCCGGCGCATCTGCTGACGTTCCTCACGCGCGGCGAGGTAGCCGGAAAAGATTTCGCTGGAGGAGGCGAGCTTCTGGTCCGAGGCAAGCCGGATTGGGCCCTGCAACTGGCGCATGAGCCAAGCCCTAGGATCGGAGGCCGCCGCAATGTCGCCCGGACGCGCTCCCAAACCAAACCGCAGGACGGCTATTTCCGCTTCCATGCCAGCATAACGGCAGAACGCCACCGGCGTTGACCCTCATCGATGCGCGGCAATTTGACAGTAGCGCTATTACGCAGCCGGCGGCGCCTGCCCCTCATGGCTCGGCAGGCCCGTATCAATGCAGGCCCAGCTCGGCGCCGAGGCCGTCCAGATGGTGGCGGCTGGTTTGGCCCACTCGGGATCATCGAGCGTGCCGGCGCGCACGAATACCAGATGCGGGCGCGACTCGGCCTCGCTGAAGAGGTGCGTGCCGCAGCGCGGGCAAAAGCGCCGGTGCATGGCGGTGCCGCTATCCGCGACGCTCGCGTAGTCGCTGAGTGGCCCTGAGACTTTGAGCTGCTCGGTGGCGAAGCACACGTTGACCGTGGCGTTCCCCGCCGCGAAGTATTGGCATACGCGGCACCAGCACACCCTCGTTACGATCGGCGCCGCCTCGCTGACGTAGCGCACCGCCCGGCACAGGCAACCGCCGGTGTATTGCATTGTTAAATCTCCGTAAGGTGGGCGAGCAGGAAATGGCACGCAAGCGCCACGGCAATGAAGGCGATGACGATGTTGAGCAACACCCCTGTGCCGGTCCAATAGCCGGGCGGCACCACGCTTGGGTCCAAGCTGCGGGCGACTTGGCGAAACTGCCGCGCCGACACCAGCGCGACGATCGCACCCAAGATCAGCATTAAGACGCCAAGACCCAGGGAAAAGCTGCGTTGTCCACCAGCCGGCGATTGGTGCGTTTGCATCTGCAGGAACAGGCCGAAGCGCTCAATGACAAATCCGAAACCCATCAGGGCAATGGCGCTGCGTTGCCAGGCGAGCAAAGTTCGCTCTGCGGCGAACAAAACGCGCGGATCGGCCGAATAAGACATGGTTGTCTCCCAGGGGCGACATTTGAACAGTTTTTGGTCAGCCGAGTCTGACATATTCATCAGGTGGCAGCCGATCGTGAGCAATGCCCGCTCCCCGCGAGAATGTAGCCGTCGAAATCCGGAATCCAGCTATGGCGTATGGTCGAAGCAAGTTTGCGATGAGCGAGAACGTGGTTCCGGCGTCTCCCTCTCCCCGCATCAACATGGTGCCGGCGGTGCGTGACTTCCTGGCGCCGCCGTCGATCGAGGAGCGGCGTGCTGCCGAACAACGCGAGCTCGAGACGCTGCGCGCCATCAACGCCCATCTGCTGCGTGAACTCGCGCAGTTGAAACAGCGCGAGGCCGAGGCGCTCAAGCTCGCCGACCGCGACGGCCTGACGGGACTCTACAACCGCCGCCGCACCCTGGAGCTGCTGAACAACGCCATCGCAGACGCGCTGGCCCAGAATCTTTTCGTGGGCGTGCTGTTCATCGACTTGAACGGCTTCAAGGCCATCAACGACCAATACGGGCACGCGGCGGGCGACCGGATCCTCACCACCGTGGCCACGCGCATTTCCGCGCGGGTGCGCGTGGGCGATGTGGTGTGCCGCTACGGCGGCGACGAGTTCGTGGTGGTGCTGCCCCTGATTCCCGACGTGGAATCGGCGCGTCGCGTGGCCGACACGATCCGCGAGCGAGTGGCGCTGCCGTACTGGGTGAACGGCCGCGAGCAGCATCTTTCCGCGGCAATCGGCACGGCCATGTTCCCGCACGACGGCGACGATGCGAGTTCCCTGATTCACGCGGCGGACCAGCTCATGTACCGCCTGAAGAGCCGCGGAGAACGCGGGCCCGCGTCCAATTCACGCGCTTCCATTCTTGCCGGCCTCTCCCGCCGGCGCGACGATCGCTCCAAGGAGCGCGGCGGTGGTGCTCCGTAACTGACGGCGCTATGCTCTGCTGACTTAAGGCCTGTCAACCTGACCGGCCTTTCAGGCGTTCGACAAGAAGATGTACAAAGGTCGCCGAGCCATGAAGGTCCGCGCTGGAATCAAGTCCGCGTTCGCGTTGTCGCTGCTCTTAACAACCCTCTGCGGCTGCGTGGTCGCGCCCGATCAGGAGCACCGCGTGGACGGGCGCGTCATGGTGGCGCCGCCGCCGCCGCGCGAGGAGAGCGTCCCCGCGCCGCCCGAGCCGGACTTCGTGTGGATCGGAGGCTACTGGCGCTGGATCGGCGGACGCTATGAATGGCAGAGCGGCCGTTACACGCGGGGCCGCCCCGGGTACCACTGGGTGGCGCATGTTTGGGTGCGCGAAGGGGACGGTTGGCGACTGCACAAGGGCCACTGGGTGCGCGGCTGACCAGCCTTTAGCGCGCTGCCGGCCAGTGCTGAACGCCCTGCACCTCGCGCAAGCGTTTGCCGCCCGCGTCGAACCAGTGTTCGATCAGGCGGAATGAAATCGACACCCCCGGCGGCACTTTGGGAAACCCGGAAGCGATGTCCTCGCGCGTGAACCAGCGTGCAT
Organism: Steroidobacteraceae bacterium; assembly: GCA_036494165.1. Lineage (GTDB taxonomy): Bacteria > Pseudomonadota > Gammaproteobacteria > Steroidobacterales > Steroidobacteraceae > Bog-1198. Next base: position 17,553 of record DASXOQ010000089.1, read on the forward strand.
CTTCCAGCTCGTCGTCGCGGCGCTTGATTTCTGTGCTGCATGCGTGCGCCACGAACCCGAGCATCAAAGAGGAAGGGAAGGGCCACGGCTGCGAGGAGTGGTACTCGATCCCGTCCACCAGGATGCCGGTCTCCTCGAATACCTCGCGCTCAACCGCATCTTCCAGCGCCTCGCCGGGTTCCACGAAGCCGGCGATGGTCGAGTAGCGTCCCGCGGGCCAGCTCGCCTGACGCCCGAGCAGTGCTCGTTCGCCGTCGCTCACCAGCACGATGATGGCCGGATCGATGCGCGGAAATTGTTCGTGTTTGCAATCCGGGTTAGTGCACAAGAGCACGTGCCCGCCCTTGGCAGGTTGTGTTCGCGTGCCGCAGATGCCGCAGAAGCGGTGTTGGCGGCGCCAGGAAATCATGGCGCGCGCATAGCTCAAGAGCCCCGCTTCGTCGGCGGGGAGCAGCATCGCCACCATGCGCAAATCTTCGAAGCGCGTGCCTTGCCGGAGCACCGGCGGCTCATCGCCTTCGAGTTCCGCGGCGAACAGGCTGCGGCCAGCAAACTCCCCGAGCAGAATTAGTGCATCGGCGCTGCGCTTGTCTTCGGGCAGTTCACCGAGCGACAGGAATGCGGCGCGCGGCGTCGCTTCCTCGGTGAGGAAGCTGCGGGAATTCCACACCGCCGCCACGCGGCTGTCGGGGTTGGCAAGCGCCCGCTCGAACCATTCCGTCTGCGAACGCAAATGCGCCGCGCGATCCAGATACGGACCTGCGAAGACATTTCGAACCTGCATGCCTGGATTCTAGCAGGGCCGCGGGCCGCACTGCTTGCATGCCCGCTGTGGATCCGAAGCGCGCTTAGGGGCGTGCCGCCGACGATCGACGGCGCTCTGCCTAATGCCTCGTGCCGGAGGCTGGCGAAGCCGCGGCCGGCGTCAGGTACTTGTCCCACCAGGCAAGCCAGCGCTCGTAGCGGTCACGAATGAAACTGGGCCGCGTGAAGCCGTGGAACTCACCGGGGTATACGACCAGCTCCGTCGGGCGGCCCAGTGAGCGCAGCGCCTGATACATTTGTTCGCCGCCGAGGATGGGCACGTTCATGTCGGAGGTGCCGCCCATGAAGAGCATCGGGGTGTGGACGCGCTTGTCGACTTCAAGGAATGGATAACTCATCTTGAGGTAGCGCTGGAGATTTTTCCAAGGAGGCCCGAGCTCGTTGTCGTACTGCAGAATGTATTCATCCGTGCCGTAGAACGACATGGGGGCTGCGACGCCGGCTCCGCTGATCGCCGCCTTGAAGCGGTCGGTGCTCGCGACGACGTAGTCGGTGAGAATGCCGCCGTAACTCCACCCGCTGACGGCGAGCCGGTTGGGATCGGCCACGCCCAGGGAGACGGCTTTATCGACGCCGGCGAGCAGATCCAACACTTCCAGGTGGCCCCAGTCGGCGGCGATGGCTTTCGCGTAATTTTGCCCGCGGCCGGAGCTGCCGCGGTAGTTGACGTTCAACTCCGCGTAACCTTTCCCGGCCAGCCACTGGCGCAGGAAGTCGAAGTTGTGCGCGTCCTGACTGTTGGGGCCGCCGTGGATGAAAAGAATCATCGGAACCGGCGTTCCCTGCTTGAATTGCGCCGGCTTGGTCAGCAGTCCGTGGACCTTGGCGCCGTCCTTGCTTTGGAACTCGATATCCTCGGTGGCCACGACGTTCAGCTCGGCCATCAACGCATCGTTGTGCGTGCTGATCTTGCGTAGCTTGCCGTCCTCGAGAGCGTAGATCTCGGCGGGAGAGGAGTCGTTCGAGTAGAGGATCGCGGTGTGGCCGGAAGCGGCGTCCCATGCCAGGACGGCTCCCTGCTGCGATTCCAGAGGCTTATCGCCATCAGCGGATAACTCGACTTCGGCGGGATATTCGTTGCGGTCATCACGCACCAGGTAACCGAGATGCGCGGCAGATGAATAGATTGGAGATCGGACGGAGCGATCGAGCTTGGCCGCGGGATAGCTCACCTTGCCATCCAGGGTGACGACTGCCGGCTTGGATTGCGAATAGCTCCATAACTTGAGCTCCGTGCCTTGCGTGTACGCGATCGATTTCGAGTCGGGCGACCAGGCGAAAGGACCATCGTCCGAGCCGCTCCAAGAGGTGAGTCTTCGAGGCGCCGAGCCGGCTTTGGCGGCTGCGACAAACACGTCGGAGTTGTTACTGCGATCGGGATCGGGATCCTGGTTGCAGTCGAACGCGATCCATCTGCCGTCCGGCGACCATTCGGGATCCTCCTCGTTGACGTTCTTGCCGGTAGTCAGCTTCTCGACCTTCTTTGTCTCGAGATCGTTGAGGTAGAGCGAATTCCAGGCGTTGTCCCGAATGTACCCCTCCTTGTCCTTCTTGAAGAGGTAACGATTCGTGACGATGGGTTTGGGCGGCGGTGGCGGCTTGCCGTCTTCGGGCTCGGGTTCGTTCCTGGGATGCAGCGTCAGCAGCAGCCTCTTCGAATCCGGCGACCAGATGTAGCCGTCGATCTCCTGGTCGGTGATGCCGGTCAACTGCGTGGCTTCCCCGCCGCGCCGGTCCATGGCCCACACCTGGCTGCCCTTGGCGGGTCCCGGCCGTGACGACATGAAACTGATGAACCGCCCATCCGGGCTGAACTTGGGCGAGGAGGCGCTTTCCTTGTCGAAGGTGAGTTGAAGCTGCAACGAGCCATCCCACTTCGCCATCCACAGGTGTGCGCGGCTTTTGTCATCCTTGGTGTCGATCTGGCTCACGGTGTAGATGACCCACTGCCCGTCCGGCGAGACGACCGGTGCGCCCACGCGTTGGAGGCGTGCCAGGTCGTCGAGTGAGATGGCGCGCTTAGGGGGAGCATCCGCGGCGCGCGCGGCGGTCAGGAGGGTCAGTGAGAGACCAAGACAGGACAGGGTGCGAACTATTCCGGCGGGCATGACTGACGTTATCACTCCGTGTGGGAACCTGGCAAAACCATGCTCGCGGCCGTGCGCGGTCAGACCGCGAAGGCGCTACTCAACCAGCTTCAATTTGCTCAGCATCGCCTTGAAGCGCGGATCTCCACGCACAGCATTAAACAGCGGATTTGTGTTGAGATTCACTATAGCGCTGCTTCGCTGCTGAAATGCACGCTCCAACGAGTCGAACGCGGCATTTGCTTCATGCCGGTACGCATACACCTCCGCAATCGAGTAGGGATTGTCTTTTGAATACTTCGCAGCCAATGCATGAAGAGACTCATCCGAATTCGCTCGCAGTCCCAACGTCCATTGAATACATGCCAGTGCCCTTAGCTTCAACGGCTCTTCCTCAACTTTCCCGGCGACCGTCAATGCCTCGGTGGTTCTTCCGAGAAGGAGCAGCACCAACGCGTAAGTTGACTGCCCGTTCGAATACCCAGGATCGATCTCGAGAAGGGCTTGATAAGTCTTGGCAGCGTCGGTCAGACGTCCGGCGTAATATTGAACGGATCCCAGGTATTCCAGCGCGGTACTGTCAAGCGGGTTTCGCTCCACTTCTGCCCGCGCCAAATCGATAAGTTCGTCCGCCTTACCTGTTCTCAGGAACTCCGTTCCCAGCACCTCCAATTTAGCATTGCGACCGTCCGAGCCGGTCGGATCGAGCTTGACAGCCTGCTCGTACTCCAGCGTCGCAGCGTCCCAATCCCAGTCGTAGGCGCTAAGAATATTGCCAAGTCTTCGGTGCGCCTGGGCTGATAGGGGATCGATTGCCAGCGCTCTTTGAACGGCGCCGAAGGCAGCGGCTCTCGCATCGCTCAACGGAATATCACCCTCGAATCCTTGAAATACATAATTTCCTGCAAGATACGCCCAGGCTGGCGAGGAATTGGGATCGCGCTGGACAGCCTCCTTCAATACGCCGTTTGCCCGGACCAAATCACCCTTATTGGCCCGGTCGGTGAAATACTTGGCCTTGAGGATCAAGGTGTAGGTCTCAGCATCGGGTTGCTGGTCTGCGGGCGGGGGTACGTTGCCTGCAAGCGCAGCATTCAACGCCTTCGCCACCGTCGTAGAGATTTCGGCTTGCAGTTGGAATACATTGTCCAGCTTGCGCTCATACGACTGCGACCATAGGTGTACGCCGTCTGAGGCTCTGATCAATTGCGCCGTGATTCGCAAGTCGGGTCCTGCTTTCCTGACACTCCCCTCCAGCAGATTTGCTACGCCGAGTTTCGTCGCAATGGAGCGCACATCCTCATTCTTTCCTTTGAATGAGAACGAGGAGGTCCGCGCAATGACCTTGAGGTCGGTGTTGCGCGCGAGCTGGTCGATCAGTTCCTCCGACAGGCCGTCGGAAAAGTACTCTTGGTCCTTCTTCTCACTCATGTCGACGAACGGAAGCACCGCGATGGACTTCTCCTGGATTCCCGTCCGGACCGGAACTGTCTGAGATGGCGCACTATGGGTATCCGGTTGCGGCACGACAAGTTCGCGCGTAACGAAGTAGCCAACGCCCATGACGGCAAGCGTTGCGATCAAAAGTAACAAGCGTTTTGACGTGGGACCGGGGACTACCTGGGGCGCGGTGACCCTATGAACTGGGGGTTTGGCCGCCGCTCGGACGTCAGTCGGTGCCTGCGCCGGCTCGCGCGACAGGAGCTGCGAGATGCGTTCGACCAGGACCGCAGGCGTCTCGCCCGCCGGGAGGCGGCTCCACTGAACCTCACGAAATCTGTCCGGCACTCGGGCTGCTGCGTCCGGTGTGGCATCGATAACGATCGGAATCAGAAATTCGGCATCATCTGCTATCAAACGGGACCGCTCTACGGCGAGCTTCCATTCAAGACGGAAATAGCCCTCGGTTCGGGCGTCGGTATTAACCGATATGATCGGGAGGAACAGCGAGCAGTCTCGGATCTGCTGTCGAATCTTTTGATCCCAGGCGTCCCCGCTACGCAGCTCGCTCTGGTTGAACCAGACCTCTATGCCGGCCGCCCGTAAGACATCGCAAATACGGCGAGCCGGTTCCGCATCTTCGGAGGCATAGCTTAAGAATACGGATCTCGACGCTTGCGGCATCCGAAAGACTGCTCCCCTGGCGACGGTGCGGCGATTTTTCTAGGGTTGTTGTCCGCCTCGAGAACGGCCGCCTATCCGATATTGAAGGGCTTCCTTACGCCTTCCCAAATAGCCGCCGCCGAGTACACCATTAAGGACGCCGGCAAGCAACATGCTCGGTCACGGACAGCTCTGTGCGTCGGAGGCGAACCCACAGGTGCGAGCTATTCGGTCCGCGAACGCAAATGTGCCGCGCAGTCCAGATATGGACCTGCGAAGACATTTCGAGCCTGCAGCCACGCGATTCTAGCAGGACGCGGCGCCCTCGTGGTTCCGCAGCAGACCCCGCCACCGGCGCATTCGTTGTGCAACAACCAGGTGGCAGAATCGTTCGCCAGGAGATCTGGGATGCAAGCGAACCGCTATTCAACCTTCACCCGCGCGGTAGAACTGCACCGCCGGGGTGTCTTGCAGCCGGCGATGGAAACGTATCGTCAGGTCCTTGCGTTGGAGCCAGACCATGTCGAGGCGTTGCATCTGCTCGGGGTCGCGGAAACCCAAAGCGGCCGAGTGCTGGTCGGCATGGATCTGATCGACCGGTCGCTTCGTCTCAATCCAGACCAACCGGGTGCCCTCGCAAATCGCGGCAACTGTCTTGTTGCACTGAATCGGCTGGAACAAGCGGTTGCGGCATACGATGCCGCGCTACGATTGTCGCCGGACAACGTACTCGCGCACCACGGACGCGGTAACGCTCTCGCAAAGGGAAGCAGACCCGCAGAGGCGCTCATCAGTTTCGAGAAGACGCTCAGCCTGGCGCCGGAGTTCCTGCCCGCCGTGCGGGGTTCCATAGGCGCACTAATTCAGCTTGGGCGCTACGACGAGGCGATCGCCCAATGTGACCGCGCGTTGCTTCGGCACCCTGGACAGACCGACCTCGTCCTGATACGCGGCGAGACCCTCGCGCAGGCGGGCCGCCTCGAGGAGTGCCTGCTTGACATGAGTCGCGCCGCTGCCTTCCACCCTGGATCTGCTCCGGCTCATGCAGGTGTGGGTTTTGCGCTCCTTAATTTACGCCGCCCGGTGGAGGCGATCGCCGCGTTCGATCGGTCGCTGAGCATCGATTCGCAATTCAAAGAGGCGCTGCGTGGGCGCGGCAAGGCTCTGGTGGACACCGATCGGTTCGAAGAGGCGCTGGCTTGCTTCGAGAAGCTCCGCGCGCTGCATCCGGCAGCCGAGTGTGGGATCGGTGCCTGCCTTCACCGGCAGCTACAAGTATGTGATTGGTTCGACTATCGGCAATCGGCGGAGCAAGTTCAGCAGGCGGTAGACGAGGGCTCGCCCCTAGAGGGTCTGGGCGGCTTGTTCATCGCCGTAGATCACTCCGCCGCGCGTCAACATAAGTGGGCCCGCCAGCTGGTCGGAAGACACCGCCCCCGGGTGGCGCCGCTGTGGAACGGCGAGAGATACGAACACGAGCGAATCCGCATTGCCTACGTGTCCGCCGATTTTCTCGAAGCCCCTACGTCACGATTGTTGGCGGGCGTATTCGAGGCCCATGATCGACGCAGCTTTGAAACCTACGCATTTTCGCTGCGCGACATGGACTCGGACATGTCGCGACGAGTGCGAAGCGCGTTCGAGCATTTTATATTCGTCGATGATCGATCCGACGCTGAAATCGCACAGATGATGCGGCATATGCAAATCGACATCGCGGTCGACCTCATGGGCTATACGGGTCTGAATCGCGCTTCGATCTTTGCGCACCGTCCCGCGCCGGTCCAAGTGTGCTACCTCGGGTTTCCAGCCGGCATGGGCACGATTGATATGGACTACATCCTGGCGGACGACTACATCATTCCCCACGAGCAGCAGAAAAATTATTCGGAAGCGGTCGTGTATCTTCCGGACGGTTTTCAGGCCAACGACGACAAGAGAGCCGCGAGCACACCGGCATGGTCACGGAGCGAGGCGGGCTTGCCCGACGATGCCTTCGTCTGGGCGGCTCTGCACAGCAGTTACAAGATCAATCCGCCGCTGTTCGAGGTCTGGATGCGGCTCATGCGCGCCGTTCCGGACAGTGTGCTGTGGCTCGTAGGCGGCCAACCATCAGTCGAGAGAAATTTGCGCCGCGAGGCGGTTTCCCGGCAGGTCGACCCGTCGCGCCTGGTTTTCGCTCCTGTCCTACCTTATGCGCAACATCTCGCGCGATTGCCTCTGGCCGACGTTTGTCTCGATTGCTTTCCCTACAATGGGGGCGCGACAACGAGCGATGCACTGTGGGCTGGCGTGCCCGTCGTCACCTGCTCCGGAGACAGCTATGCCTCCCGCATGTCGGGCAGTCTGCTGCGCGCATTGCGGCTGCCCGGCCTGATCGGCCAAAACTTCGAGGATTACGAAAATCGCGCGCTGGCGCTGGCGCGTGAGCCCGCGCATCTACTCAGCGTCCGCGAAAACCTCGCAACCAACGTGCGTAGTTCACCCGCGTTCGATACGGGTCGCTTCGCTCTGCATTTAGAATCCGCCTATCGGCAGATGGTGGCGAGACAGCTTCGCGGCGAGCCCCCCTCGACGCTGACCATCTCTCCGGCATCCAGACGCACGCCCGATTGCTGACCTGAAATAGTTATGTTTCACTTTATGCGCCGAGCGATGCAGAATCCGGGGTTTGCCGGTCTCCTGCTTGAAAAGGCGCGCCATCGCACCGATCAAGCGTCGGGCAGGACAGAGCCGTCAGTGCTGCGGCTTCATTTTGATCCAGCCGCACTGATAGCCGCTGAAAATCAATTCGGCTTCGATTCGCGCGGCGTATTCGGCAACGAAGCGGGCTTTACCGTCGATCGTGGGCGGGCGGATCGCGACGAACTGCCCCGCGGCGGCGTGTACGCCGTGAAGCGTCATGAAGGCATCATCCACCACCACCATCGTATCGGGTCGCAAGGCGGGAGCGATCGCTGCAAGTTCCATCAGGTGGTGAACGGCGCTGGGGACCGGGTTGCCGTGATCCAAGTCGAACGAATCCAAATACAAAAGATCCAGCTGCCCCGGACTGCCCGCCGCAAGCGACTGCAGGTACTTTACGCTGTCGCCAGTATGAATCGACACATGCTCGCTCACCAGGGCACGGCAGGCTGCCGTGGCGCGCGCGTCGATGTCGACAGTAAATACGCGACTGCCCGGGTGCGTCTGTGCGTAGCGATCGAACAACACGGTACTGTTACCGTCACCGCCCCAATTTCCGGGCGTCCGTGTACACCCGGTCTCGACAATCACGACTGGACGATCAAGACGGTCCATTCTTTGGAACATGGCTGCAAAAGTATCTGCGCGCAGCTTCAATGAAATGCGCAATGCATCGAAATAATTCCAAAAGTCATCCGAACGCATCGACGAGCTCCAGGCGCGACCGCTCGGCCGCCTCTGCGCGCTGTCACCGCAGGCGCCAAATCCAACCAGCATCGGGGACCCGCGTTACAGGTATGTTGCAGCTGCCGGCCGGCGCTCATCCGCAATAACCTAACTCGCATTGTGGTGTCGCGTCGCTGCTTGGCAGCGCGACACATGCCGCTCTTTTAAACAGTTATCATCTGCCGCTCGCGGGACATTTCGTAACCTTGGCTGCGAAGTGAGTGTCGCTCGGCTCGGTCACTTGATTGGACTTGTAATGGCATTTCGGGAGTTTGTGTCATGGTAAAATTGACGCAACTCGACTCAGTTTCCCTAGCAGCACCACGTTCGATTTAAGGATCCCCTGCTTGATGAAATCAGGGTCATGTCAACGAGACTTGGCCGCGCTTTCAATCACCGAACAAGCGGTTTTCTATCGTGATCTCGATCATCGTCAACTTTTTCAACAATCGCAGGGAAGCGAAGAACACGCTTCATTCCCTGTCCGCGGGCTATTTGCGCAATGCGAGCAACATTAGCTACGAAGTGATCGCCGTGGACAACGGTTCGCAGTTGCCCCTGAGCGAGGACGAGGTGTCGAGCTTCGGTCCGCAGTTCCGTTATCGATACTTTGCCACCCAGTCTCGTTCGCCTGTTGACGCCTTGAATACTGTGTGCAGCGAGGCCAAAGGCGATGAGCTGATGATAATGATCGACGGTGCCCATCTTCTGTCGCCCGGAATCCTCGATCTGGCGGACCAGGCATTTCGTTCGTTGGATGCGCCGATTATCGCCACCGTACCTTTTCACTTGGGGCCGAAGGTCCAAAACGTCTCCGTTGGCGAAGGATACAACCAAGAGAAGGAGGAGGACCTGTTGCGACGGTGCGGTTGGAGGGCCGATGGGTACCGCCTGTACGACGTCGCCGGATCGTATGCTGACGGCAGCAAGGGATGGTTTGGTTGTTTGTTCGAGAGCGGTTGCCTAGGCATCAGGAAGCGCGACTTCCTCTCCATGCAGGGGTTCGACAAACGATTTCAATCGCCGGGCGGCGGAATGGCGAATCCCGATATATTGCAGCGGGCACTACGCAGGTCTGATCTGCAATATGTTGTGCTACTCGGCGAAGGAACGTTTCATCAGGTTCATGGCGGAGTTGCGAGCAATTCGCCGTGGGACAAACATCCGTGGAAGGACTTCGAGAAGGAGTACGCAGGGATCCGCGGCGCTGCCTTTGCCCGAACGCTACGACGCCCGATGTTTTTGGGATCGTTTCCTCAGCTCAAGAGTGCTCTGAAGATTGCAAAGCACTCGGCGGAGGCGGGGCTGACCTTTTGGCTCAACGGTTCCGATATCTCGGGCCAGCCTGCGCTCCCGCATGGCGGGTCGGACTTGACGGGACTAGCCTAAGTCGTTGACTGCGCATAGCCAGTGCGTCCGGTGATCTCTTTGCGGCAATTTCCGCAGACCTTTTTATCTAACCGACGACTGTATTCGCCCGCCTCCAGCCTCAGTGTGTGAGGGCCGGTGGCGCCCCCTGGCGGCAGCTGCAACAAGTGTGTTTGTGTCTCGCCAGCAAATCGCGCAGCCGTAAACAACCACAATCATTGCAACGGGAAACGCCAACCTCGTCGTGCCGCGCCAACGCCAGCAGCAAGAACCACGCGTGCTCGAAAGAAATGCTGGCCGGTGTGTGTAGTTCTAGATAGGCCTCGTACACTTGGCAAAGCAGTGTTCCCGATTCGAGCGACCCGACACGATGGCTGCTCTCCAATCCGCCGCCTGCCGTGCTCACCAAGCCGTAAATCAGGTAGAGACTCGCCAACTGCGCGGCGTGAAATGTCAGTTCCGGATTTCTGAAGAAAAATGCGGCCTGGCGCGGCGATTTGCCGCGATGTCGTGTTACGGCGGCCGCGCCCTCGTGCTGGCAGTAACTTCGGTAGAGCTTGCGGATGCGGTCGTCGCTCAAGCCGGTCCACTCCTTGATGGTATGGGTGCGCGCCTCGTGGCGGATCAGTCGGAGCGCCAGATCGAAGCGCTGACGGTCGCGGCTGTAGCGGTGGTCCGAAACTCTCATGACATCCTCCCTCCATTCATGGGTAAAAAGCACTCAAAAATAATTTGACAGAAATTAGGCGATATTATACTTGACGTACCCAGAATGATTTGAGACGATGGCATTCAAGGAGAAATGTCATGTCGTCTTATCTATCCGCCCCGCACTTTCACGACGAAGCTTCAGCGTTCAAGTTCGTTGAAGATCGCGTATGGCCGACTGGCCCCGTATGCCCTCACTGCGCCTCTGTAGAGCGCATTGGCAAGCTCGAAGGCAAGTCCACGCGGATGGGTGTCTATAAGTGCTACAACTGCCGTAAGCCCTTTACCGTGCGCGTGGGGACCATATTTGAGGATAGCCACATTGCCTTGCATCTTTGGTTGCAGGCGATCTTCCTTATCGCCTCATCCAAGAAGGGCATTAGCTCGAACCAGCTGCACCGCGTGTTGGGTGTCACTTTGAAGACCGCATGGTTTCTGTCCCATCGCATCCGGTTCGCGATGGATCAGAGCATCGGCAAGCTAGGCGAAGGTGGCGGGATCGTTGAAGCGGATGAAACCTATTTCGGTCGCAAGCCGAATGCCAAGAAAGGTCGCGGCGGGTTCCGTCATAAGAACGCGGTCCTGGCCTTGGTCGAGCGCGACGGCAATGTTAAGTCTGTCCGAGTGAAGAACTTCAACGACATCAAGAAGACCATTGCTAAGCACATTGATCCGGCCGCGCGGTTCATGACCGACGAACACAAGAAGTTCCGCAAGATCGGCAAGTCATTCGCTTCGCACGAAACCGTGAATCACTTCGAGAAGGAATACGCGCGCGGCGATGTGACCACCAATACCGTTGAAGGCGTCTTCTCGATCTTCAAGCGCGGCATGGAAGGCATCTACCAGCATTGCGATGCGAGCCACCTGCATCGCTACTTGGCCGAGTTCGACTTTCGTTACAACAACCGCGTCGCGCTCGAAGTCGATGACAAACAGCGTGCCGACAAAATCCTGTCGGGCGTGACTGGCAAGCGATTAACGTATCAAACAACTACGCGATGAAGCCAAAGCGGAACGGGGATTGCCGCTGAATGAGAGGCGCCGGAATAGATCGGGACCGGGACGGCCGAAGCAGTTTCGGCTTATCTAAGTTGTTGTTATTACGATAATTTGATATACACTCCGCAGGCCCCATATAGGGGGAAGCTATGTATAACGCATCCATTGTCGCAAATGCTCTGTTACAGCGAGGCTTCAAAGAAAGCCGCCGCGATGTAACGCCTATGAAGGTGCAGAAACTTGTGTGGTTTCTGAATGGGTGGCATTTGGCTATCACCGGCGAGCCTTCAATAATCCAGCCGTTCGAGGCGTGGCAGTACGGTCCGGTTGTGTCCTCTATTTACCACGGCCTGAAAAAATTTGGCGGCAGCCCTGTTACTGACTACATCAAGGAATACGATCCAGCCACTTCAACCTTCACCGCGTATGTCCCGTCAAGTGAAGACAAAAAGTTCGCCGAGATACTGGACCTCACTTGGGAAAAATACATTGGCATTGACGCGATTGGCTTGTCTGCAATGACTCATGTTCCCGGCTCTCCATGGTTTGTTGCTAGACAACATGGGCAGTCAAACATTGATAACACGCTAATAAAGAACTACTTCGTTGGACTCGCCAGAAACCCCACAGCAGCAGCCTGATCTTGTAACACCAAATCAGGCCAGAACGGTTGAGCCTACAATTCCGGCTCCTGATGATATTGCTAGAAAAGAGTTAGAATTTTGGCATGCGCAGCGAACGCAAGAAGCCGAGCAAGGATGGATTGGAAAGGCATTCGGCTCAAAAACCGAGAAGCCAGGAAATATTGCTGCTTTGGTTGTGCTCTTGAGTTTTCTTATGATCTTCGCTGCATATGGGATATCAGCGCTGAATGGCAAAGATCCCAGTTCCGAATCATTTTTCAAGATCACATCTACATTTTTGGGTGTGGTGGGATTAGCGCTTGGATACCTTTTTGGGTCATCAAGTGGTGGTGGAAAAGGGAATGGCCACTAAATCTAAACCCGTTAGCACTAGTCAGTCCGCCCGCTTCATCGAGGCGGCGAAGAAAACTGGCGCGGATGAGACCGGCAAGAAATTCGAGAAAGCATTCAAGAAGATTGCACCCGTCGCCACAAGGCGCAAAAAGCCCTCGCGTTAGTTAGTAGCGATCTTTGATACCGGTTCGCGAATGGAATAGAATCGGGGTCGCCCAGACAACCAAGCCGTTAACTTGGCTGCCCGGGGTCGCCCTCAAGCGACTATGTCATGTACCACCTCCGGCCCCGACTTCACGGGCGCTGGGTTGTTATTAGGAAGTTGATAAACGATCCTGGGACGCCGTAAACGTCCTGGGATCGGCCTATTCACTGCATCTGATCTACTACCGGCTTATCCTGGTTGATCGAATAGAGGCCACGTCGGCAACTCACAACGCCACTCTTAACAAGGCGTCTGAGATCGCTATTCACACGCACGTTGAGATTGGTTTTTGCCGTGTACTGAAACCCAGATTTCAGGATCAAATCCGAGACTTCCGCGGTTTTAAGACCTTTCCCAGCTTCCCGCAGAACCTTGCGGATCGTATCTCTGAATCCGTTGTGGAACGCTCCATGTGCGGCACCGGTGCCATTGGGCTGCGTTTTGTCTGGTCCAGAATCACTGCCACCGCCTAACGTTTGAATTTTCCACTCAATAGCACGTCGTTTGGCCTGCAACTTCTCGATTTGCTTGGCAATCTCATCGAGATCAGCTTTGGCAATGGCGATATCTTCATCAAGAAATGATGCCGCCAGTGGATCAAGTTTCAACTTAGAGTTTGCGCTCATAACGCCGATAGGATAGTCGTTTTAATAAAGCTTGCAAGCTTTATTGGCTAAAGCTTTAAAGCTTGAGTACTGCTTTTTGCGGCAAATAAGGCCATAGACCATATTTTGGGGTACTATCTCATCGCCCTAAGTCGCCATAGAAAGGATGCAAACATGGCTATGACTATTCGAGTGGAGTGCATAAATAAGAACCCGCGCAACGATCCACACCGCCACATCACGCATATCGGCGGAATTAATCCTGATGGCCGCAGATGGAAACTTCCGGAAGAAGATGCCATTCAAGGAATACATCAAGGCAAGTGGCAGTTCTACGTTAGCGTAGGCGGCCATACTGTGAATGTGATCATCGCAAGAGGACCGTCAGGTCGCGAATACCTCAAGACGAATGCGGATCACTATAAACCGGATAACTTACTGGCGCTTCCTGAATGCCCGTAAGAGGGCGCACTAAACCGTGCTGAATAGTCCGGTAGGGTGATTCAAACCCTACCGGATTAATCGCCCAGCAGAGAGCTTGCTGAGCCGCATAGAGCGCGATGTAGCGTTCTTCTGTCTGCGGTTCACGCAAGGCGACCTCTATTTTTTCCAGTTCTCGTTTGTATACGTCTACAACGTCATCGTTATGTACGCACATCGGCCTGTCACGCTGATCGATCATCTAATTTCTCCTTGGGTACGTCAAGTATAATATCGCCAGAAATTAATCACAAAGTTAGCGTGACTGCCAAGTGGTTATTTAAGGCATTTGGCCACTTTCACCCCGCCGAAATGAAGTCAGGGAGTCAGACATGCAGGAATCGTTCGCCGGCGCATGGACCGAAAGTCCGCGCCTTTTGGGGGAGTCGCTGGGGGCGTTGCGCGATCTGAACTTGCGATTCCTCGATCTTTTGACCCGGGTTGACGGGTGGCGGCCCCGGCTGGGGCTTGCGGCCCCGGTCCTCACGGCGATCGAGGCTCTTTCACCGCCGCACCGCGCGGCGCTGGCCGGTTGCCCGTATGCGCTGTTCGATTTGCGCTTCGCCGACGAGGCGCATTGGCGCGCACGGCTGTCAGCACCCCGGCATTGGCGTGTGGCGGACCAGTCCGATCAGCCGGAAAGCCGGGAGTTTGCGGGCCTCAGCCTGTTTTACGCGTGGCACGTCGCGGCGCGCGGCGTGGAACCCTCGCAGCTGCAGCTCGGCATGGGGCGCGAAACCGTCCTGGCGTTCCGCCGCGTCAGGTTGAACGAGCTGGCCCTGCTTGCCGAGCATGAGACCGAGCATTTACGCGCCCGCTGGCATCAATACCCGGCTTTCTGGAACGCCTTGATCGCCGCCGCGGGCAGCGCCGATCCGCTTGCGTTGAAGCGCACACAATTGTATGGCTTGCAACTGACCGCGGCCGCACGGCTGTCCTGACGAGCGGCTTTGACCGACACCGTTGCCTCGGGAGCCTCGCGAGGTTTAGGCTACGCGGCTCCTATGCATGCCCTCGTCCTGCGCAAGCTCAGTAAAGTCTACAAAAACGGTATCAAGGCACTGAAAGGCATCGACCTTGAGGTCGATGAGGGCGATTTCTTCGCCCTGCTGGGTCCGAACGGCGCCGGCAAGACCACCGCCATCGGCATCACCACCTCGCTCGTGAACAAGACCTCCGGCAGCGTCGAGGTGTTCGGGCACGACATCGACCGGGAACTCGAGACGGCGAAGTCCTGCATTGGCCTCGTGCCGCAGGAAATCAACTTCAACATGTTCGAGACGCCGTTCACCATCGTCGTCAATCAGGCCGGCTTCTACGGCATTCCGCGGCGCATCGCCAAGCAGCGCGCCGAGAAGTACCTGAAGCAGCTGCAGCTCTGGGACCGGCGCAACTACATGTCGCGCAGCCTCTCGGGAGGCATGAAGCGACGGTTGATGATAGCCCGGGCCCTGATGCACGAGCCCAAACTGTTGATCCTCGACGAGCCAACCGCCGGCGTCGACATCGAGATCCGCCGCTCCATGTGGGAATTTCTGCGCGAGATCAACGCCCAGGGAACCACCATCATCCTGACCACGCATTACCTCGAGGAGGCGGAAAATCTCTGCCGCCATGTCGCCATCATCGAGGGCGGCAACATCATCGAGCGCGACAGCATGGCGAATGTGCTGCGGAAACTGCAGACCGAAGTGTTCGTGTTCAATCTGAGCGACCCGGTTCGCGCCGCCCCGGCGTTGCCCGGCTACGAAGTCACGCTCGTGGACGATCACACCCTGGAAGTCGAAATGTCCAAGTCGCAGACCTTGAACGACATTTTCGCGCAGCTGTCCGCGCAAGGCATCGCGGTGGGCAGCATGCGCAACAAGGTCAATCGTCTCGAGGAACTGTTCATGCGGCTGGTCGACAAAAACGCGCCCCGGGGGGCCTGAAGCATCATGGCCCCATCACGCAGCGCTACCGAGTGGACCGGCTTTTCCACCATCATCATCCGCGAGTTCAATCGCATCATCCGCATCTGGGGCCAAACCATCGTGCCGCCGGCGGTCACGGCCACCCTGTACTTCATCATTTTCGGCAGCCTCATCGGTCGCCGCGTCGGCGTCGTGGGGGGCTTTGACTACATGAAGTTCATCGCCCCGGGACTCATCATGATGACGGTGATCCAAAACTCCTACGGCAACGTGGTGTCCTCCTTCTTCGGCGCGAAGTTCGGCAAGCACATAGAGGAACTTCTGGTCTCGCCGCTGCCCAACTGGTTGATTGTCTTGGGTTACGTCATGGGCGGCGTCCTGCGCGGCGTATTGGTGGGCACAGTGGTGACCATCGTGTCGCTGTTCTTCACGCGTCTGCACGTCGAACATCCCCTCGCGGTGGTTTCCGCAGTGCTGCTGACGAGCTTCGTGTTCGCACTCGGCGGCTTCATAAATGCGCTGTTCGCCAAGAACTTCGATCAGATTTCCTGGTTTCCCACCTTCGTGCTCACACCGCTCACCTATCTCGGCGGCGTGTTCTATTCCGTCACCATGCTGCCCAACTGGGCGCACATGGTGTCGAACGCCAACCCCATTCTCTACATGGTGAGCGCGTTCCGCTTCGGATTTCTCGGTGTCTCGGACGTCGACCTCAAGCTTGCCTACCTCATCATGGTGTTGGCGGCCCTGGTCATGTTTAGCCTGGCCGTCATACTGCTGAATCGCGGCAGCGGCATACGCGAATAGGGGGAGTGACGATGCAGCGAATTAAGCACGCGCCGGTGGTATTGCTGTCGGCCTGGTTGAGCGCGACCTGGTGCACGGCCATTCACGCGGCCGACATCACCGGCTTCGCGCCGGGTGCCGTGGCCGGCGAACTCGAACTCGAACAGCGCTTCGATGCCGACCTGTCGGCCGCGGAACTCTCCGGCTGGATGCAGCAGATGGCCTCCGAGCCCAATCACGTCAGCTCGCCGCACGACAAGGCGAATGCCGAGTGGCAGCTGCAGAAATTCAAGGAATGGGGTTGGGACGCCGCCATCGAGTCCTTCTCGGTGCTTTATCCCACCCCGAAAGAAGAGCTGGTCGAGCTCGTCGCGCCCACGCACTTCAAGGCCAAGCTGTTCGAGCCGCCGGTGGAGGGAGATCCTGCGACGGTTCACAACAAGGACGGCCTGCCGCCCTACAACGAGTACGGCGCCGACGGCGATGTCACCGGCGAACTGGTTTACGTCAACTACGGCATGCCGGACGACTACAAGGAACTCGAGCGTCAGGGCGTTTCGGTCAAGGGCAAGATCGCGTTGACCCGCTACGGCGCGGGCTGGCGCGGCCTGAAGCCGAAGCTGGCCTACGAGCACGGCGCCGTGGGCTGCCTGATCTATTCCGACCCGCGCGACGACGGGTACGGGCAGGGCGATGTGTATCCGAAGGGCGGTTTCCGCCCGAAGGATGCCGTGCAGCGCGGCTCGGTGGAGGACATGACTCTCTACAGCGGCGACCCCCTCACGCCGGGCGTCGGCGCGACCCAGAATGCCAAGCGCCTCGCCATCAAGGACGCCAAGGTGGTGCTGAAGATTCCGGTGCTGCCGATCTCCTACGCCGACGCCGAACCCTTGCTCGCTGCCTTGGGCGGACGGGTCGCGCCGCCGGGCTGGCGCGGCGATTTGCCGCTCGCTTACCACATAGGTCCGGGCCCCGCGAAGGTGCACATGAAAGTGCAGTCCGAGTGGAGCATGAAGACCATCTACGATGTGATTGCAAAGATCAAAGGCAGCGAAGAACCGGATCGCTGGGTTATTCGCGGCAACCATCATGACGGCTGGGTATATGGCGCCGCGGACCCGCTTTCGGGGCAGGTGGCGCTGATGGCCGAGGCCAAAGCCATCGGCAAGCTGGTGAAAGAAGGCTTCAAGCCGCGCCGCACGCTGGTGTACGCCAGCTGGGACGCCGAGGAGCCCGGCCTCATCGGCTCGACCGAATGGGCCGAGACCCACGCGGCGGAACTCAAGACCAAGGCGGTGCTATACGTGAACTCGGACGTCAACGTGCGCGGATTCCTGCATGGCGAGGGCAGCCACGCCCTGCAGCGCTTCACGAGCGAGGCGGCGCGCGACGTCAAGGACCCCGAGACCAACACCTCGGTGCTGGGTCGCGCGTTGATACACAAGCGCGTCTCGGCCTACGAATCGGGCGCCGACGCGCCGCGTGCCGCGAACGGCGATCTGGTGCTGGCCGCGCTCGGCTCGGGCTCCGACTACACGCCGTTCCTCCAGCACCTGGGCGTCAGCGCGCTCGACCTCGGGTTCGGCGGCGAATCGGACTACGGGGTGTATCACTCGGCCTACGACTCCTTCGAGCACTACCGTCGTTTCGATGATCCGAAATTCGAATACGGCGTGGCGCTCGCGAAGGTCGCGGGCCGCCTCATGCTGCGCACCTCGCAGGCCGAGCTCATTCCGGCGCAAGAAAGCGATTTCGCATCATCGATGGCAGGTTTCAACGAGGAGCTGCACAAGCTCGCCGACTCCGAGCGGGTCAAGGCGCGCGAACTCGACAAACTCTTCGACGAGGACGCGTTCCAGATCGCGACCGACCCGACGCGGCCGCGTTCACCACCGCCGCATGAAAGCGATGTGCCTTACTTGAACTTCTCCTCGCTCGACAATGCGGTGGCGAAGCTCGAGCAGAGTGCCAAGTCCTTCGACAAGGAGTACGCACGTCTCTTGTCGTCCACCGAGGCACGCGACAATGCCGAACGCGACAGGGTCAACACGGCGCTCACCACCATAGAGCAGACCCTGACCGACCCGCACGGTCTGCCGGGCCGCGAGTGGTATCAGCACATGATATATGCACCTGGCGCACATACCGGTTACGGGGTCAAGACCATGCCCGGCATCCGCGAGGCCGTCGAGGAACGCCGCTGGGATGAAGCGAATCAATACATTGGGGTAGTCTCGCGGGCTCTCAATGCTTACAGTACGCGATTGGACCGCGCCATCGCCGCGCCGTAGCGGATGTTGTAACGTACGGTCAAAGGTTTATCGAAGGAGTTAGTAATGAACGATGAAAAGCAGCAGAAGTTCACGGCCAAAGTGCGCCGCGGACTGGTCTGGATCCACAGTGTCGCGGCAGCGGAACTGGCCAAGAAAAAAGCGGAAGCCACCGGAGTGCGCATCGAAGGCTTCACCGCCGCGGAGCTCGCGGACGTCGAGTCGGCGCTCACCTGGATTTCCCAGAATAAGGAAGGGCCGAGTTCCAGCGCCACTTAGCGTCCGGCGCGGAATGATTCACATGGCAGTGAAGAGGCAAGCCCCCGAATTGCGGCGGTGCCAACAAAGGGTCGCGTTTTAGCGTCAGGGACGCGGCACGGGCGCGTCCCGCGGGAGCGGGTGTTGGGAGAGGTAAGCTACACTAGTTCGATGTCACGCAAGCGCGTACTGGTCGTCGACGACTCGAAGTCCGCCCGAGTTATTTTGAGCCGCATGCTCGAAAAATATGACATCGAAGTCGACATGGCGGAGTCGGCCGAGCACGCGATCGAGTACCTCGCCCACAACCGGCCCGATGCCATTTTCATGGACCATCTGATGCCCGGCATGGATGGCTTGCAGGCGGTGCAGGCCATCAAGAGCAACCCGCAGACGGCGATGATTCCCATCATGATGTACACCTCGCAGGAAGGCGAGCTGTACGTCGGCCAGGCGCGCGCGCTCGGTGCCATGGGCGTGTTGCCGAAGCAAGTGCGCCCCGTGGATGTCTCCAAGGTCTTGTACGAATTACATTTGCTGCCCGATCGCCGCGACATCGCCGAGGCCGCGCTCGCGCCCGTGGAAATCGAGAGCGGCATTCCGTTCGAGAAGAAGGTCACGCCGTTGCCGGGGCCCGCCATCGACTGGGGCAAGCGTGTCGAATCCGCGGTGAAGGATCAGGCGGTCGACATCCGCCGCTTCATCGTCGCGAGCCTCGACAGTTTTGCATCGCGCATCGTGAGTGACGTCAAGGACGTTCTGCCGCCGCCTGTGGATTTCATTGCACCGCCGCCACCGCCGAAGCCTTCGGCGCTGCCGTGGGTGCTGGGACTTTCAGCCGCGCTGATACTGGCCGGTGGGTTCGGCACCGCTTGGTTCCTGACCCGCAACGATCTGATCAAGTCGCGCGCCGAGTTGAACTCGTTGAGCAACGCCAACAGCGATCTCGAACGTGCGCGCGGGGATCTGACCGCCACCGTGAAGGATCTGACCGCGGCTTTGCAGGCGGTCAATGCGGGCGGCGCCCCCGGCGTTTCCGGCAACCCGTCCTCGCTCTCACCCAACGGGACGACGCGCTTCGAGCCGGTGCCCTACGGCGAGATACCGTTCGATCGTTCGCGCCTCGATGTGCTGCGCGAGTTCTTGAGCAGGCTCGAGACCCAGCAGTTCCACGGCATCGTGCACATCACCAACACCACGGGGACCTACTGCCTTACCGGCAATCCCATCGATGGTTATGTATTGGCCGCTTCGAGCCTGCCCATCGCCAAGTGCGATGTGATCGGCAATCCCTTCGACGAGTCGCTCTCCGGTCAGCAGCGCGAGTCGCTCGCCTTCGCCAATCTGATTGCCGGGGTGCGTCAGCGCAGCGGCGGCGCCATTCAGGTGTCGATGGATCCGCCCACTATCGGCAAGGGACCGACGCCCTATCCGCCGCGCACCGACGGGCTCACCGCCGGTGAATGGAATCGCGCCGCCGCCGCCAACAACCGCGTGGAGTTTTCCGCCGAGGCCGGTGCCACCGGCGCGGTGAACTAGAAGGCGATCCGAATCAGGAACTCGGGTCCCTTGCTGTCGAAATCGAACACGCCGGACTTGCCCGATTTTCGCGAGTCGATATCCGCCTTGTTGAAGCTGTATCCCATGGCAAAGGAAATGTTCGGACGCAGCCGGTACAGTACGTCGGCCTCGTAGAGGCCCAGCGTACCCGAGAGGCTGTCGATGTTGACCTTGACGTAGCGCGCGCTGCCGTCGAGGTAGAAGCGTTTGCTGATAACCCAGGTGCCGGCGAGACCCAGAACCGGAATGGGGCCTGCGGCATCCTCGGTCTGATCCACGTGCCGGGTTGCGGTTTGCACGCGGGCACGCGCCGAGATGTCGGTTTCGTTGATGCCGAGCGTGGCGGCCAATTCCAAATGCTCGCGATGAATGAACGAGTAGCCGTAGGTGAGGCCGAGCACGCGCATCGACAGATCCGACTGCACCGGATCGCCGGTTTGCAGCACCACGTCGCGAAATATATAGGGCTGCGTGAGCGTGGCGTTGCCGTTGCGATCCAAGGAGAAATAATCGAACCACACGCGGTTGCGCTCGCCGACGCGCAACATTGCCTGGAATTTCGGCAGGAAGTCGCTCTTCTCGAGCCCCAGCACGTCCTCGGCATTCAACGGCGTGCCCGGAATGTTGGATGAGCCGTCGATGCGGATGTTGGTGTCGGAGCTGTAATGGTCGAAACCGAGCGAGAGGCGAACCCGCTCCTCGGACGGACTCAAGTAGTCCTCCGCGTGCACCAAGCCCGCCACCAGCGACAATGCCAGCAGCGGCAAGGCTGTCTTCATCATGTCGGTCTCCTCAATATCAGCTGATCGGTCGAGGCACGCCGCGCGCGGGCGGGCAACGAGCCGGAAACGCGCTTCAGCACATGATCTGCCGCCGCGCGCCAACCCGTGAGTTTGCCGCCGTAGATGCCGAGTACGCGCGGGCGCGCTTCACGGTCCACCGTAAAAATGGTCTCGCGCGAGCGGTCGAAGGCCTTTTGCGCGGCCGCCGGCAGCACCCGCAGTCCGGCAAAGCGCCGGGCGATATCCGCACCGGTCAGGGCATTCAAGTGCGGAAAGTAGTGACGCACCACGTTCAGGAGGTATTCCTCTTCCTGGGGCAGGGGATGCACGAGCCCGGGATCGCCGCGATAGGGCGTCTCGGTGGTGCCCACCAGCGTGGCACCGTACCAGGGCATAACGAACACGGCGCGCCCGTCCGTGGGGCTCTCCACGTAGTAGATGCCGCAGTTAAGCGGCACGGGCAGCACGATGTGCGTGCCTTGCACCAGATCCACTTGCGGCACGTAGATGGCGGGAGCCACCGCATTCGCCACCTGCGGCGCCCAGGGGCCCGCCGCGTTGACGAGTACCCGCGCCTGGAACTCCTGGTTTGCACCGCCGACGTTCAAGCCCACCACCACGCCCTCCTCGCGCAAGGTGGCGCCTAGGAAATCCGCCGGCATGGCGAGCTCGGCGCCAAGTTCCTGCGCCGAATAGACCACGGCGCGGGTCAGCAACGCATCGTCGGTCTGGCCGTCGTGATAGCGGATCACCGCGTCGAGATCCTTGACCTTCAGGCCATCGAGGGTGTCCCAATCGGCACGTGGTACCCGGCCGAATCGAGTCGCGGAGTCGAAGCCTCCCAGGAGCTTGTACATCCACAGACCCACCTGCAGTTGCCAGGGCCGCCGGCGGGTGTCGTGGTACACGGGGATGAAGAAGGGCTTGAGCTCTACGAGCTCGGCGGCGATCTTCAAGAGAATCGCCCGCTCGCGCAAGGATTCGTGCACCAGGGAAAATTGCGCCGATTCCAGATAGCGCAGTCCGCCATGGATGAGCTTGGAGGACTTGCTCGAGGTGCCGCTCGCCAGCGCTTTCTTTTCCACCAGAAGCGCGCTGTGGCCGGCGGCGACCACGGCCTGCAACACCCCGGCGCCGTGCACCCCGCCGCCGATGATGATGACGTCGTACTGTTTCATTGAATTAAGCGCTCAACCAGATCGCAAGAATGCGCGAATACCCGGGAACACTCCAATTTTGCCTTTCCGTCGCCATTTCGCGAACAGAGATTGCGTCGAGCGGCTTGAGTTTACGTGCCGGTGTCGCGCTTTTCTTCGAATTCTACGACCGGGGCATTCGAGGTCACTTCGATTTCCCCATCGACGATGGCGCCCTTGGCGATCGCGATGGTCTTGGCGCTCACCTTGCCGTGAATCTCGGCGCTGTAGCCGATTTCAAGTTTGTCCCTGACGGTGAGGCTGCCCTCGATCTTTCCGGCGATCACGGCCTGCTCGGCGTGTATCTGGCCGCGCCATACCCCGGAGGCCGAAAGATTCAGTCCGCCGCGCAGATCGCCGTCGCCGTTCACCTCGCCCGAGACCACGAACTGGCCGTTGCCGCGGATGTCGCCGACGAAGACGGTCCCCTCACCGATGAAGGTGGGAGTGCCTGCGCCGCCTTCCAGGAATCGCCGCTTCGGTTCGCCCATGCATTGCATTATGCAGAGGTGAGCTTCGCGTACTGTGACGAGCTTGGCGGCACCGCGACTTTGCCAAACTCTTGTAGAATCTTTGGGCGTCAAACGAAGCCTCTGGGTGCAAGAAATGCCAAAGAATCGCCTGATACAAGTCCTGGCCATCGCACTGGTCCTTTCCCTCGCGGCCTGCAGCCGGCAGCAAAGCGATTGGCAGAAGACCCGTGAGACCAACAGCATCGAAGCCTATGACGCCTTCTTGAAGAAGTACCCGACTGGCGAATTCACCGCCCAGGCCCAGGCACAGCTCAAGCAGCTCGAGGAGGAACGCGACTGGGCCAAGGCGCGCGACACCGACACATTGGATGCCTATCAGGCGTTCTTGAAGCAGTATCCGGAAGGACGTTTCACCGAAGAGGCGCGCATCCGGGTCGAGAATTTCACCTTGGCGCAGGCGCCGGGCGCAGCGCCCGGTGCCGATGCCAGCACTGAAAGTGCAGCCTCCGCGGCACCCATCCCGCCGGCGGCGCCCAAACCTGCGCCGGCCGCTGCGCCTGCGCCGACGCCTGTCGCACCCGTGGGAAAGGCCGGCACCGGCGGCCACTACGGTGTACAGCTCGGGGCGTTCAAGGCGAATGCCGATGCTGCCAACAAGCATTGGATCTGGCTGCAGCAGAAGTATCCGAAGGTGCTGGCGGGACTTAGCCCCAGGGTGTCGCCGAAGAAGGAATCCAGCGGCACGCTGTATCGACTGCAGGTGGCCAATCTCTCGGAGAAACGCGCCCGCTCGCTCTGCAAATCTCTCACGGCCAGCTCGCAGGCCTGCGTGGTGTTGAAGCCCTAAAGGCGCGCTTTTAACTTATCGCGCGCGCTGCCCTTTCGCTGCGGCGCTTTGCGTCAGCGGCCGACAATTCTTGTCACCGCTGACGTAGTCGCACGTCATTAAGCCATTGATTTATATGTAATCGCGCACCTGGCACGCGCCTTGCTCATCCTAACTGTCTTGATGAGTTCATGTGCGTTTCATAGGAAGTCGGATGCAATCGAAAATCGTTGCTCTGCTTGCTCCTGAGGGTAGCCTCGAGGCGACGCTGTTGGTTCGCCGCGCTGATGGCCAGTTTGCGCTCGAGAGAATCGACGCCCGTGTGGCTTCGGCCGCCCGGATCGCCGGTTCCTACCCAGGCACGAAGGCGTATAGATCGTCCTCGCCTACGGTGTCAGCGGCCTAGTTTCCCCCCCAAGACCGCAAGGTCAACCCCTGGCGCCGCGACCAAGCTTCCCCCGCTCGCGGCGCCTTTTTTTATTCTGAAATGCCCGCGCGATCGAGGATGAACACGTACTCGCGGGCAATTTCCCGGTAGCGCTGAAAACGGCCCGATTTGCCGCCGTGGCCTGCCTCCATCTCGACATGCAGCAGCAACGGATGGCCACCGGTCTTCAGCGCACGAAGCTTTGCCACCCATTTCGCCGGTTCGTAGTACTGCACCTGCGAGTCGAAGAGCCCGGTGGTTACCAGCATGGCCGGATAGTCCTTGGCCTCGACATTGTCGTAAGGCGAATACTCGAGCATGTAGGCATAGAGCTTGGCCTCGTTGGGATCGCCCCACTCGTCATACTCGTTGCTGGTCAGGGGAATCGAGTCGTCGAGCATGGTGCTCACCACATCGACGA
This sequence comes from Steroidobacteraceae bacterium, assembly GCA_036494165.1. Classification (GTDB taxonomy): domain Bacteria; phylum Pseudomonadota; class Gammaproteobacteria; order Steroidobacterales; family Steroidobacteraceae; genus Bog-1198. The sequence continues at coordinate 42,236 of DASXOQ010000089.1, forward strand.
AGGGGACCTGCGCCACGATGCCGCGGTAACGCATGCCCGCCATGTTGGCCACCGCGCCCATCAACAGCCCTCCGGCGCTGCCGCCCATGGCGAACATCTTGTCCTTGGCGCCGTAGCCGCGTTCGACAAGCGCTTCGGTCACGTCGATGAAGTCGGTGAATGAATTCTTTTTCTTGAACAGCCGGCCGTCGTCGTACCAGGCGCGCCCCATCTCCTGGCCGCCGCGCACGTGCGCTATGGCGAACACGAAACCGCGGTTGAGGAGGCTCAAGCGCGTCGATGAAAAGCCGGGATCCATCGACATGCCGTACGCACCGTAGCCGTACTGCAGCAGGGGAGCGGTACCGTCCGGTTGGATGTTCCTGGCGCACACCAGCGACACGGGAATCATCGTGCCGTCGCGCGCGGGCACGAAAATGAATTCGCTCCGGTAGTTCTTCGGGTCGAAGTCGCCAAGCACCGGATCGCGTTTTTTGAGCACTTTGATGCGGCTGTCGACGTCGTAGTCGTACACGCTCGCAGGGGTCGTGAGGGAGGTGTACACGTAGCGCACCACGCGCGTGTTCATCTCGGGGTTCACCGACAGCCCCATGCTGTAGGCAGGATCATCGCCGGCGATGAAATGCTCTGCCCCGTCCCACGGTTTGACCGCGAGCTTCGAGAGGCCGCCGGCGCGCACTGCTAGCACCGCGAAACCTTGAAACACCTCGAAGTCCTCGATGAGCACATCCTGCCGGTGCGGCACCACGTCCACCCAGCGCCGCTTGTCGCTCGCCGCCTCGATCGGCGCGCGCGCCAGCCGGAAATTGCGTGCGTTGAAGTTGGTGCGCACGATGAAGGAGTCGCCCAGGTGCTCGATGTCGTACTCGTGGTCGCGCTCGTGGGCCAGAAACGCCTTGAACTCAAGCTTAGGATCATCGGCCCGCGCAAAGCGCCATTCCGATGAAACGGTGCTTTCCATGTGGATGAAAAGGTACGCATCGGATTTCGAACGTGACACGCCGGTGTAGAAGCTCAAGTCAGTTTGTGCGAACAGCAGCGCATCGTCGCCCGCATGCCCTGCGCTCATGTCGCTTGGTAGCACGTGCTTCTTCACGAATTTACCGAGCAGGGTCTCCCCATCCTTCTCCACGTAAAGCACCGTGCGGTTGTCGTTGGCCCACACCACATCGGCCTCGACATTACCGATGAAGGACGCATGCTTCGTGCCGCTCGGCAGGTGCTTGAAGCACAGCGTGAACTGGCGCCGGCCGACCGTATCCTCGCACCAGGCCATCCAGTTGCCGTCCGGCGAGATCTCCAGCGCGCCGATCTGGTAGAACTCGTGTCCGGAAGCCTCGAGGTTGGCGTCGATCAGAATTTGCTCCGGGGCATCGAGGGAACCGAAGCGGCGCACGAAGATCGGATGCTCGGCGCCGGTCTCGAATCGCGTGCTGTAGAACCAGCCGTTCTTGAAGTAGGGCACGCTCGAGTCGTCCTGCTTCAGGCGCGCGACGATCTCCTGGTAGAGCGAATTCTCGAAGGCCTTCAAGTGCGCGGTGCTGCGCTCGAAATAGCTGTTTTCGGCCTTAAGGTATTCGAGCACCTTCGCATCGCTGCGCTCGTCGTCGCGCAGCCAGTAATAGGGGTCCGAACGCGAGCCGTTCGGGGAATCGATGGCATGCGGCTGCACTGCCGCAACCGGGGGTTCGGGCGGTTTTTCGGTCATGCTTGTCCTAAATTGACGCGCGAGTATAGTCAGTCAGGGGGCTGGTATAGATACACCGTTATCGGGGGATCCTATGCATACCGTTGCTCACTTGCTGAAAGCCAAGGGAAATAAGATTTTCAGCGTCGCACCGACGGACACGGTGCTGCATGCGGTTGAGCTGATGGCCACGGCCCACGTCGGGGCGCTGCTGGTGATGGATCAGGGCGTCTTGAAGGGCATCATCTCGGAGCGGGATTACGCCCGTAAAGTCATCCTCATGCACCGCGCCTCCCATGACACGCCGGTGACAGACATCATGACCTCGCCCGCCGTGACCGTGACGCCGGAGCGCACCGTGCATGAATGCATGCAAATCATGACCGAGCGGCGTTTCCGGCACCTGCCGGTCGTCGACAAGGGGCGCGTGGTCGGCATGCTCTCGATCGGGGATCTGGTGAAGGCCGTGATCGAAGATCAATCGAAGACCATCGAGGATCTTGAGCGCTACATCGCCGGCTAAAGCGTTGACCCTTGGTGCACGCCTAGTATGATGGGCCCATACATCGGCGCACTTCTGTAGGCGTTGGCTTCATCCCGCCCCCTTTTAAGTCTCGCGCCTCGAACCGGGTAACTTGTTGTTTTTAAAGGCTCTGCATAACAACCGCAGGGCCTAGCTGCGCCCGGAAGATTTTATGAGCCATCAAAAAGCCGACCCATCGAGAGCTCAAGCCAGACTCCTCGCCGAAGAGGACTTTGGACTGTACAAGCGCGCCTACGAACGCGATTCCTGCGGCTTCGGCCTGATCGCGAGCCTTGACGATGTCGCGAGTCATTGGGTCATTGAGACGGCCATTTCCTCGCTCAACCGCCTGACGCATCGCGGCGCAATTGCCGCCGACGGCAAGACCGGAGACGGATGCGGTCTGCTCATCAAGCAACCGACCGCTTTCCTCAAGGCCGTCGGCACCGAGGTGGGCTTCAAACTCTCGCCCCTGTTTGCGGTGGGTTGCCTGTTTCTAAACCGCGATACGGATCTGGCGGCGCGGGCGCGCGAGGAATTGAAAACCCAGCTGGAGCGCGAGGACCTCAAGGTCGCCGGATTTCGCGTACTGCCGACCGATGCCAATGCCTGCGGCGCCGAGGCGTTGAAAACGCTGCCGGTCATGGAGCAGGTGTTCGTCAACGCGCCGCGCGACATCGATGAGGCCGGCTTCAACCGCAAACTGTTCCTGGCCCGCCGGCGTTGCGAGAAGGCGCTCGAAAGCAGCGATCCCACCTTCTACGTGCCCTCGCTGTCGGCGACCACCATCGTCTACAAGGGCATGGTGATGCCGCAGCATCTGGCCGAGTTCTATCCGGATTTGAAGGATCCGCGCATGGAGGCTTCGGTGGTGGTGTTCCATCAGCGCTTCTCCACCAACACGTTGCCGCAGTGGCGTCTTGCGCATCCATACCGCTATCTGGCGCACAACGGCGAGATCAACACGGTGCAGGGCAACCGCTCCTGGGCGGTTGCCCGCGGACCCTTGTTCCGCTCGCCGCTGTTGCCGGATCTGTCGGACATCCTGCCCATCGTCTCGCTCACCGGCTCCGACTCGCAGTCGCTCGACAACATGTTGGAGCTCCTCATGGTGGGCGGGTTGGATCCCATGCATGCCATGCGCCTGCTCATCCCCCCGGCCTGGCAGTCGGTCGACATGATCGATGCCGACTTGAAGGCCTTCTACGAGTACTACGCCACGCACATGGAACCGTGGGACGGTCCCGCCGGCATCGTGCTCACAGACGGCCGCTATGCCTGCTGCACCCTGGATCGCAACGGTCTTCGGCCCGCGCGATGGGTGATCACCAAGAACCGCCATATCACCGTGGCCTCGGAAGCGGGGGTTTGGGACTACGCGCCCGAAGATGTGGTGAAGAAGGGCAAGCTCGGTCCCGGCGAAATGCTCGCGCTCGACCTGCAGACCGCCGAGCTCATGGACACCAAGCGCATCGATGACCTCTTGAAGAACCGCCACCCCTACAAGGCGTGGCTGAAGCGCGGCGTGCGCTACCTGCAGACCGATCTGATCGATCCCAGGCTCGCGGCCGAGCCGTTCCAGCCCGACACGCTCGCTTTCTATCACAAGCTGTTCAATGTCTCGGCCGAGGAGCGTGACGAGATCATCCGCGTGCTCGCTGAGGATGAGAGCGAGGCGGTGGGTTCCATGGGCGATGACACGCCCATGCCGGTGCTGTCGAAGAAGGTGCGCTCGCTGTATGACTACTTCCGCCAGCAGTTCGCGCAGGTCACCAATCCGCCGATCGACCCGCTGCGCGAATCCATCGTCATGTCGCTGCAGACGCAGATCGGCCCCGAGTGCAACATTTTCGTTCCCGCCTCGCATCACGCCGAGCAGATCGTCTTAAGTTCGCCGGTGCTTTCGCAGCGCAAGCTCAGACAGATCGTGGCGCTCGCCGAGGAGGGTGTGCCCAACGAGTTCATCGACCTGCAGTATGCGGAAGGCGAAACTCTGAAGAGCGCCATCTTGAAGGTGTGCGATCAGGCTGAAGATGCGGTGAGGAACGGCAAACTGGTGCTGCTGCTTTCGGACCGTTATCCGGTGAAGGGCAAGCTGCCCATTCACGCGCTGCTTGCCACCGGCGCGGTGCATCACAGGCTGGTGGCCACGGGCTTGCGCTGCAAGTGCAACATCCTGGTGGAAACCGGAACTGCGCGCGATGCGCACCATTTCGCATGCCTGATCGGCTACGGCGCCACCGCGGTGTATCCGTACCTGGCCTACCAGACGCTGTTCGACCTCATGCGCAAGGGTGCGGTGAAGATGGACGTGGCGCAGCGCCACGAATTGGGCCGCAGCTACCGGCGCGGCATCCGCAAGGGGCTGTTCAAGATCATGTCGAAGATGGGCATATCCACGGTGGCCAGCTACCGCAGCGCGCAGCTGTTCGAGATCGTGGGCTTGGGCGATGCGGTGGTGTCGCTGTGCTTCGAGGGAACGGACAGCCGCGTGGCCGGAGCGGATTTCAGCGATCTTCAGGCGGACGCTGAGTACCTGGCGCGCCGTGCCTGGGATCCGGGATTGCCGGTCGAACAAGGCGGGCTCCTCAAGTACATGCACGACGGCGAGTACCACATGTACAACCCCGACGTGGTGGCCACCCTGCAGGCGGCCGTGATGTCGAACGACTACGAGCGCTACAGGGACTATGCGGCGCTGGTGAACGATCGGCCTGCATCGACCTTCCGCGATCTTCTCAAGATCAAGCCGAAGGCGGCGCCCGTGAAACTCGACGAGGTCGAGTCCATCACGGCCATTTTGTCGCGCTTCGACAGCGCGGGGATGTCTTTGGGCGCGCTCTCGCCCGAGGCGCACGAGGCGCTGGCCATCGCCATGAACCGCCTGGGCGCGAGGTCGAACTCCGGCGAGGGCGGCGAGGATCCTGCGCGCTACCGCACCGAGAAGAATTCCAAGATCAAGCAGGTGGCCTCCGGACGCTTCGGCGTCACGCCCGAATATCTGATCAATGCCGAGGTGCTGCAGATCAAGGTGGCGCAGGGCGCGAAGCCCGGCGAGGGCGGACAGCTGCCAGGCCACAAGGTCAATGAAACCATCGCGCGCCTGCGCTTTGCGCGTCCCGGCGTCGGCTTGATCTCCCCGCCGCCGCACCACGACATCTACTCGATCGAAGATCTGGCGCAGCTGATATTCGATCTCAAGCAGGTCAATCCGGGCGCCCTGGTCTCGGTGAAACTGGTGGCCGAGCCCGGCGTCGGCACGGTGGCGGCCGGCGTCGCCAAGGCTTACGCCGATCTCATCACCATCTCCGGTTACGACGGCGGCACCGGCGCAAGTCCGTTGTCGTCCATCAAGTATGCCGGTACGCCCTGGGAGCTCGGCCTTGCCGAGACGCACCAGACGCTGCGCGCCAACGAACTTCGGCACCGCGTGCGTTTGCAGACCGACGGCGGCTTGAAGACCGGCCTCGACGTCATCAAAGCGGCGCTCATCGGCGCAGAGAGCTTTGGATTCGGCACCGCGCCGATGGTGGCGCTCGGCTGCAAGTATCTTCGCATCTGCCACCTGAACAACTGCGCCACCGGCGTCGCCACCCAGCACAACGTGCTCCGGTCCAAGTACTTCATCGGCCTGCCGGAGATGGTCATGAATTATTTCCGCTTCGTGGCACAGGAGTGCCGCGAGCTGATGGCGGCGATGGGGGTGCGCTCGATCGCCGAGATCATCGGGCATGCCGAATATCTGGAGGCACAGCCCGGCGACACGGCCAAGCAGAGGAAGCTCGACCTGTCGCCGCTGCTGGCCAACGGCGCCCTGGTGTCGGACCAGCCGCAGTTCTGCATCGACCCCAAGAACGCGCCCTTCGACAAGGGAGCGCTCGCCGAAAAGATGCTCAGCGACATGCAAGGCGCCATCGATGCCAAGAGCGGCGGCAAATTCGCCTACGCGGTGAAGAACTACCACCGCTCCATCGGTGCGCGCATCTCGGGCGAGATCGCCAAGCGCTGGGGCAACAACGGCATGGCCGACGCGCCACTCATCGTGCAACTCAAGGGCTCGGTCGGGCAGAGCTTCGGCGTGTGGAATGCGGGCGGCCTGCATCTTGATCTGGAAGGCGAGGCCAATGACTATGTCGGCAAGGGCATGGCGGGCGGACGCATCGTGCTCAAGCCCCATGTCAATTCCAATTTTGTCGCCCGCGACACCATCATTATGGGCAATACCTGCCTGTACGGCGCCACCGGCGGCGAGCTGTATGCCGCGGGAACCGCGGGTGAACGCTTCGCGGTGCGAAATTCGGGCGCCCTTGCCGTGGTGGAAGGCACCGGCGATCACTGCTGCGAATACATGACGGGCGGGGTGGTGTGCGTGCTGGGACGCACCGGGGTCAATTTCGGCGCCGGCTTTACCGGCGGATTCGCCTACGTGCTCGACCTGGAGCGGGATTTCGTGGACCGCTACAACCACGATCTCATCGACATCAACCGGGTTTCGCCCGAGGGCATGGGCACGCACGTCCAGCACTTGCGCGGGCTCATCGAACAGCACGTGCAAGCCACGGCGAGCGTCTGGGGCGAAACCATTCTCAACGACTTTCGAAGCTTCATCGGCAAATTCTGGGTGGTGAAACCGAAGGCGGCCGCCATCGACAGTCTGCTCACGAACCTGCGCCGCGCTGCCTAGCGCCTATCCCATGGCCGACAAGAACCTGCAATTTTTGGAAATCCCGCGTCGCGACCCCGACAAACTTGCGGTGGATGTGCGCATCACGCAATTCCGCGAGATCTACGCGCCCTACACCGCCGAGAACGCCGCACAGCAGGCAGGCCGATGCCTGTCCTGCGGCAATCCGTTCTGCGAATGGAAATGTCCGGTCCACAACTACATTCCGAACTGGCTGAATCTGGTCAATGACGGCAAGCTGTTCGAGGCGGCGGAGCTGTCGCACCAGACCAATTCGCTGCCGGAGATGTGCGGCCGCATCTGCCCGCAGGATCGTCTTTGCGAAGGCGCCTGCACCTTGAATGACGGCATCGGCGCCGTCTCCATCGGCGCCATCGAAAAATACATCACCGACGAGGCCTTCAAACAGGGCTGGATGCCCAACATGTCGCACGTGGTGGCGACCGGCAGGCGCGTGGCCGTGGTGGGCGCGGGTCCGGCGGGCTTGGCCTGCGCGGACATTCTGGCGCGAAACGGCGTCAAGCCGGTGGTGTTCGATCGTTACGCGCGCATCGGCGGCCTGCTCACCTTCGGCATTCCGCCTTTCAAGCTCGAGAAGACCGTGGTGGAGAAGCGCCGCGAAGTGATGGAACACATGGGTGTGGAATTCAAGCTCAACGTGGAGGTGGGACGGGACGTCTCGTTCGCGGATCTGGAACGCGAGTTCGATGCCGTGTTCTTAGGCATGGGCACCTATTCGTATGTCAAAGGCGGGTTTTCGGGCGAAGAGCTACCCGGCGTGTACGAGGCGCTGCCCTATCTCATTTCAAACATCAATCGCGAACTCGAACTGCCGGGCAGCGAGAATTTCATCGATCTTCGCGACAAGCACGTGGTGGTATTGGGCGGCGGCGATACCGGCATGGACTGCAATCGCACCGCCATCCGTCAGGGAGCGGCCAGCGTCACCTGCACCTACCGGCGCGACGAAGACAACATGCCCGGCTCGCGGCGCGACTACAAGAACAGCAAGGAGGAAGGAGTTACCTTTCTCTTCAACCGGCAGCCGGTCGAAATAGTGGGCGGCGACAAGGTCGAAGGGGTGAAGTTGGTCGCCACGCGCTTGGGCGCCCCGGGCCCGAAGGGCCGGCGCGTGCCCGAAGTGGTGCCCGACACCGAGGAGACCATTCCGGCCGATGCCGTCATCGTCGCCTTCGGCTTTCAACCGAGCCCGCCCCAGTGGTTTGAAGAGAAGAACATCGCGATCCACGCCAACGGCCGGGTGCAGGTGTCGCTGATGCCGCAGACTCGTTTTCAAACCACCAACCCGAAGGTCTTCGCCGGCGGCGATATGGTGCGCGGCTCGGACCTGGTCGTCACCGCTGTGTTCGAAGGCCGCGAAGCAGCCAAGGGCATACTGAGATATTTGAACTGTCCGGGCGGCTGATCGCCGCCCGCTGATCCGGCCGGCTAGGATTTTCGCCTCGCGAGGAAATCGGGCGCTGCAGCGGTCTTAGATTGTTGTAGGCGCTGTCTTGATCCTGAACGAACTTGAGCGATCAGGAATGATGTTGGGGCTCGGACGGATCGACGTACCAATCGGCATAAGGGGTGTCGACCGCCAGCTGCCGGTTGAAATCGGGGGCGCCGTCGCTCCACCAAGGATCTCCCCGCTCACCTAAAGCGCGCTTGGCAGCATCGACGCGGCCGCGGGCCTCGATCCTCTGCATGGGATCCTTGGCATCGCGTACTGCGCGCCGCGCGGACATCAAGTCCCGCACCAATTGGGAATGGGTGGAATCGTCGAGAAATGGATTGCTCAGGCGCCACAGCCGGCCGCGGACCACGAAATAGCGGCGGTCGGGTGTGGGCGAGTAGTCCGGCTGGTGGGGCTGGTCCGGATAGCTTTGCATTCAAAATAGCCTACCTACCTCCTCCCTCCCACGCATCGGACAAACTCTGAAGAGCCCGTGGGAAAGCAGGAAGCCGAGCGCTGCACCGCCAAAAACCCCCGACCCAAGAGGTACGATATTGAGGTCCGAAAACGGCCAGTTTTCGGCGGCTGACGGCCTTATGATGAGGGCGTGAACCTGGATCCCGATGCCTGCTATCGAGCCGTACGGGCCCGCGATCGCCGTTTTGACGGCCGTTTTTTCGTGGCCATCACCTCGACCCGCATCTATTGCCGGCCCATCTGCCCGGCGCGGCCGGCCAAACGCCCCAACATGCGTTTTTACAGCCATGCGGCCGCCGCCGAGGGGGCTGGATTCAGGCCCTGCCTGCGCTGCCGTCCCGAACGCGCGCCGGGCATGGCGCCGGTCGACTCGGTAAGCCGGCTGGTGAATGCCGCGATCGCGGGCATCGAAGAACATGCGCTGTCGAGTGCGCGGGTGGGCGATCTTGCCGCCTCGCTCGGCGTTACCGATCGGCATCTGCGCCGCGTAACCGAGATGGAACTCGGCGTGTCACCCATCGAGCTTGCGCAGACGCAGAGGCTGCTGCTCGCCAAGCGCTTGCTCAAGGAAACCGCGATGAGCCAGACCGAGATCGCCTTCGCCAGCGGTTTCGGCAGCGTGCGCCGCTTCAACGCCCTGTTCAAATCGCGCTACGGTCTCTCGCCGCGCGTTATTCGCGGATCCCGGGCCAACCTTCCCGACGGACTCAAGGTACAACTCGAATACCGGCCGCCCTTCGCCTGGGAGCGGATGCTCGCCTATCTCGAACGGCGCGCGATTCCCGGCGTCGAGATGATCGACGCCACGCACTACCGGCGCACGGTCAGCATCGGTAAAGCCGAAGGCTTCATTGCGGCGAGCGCTTCCAAGAAGGGCGAAGCGATCGATCTTGAAATCTCGCCTGCGCTTTCGCCGCACATCGGCGCCGTCATCGCACGTGCGAAACAGCTCTTCGATCTGGGCGCTGCGCCTGATTCGGTGGCCACGCATCTCGGCCAGGACCGTTTGCTCCAGAGCACGGTGAAACGGCTGCCGGGGCTGCGTGTGGCCGGAGCCTTCGACGGTTTCGAACTTGCGGTGCGCACCATCTTGGGACAGCAGGTATCGGTGAAAGGCGCCTCCACCATCGCAGGGCGCTGGGCCGCGGCATTCGGCAAGCCCATTGTCACGCCGTACGTTCAGCTCAATCGCCTGTCGCCGAGCGCCGATACCGTGGCCGAACTCACCGAGGATCAACTTGCGGGCTTGGGTATGGTGGGCGCGCGGGCTCGTTGCCTCATTGCGCTCGCCAGGGCGGTGGTCGATCGCAAGGTGTTGCTCACGCTCGCCACCAATGTCGAAGATCAGATCGAGAATCTCTTGTCGTTGCCGGGGATCGGTCATTGGACCGCCAACTACATCGCCATGCGCGCACTGCATTGGCCCGACGCCTTTCCCACGGGGGATCTCATGCTGATGCGCGCCGCCAACTTGAGTCAAAAACATCTTCAGTCGCATGCCGAGGCCTGGCGGCCTTGGCGTGCCTATGCCGCCCAATACCTTTGGCAGTCGCTCGGAGTCGCACCATGAACGTTTATTGCTTTGTCGATAGCCCGATCGGCCCGTTGATGCTGAGCTCGGACGGCGAGGCCCTCACCGGCCTGTACATGGGCAAGCCCAGCAAACGTCCGAACCTCGAGGGCTGGGTGGAGGATGCGGAACATCCCGTGCTCAAGAAGACCGCCCGGCAGCTCCAAGAATATTTCGCCGGCAAGCGGCGGCATTTCGAATTGCCGCTCAAGTTCAACGGCACCGAATTTCAACGCCGGGTCTGGCAGTTGCTCACCGAGATTCCGTTCGGCGAGACCCGCACCTATGGACAGCTGGCGCGGCAACTCGACAACCCGAGCGCCTGCCGCGCCGTGGGCCTTGCCAACGGCAAGAATCCCATCGCGGTGATCGTGCCCTGCCACCGGGTCATCGGCGCCGATGGCTCGCTCACCGGATTCGGCGGCGGTCTGCCGCGCAAGGAATGGCTTTTGTCCCACGAAGGGTTCGCGGGGATCAGGACGTTGGATCTTGCGATTTAAGGTGAGTCCGATGGTGACCATCACCGCCCTTCATCTGTGCACTCGAGCTTGACGATCTCGCGTGTTGTATTGCTGACGGCGACAGGATCGCCACTGCCCGTACAGTGAGGGATAGCGCGGCAGTGAAAGCAATGCCGAAGTGCCCGACTGTGAGCAGCTCCTTCGTCGATCCGTTCCCAATCCTACATCCGGCGAAGCCAATCCAGGAGATCCGCACCGCCCGTCAGCTGCGACCGCGCCTGGCGCTTCAGGTCACTGCCGGCGTGCCGCGCTTATGCTCAAACCAACCTGCGCAAGCCGCTGACTGAAGACAGAAAGGTCAATTCCGGGCTTTTGAGTGCAAAAGCCTAGTCCCAAAATTATTGAGCTCGCAATTATAGGGTAGGCCCCTATGCTATCATGCGCGCTATGTCGCACACCATTCGCGAAAAGCAGAAGCTTCTCTCCCGCGTCCGGCGAATTCGCGGCCAGGTCGAGGCCATTGAGCGTGCACTCGAAGAAGAGGCCGGCTGCGAGACTGTGATGCATCTGATTGCCGGGATTCGCGGAGCAACTTCGGGGCTGATGGCCCAAGTCGTTGAAGATCATGTCCGGACGCATTTGACCGATCTCGATCGCAAGCGTGGCGCTGAAGGCGCCTCGGCGGCCGATCAGTTGGTTGATGTTGTACGTACCTACTTGAGATAGCCCGGAAGACCCATGACCGACTTCGAGCACAGCCACGTATTTTTAGCGCCCGACCATGAGCGCAGCGAGCGCAAAACGTGGGCGGTGATCTGGCTGTGCGGCCTTATGATGGCCGCGGAGGTAACCGGCGGGTTGGTTTTTGGCTCGATTGCGCTCGTCGCCGATGGCTTGCACATGAGCACGCACGCTGGCGCATTGCTGCTCGCCGCGCTCGCCTATAACTACGCGCGAAGTCATGCGCGCGACCCTCGATTTAGCTTCGGTACGGGCAAGCTTGGGGACCTCGCGGGATTTACGAGCGCGATGGTGCTAGCGATGATCGCGCTCCTGATCGGCTATGAGTCGGTTGCGCGCATTCTTCATCCGATCCCGATCCAGTTCGCCGAGGCGATCCCAATTGCTTGTCTCGGGCTTGCTGTCAACATTGCGAGTGCATGGCTGCTGAGTGGCGGCGGCCACGATCATCATTCTGGTCACCGCCGAGGCGAACAGGGGCACGAACACGCGGAAGCTCACTCTATCGACAGTGCGAGCGGGCGCTGGATGGTTGGCATTGACGAACCGGGCGGAGAACCGCCACATTTCAAAATGGAGCCCCAGAACGGGGGACACGAGGGGGTCGATCGGGCGGAGATCGAAACGGTCCGCGCGGACGGTTGCCGGCAAACCTTCGTCTTGGCACGCCACGGGGACAAAGGAACCTTCGTCTCCCTGGACCCGGTGCCCGAACCTCACGAGTTCACGGCCGAAATACGCTTAGCGGGAGTAACGGCGGGGTCGATCCGCTTCGAGGAGGACCATCATGCATCGGCGCTCGCGCATCGCGACAACAACATGAGGGCAGCCATCATCCACGTTGCTGCAGACGCTGCCGTGTCCATTCTCGTCATTTTCGGCCTTGTGCTCGCTCAGGTCTTCGGTTGGCTGTGGATGGATCCGCTCGCGGGCATGGCCGGTGCCATCGTGATTGCCAGCTGGTCATACGGATTGATTCGCGATACAAGCTCCATTTTGCTCGACATGAATCCGGATCTGTCGCTTGCCGAGAGAGTGCGTGCCACGGTCGAAGGGCGCGGAGACCGATTGACAGATCTGCACCTGTGGCGCGTGGGTCCTGGCCATTTGGCCGCGATCGTTGGTGTCGCGACGCAGCAGCCCGACGCGGAGTACTATCGGCGCGCACTCGCGCGCTTCAAGATCTTGTCGCACATTACGCTCGATATAAGGTCTTACTGATCGTTCATCGAAGTCGGCTTAATCGCTCCGTCGGTTGAGCCCGCATGCTTGGCCCAGCGCAAGAACGAGAGCTTGTCCGTCCTCTTGAGCAGGCAATCGCACCCCATCATCAACAGGCCATTTGTCGCGATGGCCACCAGAAGCCACACCCACCGGTTTGCGAGCCGTACAATGATCAAGGCGCAGATTGGTAGGCAAATCGCCAGAGAAAACCACAGCGCAGAAACGAGGATGCGACGTTTTCGCTGCGTTCGACGCGTAGTTAGCAAATTCTGCCAAGCCTTCAGAACTACCAACAGCGTCAAGACTACCGAGACCCACCAAATGCTCGCGCTCATGCGACGACCTCGATCGTTGCCGATCCACTCCGCCTAGCCGCCTATGATCCTGCGCGTGGTCGAAACGATGTACGAGACCTCGGACCCTCGACCTGAGCAGAAAAGCGGACCGAACCCGGTACCGGCAAGAGGCTCGCCGGCACTGTTGCATTCCCTAGATAGACTTTGAAAGACCAAAGAATAGACCGCGTCGCGGCCCAAATTGAGGTGCCCCGACACCTACGCCCGTCCCGTCGCGGATCTCGTAACGCTTGTCGAGCACATTGATCACATCGAACCGAGCGGTTAGCGTGCCGGCGTCGCCTAGGTGAAATACATGACTCGCGCCGAGGTTCACCTGTGCGTAGTAGGGTAAATGCGCGCCGTTTGGGATCGAACTGCCATCGGGCAGTTGCAGGTCCGCCCGCAGGCCGGAACCAACTATAATATCGGCGCTGAAGCGGGTGTGACCCCAGAGGTAAGAGGCACCTCCGGACGCAGTGACCCGTTGCTCGTGATCCAAGTGGATGTAGTGCTCCGCGATGTAGGCTAAATCGTCCGCACCGAAGTTAAACTGTGCCGAGTCGATATTTTTGCCGCGTGCGCTCTGCCACGCGAGGTTCAAATAAGCCGAAAAATCGTCCTCGGTGAAGCTGCTCGTGAGCTCGACTCCATATTGCTTGCCGTACGAATAGTTGAACGGCGTCAAAATGATGGGCGCACCGAACTGGCCCTCGTCGATCAAGTTGTGCGACTGCTTGTAATAGCTATCAAGTCCGACCGTGATCTCTTGGGTCACTTTCTGCTGAACACCCACATCATAGTAATTCGCCTCCTCAGGAAGTGGGGTATCGGCCTGTAGCACCTCGGCGCCGGCGGTCGTGTTGACGAACTTCGAGACGGTCTCCGTGCCGACTAGCTCAAAGGGAGGCGGCGAGAAGTAGCGCGAATAGCCTGCGTGCACGGTGGTGTCCGGCAGGGCCTGCCACACCACATTGACGCGCGGGCTCACCTGATGGCCGGAGGCGAATGCCGTGAACTTGTCGAAACGCAGTCCGTAATTCAGGGTGATCGTCGGGATGAGTTTCCATTCATCCTGCAGGTACGCACTCTCAAGCCATTCAGTTTTTGCACCGTTATCGAAGATATTCATCGGGATGTCACTGATTTGATTGCCGGCATCATCTAGAGCGATGACCGCGGACGTGGTCAGGCTCTTGGAGTGATCGCTTTGCAAGAAGATACCCGCGCGCAGGGTGTGTGCATCGTCCAATCGGTACGCGGCATCGGATTGCAAAGCGTATGCCACGTTCTGCTTGTACGCGTTTTGTGCAATGCCATCAAACAGTATGTCGCCCAATGCATCAGGCACGAAATTCAGGCTGGAGTAGCGCGCGGTCACGGAGGTCTGAACGTCGAATGCCCCTTGAGAGTGCTGCCAGCTCAAGATGGCAAAGTGATTGAGCTCGCGTTGGTTTTCATTCAGAGCATCGCTCGGGTAGCTCGTTTGACCGTTGACCGAGAGCGGCGTGCCGTCGGCGTTCGTGATGCCTGGTACTTGGTTGCCGCGATTGGGGATCTGAAACTTCCCCGTAGAGCTCGATAACACGGCGCTTAGGCGGTTGCTTTCATCGAGAATGTACTCAAGGTAAGCAAACTCGTGGTACTGAGTCGTATGGTCGTGGTCTGGGCTTGATCGGCCATCAGGAGACTCGATTCCGAGGTCGTTCCGCAGGAAGTCACCCGAGACAAAGTAGTTGAGTCGTCCCTCGCTGCCGCCGTAGTTGAAACTCGGCTCCACAGTCCCGTGGCTGCCCCCATATATCGAGATCGAGCCACCTGGATCGATCACGCCGCTCTTGGTTTTCAAGTCAATGATTCCCGCGGTGCGCAGGCCATATTCGGCGGGAAGTGCGCCGGTCACGAGCGTCAGTGACGAAATGAGCCTGGGGTCCAAGGACTGCCCGAAGACGCTGATGCCTTCGGGCAAGATGATGCCATTCAGGCGATACTGAAGTCCGTTATGTTCTCCGCGAACGTGAAACTGACCAAAGGAGTCTTGCGCAACCTCCGGGGCTTGCATGATCACTTGGTTGAGCAACTGGTTGTCGCCGCCCGGCTCGGCGCCGATGGCCGCCTCATTGATGGTGTAGGTTGACGCCCCGGTCTGGGTCTGAATGCCGTTGCGCGCCTCGTTCAAGCGCTGCGCAATGACCACAACCTCATCGAGCGCTGGGGCCGGATTTCCCGCTGCACCTAAGTTGGCGGCGGAATCTGCCGCATCTGCAGCTGCCGCCGCGTAGGCCATCGAATAAGAGCCGGACATGAAAAGAATAGGAAGCATCGCGAGCGCGCGGCGCGTCGCTGTCGGAACGGAATAAGACATGGATCAAGCACTCCTGGTCGAATACGCTGAAGACCGCAACAGCGTGCGGCCCTGTTAAGTCTCCGTAGGCTCAGCGTGTGACGGGAGGTGCTCGGGAGCGAAAGGCAAGGTAGGTGCGATGGTCGAGAAAGGAGGCGGACGGGGCTGCTGGTGGGGGGCTCTGTGTGAACTGCAGCGCAAAGGCAAGTGCCGCGGGAGTGCCCGCTGCCGCCAGCAACGGGGCGAAATCAAGGCAATCGGGGCAGTACGGTTGATTCTTGGAAGTTTGCCCATACGCGGATGTGGCCTGGGAGGCCCCAAGCTGATGGCTATAGGAGTGGGTAATTGCGCCGAGTTGAGCGATGAATAGCGCCAGCACAGCGAGCGCTGCGATGCGAAATTCCCGGCGGTGGGACGGTTTGAACAACCTCAGGCCCTGCGGTTAGCTCAGTGTTGGAACTTGGAGATGCTAGCACCGTCTGCATCAATCATGCACCCACTCTATAGTTTTGACCTCTAAGTTCCCACTCCGCTCTTGCGGCTAACGGCGCGGTCGTACCCCATCCTTCATTTGAGGGCCGAATACGCCACGGCGACGCTGTTCCTAACAGTAGCCGCAAGGGTAGAGGCTATCGAGCTTTCGGAAACGATTGCCCAGATGCCCCTCGACTGCGCCGTGCATGCGGATCGCCCCAGTTTGCTTAATTGAGGCACCCGTCCACATTAAGGCACCGGTCCACAATTAAGGAGCGCCGGCAACGTCCAGCGACTTGCCTGCAAGCAGCAGCTTTTGGCCGTCGCCGACGGACTCGGCGCCGCTCGATGACGCGAGAAGCAGGGAAGCCGACCCCAACGAGAAAAGCCAACCGTTCACCGCTCGCATGCGAAATCCGTGCGGCTTGGCTAGGCTAGCACTGCGATGCGCGGTCAGATCAGGGGGAGCGTCACGCTGAAGAGCGCCCCGCCGCCGTCCTGACGGTTTTCCGCGCGCGCCAGCCCGCCGTGAAAGTCGGCGATCAGTCGCACGATGTACAACCCCAGGCCGAAATGCGGCTTGTCGTCGCGGCCGCTGCGCTGCTCGTAAAGAGACTCGAACAGATGTTCGAGCGTCTCCCGGGGGATCAAGGGCCCGTCGTTGCTCACCGAGAGTAGATAATTGCCGGGCTCGCGGTTCAAGGTCACCGTGATCTTTCCGGCCGGCGGGCAGAAATCCACGGCGTTCTCGATCAGTTTGTCCAGAAGCTGCGCCATCAAGTCCGGCGCGCCGCGAAAATGGCAGGCATCGTCGGGCACATCCAGTACGAAATGCGTGCCCGGGAAGGCCTCGCGATAGGCGCCCACCGTCGAGGTCAGAAGTTCGCGCAGGTCGAAATTTACGCGCTCGGCCTGCTTGAAGCTCTCCTCCACCCGGGCCGCGGCGCCCAGGGAGGTGAGAATGGCCTGCAGCCTTTGGGTGCCCTCGCGCGCCCGCGCGATGTAGCGCTGCTGATCGCTCTGCAATCCCTCGGATTCCAGGTTGTCGAGGGACGAGCGTACGATGGTCAGCGGCGTGCGCAACTCGTGCGACAGTTTGCCGCCGAGCGTGCGCAGATACTGGGTGTGTTCGTTGAGCCGCGACAGCAGTTTTTCGAAGCCGCGCGACAGCGCACCGATTTCGTCGGCGCTCTTGGACTCCGGCATTTCCAAACGGATGCTGCCGTCGTTGCCGACGGCCGATTCCGCCGCGTACCGCAGCCTGCCGATGCGAAAGGTGATCCAGGTGGCGAAAGCCAGCATGATGACGACCGCGATAGCCGTGGCCGTCAGCGTGAGGTTGAAAAGCCTGGTGAGTGCCTGGTCGCGAAGGCCCGTAAGCTCATCCGCGCCCTGTTCGAGAATGACGGCGCCCGCCGTGCGCCCGTCGATCACCACCGGGGCGGCGGCAGCGAGCACCGGCTGGCCGTCGTTGTCCACCGCCCACTCGGCATGCGCTTGGCCGCTGAGCGCCGACTCGATCCAGGCACCGTTCACGCGGTTGGGATCCGAGGTCAGGCGGGGGAGGTTGGCCACGTCCACGCGCAGCATGGAGCGATACCAGCTCGTTCCCGAGTCATCGTTGTCCGCCGTGCGCGCCCACAACGTGCCCGCGCTGCCGAGCTTCAGGGCATTGGTGTCGGTCACCGTGACCCGGGTGCCGGCACGGATGAATGTCGCGAGTAGTTCGTCCAATCCGCCGGTGGCAAAGAACAGACGACCGCCGTCGGGATTCGAGGCGACGGTGAAACCTGCGTTTCCCTTGCCGCTGCCGTCCTGCACGGAAAGCCACATCCGCTCTCCCACCATGCTCAAGGGTATGCGCGCTTCGAGGTGGTAGCCGCCCGCAGCCTGCAGCCAGAAAGCTTGGAGCCGCGGCTCGCTCGCCACGTAGTCGGCCGCTCCCTGCGAGGCATCGTCCGGCTTCACCCAATGCTGGGCGGCGGTAAGTCCCGGCGCGGCGGCGCCGAAGAAGTAGTCGGTGTCGCCGCCGTCCGGCGCCTGCAGCGTGATGTTGACCCGGTCGAAGCGCTCGTTGCCCGATTTCAACGTATTGGGCTCGGCATCGAAGTGGCTGTCGTCCACCTCTATATATAAGTAGAGGTAGCGCTCCGTGGCCCCCGCCTGCGCGCGGGCCCGGTACCCGGTGGCCGAGGGCAGCACCGTGGCATCGAACGGCGTATCCCAATCCTCCCGATACCCATCGAGCAGGGGTTGATTGGTCAGGGGGTGGACATAAAGATCGCCGCCCTTGGATTCGAAGGTGCGCGTCTCGGCGTGGTTGAAAACCCGCCGCGGCTGCGCCGACAAGGCGTTGGCGATAGTGCCGGCGGAGGCGAGCAGCGACTGCTCCTGCGATCCGCGCAGCGCCGATTCCAATTCGCGGGCGTACTGCCAGCCGGCCCAGGGCAGCACCAGCGTGGACAGCGCGACGATCAGCAGTTGCAGCCGGATGCTCACTCGACCCAGCGGTAACCCATGCCGTAGACGGTCTGGATCGCGTCGAATTTGGGATCGACCTCGATGAACTTACGGCGCACGCGTTTGATGTGCGAGGTGATGGTGTTGTCGTCCAGCACCACGTTGGCGGCATCCATGAGCTGCTGACGGTTTTTCACGTGGCCGGGATTGCGCGAGAGGGCGTGTACGATCCAGAACTCGGTCAGCGACAGGGTCACCGCGGCGCCGTTCCAGGTGGTCTGCATCTTCTCCGAATCGATGGACAGCGCGCCGCGGCGGATCACCTCGGCGGCGTTGTCGGGCCGCTTCAAGGCATCGATTCGGCGGAACAGCGCGGCGACTCGCGCCGCCAAGTGCGGCAGGCTCACATCCTTGGTGAGGAAGTCATCGGCGCCCAGCCTCAAGCCCGAAACGGCGTCGAGTTCGCTGTCCCGAGCGGTCAGAAAGATGATGGGCAGTTCCTGGGAAGAGGCGCGAAGCTCCCTGCACAGGTCGAAACCGCCCTCCGCTTCGTCCTCGAGCGAGATGTCGATGATGGCAAGGTCGGGCAGCCGAACCTGGAAGGCCTGCAGGGCATTCTTGCGGTTGGAATAGGTCTTTACCGCGTAACCTTGCCGGGACAGCGCGGCCGCGTAGTTGTCCCGCAGGGCGGGTTCATCCTCGACGATGGCTATGTTCTTCTTCATGGCCGAATGATACCAACAGGGGCGGGAAGTCCCCGCCTGCGCCATGATTGGTCAGAATTGGGCGCAAAACGGCCCGGATTGCGTCCCCGGAAACTCACCCCGCCGCCGCACACTGATCCTCGTTCAAGGCACAACGAGGAGCGCGAACATGTCCACCACCACGCTGAGCAACTTTGGGGCAAGGAGCCGCACCCATTCCTGGGCGAGTCATCGCGAGAATGCACTCAACTGGCTGGCGCTCGGGCTCCTGCTCGCCGCCTGGAACAGCGCCGACGACTCTCCGGTAAACAAAGAACCTCGTCCGGCGGCACTGCGCGGCTACGACACGGTGTCGGTGCGCGCCTTACATCGCGGGGAGCCGTGAGCGTCCAAATGCCAAGGGTCACAAATTCGTCAACGTAATGTAAAGGAGGATGACTCTAATGGCGGCGCGTCATGCTCGCCGAAGCTAGAAAACAGATATTGATCGTTGATCGGGATGTTGCCACTGTCGATCCGTTGCGACAGAGGCTCGCCGAGGGCGGATTCATTGTCAGTGCCGTCACCGACGTATCGCTGGCCATGTCCGCCGTGGCCACCCGACCGCCGCATCTTTTGATCGTCGACTGGAACGTTCCGGGGTTCGCGCTCGACATCATAGAACGGGTGCGCAAGGCGCGTGCTCCCCAACCGGTCCGTCTGGTCATTCTGTCTTCGCTCACCGGCGAGGACCACGTCGTCACGGCGTTGAATCTCGGCGCCGACGACTACATCACCAAGCCCTTCTCGCTGCGCGAAGTGAGTGCGCGAATCATGGTGTTGATGCGGGGGCATCCGCATCTTTCGCAGCCCTCCTCGATCAGCTTCGATAACCTGGTGCTGGATGCCGCCACAAATCGCGTGACCGCGCAGGGCACCCTCATGAACTTGCGCGGCGTGGAATACCGGTTGCTGGAATTTCTCATGTCCCACAGCGGCAAGACCTTCAATCGCAACCAGCTCCTGTCACACGTGTGGGGCGATGACTGCGACGTGGATGAACGCACCGTCGATGTGAACGTGCAGCGCCTGCGCAAGATACTCGGTACCTGCGGCTACGAAGCCTACATTCAGACCGTGCGGGGTTTTGGCTACCGCTTTGCACCCCCCACCGCCACGATAGGGTGACGCATATCACCCTTTTCTGTTGTTCCACGTTACGTTCCACGCCTAAGTCCCCAGTTTGTAAATAAATCTTCTTATGCGGGTCACGCCGCCGTAACACGCGACGGCGATCTTATGCACAACCCGACTGACTCTTGGAGAAGGGGAATGGTGGACAGAATCGGCCTTTCGACGATGCGAGTGCGAACGGCGTTCATTTCAGACATCCATCTCGGCTTTCGTGGCTGCAGCGCAGAGCTGCTGCTCGATTTTCTGCACCGGGTCGAAATGGACACCCTGATTCTGGTGGGCGACATCATTGACGTCTGGAGCATGCAAAAGACCATGTTCTGGCCGCAGTCGCACAACAACGTGCTGCGCACAATCCTCGGCAAAGCCAAGCGCGGCACCAAGGTGATCTTCGTTCCCGGCAATCACGACGAAGTGTTCCGCGAGTTCGACGGCGCCGTGTTCGGCAATCTGGAAATTCACAACGAATATCTGCATACGGCGGCCGATGGCCGCCGCATGCTGGTTCTGCATGGCGACGAGTTCGACAGTGTCGTCAAGTGCTCTCCCTGGCTGGCCAAGCTCGGCAGCAACATCTATGACCTGCTCCTTGCCGCCAATCCCTACATCAACTGGTTTCGCCGCAAGCTCGACCTGCCGCACTGGTCCTTGTCCATGTACCTGAAGCACAAGGCCAAGACGGCGGTTCAGTACATAGGCAGCTTCGAGGAGGCCGTGGCCAATGCCGCCCGCAAACGCGGCGTGGACACCGTGGTGTGCGGCCATATCCATCACGCGGAAATGCGCGAAATCGACGGCATCCGTTACTGCAACGACGGCGACTGGGTGGAGAGCTGCACTTCCCTGGTAGAGGACATGAACGGACATTTACGCCTGATCGACTGGCCGAGGCTGCGCGAAGAGCTTCCTGCAGCGCCGGTGCCGATGCCCGTTGGACAAGTAGCCTGATAGGTTTGACGATGAATCACGAATGGCCCCTGACTGAGACGCGAAATCTTCCCTGGCATGCCCTGCAGCGCACCCTCGCGAGCGATTTCGCCTCCCGACTGATCAAGAAGGAACCTTTGACGACCTCAAGCGCCGGACCCGGGGAAATGACCTCGTGGCTGGTGCGCGCGCTCGTCGACGCCTCGCACACCCCGATCGTTCAATAGCCTCGCTTTCCAGCGCCACCCGGCCGCCCCGGCATTGAAGTGCGTCCTGCACCTTCAACGAATTGCCGCATTTCTGTCCGCGAATCGTCATCTTGCCTTGGCAGCATTGAGGCATGGATACCATGGGAAATGCGAACGTGAGCAGCTTGAACCTGGAATTCGATTTTGACTCCCGCGTCAACAAACTCGAAACCGAGTGGCGCGAGGCCTTCGAGGCCAACCTCATGGCGCGCGCCGCCTATCATGCCTTAACGGCTAGCCGCAGCTCGGACCTGGATTCACTGGACCGGGCACGCGAACGCCTGGAGCGCTCCGAGGCGCTCAAAGGCCATATCATGAACAAGATCGACCAATTGGAACGCCGCTTCCAAAGACGCGGTGAACGGCGCTCATGAGTACCGTCATGCGCGAAGACGTTGCGGAACGGGTCGTTGAGAGCGAAAACGAATCGGAGGCTGCACGCCTCGAACAGCGCTGGTTTGCCGCCTGCAAACACGCGCAAGCCATGCGGTTGGAGTGCGAAATTCTGCGCGATGTGTTGGAAACGGCGCACGCCAATTGGCGGGAGGCCGTGAGCAGGCTGACCAGCGTCGAGGCGCTGCGGGATGCCTTGGAAGCGGAATGCGGCTCGCACACCGGCCAGGGCCGGCACCTGCCGTTCTTGGAACGCGAGGCTATCTCGCGGTATTGAAGGATCCTTCAAGCCGATGTGGCCTCATCAGCCGGCCCCATTGAACAATGGCGAGGGATCTCCCGAGCTGGCATCCGAGCTCTATCGGCGGCTGGTGGATCATTACCGCATCGGGCAGCTCGAGGAAGCGTGGCAGCTCGCGAGGCAATACGGCGCGCTCGCAGCCCCGAGCTTCGATTCGCTGCACCTCATCGGCACGCTGGCCTTGCAAACCGGACGACTGGCGGAGGCCATCCACAAGCTGGGAGAGGCCGTAGCAGTGAACCCTTCGAGCTTTGCCGCCTATAACGACTATGGCATCGCGCTCGCGGCCGCAGGCAACTATTCCCTGGCACTGGCGAGCTACGGACGTTCTTTGGAACTTGCCCCCGATTTTGCCGACGCCCATTTCAACTTGGGTACCGCGCTTTTCGATCAAGGGCAGCTGGATCCAGCGCTCCAGGCTTTTCGCGCCGCATTCCTCGCCGATCCCAGCCATTTCCGCGCCCTGAGCCACTCGGGTCTCGTGCATTTTTGCCAGGGTGACTACGCGAAAGCCTTGGATCGCTACCAAGCGGCGGTCGCCCTCGCGCCCGACGATCCCTTTATTCACGCCTATATCGGCGATGCCCTGCGCGATTCGCAACGCTCCGACGAGGCCATCGAAAGCTACGATCGCGCCCTTAAACTCGATCCCACCATGGCCGAGGTCTCAAACGGCCGCGGCAGCGCGCTCGCGCAGCTGCGTCGCTTCGACGAGGCCCTGGCAAGTTATGAGACGGCTCTCGGGGTCCGTGCCGATTTTGCCGAGGCTTGGATGAATCGGGGCAACGTGCTTTCGGAATTGGGACGCCACGCCGAGGCGCGGGAGAGCTATCGACGGTCGGTGAACCTGCGCCCGCAGTTTGCCGAGGCGCATTATAAATGGGCGGACATGGAACGTGGGCTGGGAGATCCGGACACCGCCGGCAGGCTATATGACCTGGCGATGGAGCAGAATCCGATGCTGCCTTATCTGCGTGGTACCCGCCTGCACTGCCGGATGCAGCTTTGCGACTGGCGCGATTTCGACCGGGAGCTGCGCCACCTGCAAGCCGACATCGAGAGCGGAGTGCCGAGCTGTCCGCCCTTTGCGCTCTTGGGTCTCCTGGGATCGGCAGCTCTGCAGCGGCGCGCGGCGGAAATCTACGTGGAGCACGAGCTCGGCAATGGAAGTGCCGCGCCGCCTCAGCGCTACGGCGGCGGCAAGATCCGCCTCGGATATTTCTCGGCGGACTTCTGCAATCACCCCGTGGCACATCTCACCGCCGCACTTTTTGAAACGCACGATCGAGGCGCCTTCGAGGTGCTGGCGTTCTCCTATGGGCAGAACACCGGTGATGCCATGCGCCTGCGCCTGCAGCGCTCTTTCGACCGATTCATCGATGTGGGTCCGTTGTCGGATGAGGAAATCGCGGGTCGGGCGCGGGCCGAGGGCATAGACATCGCCATCGATCTCGGGGGATTCACCAGCAACGCGCGTCCTGGGATCTTCGCAGCGCGCGCTGCGCCCATACAGATGGGCTACCTGGGCTACATGGCGACGAGCGGCGCGCCGTACATGGATTATCTGATCGCCGATCGCCTGCTCGTACCCCACGGCGCGCGGCCGCACGTGAGCGAGAAGATCGTCTATCTTCCGGTATTCCAGGCGAATGACCCGCACCGATGCGTATCGGCGAGGAGATTCGGTAGCGCCGAATTCAAGCTGCCGGATGACGTTTTCGTCTATTGCTGCTTCAACGCGCCTTACAAGATTACCCCGCTAATCTTCGCCGCCTGGATGCGGATTCTGTCGCGCGTGCCGCGCGCCGTGCTATTGCTGTACGGAGCCAATGTGCGCGTGACGCAAAACTTGCGGGCGGCGGCCGAGAAGGCGGGTATTGCGCCGGATCGCTTGGTTTTTGGAGCCGCACTACCTCTGCCCGAGTATCTCGCGCGCTTTCGCATCGCCGACCTGTTCCTCGACACGGCACCCTACAATGCGGGGACCACGGCGGCGGATGCCCTATGGATGGGATTGCCGGTGCTCACCCTCGCGGGAGAAGCGCCCGCGAGCCGCATGGGCGCGAGCCTGCTGCACGCCTGCGGCTTGGATGAGCTGGTCACCTACAGCCTGGCGGGTTACGAGGAGCGTGCCGTGGACCTCGCGGTGCACCCGGGCGTGCTCGAAGAGTTAAAGGGCCGACTGATCGCCGAGCGGCAGCAGCTGCCCTTGTTCGCCATCAAAGAGCTGACTCAAAGCCTTGAAGCGGCGTTTGTAGTCGCGGTGGAGCGACGTCGGCAAGGTGTGCCGAACGAAGACATTGCAGCGGACGCAACGACATGAAAAATCCAACCAGTTCGACGTCACAAAATCGTTGCAGAAGCTTCGTAGACTCCCCAGGTGCAAAACGTGTCCCTTCCCACAATCGCCGGCGTGATGCTCGCGAGCTTTACCGTCACGGTCGCCTATCTCTGGTGGCAGCGCGAGCCTACAGTGGCGGCGGTTGCAATCCCAGCGCCGACGCCCCGTGCGCCGACCGTGCCGACGATCGCAGCCGCAAAGCCGCCCGCCACGCCGGCCCCTCCGCTCGCCGCCACCCAGGTGCCTCCGCTCCCCCAACGGGCCACTTTGCCCACCGCCGAAGCTGAAGTCGCGCCCGACCCAGATCAGGATCCGCCGCTCATGATGAATGTGGTTCCGAACCGGGTGTTCGTACTCGATGAGCAAACCGGCAGTCAGCACCGGGTGCTCAAGGACACTTACGATCTCATCCTGACCAATCAGTCGGAGAAGTCCATCGATATCGAGGTGACCGAAACGACCCTTGCGACCCAGGATAAGGCGAATTTTGCGTTTACCCTCGCCAAGGGCAATCAGCGTCATATTGGGGTGAGAGAGGGGCTGCCGATGCAGTCGGGAGATGAGCTGGCCATCAAGGCAGCGAAATATCGGCAACTCACCGCCTCCATACCCTACTGATCCGCAGCAGGCCATCAAGCCCACACCAAGTAAATTATGGGAATCCTATGAGCCACTGGAGCGAGGGATACGTAGCCGACGTCAGCTATCTGCACAATTACCAGCCGGAGCTCAATCCGCTGCGTCTGCCGCTGGCCTTTTTGAACGCGGGCCTTGCGCCGCCGAGTGCCGGGATCTCGTGCGAGCTCGGATTCGGGCAGGGCGTGAGCACCAATCTGCATGCCGCCGCCACCGTGAACGAATGGTATGGCACCGACTTCAGTGCACCTCAGGCGGCCTACGCCAGGCAATTGGCGGACGTGTCACACGCCAAGGCGCATTTTTTTGATCAATCTTTCTCAGAATTCTGCAGACGCGAGGATCTCCCCGATTTCGACTTCATCTGCATGCACGGGATTTGGAGCTGGATCAACGACGACAATCGCCGCCTCATAGTCGATTTCATTCGACGCAAGCTAAAGAGCGGCGGCGCCGTCTATGTGAGTTACAACGCGCTGCCCGGCCTCGCCAGCTTTGCTCCGCTGCAAGACCTCCTGATGCGGTCCGTAGACCTGTACAACAGGGGGGGGTCCGACCTGAGCGTGGGTGTCGACGGTGCCCTGCAGCTTGTGGAGCGGGTGGTGGAATTGAGTCCGGCATTCGCCCAGGGCAACGCGCGGGCCGTCGAGCGCCTGAAGAGCATCCGCCGCGAGAATCGTGCCTACGTCGCCCACGAATATTTCAACCGCAACTGGAGCCCGACCTCGTTTGGACGCATGGCGGACTGGCTCGGCGAGGCGCACTTGCAATTTGCCTGCTCCGCGAATCACTTTTCGACCATCGACGGCCTCAACCTGACGCCGCCGCAGCAGGCATTCGTCAATGAGATACCGGACCCGGTGGTGCGCGAAACGGTCCGCGATCTTTTGATCAACCAGAGTTTCCGCAAGGACTATTGGGTCAAGGACGGGCGCCGGCTGTCGGCCGAGCAGCGGGACGATGCTCTCGCCCGCCAGCGCGTGGTGCTGATGCGCACACCCGCTCTGGTATCCAAGAAGATCGGCGGCGCACTCGGAGAGCGCATGCTGCTCGATCGGATTTGCGATCCGCTCATCCAGGCGCTTGCGGACCACAAACCCAAAACCCTCGCCGAGCTGGGAAGCGCTGTGAAGCCCGCTGGCGTCGAATTCGCGCAGTTGGTTGACGTAGTGCAGGCCCTGGTCAAAACCGGTGCTCTCGCCTCCGCGCAGAATGATGCCGACATCGATCATGCGCGGCCGCAGACCGAAAAACTCAACTTGCATCTGTGCGAACAGGCCTGCAAGGCCGCCGATGTCAGTTTTCTCGCGAGCCCCGTCACGGTCACCGCCGTCGAACTCGGGCGTATTCCGCAGCTGTTTCTGCATGCGATGCATCAGGGTAAAGGGCAGCCCGGAGAGATCGCCGCGCATGCCTTTAAGATCATGCAGGGGCAAGGGATCACCATTTTGAAGAACGGCAAACCCTTTTCTACGCCGGGGGAGGGACTCGACGCGCTGACCGAAGAGGTGCTCACCTTCATGCGCCAGCACCTGCCGGTGCTCGCCTCACTACAGGTGATTTAGCGTCGCGTCTGCCCGGTCAGCACCCGCTCAAGCGCGCGTACCGGTTCGGGATCGTCATAAGCCT
This sequence comes from Steroidobacteraceae bacterium, assembly GCA_036494165.1. Classification (GTDB taxonomy): domain Bacteria; phylum Pseudomonadota; class Gammaproteobacteria; order Steroidobacterales; family Steroidobacteraceae; genus Bog-1198. The sequence continues at coordinate 69,024 of DASXOQ010000089.1, forward strand.
GCGGCTCGACCTCGGCCAGACGCCCGCGAATCTTCGCGTGATACCGCGCATCGCTCGCGAGGCGAGAAGCGATGTCGATGTACCGCTCCCGATCGCCGCCGACCAGTTCGGGGAGCCCAAGGTGCCTAAGGACGCCGCTCGCGAGCCGTCCGCGCATGAACTTGCCTTCGAACGCCACACTTGGCGTATGGGCTTGAAGCGCGAGCATTTGGGTGTTGAAGCCAGAAAATCCTATCGTGTCGAGGAATACATGCGAGCGGCGGAGCAGCGCGATGAACTTTCCCCGTGGCAGCCAGGGCAGTGACTTAAGATAGAGCCTAGGGTCTAAGCCGTGGTCCACAAAGCAGCGGGCGAGTCTCTCCTGCAAGCGCCGACTGAGGCCGCGACGCTCGTAGTCGAAAAATAGAAACTGACAAACGCCGACCCGTTGGGCGATTTGCGCCAATACCTGATCATTTTCGGGGCGATATTTGAACGGCGTACCGGCACAAACAAATAGCGGAACCTTGAGGTCCAGTCCCAAAGTCTCGAGATCGAGAGGCACTTCGGGTTCCGGTTGCGGCGCGTAGGCGACGCCCAAGTGAGGGAGGGCCCAAAGCACCTCGCCGTAGTGTTGTTGCGCCGCCTCGGGTTCGTAGGCCTGCGCCGATACAAAGCCGTCCATGGTGGCAAGGCCGGTGGTTTCCGGATGGCCCCACGCAGCGAGCTGCAGCGGCGCGAGTCTGAGGTGGGCGAGAGACATCGTAGTGGGGTCCATGCCCACTTCCGGATAGATCAGCGCGTCGAAATCCAGGTCAGAAATACGGGCCGCCCAGGCGGCTGCGCCACCGCGGTCGCTCTCCAGGTGCTCCACGAGAGTCCGCGCTGTCTGCGTTTGGGCGTCCTTCCTTTTCCCGAGGCTCAAGAGCGTGATCTCGAACTGCGACTGGTCGAGATGCTTGAGCCAGCCCAACGTCAGGGCGACGAACACCGAGTGATCGAACACGTGTGAGGAAACGATACCAATGCGTCGACGCGCTTGCGGAGCCGAACGCAGCATCGTACGCGGGCTCGCCGCCCGACCTGCGATGGCACCACGATAGCGCGCCAGCCACGGACCGTTATCAGCTTCCTGATACGAAAGATAAAAAAGCTCCTGTTGTGCAAGCTGCAGAAGCTCGCGCTGGGAACTCGTTCGGATCGCGAGCCACTTCTCGAAATCGCTCAATTCGCCATCGAGGAGCGCTCGTGACGCGACGTCGGCTTCGCGCGTCGCGGGTACCGCGGGAATACAGGCGGCCACGATGCCGGCACGCGCGGGCATGCAATCGCCGTCAATCGCGAGCGCTCGACGATAAGCAAGAACCGCGGCATCGTGATCGCCGATGCCGATCAGGGTCAATGCCTGAGTGCAAAGTGCATCGAGGTATCCAGGCTCGAGGGCGATCGCTCGCTCGACGACGGACAGGGCAAGCTCGGGTCTGCGCAGTTTGCAGAGCGCGGCGGCCTTGAGGTTCAGGCCTTCGGCGTAATCAGGTTTGAGTGCGAGCGCAGCCTCGGCATCCTTCAGGCACTCCTCATGGCGCTCCATGCAGAGGAGCAACCAGGCGCGCTGGGCCATGAATACCGCATCGTGCGGAAGGAGTTGCAAAGCCTTCTCAATCGCCACGAGTCCCTCATGATTGCGCTCGAGCTTCCCCAGCAAGGCTGCGCGGTTGGACCAGGCATTCGCGTGAGTGGGACTGCGGGCAAGCACCCGGTCAATGGCAGCGAGTGCCTCTTCGAATCGACCCGCTTTACGGAGCGCACAGCCCAAATTGAACCACGCGGGAAGAAGATTCGGGTCGAGCGACACACAGTGCTGAAAGGCTTGCAGTGCTTCCGGTCCTCTGTCCAGCGCGTTGAACGCGAGTCCCAGGTTGTTGAACCCAATTGCATAAATCGGTTCGATGGCGATGGCTTTCTCGAATTGAGCAACCGCCTGCCCTGCTTCACCCAAGCCGAGCAGCGCCTGCCCGAGACTGTTGTGGCCGCGGACATTGTTCGGTTCTCGATCGACCGCGGCAGTCAACACCTCGACGGCTTCGGAGGCTCTGCCGAGCGATAGCAACGCGCCGCCCAGACGGCGCAGATTCGCGGCATCGAGGGGGTGCAAGCGCCGCAGTTCCTCGAGCAGCGGTACTGCTTCCGCATGACGTCCGACTGACAAATGTATGTCCGACATCAGTAGCAGTGCCGCCGGGCGATCGCGGCTTTCGAGCAGACGCGCGCACAGTTGCTCGGCATCGACGGTGCGACCCTGGCGAAAGAGTAATACGGCGGATTCGAGCGAAGTCATGAGCGCGCGAATGATAGCGGGAAACGCTGACGATTCGAGATCCACTCGCAAGCGGACAGATGTATGACGTTCGTACGACGAAGTGCCGAGGTATCGGCGTACGTCGCGGGATCTGTAGGAATTTTTGTGTGACAACCTTCACATTTCCATCACCAACGTGCCACACGTCGACCGCAGCATACGCAGCAGCCGATCGGGAGGACAGTCGCGAGCACGGAAGGTTCCGAACTTTGCGAGTTCGCGTGCGACTGACGATCGCAGTTTTGGACATTGGGTTTTTCAATCTATTTGGGAGTTTCAATGAATACACTCGGAAAATTGGGCGTCGCCGCCGCGCTCACGATGAGCTATGTCTCGGCGCACGCTGCTTTGGTCGGACCGACCAGCACCTCGCCCGGCGATGTGTTGTTGTTCGCGGAAGTCCTCAACAGCTCGGGCAGCATCATCGGCTCGTATGCCGGTGACACTGGCACGACCGTGAAGAACGGTCTTACTTCAATCAACTCGATCAGTGCGTCCACGGACGCGAACCTTCAGTCCCTTCTCTCGCTCGGCGCGAGCAGCGGCAACACCATCGAATGGGGTGTGCAGGGCGGCGGCTCCTTCAACTCCGCGGGCACGGCTAACTACGGCAACTCAGGCCAGGCAGGATTCGTCACCACCATTCAAGTTCCGGCCTCGTTCCAGCCCTTCGGCGTGAACCTAAACCAGTGGGCGCACCTCAACGGTCAGGCCGGCGGTACCGTCCAACAGATCAACAACAATCTGGCCGCCCAAGGCGCTGCCGCGGACGCCACGTCCATCTTCTCGGGCGCCGCCTCGAGCGGCGGCATCTGGGACAGCACCGTGATTGGCAGCAGCAACGTGCAGAACTGGTACTCCAATGGCGGTCCGACTGCCGTGACTGGCCTTGGCAGCGCAACTCTGTACTTCGTGTCGGGCAACGGCCTTGCAAGTGCCGCGTCGATCGGCTCGATTGGTACGGCCACGTTGTCCCAGACGGGCTTCAGCTTCTCCGCGGGCACCGCGCCCGTTCCGCTTCCGGCGGCCGTGTGGCTTCTGGGCAGCGGTCTTCTGGGACTTGCCGGCGTCGGCCGCCGCAAGCAAAGGACAGCCGCCTGATTCTATTCGCTAAACGCTAATCTATTTTCGGAGCAACACATGAATCGTAATACGTCCATTGCCATGGCCGTCGCCTCCATTCTCGGCACCCTCACCGGTGGCGCGAATGCGGCCACGCCGCCAACCGTGGCTCAAGCCGCGGGGGCGGCCAAGGTCCTCTACGTAGCCGGCTCGTCGGCTGCCAAGAAGGCCGTGCTAGGCGCCCTGCAGACTGACCTCTGCGGCGGCCTTGCGAACGCCTTGAACATCACCAGCTCGCCCAACACTAACTTCGGCGCGGTGTCTTGCGCACCGGCGTCCGGCACGGCCGGTGCCAACGGCACGGAATTCTTCACTGTCTACTACCGGTTCGAGGGTGGTTCGGTGACGGGTGTCCTGCCGATCGCCAACAACGATGCGGTCGAACAGCTCGATCTCACGAAGACGACCTTCATTACCTGCGCCGACGCGAACGACTGCGTCGCAACGGTCACCGGTACCAGTGCCAGTAACGGCACCACCGATACCTTCGGGGGCGCGGTGAGCACCCACGCGGTGCAACTTGGAATCAGCGACGTGGAACCCGCGGCACTGACCGGCAACAACTATCCGACGCCGTACAGCACCACTGCCTGGGGTAAAGTCAACCCCAGCGGTGTCTCAACGGTGACCTCGACGCCGCTGTTCGACGAGGTTTACGGAATCTACGTGAATAACGCGAGCTCTTCGCCCACATTGCCGTCGACTTTGTCCCTGAGCACGCCGATGTTGCAGAACATCCTCACGAAGCAGGTAACCGATTGGTCCGCGGTCGTTGACACCAACGGCGCCCAGGTGGCGAGTTCTTCGGTGCCGATCATCATCGTCAACCGCGAACTGGGTTCGGGCAGCCGCGCGGCGACCGACCTTTTGATCGCAGGCGACTCCTGCCAGTCGGCGGGCGGCTCGATCAAGGAATCCACCAAGACCTTTACCGATTACTTCGCGACAGGCGACGTGCTGACGGCATTGTCGAGTCAGGCGGGCGGCATCACATATGCCACCATCGACAACGCCGCTCCGGCGAACTCGATCCTGATCTCGATCGATGGCGTCGCACCGTCGAACATCGCGGCTGCCGGCGGAAAGTACAATTTCTGGGTGGAAGCGGTGTACACGACCAACCCGAATGCCTCGGGCGATGCGGGACTCACCTCCTACTTCACCGGCGAACTGCAAAAGCTCGCGACCGCCCCGCACGTGCCTGACATTCTCGCAAACCCGACGGTAGGCGGTAACACCGCTCACGTCGCAGTGGCGAGCAATGGCAACACCACCACCGGTTCGTTGACGGGATTAGGTTCCTCGACCATCTACGTCAATCCGTTCTCGCGTGGCAAGGCCACTTGCAACATCCCGTTGCAGATCGCCTCGGTGCCGTAAGGGTTGCGCAATCGACTGAAAGAATTCTAAGTTGACGACCTATCCGCTGACCGCCCGAAAGGGCGGTCAGCTTTCTTTTGACCACGGATTTTCGCCACGGAGCTCGGCCCGCGATCGCATTCGCCCGAAATTCGTGCTGCTGCTCCTGGGATTACTAATCGCGCTCTTCGCAAGGCTTGCGAGGGCCGAGCAGCCAGCCAAGCCACCTGATGACTCGGCAGCCGGCGCGCAACAGCATTTCGATGTCGCCGAATATCGCGTGCTCGGCAACACAGTGCTCGCGAACCGCAGCATCGAGACCGTTCTTTATCCTCTACTCGGTCCCGGCAAGAGTTTGAAGGACGTCGAGCAGGCTCGGGCGCAATTGGAGAAGCTCTATCACGACCAGGGCTACGGTACTGCCTTCGTCGACATCCCGCCGCAGACCATCGAGGGTGGCATCGTCCGGTTGCGAGTGACGGAGGGACGGGTGGAGAAGGAGCGCGTCGCAGGCGCCCGCTATTCAAGCGAACGCGATGTGATCGCCAAACTGCCGGCGGCAACGCCCGGAAACGTTCTGCAGTTGTCGAAACTCCAAGAGGAGTTGGGTGCCATCAATGCCGAAACGCCAGATCGCTCGGTGGTGCCAGTGCTCAAGGCCGGGGCCGAGCCCGGAACCGTGGACCTCGCATTCACCGTGAACGACAAGCTGCCGTTGCATGGCAGCCTCGAATTCAACAATCAGAACACCATCGGCACGCACGAGCTGCGCGGCATCGCGAGTCTTGCGTACGATGACCTTTGGGGTGTGCGCGACAGCCTGTCGCTGCAGTACCAGTTCACTCCGCAGCAATTTGACCAGGTGCGGGTGATCGCCGCCAACTACCAATTTCATACGTTCGAGAACGGGCTGCAGCCGTCGTTCACGTACGTGAACTCGAACAGCACCGTACCAACGGTTGGCACCCTCGGCGTGCTCGGCATCGGCGAAATCTACAGCACGCGGTTGGGCTATGAGCTGTTCAAGTCGCAGAACACCTTGCAGTCGATCAGTCTGGGCGTCGACTACAAGCATTTTCGCAACACCATCAACGTGGATGCGACGTCCGCACTGAGCACGCCCATCAGTTACCTGAATCTGTCCGCCGCTTACAGCGGGTACTGGCACTATGAGGGTGCCACGACTACTTTCAGTGTATCGGCGGACGCCGGCCCCCGGGGGCTCGTCAACAATTCCACTGCGTTCGCGAACGACCGATACAAGGGTCGCGCCAACTATTTTTACGTGCGGGCCGACTGGAGCACGGTATTCAGGCTTCCGGCGGACTTCAGCCTGCGCTTGCGGGCCGCAGGGCAGGCAGCAGCAGAGCCGCTCATCACGAACGAAGATTTCTCAATCGCGGGCGTTGATGGCGTGCGCGGTTACCTGGAGGCGGAAGAGCTGGCCGACAAAGCGATCAAGGGCACCGTGCAGCTGAATTCGCCCGGGTGGCATTGGCACAACCACCGGCTGGTTGACGGCTATCTCTTCTATGACGTTGGACGGGGGGCGCTGATCGACCCATTACCGGGTGAACCCTCTGGGGAGACGCTGCGCAGCTGGGGGGCCGGCTTGGACTTGCTCCCCGGTGAGAAACTTATCGGCATTCTCACCTGGGCGAAACCTCTCGACGATGCCAGCGTCACGCGCGCGGATTCGGCGCGCTGGCTCTTCGTGGTGCGGGGATCGTTCTAGCGGCACTGCTCGCGAAACTGACATGTCACAAATGCTGCGTATGGTTCATCGCTCACCATCGGGATTCACGGAGCCGGTCTCATGAAGCGTCCCTTCGTCGTTCAAAGCGGCTCGGGCATGCTGTTGGCGGCCGCCATCAGTCAGATATTGCATGCGGCGACGCCGCTGCCGGTACCTTGCGCCCCGGGCGGCTGCGGAAGTAACGCGAACTCGTTCGTGAGCAAGGGTGCTGCAACCGCCGTGCAGTCCGGCAACAGCCTCAAGATAAACCAGACGAGTAATGATGCCACCCTCAACTGGGCCTCATTCAACATCGGCGCGAACGGCAAGGTCACGTTCGCACAGCCGAATGCGGGCTCCATCGCATTAAATCGGATTTACGACGCCAATCCGAGCAGCATCTTGGGTTCCCTAAACGCGAATGGCCAAATCTATTTGATCAATGCGAACGGCTTTCTGTTTGGCTCGACTGCCCGAGTCAACACCGCGGGCATGATCGCCTCGTCGCTCAATATCAGTGATTCCACCTTTGCCTCGGGCATCCTTGCGCCGGTGCTATCGGATGGTGCGGCCCTGCAGCCTTTTACTGACGCGAATGGAAGCGCGATCACAAATACGGGCAGCATTACCGTGCAGCAGGGCGCGCAGCTGACCGCAACGAATGGCGGACGCCTGCTGCTGGCGGCACCAACGGTTCAGAACGCCGGCACGCTCACGGCGAACGACGGTCAGGTCGTGCTCGCGGCCGGCCAGACGGTCTACCTGCAGGCGAGCAGCGATCCCTCGTTGCGCGGCCTCATCGTGCAGGTCGATGGCGGTGGAAATGTAGCGAATCAGTTGACCGGCTCGCTGAATTCCGCTCGTGGCAACATCACCTTAACGGGCTTGATGGTCAATCAGGACGGGCGCGTCTCGGCAACCACGACGGTCTCCGCCAACGGGTCGGTGCGCCTGGAAGCGGCCGACGGCGTCAAATTCAACGGCACCAATCCGATTACCGCCACCCAAGGCGGCACGCTGGAACTCGGCAGCAGCATCAGCATCATGCCGGAGTATGCCGATAGCGCCACTGCTGTCGATGCGCAGACGCAGCTGCAGTCGTCGGTCAGCCTGGTGGGGGAGCAGGTGTTGATCCATGGCGCGTCGATCGTGGCGCCGAGCGGCTCGCTCACGGTTGGCGCCGAAGCCGACCCGGATGCAGGGGTTCTCAGCGGAGGAAATTCGGATGCGCGGCTTCGCATCGACGCCGGCACCAACATCGATCTCGCCGGCAGTGTGGCCGAGCTACCCATGTCCGCGAACTTGGTTACGGTGCAGCTGCGCTCCAACGAACTTGCGGATGATCCCAGCCAGCGCAACGGCGCACTGCGCGGTCAGACAGTCACCGTCGATGTGCGCGCTGACGGGGGTGCGGGAACCCCGATAGCGAACGTCTCCTCCGCCATTGCTGCGGTGGGAAAGAACATTGCGCAGCGCACGGAGGCGGGTGGAACGGTGTCTTTAGAGTCCGAAGGCGACATCGTCTTCAACCCCGGCGCCTCGATCAATGTGTCGGGCGGCCACACTACCTATCTCGGCGGCAACATCCAGACAACGGCGCTCGTCGGTGCCAACGGCTCACTTGTCGACATCGGCAGCGCGAGCCCGCTGCAAACCTACAGCGGCGTCGTGAACCCGACGTTCACGCAGGCCTACGACAAGTGGGGCGTGCAAGACGTCGTGCCAACCCCCATGCTGAGCCATTACGACGCAACCTATCAGCAGGGTGCGGCGGCAGGCTCGGTGCAGTTCGCGGCGCCGGCGATGATATTGCAGGGTTCGTTGAGCGCCACGGTCGTCAATGGGCCGTACCAACGCGGCGCGGTGGGCACATTTGGAGGCGCAGTGCCCGGGGGCACACTGACTATCGGCCTGCCGCAGGGCGCGGGCGGCAACCAGACGGTGCTCCCGGATTACCTCGCCCCAGCCATCGCGGTCATCAATCGACCGATACCCGTGATGGTGGCCGACGGAGCCGCTTTGCCTGCTCAAAGCCTGCAGTTGCCGGCTGCCATGCTCGTGAACGACGGATTCACCAACATGCGCATATTCAGCAACACCACGGTCGCTGTGCCGTCGGGTCTGTCGCTGAACCTGCCGGGCGGCAGTTTGCTCCAAGTCTCGGCAGCACGCGTCGATGTTGATTCCAGCATCACCGACCTGGGCGGCACCCTCAATTTTGCGAGCATCCTGACCATTGCGGACCAGAATCCGAACGCTCCCTCGCTAGGCGCAGGCCAACCGCGCACCGGCGTATCTGTCGGCCCCGATGTCACTCTGGACGTGAGCGGACGCTGGACCAACGACAGCATTGCGAGCGGCGCCGTCAAGAGCGGGCGGACGCTGCAGAATGGCGGCAGCGTAACCCTGCAGTCGTCGACGCCCGGAAGTGAACTCGTCCTTGGCGACGACGTGACCATCAGAGCCGATGGCGGCGCGTGGCTGCAGTCCAGCGGTTCGCTGGCGTACGGCACGGGCGGCGCCATCACGCTTGATGCTAGCCCTTCCCAGAGCGAAGTGCAGTTCGGTCAAAACCTATCGATCGAGGCCTTCGGCGTGGAAACTGCGTCGGGCGGGCGCTTCTCCTTGACTGCGCCCCGCATCGACATTGGACAGGGAACAGGCGCCTGGACCGAGGCGCAGCTCACCGACGATGCCGCGAACAGTGCACCGGCGCTCCATCTGTTCGCGCCCCTGTTTTCAAGCTTCGGATTCTCCAGTGTGTCGCTTACGGCAACGGGCGCCGCACAGACGAATCAAGGCGATGTACTGACACTGCTCGGCAATACACACCTCACTCCGCTCACAGAGTCCTTGCTGCTCAATTCAAATTTCGAAGCCGCAGCTGACGGCGGCACTCTCGGTAGGTTGAGCCATGTGGGCGCCGAGCCTGTGAACCTCAGACCGAGCACCAGCGTGGCCTTCAACGTCGAGCGCCTGGCCGACGACGTGCTGCTGGGCACCAGCGCCTACGGTACGCTCGACATCCAGTCCGGGGCCTCCATAACGAGCGATCCCGGCTCGAAGATTTCCTTGACCGGCGAAGGTAGCCTGGTAGTCAGCGGCACCTTGCGGGCGCCAGGCGGCGGCATTTCACTCGAGACCCTGTCTCCGACGCTTTTCAACGCGGCCACCGCCAGCAGCCTTGATCCCGGCTATGACCCGAATCTTGGGATCACGCTGGGCTCCAGCGCCGTGCTCGATGTCTCGAGCGGCGGGGCGCTTTACGCGCCCAACGGACAAGGTCTTCTGCTCGGAAGCGTGATGACGGGTGGTTCGGTCAGCATCGTGGCGCAGCGCGGTTTCGTCAGCGCCGCGCATGGATCGAGCGTTGACGTCGCCGGGGGCTCGGGTCTTCTGGATGTGGCGACGCCGGGCCAGAGCATCGGCTACTCCCGCGAAACGGTAGCGAGCGCCGGAGGCTCACTCACCGTCAGTTCGGTCGAGTCGATCTCCTTTTTGAGTACCATCAACGCCAAAGCAGGCTCCGGCAACAGCGGCACGGCCGCCGGTGGTTCCCTCGAGTTTGATTTAACGCGCAACGAAGTCATTCCGGGGCAGCCGGATCCTTTCGGTCTACCGATGGAGCTCGACATCGTGGGCGGCGATGGCACGGGGGCCGCATCGCGTGTGAACTACGGCACCGTCGGCGTTTCCCAAATTGAGAACTCCGGTGCCGATGCGCTGACGTTGCGAACGGGAGGCATCACTGCCGACGGCAGCATCGCAATCGACACGGCGCAGCCGCTGACCCTGGGTCGAGAACTCGTACTCGATGCGCGCAGCGTCTCTGTGAGCGGCGGCCTGTCGGCAGCGCTCTCCGCGCCGCTCGTGGAGATCGGCAATTCGCAGATTGAGGGCGAGTCTTCACAAGCGCCCGCGCCTTCAGGCGGTAGCGGAGCCCTTACTGTCAATGCAGAGCAGTTGGTGTTGTTCGGAAACTTCGCCGTGCAAGGCGTGGCGAACACCGTTATGACGAGTCAGGGAGACATTCAGCTCCAAGGCGTTGCCACCGGGACAGGACCGGAACTGGGTTCGCTCATCACGGCCGGCAATCTGACTCTCAATGCTGCACGCGTCTATCCCGATACGTACAGCGCATTTACGTTGCAGACGCTGGGTTCGGGGAGCCTCGGACTCGGCAACATCACCATCGGGCAGAGTTCGGCCTCGCCGGGTGCGCCGCTCTCGGCCGGCGGTGCAGTCTCGGTGGTAGCCGATGACATCACCGTCAACGGCACGCTCCTTGCGCCCTTCGGCCAGCTCTTGTTGAGTGCCGGAGACAAGCTCACTCTCGGCAACAATAGTCTGGTTTCGGTGAGCGGCGCGGGTCTCAGCGTGCCGTACGGACAGACCCAGGACGGCGGCCGGGAGTGGATATATCAGACCCCCAATGGCGTCAACTCGATTACCGCGGTACCGCAGAAGGCCGTAAGCCTCACTGCGCCCAACATCGTGGTGAAGCCGACCGCCACTGTGGATTTGCAAGGCGGCGGAGGTCTTTACGCCTACGAATGGGTGCCGGGTACGGGCGGCAGCAAGGACCAATTATCGCAGACCATCGCCAACGCCTCGGGGTATTACGCGATCCTGCCCTCCCAAAAGGGACTCGCCGCGCCCTTCGATCCGCAGGATTCGTCACTCTCAGGCATTGGGCAAACGGTGTACTTCGCGGGCGGCGCCGGGATTGCGCCGGGGTTCTATGCGCTGCTGCCAGCGCGTTATGCGCTGGAGCCTGGCGCCCTGCTGATCCAGGTGCAGCCGAGTTATACCAGCGCGAACGGCGGCCAGATCGGCGCGCTCGGCAACGGCGCGCCGGTGATCGCCGGCTACTTGAGCGTAGGTACCACGGGGCTTCACACAGGTACCACAGAATACGAAGGTTTCGCGGTCTACCCTGGCAGCTACGCCCAACAGCTCGCCGCATATTTGGTGAGCGACGCATCCACGTTCTTCAGCGCGGCGGCGGCCACGAGCGGCACAACGCCCGTGCCCGTGACCGCGAATGCCGGGTCACTCACCTTCAACGTCGTCCAGTCTCTTAACAATTCCTTTACCTTGCAAGGCAGCGTGTTGACTGATGCGGCGACTGGCGGCGCCGGTGCGCTCGTCAATGTCAGCGCCCCATCGCTCGAAATCACCGGCAACAACGCAGCCGGCCAACAGGGCGCCATCGCCATCGCGGGCTCGGTGCTGCAAAGTTGGAATGCCAGCGAGCTGGTGCTGGGCGGCTCGCTTGCGGCGGGCGGCAGCAACGTTTCGGTGAGCGCCGGCAATGTGACCGTCGACGGCGGCGTGAATCTCACTGCCGACCAGATCTTGCTGGTCGCTCAGCAAACCATCGATGTTAAGTCCGGCGCGGTTTTAAGTTCCACGTCCGGCAAGTCCGGTACGCCGCTGGTGGTGGCACCCGTGTTGCAGCAGCTCACTCTGACCAGTGGCGGCGCTCCCGCGTCGTCATCGGCGCTTCTGGCGGTGTCGGATCTTGCGCTGCCTGTGGTGGCACGATCTGGGGTGACGAGCGGCGGTAGCATCGATCTTGAGTCGGGTTCGCAAATTAGGTCCGGCGGGGCCATTTCCATCGACGCGCCGCTCATCACGGCAAATGGTGCAGTCAGCGGCAAGGGAGCCAGCTGGTCTTTGAGTTCCGACAGCATCGCCTTCGCCGGCAGCACGCCCACCAGCGATTCGTTCAACATCAACACGACTCTGCTCAGCTCCATGCAGCAGGCCGCGGCGGTGCGCATCGAGAGCCAGAGTAGCGTCGATATCGCGACCGCCTTGAATCTCGGTGCCACAGCCAACGGTGGCAAGGCGCTCAGTTCGCTTACCATTCTGGGCGAGAGCATCAACAATCGATCAGGCGGCAATGTGACGTTGGGCGCAACCACGCTCACTTTGGGCGGCGCCGATTCTGGCTCCAGCGGCCCGACTGCGGGCAGCGGAACCTTGTCGCTGGTCTCAAACAACCTGCAACTCGTACAAAACTCACTCAACATTGATGGATTCGCGCACGTAGTAACGCAGGTGCCCGGCAGTATTTCGATGATGGGCAGCGGCGCACTGAACGTGGGCGGCGATCTGACGCTGAACGCGACGCAGATCGCGCCGGGACCAGGCTCGACTTACGCTGTTACATCGAACGGGGCCATTACCATCGGAACTCCCGTTGCATCGGCGGCCGGTGGCACGTTGACGAGTCCTGTGGGCGGGGCCTTAAGTCTCACCGGTACCTCCATCCTCGACGATGGCGCCATTGTGGCGCGCTCAGGTCTCGTGACCCTCAATGCGACCAACGGTGATCTCGACCTCGGCAGCAAAGCCTCGATCGACACTTCCGGCGCCCAATTGTCGGTCGGAAGCCAAACCGCGGCTACGCCCGGTGGCAGCGTCAGCCTGCAGGCCAGCGGTGCCGTATCGCTTGCGAGCGGCTCGCGAGTGTCCGTGTCCGGTATACAAAGTGCTCCCGCTGGCACGCTCGCCATCGTCGCCGGCGCTACGGCGAGTTTAGGCGGCGGCATCAACGGCGCGGCGGGCGCCTCCAGTGCGGGCGGGAACTTCATTCTCGATGCGGGGCAACTCGCTGGCGGGCTGACGCCGCTCGCTAACGTACTCACGCAGAGCGGATTTTCGCAACAGATCGACGTTCGGGTGCGAAGCGGCGCTCTGGATCTTGCGCAGGGCGCGACGCTGACCGCCAATCAAGTGGCCCTCACCGCGGATGCTGGCGTTCTCTCCATCGAAGGCACCATCAATGCGCCCTCCGCAGGAGAGCGGGGACATATTGAATTATCGAGCGGCACCTCGGTCAGCGTGGGCGCCACGGGTCAATTGCATGCGGATGCTTCCGGTGCCGTCGGGCAGGGAGGGGAGATCGAAATCAACTCCACTTGCGCGGCCTGCACCATCACGCTGGCCGGCGGCAGCCTGATCACCGCCCATGGCGGTGGCGGGAATGGCCAGCTGGTACTGCGTGCACCTGCCCTCATCGCAAGCAACGATGTGGCCATTAATGTGGGATCCCAGGGCCTCGGCGCGGATGTCAGCAAGGTGGGCCAGATTATTCTCGAACCGGTGATCACCGTCACCACCACCGGCGCCACGGTCGATGCCGATCTTGCCAACGGTGTGAGCACCGCCTCGGGGTTCCTGACCAATGCAGCCTCCGGCATAAGCGCGCGGCTCGCCCCGTCCAATGCCTCAGCCTCCGTGCAAGCGGGTCTCGAACTCCAAGATGCGAACGCGCAGGACTCCCTTACGATCCATTCGTTCGATCTGTCGAGTTACAGTGGCCCGGTCGATTACGGTAGCTCGCAGGCGCCGCAGGTGATCAATCTGTCGGTGCGAGCGGCAGGCTCCATCAGCGTGAGCGGCACGATTTCGGACGGATTCATCGACGACTACAACTCCGGTCTAGTCGCCTTGAGTTATCTGCAGACAGGACCCACGAGTTACGGACCTGCACCCTCCGCGTCGATTCGTTTCGTGGCGGGCGCCGATCTGACGAGCGCCAATCCCAACGCCGTGTTGCGCGGCGCCGCTGCGGACCTCACGCTGCTGACCTCGGCCCAAAAGGCCGACGGCACCACGGATGGCATCGGACCGTCGGTAATACGTACCGGCACCGGCGACCTCAATCTTTTTGCCGCCCGCGATGTCGTCTTTCAAACAGGCACCGCGGCTTATACCGGCGGTACCACGCCGGCGGACGTCATCCAGCCGCTGGACATTCCCGGTCAGCACGGCGATGTGCTCATCAACTTTGGTACTCAGGGGGGCAGCATCCGTATCGGTGCGGGTCGCGACGTGATCGGCGCGCCGGCTGACCCCAGCACGGATAACGGCAACTCCGCAGCAAGCGCATGGTTGGTGCGCCAGGGCGATGGCCAGCACGCGGCGCAATACGGCGTCGACTTCGCGACCTTCGACTGGAACGTAGGCGCGCTCGAAGGTGGCGACGTCGCCGTCAGCGCGGGACGCAATATCATCAATCTCTCCGCGGCCACCGCCGACAGCCTGGTTGGCGGAGGCGATACTTATGACGGCGCTACCTTTACGTTGGGTACTGGAGGCGGGTTGTCACTACGTGCCGGCGGTGACGTGGGCAGTGCCCAAATCTATGTTGCGGATGGTTCGGGCACCATAAATGCCGGCGGCGGCCTGACCACCACGCAGACGGCAGCCGCGAACGGTCTGCCGGTGGGCTCCGGAATCGCCCTCGGCAATTCCGAGATCTCCGTGTACGCCCGGACCGATGTACAGGTGGACGCGATCTACAACCCCACCTTCATCTCCCAAGGCGAGAACTCCACACGCGATTTGAGAGGGCAGTACTTCACCTACGGTGACAATTCGTCGGTGAGCCTCTCAAGTACCGCAGGTGCAGTTACGCTTGAGATCAACACTCAGAACGCCACGATGTCGACCCTGGTGGGACAGACGCCTGTGGCCGACAACGCGCCCGCTTTCCAGGTCTTGCCGGCCAGCTTGAGCCTGCAGGCACCGCAGGGAAATCTCAATCTCAACCTAACGGGCGGGGCATCCGCATCGGCGGTGCTGTTTCCATCGGCCACCGGTCAGCTCTCGATGGTGGCCGGCAACGACATCAACGCCACCGGCGGCTTCACGCTCAGCGACAACCCTTCGGGCTCCTTTCCGACAGTCACCCTGCCCGGAGTCATCTTGTCCTTTGCCAGCAACGCCGTCGCGGGACTTTCGCAATTCGATGGCAACGTTCATGTGGGCGACAGCGCTCCGGTGATCGTCAGCGCCGGAGAGGACATCAACAATCTGTATTTGTCGGCGCCGAAGTTTGCCCAGGTGACAGCAGGCCGGGATATCGTGAATCTGCAGTACTACGGTCAGAACAACGCGGCGACGGATACCACTTTGATTTCCGCAGGACGCGACCTCATCAACCTTGCGGGCAGCGGCAACGGGGCCGGGATTCAGGTGGGGGGGCCGGGCAGCCTCGATGTGCTCGCGGGCCGCAATCTCGATCTTGGCTTCTCGAATGGCATTACTACGGTCGGCAACATCGCCAATGCCAATCTGGCCTCTCCGCAGGGCGCAGATATCAATGTAATGGTGGGATATGGCGCTCAGGGTGCCGATATTGATGGATTTCTGCAAAAAGTCGTCGCAAATAACTCG